>JAUJMS010000014.1:45785-49346 GCA_030446745.1 Egibacteraceae bacterium | reverse complement strand
CGCGACCTGCCGGCGCTGACGCGCCTCGCCGCGGCCTTCGCGCGCAACACCGAGACCGACATCCCGCCGCGCGACCTGCTGCGCCTGGCGGTCCTCGCGCGGTCGATCCGCCCAGGCGACGTGCGCCAGGACGCGCTGGCGGGCAGCTTCGGCACGGTCGGCGGGGCGTCGGTCGTGCGGCTGGAACCCGGCGACGCCTTCGCGCGCATCCGCCGCGGCCGCATCGGCCCGTAAGGCAGCGGGATTGGCCGCGCGCGTGGCGGGGTACCCGGCCGTCTCGACAAGGAGGTGCCATGGAAGTCGCCGATCGGGTGTACCGCTTCGGCAGCCGGCTGGTGAACTGGTTCGTCATCGAGGACGCCGGCCGGCTCACCCTCATCGACGCCGGCATGCCCGGCCACTGGCCGCAGCTGCTCGTCGCGCTGCGGCGGCTGGGCGCGCGGCTGGACGCCGTCGACGCGATCGTGTTGACCCACAGCCACGCCGACCACGTGGGCTTCGCCGAACGGGCGCGCACGCAGACACCGGCCACGGTTCGCATCCACGAGGCCGACTCCGGCAGCGCGTCGCGCAAGATCCCCCCGTTGCACCTGTTCTGGCGCCCCACGAGCTGGCCGCTGCTCGCGGAGAGCCTGCGCAGCGGGCTGCTTGCCACGCCGAAGGTCGAGTCGATGGTGCGCTTCGGCGACGGTGACGTGCTCAACGTCCCCGGTCGCCCGCGGGTGGTTCACCTTCCCGGCCACACCGCCGGCAGCTGCGCCCTGGTGCTGGACGACCGCGGCGTCGCGTTCACCGGGGACTCGCTGGTGACCTTGGACCCGTTCACCGCCGCCACGGGACCGCGGCTGATGTTGTCGGGGGTCAACGAGGACACCGAGGAGGCGCGGCGATCCCTGTCCCGTCTCGCCGAGACCGGTGTCGACACCGTCTTGCCCGGTCATGGCGAGCCGTGGCGCGGCGGCGCCGCCGCGGCCGTCGACCACGCACTGAACTCCCCCGCGCGCTGCGCTGACGCGCGCGGCCCGCGCCGCGGCGGCGCGCGTTACGCCGGGCGGAGGTGCTCGACGTCGCCGGCGGTCACCGCGACGGTCCCGCCGTCGTCGACACGCACGATCAGCGCGCCGTCCACCCGCACCGCCGTCGCGACGCCGGTCACGGTGTCGCCGGCGCGCCGGGTCACCATCACCGGGCGGCCGAGGGTGGTGCAGCGCGCGCGGTAGCCGTCGAGAAACGCCGCCGGCAACGCCTGCCACGCCCGGTACCGGCGAGCGAACCCGCTGACGAGGTCGGCGAGCAGCGCCCAGCGGTCCACCGCGGCGCCGGCCTCCGCGAGCGACGTCGCGCCCGCCAGTTCGGCGCCGCGCTCGACGCCGCGCCAGTCGACGTTGACGCCGATGCCCACGACCGCCGCCCCGCCGGGCAGCCCCTCGACGAGAATCCCCGCCGCCTTGCGGCTGCCGAGCAGCAGGTCGTTGGGCCACTTCAGCGCGACCGGCAGCGCCGGGCCGCAACGGTCGACGGTCTCGGCGAGCGCGAGCCCGGTCAGCAGCGGCAGCAGCGAGACGGCGGCGGGCGGCACGACCGGCCGGACGAGCAACGACAGCAACAGCGACGCGCCGGGAGGGGACTGCCAGCGCCGCCCGTGGCGCCCGCGTCCCGCGGTCTGGGCGTCGGCGACCACGACGCCGATCTCGGGCGCGCCCCGCGCGGCCGCCGCAGCGGCGACGGCGTTCGTAGAGTCGACCACCGGATGCCACTCGACGGCGGCGATCCCGTCCGGCCCGGCGAGCAGCCCGCGGACCAGTGCGGCGGGCGGCGGCCCGGTCACGGGCACGTCGCGGCCCCCGTCACGCCCCTGCTCGGCGCGAAGCCGTAGTTCCCCCTGCTCCTACAATCGCGCCTTCCGTGTCTTCCGACGCTCGGAGCCGACGCCGTGGCGAACACCACCAAGGAGAAGCTCGAGGAGCTGCGCCGCCGGGTCGACGAGGCGCAGCACGCCGGGCCGCAGCGGGCCGTCGAGAAGCAGCACGCCAAGGGCAAGCTGACCGCGCGCGAGCGGATCGACCTGCTGCTCGACCCCGGCTCGTTCGAGGAGACCGACAAGCTCGCGGTGCACCGCGCGAGCGGCTTCGGGCTCGAGGCCAAGCGGATCCCCGGCGACGGCGTCGTGACCGGCTGGGGCACCGTCGACGGGCGGCGGGTGTGCGTGTTCAGCCAGGACTTCACCGTCTTCGGCGGGTCGCTCGGCGAGGTCTTCGCCGAGAAGATCGTCAAGCTGATGGATCTCGCGCTGAAGATGGGCGTGCCGCTGATCGGCATCAATGACTCCGGCGGGGCGCGCATCCAGGAGGGTGTCGTCAGCCTCGGCGGCTACGGCGACATCTTCTACCGCAACGTCCAGGCGTCGGGGGTCATCCCGCAGATCTCGGCGGTCATGGGTCCGTGCGCCGGCGGGGCGGTGTACTCGCCCGCGATGACCGACTTCATCTTCATGGTGAAAGAGACGTCGCACATGTTCATCACCGGTCCCGAGGTCATCAAGACCGTCACCGGGGAGGACGTGTCGTTCGAGGAGCTCGGCGGGGCCATGAGCCACAACGCCAAGTCGGGCGTCGCGCACTTCGCGACCGACGACGAGCCGACCTGCATCGACGACATCAAGCACTTGCTGTCGTTCCTGCCGAGCAACAACCTCGAGCAGCCGCCGCGCGTCGAGCCGCTCGACACCGCCGACCGCGCCGACGGCGACCTCGACACGTTCATGCCGGACTCGCCGAACGTGCCTTACGACATGCGCGAAATCATCACCCGCGTCGTGGACGACGGCGAGTTCCTCGAGGTGCAGCCGCACTGGGCGGAGAACATCGTCATCGGCTTCGCCCGCCTGGACGGCTACGCGGTCGGCGTCGTCGCGAACCAGCCGATCCACCTCGCGGGCGTGCTCGACCTCGCCTCCTCGCAGAAGGCCGGCCGGTTCGTCCGCACCTGCGACGCGTTCAACCTGCCGATCGTCACCTTCGTCGACGTGCCCGGGTTCATGCCCGGAACGTCGCAGGAGTGGGGCGGGATCATCCGCCACGGGGCGAAGCTGCTCTACGCCTACTGCGAGGCGTCGGTGCCCAAGCTGACGGTCATCACCCGCAAGGCCTACGGCGGCGCGTACGACGTCATGGGCTCCAAGCACGTCGGCGCCGACGTGAACTTGGCATGGCCGACCGCCGAGATCGCGGTGATGGGCGCACAGGGGGCCGTGAACATCCTCTACCGCAAGGAGCTCGAGGAGGCCGCCGACCCCGAAGCCCGCCGGGCGGAGCTGATCGAGCACTACAACGACGCGCTCGCCAACCCCTGGAAGGCCGCCGAGCGCGGCTACCTCGACGGCGTCATCGAGCCGTCGCAGACCCGCCCCGCGCTCATCAGTTCCCTGCGGTTCACCCTCACCAAGCGCGAGTCCCGCCCCGCGCGCAAGCACGGCAACATCCCGCTGTGACGTCCGCCGGCCTTGCCGACGGCACGCTCGTGCGGCTGAGCGGTGCCGCGAGCGCCGAGGAGGTCGCCGCG
>JAUJMS010000014.1:0-45685 GCA_030446745.1 Egibacteraceae bacterium | reverse complement strand
GGCTACGCGCGCGCGTTGAGCCTGTGCGCGGCGAAGGCGCCCGACGAACCCGCGATCGAGATGTTCGCGCTGCACGCGGCCGGCGCCTTGGCGGTCGAGCGGTCGCTGCACGACAGCTTCTTCGCCGACGTCGGCCTGACGCCGGCACAGGTCGCCGCGACGCCGCTGTCGCCGACCACGACGGCGTACGTCAACCACCTGCTCGCGGTGTGCGCGGTCGGCTCGTTCGCCGACGCGCTCGCGGCGGTGCTGCCGTGCTACTGGATCTACGCGGAGGTGGGGCGCGAGCTGGTCGCCAGGGGGTCCGCCGATCCGCTCTACCAGCGCTGGGTGGACACCTACGGCGGCGAGGAGTTCGCGGCGATCGTCGCGGCGGTGCTCGACGTCACCGACCGCCTCGGCGACACCGTCTCGGACGTGCAGCGCGCCGCGATGGCGGTGCACTACCGCACGTCGAGCCGCTACGAGTGGATGTTCTGGGACGCCGCCTGGCGCCGCGAGACCTGGCCGCTGTGACGGGGCGCCGTCACTCGACGGTGAGCTCGCCGATCATGCCGGCCTGCTCGTGGCCTGGGACCGCGCAGAAGTAGGTGTAGGTCCCGGGTTCCAGCTCCACCGCGCCGGTGTCGGTCTCGCCGCCGGGCGCCTCGACGACGACCTCGCCGTCGTTGAGCTCCTTGAACGCGACGTTGTGGACCGTCGAGCCGTCGTTGACGATCTCGATCTCCGCCGCACCCGCAGGCAGCTTCTCGGGCGCGGCCTCCCACGCGATGTCGACGGCAACGAAGGTCGCCGCGCCGGCGCTCTCGCTCTCACTGCCGCCGACACCTTCGGACGCGGTGGCCTCGGTGCGCTGGGCCGCCGGGATCTGCGCGATCGGGTCGACCTCGGGCGGCTGCGGCGAGCACGCCGCGAGCACGAGGGCCGCCGCGAGCGCCGACGCGACGTGGCGGAACCGGGACATGAAATCTCCTCGCTGGGTCGACGACGCACCGCGACGCTCTTGTGAACGGCGTCACAAGCCATTGTCGCGGACGGCCCGTAGCGTCGCAACGGCTAGCATGCGCCGGCCGCCCCGGGCAGCCGACGACAGGACGAGGCGATGTTCGACGCCGTGCTGGTCGCCAACCGCGGCGAGATCGCGCTGCGGGTGCTGCGCGGCTGCCGCGACCTCGGCGTGCGCACCGTCGCCGTGTTCTCCGAGGCCGACCGTGACGCGCCGTGGCTGCGCGCCGCCGACGAGGCGCACCTGCTCGGCGGCGCCTCCCCCGCCGACAGCTACCTCAACGTCGAGCGGGTCCTCGACGTGGCCACCCGCGCCGGCGCCGACGCCGTCCATCCCGGCTACGGGTTCTTGTCCGAGAACGCCGACTTTGCGCGCGCGGTCGGCGACGCCGGGCTGACGTGGATCGGGCCGCCACCCGACGCGATCGTGGCGATGGGCGACAAGCTGTCGGCCCGCAGGGCGGCCGAGGCGGCCGGCTGCCCCGTGGTGCCGGGCACGCGCGAGCCGACCGACGACCCCGACGTCGTCGCGGCGTTCGCCGCCGAGCACGGCTACCCGGTCGCGATCAAGGCGGCGTACGGCGGCGGCGGTCGTGGGCTGAAGGTCGTGCGCGCCGACAACGAGCTCCGCGACGCGCTCGAGGGCGCGCAGCGCGAGGCGGTCGCGGCGTTCGGGCGCGGCGAGGTCTACGTCGAGCGCTACCTCACCCGCCCGCGCCACATCGAGATCCAGGTGCTCGCCGACACCGCCGGCACGATCCTGTCGCTTGGCGAGCGCGACTGCTCCGCGCAGCGCCGCCACCAGAAGCTCATCGAGGAGGCGCCCGCGCCCGGCCTGCCCGCCGAGGTGCGCGGCGCGATGGGCGACGCCGCCGTGCGGGTGTCGCGGGAGGTCGGCTACACCGGCGCCGGCACCTGCGAGTTCCTCTACGAGGACGGCGACTTCTTCTTCCTGGAGATGAACACCCGCCTGCAGGTCGAGCACCCCGTCACCGAGCTGGTCACCGGGCTCGACCTCGTGCACTGGCAGCTGCGCATCGCCGCCGGCGAGGCGCTGCCGTTCGCCCAGGACGACGTGACCCTGCGCGGCCACGCGATCGAGGCGCGCATCAACGCCGAGCACGTCGCCCTCGGCTTCGTCCCCTCGCCCGGGCTCATCACCGCATGGCGCCCTCCGGCCGGGCCGGGCGTGCGCGTCGACGACGGCGTGGAGGCCGGCTGGCAGGTGCCGCGCGCCTACGACTCGCTGCTCGCCAAGCTCATCGCCTACGGCGCCGACCGCGAGTCGGCACGCCGGGCGATGGTCCGCGCCCTCGACGAGTTCGTCGTCGAGGGGGTCCCCACCACGCTGGACTTCCACCGTTTCGCGTTCGTCCACCCCGACTTTGTCGCCGGGCGCGTGTCGACGGTGAGCGTCGAGCGCGAGTGGGACCTGTCCGCGATCCCCCCCGCCGCCGCGGCGACGGAGGGCGATGGCGACAAGACGCCGACGCGCACGCTGACCGTCGAGGTGGGCGGCAAGCGGCTGGAGGTCGCGCTGTTCGAGCCGGACGGCGCTGCCGGCGCGGGCGGCCCGTCGGTGGGACCCCGTCGAGAGCGGCGCGCGCGCCGCGCCGGCGGCGCCGGCAAAGGCGCTGGGCCCGCGACCGAGGTCCTCGTCGCCCCGATGCAGGGCACGATCGTCAAAACCGCCGTCACGGTCGGGCAGCCCGTCGCGGCGGGTGACCTCGTGCTGGTGCTCGAGGCGATGAAGATGGAGAACCACATCTCCGCCCACCGCGACGGTGTCGTCACCGACCTGTGCGTCGAGGCGGGGCAGGTCGTGAACTCGGGCGACGCCCTGGCCACCATCGAAGACCGGGGCGGCGAGCACACCGACCCCCGCGAACCCGGCGCCGACGACACCTGACCCACCCCCCACCCCGGGCCTTGTCAGCGACGTTGCGCTTTCGGTGCCGTCGGTGACAAGGGCCGGGTGTGGCGGCGGGCGCGGACGGCGCCCTCGACGAGCAGGGTGAGGGCGGTGGTGACGGCGAGGTTGCCGAGCGCCGCCCCGAGCACGCCGGCGGCGACCGCGACGGCCAGGCGCCAGCCGCGGAGGTCGGCGACGAGCAGGGCGTGGCGCACGCCGGCGTAGGCGAGGAACGCCGCGAGCGCCCACACCGGTAGCAGCCCGAACAGCGCCGGCACCTGCGCGCCGAACAGCAGGCCGAGAAGAACGAATCCCCCGCCGAGCAGCAGGTTCATGCCGGCGGTGCGCGCCCCGAGCCGGTAGTGCGCGGTCAGACCCGACGAGCCGTGGCACATCGGCATGCCGCCGAGCAGCGCCGCCGCGACGTTGCCGACGCCGGCGGAGCGGCACACCGCCGCGGGGGTGACGCGCGCCGCGCGGGGGCCGAAGTAGCCGTGCGCGACGTCGGTGACGGCGACGACCGCGTTGCCGAACGTCAGCGGGATCTGCGGCACGACGAGCAGCACGAACGCCGTCGCGAACGCCCTGGCCGGCGGCACACCGGCCCAGTGCAGCGCGAACGCGGGCCCACCGACCGCGGGCGGCGCCACCAGCAGCGCCGCCCCGACGCCGCCGACGAGCACGGCCAAGGCGACCCCGTGGCGCCCGCTGCGCGCTGCCCACGCGACGCCCGCGCGTGACAGCAGCGCGACCAGCAGCGGCCACGGCGTCGGCGGGGTCGCGGCGAACACGGCCGGCGGGTCGAGGACCAGCCGCGCGGACGTCACGAGGCGCAGCACGCCGCCGCCGACCTGCAGCGCGCGCACGACGGTGCGGGTGAACACCCGCGCGACGACGTCGGCGACGCGGCGGACCGACAGCACCAGCAAGACGACGCCGATGAGCAGCCCAGCCGCGTGGATCACCTCCGGTCCGAGGCGCTGCGCCACCGCGACCGCCGTCAACGCCTTGAGCGGCTGGACGGGGAACGGCAGCCCGAACGCGACGCCCGACGCGACGACGAGCAAGCCGGCCGAGATCAGCAGCGTGCCGGCGTCGAGCCCGTTGACGAGCACGAGCGCGGCGGCCAGGGGGACGAAGATGCCCAGGTCGGCGACCGCGCCGCTGACCTCGCCGAGCCCCAACCGGTAGCGCGACACCACCGGGGCGACGGTCGTCACTGCGACTGGGGTCCCATGAGCAGCCGCGCCGTCTCCATCACGCTGCCCGACATCGACGGGTAGATGCTGAACGCCTGGGCGACCTGCGACACGGTCAGCCGATTGAGCACCGCCACGCTGACCGCGGTGATGAGGTCGCTGGCCCCCTCGGCGACGATCGTGCCGCCGACGACGGTGCCGGAGCCGGCGAGCGCGTGGAGCTTGACGAACCCGTCGGTGCTCTCGGCCATCTTCGCGCGCGGGTTGCCGCTGAACGGCAGGCAGACGCTGCGCACCGGCATCCGCTCCCCCGGCTCGCCGCCGGGCCCGACGCCGACGCTCGCCACCTCCGGGTCGGTGAAGATGCACGCCGCCACCGCGTCCCAGCGGATCGGCGACACGGCGGTGCCCAGCGCGTGCCACATCGCGTTGCGCCCCTGCATCGCCGCGACGCTGGCGAGCATCATCCGCCCGGTGACGTCACCTGCCGCGTAGATCGTGCGGACGTTGGTCCGGCTGACGCCGTCGACGGGAATCGCGCCGTCGTCGCGCAGCACCACGCCGGCGGCCTCCAGCCCCAGCCGCTGCGAGGACGGGACCTGCCCGATGCAGAACAGCGCGTGGGAGCCCTCGACCCACTCGTCGTCGCCGATGCGCACCCGCACGCCGTCGGCCGACCGCTCCAGGTCGACGGCCCGGCGCTGGCGGTGGATGACGGCGCCCCAGCGCTCGAAGCTGTCCTCGATCACCGCGGCGGCGTCGGGGTCCTCACCCGGCAACACCTGGTCGCGGCTGGAGATGAGGTGGACCTCCGAGCCGAACCGCGCGAACGCGTGCGCGTACTCGGCCCCCGTCGCGCCCGAGCCGACAACGACGAGGCGCTCGGGCAGGGTGCGCAGGTCGAACAGCTCGCGCGAGGTGAACACCCGCTCGCCGTCGGGCACGGAGAACGGCAGCGTCCGAGGCCGGCTGCCGGTCGCGACGAGCACGACGTCGGCGGGCAGCGCCGTCGTCGCGCCGCCGGCGGTGTCGACCTCGACGGCGTCGCGACCGGCGAGGCGGCCGACCCCCTCGACGAAGCGGACGCCGCTCGCCTCGACTTTCTTCGTGATGTCGGCGGACTGGTCGTGCGCCAGCCGCTGGACGCGGTCCATGACCGCCGCCATGTCGACGCTGGCCTTCTCGCTGACGTCGCGGTTGCGCGCGTCGCGCACGCCGAGTCGGTGCGCCGACTGCATCCAGCCCATCGCCTCGGCGGAGACGATCATCGCCTTCGAGGGCACGCAGTCCCACAGGACGCTGTTGCCGCCGAGGCCCTCGTTGCAGACGACCGTCACGTCGGCGCCGTGCTCGGCGGCGACCAGCGCGGCCTCGTACCCGCCGGGCCCGCCCCCGACGACGACGACGCGCATGGCCTGCCCCATGCGGGCAAGCGTAGCGAGGCGCTGTGGCAGGCTGCCCGCCGTGGACGACACCGTCACGCGCGAGGACGACACCGTCACGCGCGACCGCCGCCACGTCTGGCACCCGTTCACCGACATGGCGGCGTGGCTGGACGACGAGCCGCTCGTCGTGACCGCCGCCGAGGGCTGCTGGCTGGTCGACGACCGCGGGCGGCGCTACCTCGACGGCAACGCCTCGCTGTGGGTCAACATTCACGGACACCGCCGCCGCGAGCTCGACGACGCGGTGCGCGCGCAGCTCGACCGCGTCGCCCACACGACCTTTCTCGGGCTGACGAACCCACCGGCGGCCGAGCTGGCCGCGCGACTGGTGGCACTCGCCCCACCGGGGCTGGAGCGGGTGTTCTTCTCGGAGTCGGGCGCCAGCGCCGTCGAGGTCGCGCTGAAGATGGCCTACGCCAGCCACCTGCTGCGCGGCGAGGGACACCGCTCGCTGTTCGTGTCGATGACCGGGGCGTACCACGGCGACACCGTCGGGTCGGTCAGCGTCGGAGCGATCGACGGCTTCGCCGACGTCTACCGGCCGCTGCTGTTCCCCACGGTCCACTTCGCGCAGCCGTACTGCTACCGCTGCCCGCTCGGCCAGCGCGAGGACCGCTGTGACCTCGCCTGTGCCGAGACGCTCGACGCGGTGCTGCAACGCGATGGCGACCGCGTCGCTGCGGTCGTCGTCGAGCCGCTGGTGCAGGGCGCCGCCGGGATCATCACCGCCCCCGACGGTCACCTTCGGCGGGTCGCCGACATCGCGCGGCGACACGGCGTGCTGCTGATCGCCGACGAGGTGGCGACCGGGTTCGGGCGCACCGGCACGATGTTCGCCTGCGAGGCCGAGGGCGTGTCGCCCGACCTCATGGCCGTCGGCAAAGGGCTGACCGGCGGCTACCTGCCGATGTCGGCGACGTTGACCTCGACCGCGATCTTCGACGCGTTCCGTGAGGCGGGCCGCACCTTCTTCCACGGCCACTCGTACTCGGGCAACCCGCTGACCGCCGCGGTCGCGTTGGCGAACCTCGACCTGTTCGACAGCGACGCGACGCTCGACCGGGGCCGCGCGCTCGCCGACGTCCTCGCCGCCGAGTTGGCGCGGCTGGTGGCGCTGCCCCATGTCGGCGACGTGCGCCGACGCGGGCTGATGTGCGGCGTCGAGCTGGTCGCCGACCGCGCGACGCGCGCGCCGTTTCCGCCCGAGCAGCGCGTCGGGGCGCAGGTCTGCCGCCACGCCCGCGACCGCGGCGTGGTGCTGCGGCCGCTCGGTGACACCGTCGTCGTCATGCCGGCGCTGGCGATGGCGCCCGACGACCTGCGCTTGCTGATCGACGTGCTGTGCGCGTCCATCACCGAGGTGACCGGGGCGTGACCGGTGACGCGCCTGGCGACGGCGTCGCCCCGGACGGCAGCCCCGTCGCGCTGTACCGGCGGCTGCGCGCAGGCGACGACGGGACGGTCGTCGGTGGGTCGGTGCCGGCGGGCGCAACGGTGCTCGACCTCGGCTGCGGCGCGGGGCGGCTCGCGCACCCGCTGGCCGCCCGCGGCCACGCCGTCACCGCCGTCGACGCGTCTCCCGAGATGCTCGCGTGCGTCCGCGGTTGCCAGACAGTGCGCGGCGACATCGCGACGCTCGCACTGAAGCGGCGGTTCGGGGCGGTGCTGCTCGCCGGCAACCTCGTCAACGACGACCGCGGCCCGGCCTACCTGCGCACCTCCGGCCGGCACGTCGCCGCCGACGGCGTCGTGCTGCTCCAGCGGCTCGACCCCGTGTGGGCCGCCACGGCCCAGCCGTTCACGTCCGAGCGCGACGGCGTCCGCACCACGCTGTCCGACGTCGTCGCCGACGGCCGGGTGCTCGCCGGCCGGCTGACCTACGAGTTCGACGGCGTCCGCTGCGAGCACCGCTTCCGGTCACGGGTGCTCGACGACGACGCGCTGTCGGCGGTCGCCGCGGACGCCGGCCTGGCCGTCGCGAGCTTCCTCGACGACCGCCGCACCTGGGTGCGCGCGGTGCCGCGGTGAACGACCCGCTCGGCTGGGTCGCCCCGGCGCTGGCCGACCTCGACGCGCGCAGCCTGCGCCGGCGGCTGCGCCACCGCGACGAGCGCGCCGGACGCTGCACCGGCGGGCTGGTCAGCTTCGCGTCGAACGACTACCTCGACCTGGCCGGCGACCCGCGGATCGCCGCCGCGGCCGCCGACGCGGCGACGGTGTGGGGCGCCGGCAGCGGTGGCTCGCGGCTGGTCACCGGCGGCACCGCGCTCCACCGCGAGCTGGAGACCGCGATCGCCGCCTGGAAGTGCACCGACGACGCGGTCGTGTTCTCGTCGGGCTACCTCGCCAACCTCGGCGCCGTCGCGGCCGTCGTCGGGCCCGGCGACGTCGTCTGCTCCGACGCGCTGAACCATGCCTCCATCGTCGATGCGTGCCGGCTGTCGCGCGCCGACGTCCGCGTCTACCCCCACGCCGACCTCGACGCGCTCGACGCCGCCCTCGCCGGCGCGCGCCGAGCCCGCCGGCGCCTGGTCGTGACCGACGGCGTGTTCTCCCTCGACGGCGACGCGCCCGACCTGGCGCGGCTGTGCGACGTCGCGGCGGACCACGGGGCGATGGTCGCGGTGGACGACGCGCACGGCTGCGGGGTCGTCGGTCCCGACGGGCGCGGCACCGCCGCCGCGCAGGGCTGCGAGCACCGCGTGCACCTGTCGGTCGGCACGCTGTCGAAGGCGTTTGGCGCCGTCGGGGGATATGTCGCGGGGCGCGCCGACCTGTGTGAGTGGCTGCGCAACCGCGCCCGTGGGTTCGTGTTCGACACCGCGCCGGCGCCCGCCGTGGTCGGCGCCGCGCTGGCGGCGCTGGCGGTCGCCCGCACCGAACCGCGTCGGCGCGAGACCGCGAGGCGTCGTCGAGGATGAGCAGCCGCGGGCGCCGCACCAGGGCCCGCGCCAGGGCGATGCGCTGGCGCTGGCCGCCCGACAGCGACGTGCCGCGCTCGCCGACGACGGTGTTCAACCCGTCGGGCAGGGCCTCGACGAAGCCGTCCGCCTGTGCCAGGGCGCAGGCCCGCCTCACCTCGGCGTCGGAGAAGTCCGCCCCGAGGGCGATGTTCTCGCGCACCGTGTCGTCGAACAGGAAGGAGTGCTGGAACACGATGGCGGCGCTGCCTGACACGACGCCGCGGCGCAAGCCCCGCAGGTCGTGCTCGTCAAGGTGGACGGTGCCCTCGGCGGGGTCGGCGAGCCGCACGAGCAGCGACGCGATGGTGGACTTGCCCGCGCCGGTCGGTCCGACCACCGCGATGGTGCGGCCCGGCGCGGCCCGGAAGCTCACGTTGTGCAGGACCGGTGAGTCGTCGTAGCGGAAGCCGACCTCGACGACGTCGGCCGCCGCCGGCCCCGTCCCCGGGGGTCCGCTGCCGTCACCGTAGCGGAGCTCGTCGCGGGCGCGCAGCACGGCCTCGACGCGCTCCCAGCCGACCACGGAGCGCGGCATGTCCGACAGCACCCAGCCGATCGCCCGGATGGGGAAGGCGAGCAGGGTGAACAGGTAGGCGAACTGCACGAGATCGCCCTCGGACAGGTTTCCCGACGCGATCCGTGCCGTCCCCACGAGCAGCAGCAGGAGCACCCCGACGTTGGGCAGCGCCTCCATGAGCGGGTCGAACAGCGCCCGCAGGCGACCGTAGCGGACGAGCTCGTCGCGCAGCCGCTCGGACTCGGTGCGGAAGCGGTCGGTCTCCGCCCGCTCGCGGCCGAGGGTCTTGACGATCAGGGCGCCGTCGAAGCTCTCGTGGGCGACGGCCGAGACGTCGGCGCGGCGCTGCTGCGCGAGCGTCGCCGGCTCCTCGACCGCGCGGTTGTAGCGGGCGTTGAGCAGCGCGATCGCCGGCCCGACGAGGACCGCGACCCCGGTGAGGAACAGGTCGGTGGCCACCAGCATCACGCCGGTGATCACGAGCATGAACACGACACCGACCGAGAACGGCAGCGGGGCGATCGGCCAGAACGCGGCCTCGACGTCGGCGTTGGCGTTGGACAGCAGCGAGCCGGTGGAGTGGCGACGGTGCCACGACAGCGGCAGGCGCTGGTACTGGCGGGTGACCCGCTCGCGGAACACCGCCTGCAGCTTCAGCTGCATGTACGTCGCACCGAGCCGGCGCGCCACGATGCCGAGGGCCTTGAGCAGGGCGACGCCCAGGATCGCGGCGGCCGCCCCGACGAGCGCCGCGCGGGTGGTCTGCCCGGTGCGCAACGCCGGCAGGATCACGCGGTCGGTGATGCGGCCGAACACGGTCGCCGACGCGACGGTCATGCCGCCGTAGACGGCGGCGCCGCAGACGGCGACGGCGAACGGGCGCGGCTGCTCGCGGATCGCCATGCCGATGACCCGCAGCCCACGCCGGACGACGCCTGCGGTGGCGTCGTCGGCTCGTCGTCGGAACAGGGGCACGGGCAACGCCTTCGCCGGTTGAGGTCAGCCGACCCACGCTAGCGGCTGGCCGGCGGGCGAGCTCGGGTCAGGCGGGCGCCAGCAGCCCACGTTCGACGACGGTCGGGGCGTGCATGGAGCGGTAGCCGACGCTGTCGAAGCGCACCACGACAACCTCCCCGTCGACCCGCTGCACGGCGCCCGAGCCCCATTCGGGGTGCCGTACGGCCTGGCCGGCGCTGAACGGGCCGCCGCGCTCGGTCTCGATCCGCTCCTGCTGGGACTCGAGGTCCCAGTCCTCGGCGCCCCGGCGCTGGGCGATGCGCAGGCAGTTGTCGCAGCGCAGGCACAGCTCGCCGGGGTAGTCGTCGCCGAGGTAGTTCAGCAGGTACCGCCGTCGGCACGACGTGCTCTCGGCGTAGGCGGCGACCATGTCCAGCCGCGAGGACTCGACCTCGGCCTGGACGGCCTGGTGCTCGGCGAGGCACTCCATCGCGGCGGCCGGGTCGCCCTTGAAGCGGATGCCCCTGCGGAACCGGCTGATGTGGCCGAAGCGCTCGAGGTCGTCGAGCAGCGACCGGGCGCCCGAGCGGGCCACGCCGGCGCTCTCCACGACCGAGCTGACGACCTCGGCCTCCGGCGTGGCGGTCGTCACGAGCGACAGCAGGTGCACGACCTTGGCGACGGTCGGCTCCGCCGGGCGGCTGCGGCGGTGGAGATGCTCGTGGGTGGCGCGGTCGGAGTCGCGGTACAGCAGCACGCAGTCGGCCGGCTGCCCGTCGCGCCCGGCCCTGCCCGCCTCCTGCCAGTACGACTCGAGCGAATCGGGCATCGTGCGGTGGATCACCGCGCGGATGTCGGGCTTGTCGATGCCCATCCCGAACGCGCTCGTGGCGCACAGCACCGACAGCCCGTCGACGGTGTCGCTTACGAACGCGGTCTGCACCTCCTCGCGCAGCGCACGGTCCATCCCCCCGTGGTAGTGGCCCGCGTTGATCCCGAGCTCCAGCAGCGCCAGGGCGGTCTCCTCGGACTCCCGGCGGGTCGTGCAGTACACGACGACGGCCTCGTCGGGCTCGCCGGGCGGGGTGCTGTAGGCCTGCAGCAGGTCCGCGAGCTGGCGTTCGCGCCGGTCGGGGTCGACGACGCGGACCACGCCGAGGGTGAGGTTGGGCCGGTCGAACCCCCGGGCGACCAGGACCGGGTTCCGCAGCTTCAGCTCGCGGGCGACGTCGGCGCGCACCGTCTCGGGCGCGGTCGCCGTCAGCGCCAGCACGGGTGGGCGTCCCATCGCCTCTGCGGCGCCGGCCAGCTCGCGGTAGGCCGGGCGAAAGTCGAACCCCCACTCCGAGATGCAGTGCGCCTCGTCGACGCAGAACACGTCGACGGACGCGGCGCGCAGCGCGGCGCGTACGTCGTCGCGCGCCAGCTGCTCGGGGGTCGCGAACAAGAAGTCCAGCCGGCCCTCACGCAGGTCGTCGAGCAGGGCGCCGCGCTCCTGACCGCGCACGCCGCCGGTGAGCGAGCCGACCCGTTGCGGGGCGGCGGCATGCTCGTCGGACAGCCGCCGGACCTGGTCGGTCAGCAGCGCGATGAGCGGCGTCGCCACGACCGTCGTGCCGTCCAGCATGGCGCCGGCGAGCTGGTACACAAGCGTCTTGCCCCCTCCGGTGGGCAGGACGGCGATGACGTCGCGGCCGGCGACCACGGCCTCGAGGGCCTCGCGCTGACCCGGCAGGAAGCCGGTGTGCTCGGGAAAGTGCGCCGCGAGCGCGGCGTCGAGGTCGGTCAGCGCAGACACCCCTTCGGACGGGGGGCAGGCCGGATCCGGCGGGGCGGGTCCGGCGGCGGGGACGGGTGGCACGGACGGGCGGGCCGGCGGCGGGAGACCCGCGGTCGGCGCGTGGAGACGGAGTCGGGGGTGCGCGAGCGCGGCGCCGGCGAGCGGCGGGACGCGCACGGACCTCTCGCGACCGCCCGGGGTCCGAGGGCTTACGGTTCGCGGACGCTTGCATTCCCCGCCGGGGCCGCCGCAACGCCCGTCGCTACCCTGTCCACATGGTTGCTTCGTCTCCACCGGCCCCGCTCGGCCGGCGGGCTGCCCTCGGAGGCGTCGTCGCGACCGGCGTGGCCCTCGGCGTCGGAGAGCTCGCTGCCGGTCTGCTCCCGGCGGGCGTGTCGCCGGTCCTCGCCGTCGGCGCCGCGGTGATCGACGCGGTGCCCCCGCAGGTCAAGGACCTGGCGATCCGGTGGTTCGGGACCGCCGACAAGGCGGTGCTCATCGGCGGCGTGCTCGTGCTGTCGAGCGCCTTCGGCGCCGGCCTCGGGCTGCTTGGGGCGCGACGCCTGCTGTGGGCAGCGGTCGGCTTCGCCGCGTTCGGCGTCGTGGGGGTCCTGGCGTCCACCGGGGACCCGAGGGCGTCGCTGGCAGCAGCCGCCGGTGTCGCCGCCGCGGCGGTGCTCGCCGGCGTGGTGGCGTTGCGCGCACTGCTGAGGGCGGCCGCGCGACACCCGCAGCGCCGAGGCGACCGCCGTCCGGACGTGGGCGAGGTCGCGTCGGCGGCCGACCGCCGCGCCTTCCTCACGACCGCCGTGTCCGGGCTTGCCGTGGCGGCCGTGTCGGCGACCATCGGCCGCTCACTGTTCCGGCGCGCCGGGGTGGCGACGGCCCGGGCGGCGCTCGTGCTGCCGCAGCCGACCGGCCGCGCGCCGTCGCCCGGCCCGGCCGTTCGCGTGGGGGTGGAGGGCGTCACCCCCTACGTGACGCCCAACGAGAGCTTCTACCGCATCGACACCGCCCTGTCGGTTCCCCGCGTGGATGTCGACACCTGGCGGCTGCGGGTGACCGGCGAGGTGGAGCGACCGCTCGAGCTCACCTTCGACGAGCTCGTCGACGTCGGGCTGGTCGAGCACTGGACGACGTTGACGTGCGTGTCCAACGAGGTCGGCGGCCACCTCATCGGCAACGCACTGTGGCGCGGCGTCCCGCTGCGGCGCGTGCTCGACCTCGCCGGCGTCCGTGCCGGCGCGACGCAGGTGGTCGGCCGCTCGGTGGACGGCTGGACGGCGGGCTTCCCGACCCAGGCCGCCTACGACGGCCGCGCCGCCATGGTCGCCGTCGCGATGAACGGCGAGCCCCTGCCGGTGGAGCACGGCTTCCCCGCCCGCCTGGTGGTGCCCGGGCTGTACGGCTACGTCTCGGCGACGAAGTGGCTCACGGAGATCGAGCTGACGACGCTGGAGGCGTTCGACGCCTACTGGATCCCGCGCGGCTGGGCGAAGTTCGGGCCGGTCAAGACCCAGTCCCGGATCGACGTTCCCCGGTCGGGTGCCACGGTGGCGGCGGGCGAGGTGGCGGTCGCCGGTGTGGCGTGGGCCCAGGGCCGGGGTGTCGCCGACGTCGAGGTGCAGGTCGACGACGGTCCCTGGGCCCCGGCCCGGTTGGCCGGCGTGCTGAACGACGACACCTGGCGCCAGTGGGCGTGGAGCTGGCAGGCGACGCCGGGTCGCCACCTGCTGCGGGTACGCGCGACCGACGACCGGGGCGAGACGCAGACGTCGGCCGTCGCCCCGCCGGCTCCCGACGGTGCCACCGGCTGGCACACGGTGTCAGTCGAGGTCGCCTAGGACGCACGCACCTCAAACGCCGGGCGGCTCATGTGCAACGACTCCGTTGGGGAGACGGGCACGAGCAGCCGCGGTCGTCCGACCGGACAGGGTGAGCGGGTTGCGCTGCGTGCTGCGACGGTACGGTCGGTTTCACGACAGGGTGCGCCCCTGTCGCACTGCGGGGGGCCCGCGAGGCGCCGAGACGGCGTCGCGGCGCCGCCGTGCGTGCCGCTGCAGGCCCGCGAGCGCCGCCTCCCGGTGGTGCCGGGTGCCCGGCGCGTTCAGGTGCGCGGCGCTTCCCGGCGCGCGCACCAGGCCCGCCGACGCCGGGCCCGGACGCGCCCGGTGCACCGCCCTGGGTCCGCGCGCGTCCGCACGACCGAGATCATCGAGGACGCATGCCCCGCATCCCGCAGTCGAACGCTGCCCGCACCCGTACCTGTGGCTCCCGCGCCGCGGCGACCACCGTCGCGGTGTGCCTGGCGATGACCGTCGCCCGCACCGAACCGCGTCGGCGCGCGACCGCGACGGCGCTGGCACGCCGGCTGGCGGCGGGACTGGGGACACCGCCGCCCGCGGCGTGCGTCGTCCCCCTGGTCGTCGGCGAACCCGATGCCGCGCTGCGCGCCGCGGCAGCGCTGGCGGACGCCGGCGTGTTGGTCCCGGCGATCCGGCCGCCGTCGGTGCCGCCCGGCACCGCCCGGTTGCGGTTCGCGACGACGGCCGCGCACACGCCCGCCGACGTCGACGCCGTGGTGGCCGCGGTCGCATCCCAGCGCGTCGCGGCCCGCGGATGAACGGCGTGCTCGTGACCGGCACCGACACCGGTGTCGGCAAGACGATCGTCGCCGCGCTGCTGTGCCGCGCCCATCCCGGCGCGACCTACGTCAAGCCGGTCCAGACCGGACTGGCGAGCGACGAGCCCGACGCGGCCGTCGTCGCGCGGCTCGCCGGGGCGCCGACCCGCCAGGGAGCCGCCTTCGACGAGGCGCTCGCCCCGGCCGTCGCCGCGCGCCGCGCCGGCGCAACGGTGACCCGCGGCGCGCTGCTCGCCCCGTTCCGCGGACTCGACGCGGTCGTCGGCGAGGGCGCCGGAGGGCTGCTCGTCGAGCTCGGCACCGACGGGACGACCCTTGCCGACCTCGCCGACGACCTCGAACTTCCGCTCGTCGTCGTCGCGCGGCCCGGCCTCGGAACGCTCAACCACACCCGCCTGACGTGCGAGGCGGCGTGGGCACGCGGCGTCCGCGTCGCCGGCATCGTCGTCAACCGCTACCCCGCCGAGCCGGACCTCGCCGCCCGCACGAACCTCGACGGCCTCGCCGCGATCGCGCCGCTGCTCGCCGTCGTGCCCCGCACCGCCGAGGGGACGCTGCCCCCGGTGGCGCTCCCGCGCCTGTTCTGACGGCCGCGCTTCTAGACTGCCGCGACCCGACAGGAGCATTCCGTGACGACGTCGTTGCCCGCCGCCGACCGGCCGACCGCCGCCGACCCGTCCGTCGCCGCGAAGAACCTGCTCGATGAGGTCGAGGCCGCGCTGCTCGACCGCCGCGAGCTCATCTCCGACGCGCAGGCGTACGCCCTCGCCGACCTCGCTCCGGTCGCGCGCAACGATGACGAGCTGCTGGCACGCATGCTCGACCTCGCGCACCGGGTGCGCCTGGCGTGGTGCGGCGACACGGTGTCGCTCGAGTCGATCCTGTCGACCAAGACCGGCGGCTGTCCCGAGGACTGCGCGTTCTGCTCGCAGTCGAGCGCGTTCACGACGCCGGTCAAGCCGCAGCCGTACCTGTCGCGCGACGAGGTCGTGCGCGCCGCGGCGGACGCCCAAGCGAGCGGGGCGACGGAGTTCTGCCTGGTTCTGGCGATCAAGGGCCCCGACGACAAGGCGATGGCCCACATCCTGGAAGCGGCGGCGGCGATCCAAGACGAAACCGAGCTGGAGGTCGCGGTCTCCGCCGGCCTGCTCACCAACGAGCAGGCGCGCACCATCGCCGCGGCGGGGGTCGTGCGCTACAACCACAACCTCGAGGCTGCCGAGAGCTTCTTCCCGACGATCTGCACGACGCACGCGTGGCGGGAACGCTGGGACACCTGCCGGTCGGTGAAGGCCGCCGGGATGGAATTGTGCTCGGGCGGGATCCTCGGGCTCGGCGAGACGCCGCGCCAGCGGGCCGAGCTTGCGCTCTCGCTGCGAGCGCTCGAGCCGACCGAGGTCCCGGTCAACTTCTTGAACCCGCGGCCGGGCACGCCGCTGCAGCGGGCGCCACTGCTGACCCCACGGGAGGCGCTGCACGGCGTCGCGCTGTTCCGCCTGATCGTGCCGTTCGCGATGCTGCGCTACGCGGGGGGGCGCGAGGTGGTGCTCGGCGACCTGCAGGCCGCCGGCATCCTCGGCGGCGCCAACGGGCTGATCGTCGGCAACTACCTGACGACGCTGGGGCGGTCGACCGGCGAGGACCTGCGGATGCTGCGCGACCTCGAGGTGCCGGTCAAGGCGCTGACCGGCCTGCTGTGACGCACGGCGCGGCCGACCGGTGAGCGACCGGCTGGCCGTGACGCTGACCGGGATCGTCGGCGCCGACCACGTCCTGACCGATCCCCAAGTCACCCGCCGCTACGAGACCGACTGGACGGGGCGGTTCGGCGGCCGCGCTCGCTGCGTCGTGCGTCCCGCCGACACGGGGGAGGTGTCGCAGGTCGTCGCCGCGTGCGCCGCGGCGGCGGCGCCCGTGGTGCCGCAAGGCGGCAACACCGGCCTGGTCGGCGGCGGCGTCCCCCGGGGCGGCGAGGTCGTCGTCAGCCTGGCTCGACTCCACACGGTCGCCCCGGTGGACACCGACGCCGCGATGGTGACCGTCGGAGCCGGCGCGACGCTGGCGGCCGTGCACGCCGCCGCGGCGGCAGCGGGACTGGCCTACGGCGTCGACTTCGCCGCCCGCGACAGCGCCACCGTCGGCGGCACGATCGCGACGAACGCCGGCGGCGTGCGGGTGCTGCGCCACGGGGCCACGCGGGCGCAGGTGCTCGGCGTGGAGGCGGTGCTCGCCGACGGCCGCGTGCTGCGCCGCCCCGGGGCGGTGCCGAAGGACGCGACCGGCTACGACCTGCCGGGGCTGCTGACCGGGAGTGAAGGCACGCTGGCCGTCGTGACCGGCGCCTGGCTGCGGCTGGTGCCGCGCGACCCCGCACGGGTCGTGGCGCTGCTCGCGCTGCGCAGCACCGCCGACGCCGTCGCGGTGCTCGCACGGCTGCGGGCGGCGACACGCAGGCTCTCGGCGGCGGAGTGGTTCACCGGCGACGGCCTCGACCTGGTCCTCGCGGCGACGGGGTTGGCGCCGCCGTTTCCGCGGTCGTGGCCGACGTACCTGCTCGTCGAGTGCGCCGGCCCGACCGACCCGAGCGCCGAGCTCGCCGCCGCGCTCGACGGCGTCGACGCGGTCGCCGACGTCGCCGTGGCCACCGACCGGCCGGGGCGTGCGGCGCTGTGGGCCTACCGCGAGCGCCACACCGAGGCGATCGCGACCACCGCGACCGCGACCGCCGGCGTCGCGCACAAGCTCGACGTCGCCGTCCCGCTCCGCGCGCTGCCGGCGTTCGAGGCGCAGGCTCACCAGCGCTGCGATGAGGCGGGCGCGCGACTGGTGGTCTTCGGTCACCTGGCGGAGGGCAACGTCCACGTCAACGTCGTCGGTCCCGCCGCCGACGACGACCGGCTCGACGCGGCGCTGCTGCGGCTGGTCGCCGACCTCGGCGGCAGCATCAGCGCCGAGCACGGCATCGGCGTCGCCAAGACCGCCTGGCTGCACTTGACCCGCGACGCGACGGACCGCTGGGCGATGGCCGCGGTCAAGCGCGCGCTCGAGGTGTTGCCGGATCGGGCGCTGTTGCCGTAGCCGCGCAGCAGCGGGTAGGCGACGAGCGTGACGTGACCGCGCTGAGCGCCAACCCCACCTGCAACGTCCGCAGCACGACCGGGTGCGAGGCGGCGGACTCCGCGCCCGGTGAGCAGCACGAGCGGCGCGATCGACGGCGTCGTGGACGACGAGCGCCCCGACGGCAACCACAGCATCCACCGCAGGCTCTCGAGTGGTTCACCGGCGACGGCCTCGACCTGGTCCTCGCGGCGACGGCGTTGGCGCCGCCGTTTCCGCGGTCGTGGCCGACGTACCTGCTCGTCGACGCCATGACCGACCCGAGCGTCGAGCTCGACGACGGCGTCGACGCGGTCGCCGAACCGACCGGCCGCGGCGGCGCTGTGGGCGACGCCACACCGAGGCGATCGCGACCACCGCGACCGCGACCGCCGGCGTCGCGCACAGCTCGACGTCGCCGTCCCGCCCGCGCGCTGCCGGCGTTCGAGGCGCAGGCTCACCTCCAGAGGCGGGCGCGCGACTGGTGGTCTTCGGTCACCTGGCGGAGGGCAACGTCCACGTCAACGTCGGCCCGCCGCCGACGACGACCGGCTCGACGCGGCGCTGCTGCGGCTTCGCCGACCTCGGCGAGCATCAGCGCCGAGCACGCAGCGTCGCCAAGACCGCCTGGCTGCACTTGACCCGCGACGCGACGGACCGCTGGGCGATGGCCGCGGTCAACGTCGACCCGGCCGGGCTGCTCAACCCGGCAGCTGCTCGCCTGAGCCGCACCGCCTGAGCGACGGCGAGCAGCGCCGCGCGATCCAGATGACGCCGAGCAGCGTCAGCCACGCGGGCAGGTAGTTGATCGGCAGGATCGAGGTGTTCCCGGACTGGGCGGTGTTGCCGTAGCCGCGCAGCAGCAGATCGACGAGCGTGACGACCGCGCTGAGCGCAAGCCCGACCTGCACGGCGCGCGCAGCACCCGGGGCAAGCGGCGGACCCGCGCCCGGTGAGCAGCACGAGCGGCGCGACGACGGCGTCGTGGACGACGAGCGCCCCGACGAACCACAGCGCCACCGGCCCGGGCGGACGCCCGCCCGGCCCGGCGCTGGCGACCCAGCCCGTACACGCCCCAGGCCATGACCGCGCCGCCGACGGCGACACCGGTCCAGAACACCCGCTGGCTGCCGCCGTCGGCGCGCGTCGCGGTCCGCCGGCTCGCCGGTCACACGACCTCCAACCGCGCGAGCCATTGGTCTGGCGCACACCCGGGTTGTTCGGGGCGATCAAGCGCAGCGGGAAGCCGTGCTCGAGATGCAGCGGCTCCACGTCGAGGGCGAGCAGTCGGTCGCCACGTTCAGCCAGGCCGAGCGGTACAGCCCGCCGCGTTCGAGCGACGCGAGCACCTCCGCGCCGGGTGCGGCGCCGACCGGGCAGCAGCTCGGCCAGCGACACGCCGGTCCAGCGTTTCGACCGACGGCCGCCACGCAGGCGATCGGCAGCACCGCGGAGCGTTGCGGCAGCGCGCGCAGGTCGTCCAGCGACAGCCGCAGACGCGGCCCTCGACCCGCAGCGTCCACGCCGGTCGTCGACGCCGCGCCGCGCGCGGTGCGGTTGACGGGAAGCCTACTGGCCCGACCGACGGCCGCCGCGGCGACAGCAGCAGCCGCTCCAGCGGCCGGACCGTCGTGCCAGCGGTCGTCAGCCGCCGCGCGGCGACCAGCACACCGCGCCGGCTGAGCCCGCCGGCCTCGGCGCGGCGCGGCCGGCGGTCGGGTCCCGGCTCACGGCGGGCCGCGACCCGACGCACGATGTGCACCTTCGCCGCGATGTGCACGATGAGCGCGCCGATGGTGATCCACGCCGCCCAGTAGTGCGCCGGCGGGAAGAAGAATCCCCACGGATACCAGTAGGTGACGTTCTGGACCCCCGTGACGAGCAGGAACAGGCTGCCCCCGACGAGTGCCGGCAGCACAGCGCGTTCCACGGCGTGCGCGACGCCGCGCACCGGCGGCCACGACCACAGGTGCGGGTAGACGACGAACAGCTTGAACAGCAGCAGCGGGATGCTCGCGAGGCCCGTGACGACGTGCAGTCCCTGCGTCACGCGGTACAGCCCGACGGGGCGCGCCGGCCAGCTGAAGAACCCGGCCGGGTTCTGGATGAAGTGCGAGAGCAGGCCGGTTGCGAAGCACACCGTGAACGTGACGCCGAGCGCCACGCCGAGCCACGCCGCCGGGGCCTCGTCGTGCAGCCGGCTGCGGAACGTCCCCTCCTTGAACGGCGGGAGGGTCGGCGTCGCGGCGACCAGCGCCGTCGCCTTGGAGATCAGGCGTCCAGCTGCGCGAACCATCGCCCCTCCGTTTCCCACACGTCGCCGACGGCCAGGTTCGCGGCGTCGGCGGGCGCCTCGACGCCGTCCACACCGACCTGCGCCCAGGGCTGGCAGCCGCCGGGCCAGCCGTGCAGCCGCACGCGCAGCCGGCGCGACGGCGTGCCCGGCGGTTCGAGCTCGACGAGGATCCGCCCGGCCGGCGCGAGCAGTGCGCGGACGCGGGCGAGCAGCGCCGGCGGGTCGCCGCCGATGCCGAGGTTGCCGTCGAGCAGCACCGCCGTCGCCCACGTCGCCTCGCCGGGAACCGCCCCGAACACCGAGACGCGCAGCGCCGGCGCACCGCGGGCACGGGTCATCCGCACCGCGTCCTCGGCGATGTCGATGCCGAGCGTCGACACGCCGTGCCACGCGAGGTGTGCCGCGACCCGTCCGGGACCGCAGCCGACGTCGAGCACCGGCGCGACCGCGCGCTCGAGCAGCAGCCGCTCACCAGGGGACACCGTGCCGCGCCAGCGGTGCACCGCGAGGCCGAGGTCCGCCCCGTCGCCGTCGACCAGCCGGGGAGCGACCGCCGGCGGGGCGGTGGGAACGAGCAGCGCGGCGAGCATGGACCACATGCACGAACCGTAGTGCGCCTCGGCCCCCGCGGTCTTACAGGGTCGTGAACTCGCCGCCACCGCCGGTTCGTGGCGGCGCGGAGAATCGGTCGACGCGCCGGCGGGCGGTTAGCGTGGCGGGCCGTGACGCGCATCCTTGTGACCGGCGGCGCCGGCTTCATCGGCTCGTTCGTGGTCGACGCCCTCGTCGCGCGCGGCTGCGACGTCGTGGTGCTCGACAACCTCGACCCGGCCGCCCACGACGGCGTGCCTGACTACTGCAACCCCGGCGCGCAGTACGTGTGGGGCGACGTCCGCGACGCCGACACGGTCGAGCGTGTCGTCCGCGGCGTCGACGCGGTGTCCCACCAGGCGGCGAAGGTCGGCCTGGGCGTCGACCTGGCCGACCTCGGGAACTACGTCGCGGTGAACGACGGCGGCACCGCGACGCTGCTCGCCGCCCTGTACGCCAGTCGCTTCGCCGGACGGGTGGTGCTCGCAAGCTCCATGGTGGTCTACGGCGAGGGCCGCTACACCTGCCCCCGCCACGGCGTCGTGCGGCCCGCCCCGCGACGGCGCGACGACCTCGAACAGGGGCGCTTCGAGCCGCCGTGCCCGAACTGCGGCGCGCCGCTGTTGCCGGAGGCGGTGCCCGAGGACGCCCCTGTCGATCCACGCAACGTCTACGCGGCGACGAAGTTGCACCAAGAGCACCTGTGCGCGGCGTACGGCCGGGAGACCGGGGTCGCCGTGACGGCGCTGCGCTACCACAACGTGTACGGCCCGCGCATGCCGCGCGACACCCCCTACGCCGGCGTCGCGAGCATCCTTCGCAGCGCGCTCGCCGACGGGCGCGCCCCCGAGGTGTTCGAGGACGGTCGCCAGCTGCGCGACTTCGTCTCCGTCCACGACGTCGCGGCCGCGAACGTGGTGGCGTTGACGGCGCCTGCGGCGGTGCCCGGCGCGTTCAACGTCGCGAGCGGCGCCCCCCGCAGCGTCGGCGAGATGGCGCACGCGCTGGCCGCGGCGTTCGACGGCGCTCCCCCACCGCGCGTCACCGGGGCGTACCGCCTCGGCGACGTGCGTCACGTCTTCGCCGCGACCGAGCTGGCCGCGCGCCGTCTCGGGTTCACGGCGGCGGTTGACTTCGACGCCGGGATGCGCGAGTTCGCGACCGCCCCGCTGCGCCGCCCGCCGGTGGAGGCGGGGCGATGACCGAACCTGCCGCGCGGGGCGCCGCGTCGCCGGTGTGCGTCGTCATGCCGGCGCTGAACGAAGCCGACGCGCTCCCCGCCGCCCTCGCCGGGCGGCCGCGCGGCGTCCGCGTCGTCGTCGTGGACAACGGCTCGACCGACGGCACGGCCATGGTTGCGCGCCGCCTCGGTGCCGAGGTGGTCGCCGAGCCGCGCCGCGGGTTCGGGGCGGCGTGCCTGCGCGGGGTCCATGCCGCCGAGGGCTCGGACGTCGTGGTGTTCATGGACGGCGACGCGTCGCTGGACTGGGCCGACCTCGACGCGGTCACCGCACCGGTGCTCAGCGGCGCCGCCGACCTCGTGCTCGGCCGGCGGGTGCGCCAGCGGCGGGCGCCCGGCTCGATGCCCTGGCACGTCATCGTCGCGAACGCCGCACTCGGACGGCTGTGCGGCCGCCTCGCCGGGACGCCGTTGCACGACGTCGGCCCGTACCGCGCGATCCGCCGCGACGCGCTGCTCGCCCTGGAGCTGCGCGACCGGACCTACGGCTGGCCGCTGGAGATGGTCCTGCGTGCGGCGCGCGCGGGACTGCGGGTGCGCGAGGTGCCGGTGGCCTACCGCGTCCGCGTCGGCACCTCGAAGGTCACCGGGCGCCCCTGGCCGACAGTGAAGACGTTCGCCCGCATGGTGGTCGTGCTCACCCGCCACGCCGCGACACGAAGCGGCTGACCCGCGCCCCGTGAGGACCCGCCGCGACGCCGCCGCGCTGCTCGCCGTCGTCGCCGCGGCGGCGGCGGTCGTCGGCTGGCTGTTGCGCGGCGGCACGTTGCTCGCCACCGACGCGGTGACCCAGTTCGTCCCGTGGTACGGCTACCTCGGCGAGCAGCTGCGCGCCGGACAGGTGCCGGGGTGGAACCCCCACGTCCTGTCGGGGGCACCGTTCGCCGGCGACCCGCTGTCGGGCTGGTGGTACCTGCCGGCAATGGTGCTGTTCACCGTCCTCCCGTTGGGCGCCGCGACCAGCGCGTACCTGCTCGTCACGCCGGTGCTCGCCGGCGCCGGCGCCTACCTGCTCGCCCGGCGCCTCGGCTTGACGGTCGGCGGCGCGCTCGTCGCGGGGATCGCCTACGAGCTGAGCGGCTTCGTCGTCGTGCACGACCCGTGCTGCTTCGCCTACGCGGCCGTCGCCGCGTGGCTGCCGTGGCTGCTGCTCGGCGTCGCGGTCGCCGTCGAGGCGCCGTCGTGGCGCGGACGGCTGCGCGGCTGGGCGTTGAGCGGGCTCGCGCTGTCACAGCTGCTGGCCGGCTGGTTCGGGCAGGGCTTCCTCTACGCGGCCGTGCTGCTCGGCGCCTGGGTCGCGTGGCGGACCGTCGCCGTCCCGCCCGCCGGCGCGCGGGCGTGGCGGGCGCGGGTCGGCGGGCTCGCGCTGCACGGCGGCGCGGTGCTGCTCGCCGGAGCCGGCCTCGCCGCGGCCGGGCTGCTGCCGCGCCTGGAGTTCAACGCGGTGTCGAGCCTGGCCGGGGGGTATCCGGGCGGGGCGCGCACCGCCGCGGTCGGCGGCTGGGACGTCGCGGACTGGCGGCTGCTGCTCACGCCAGGGCGCTGGTACGCGGGCGCGGCGACGTTGGCGCTCGCCGTCGCCGCCCCGGTCCTCGCGCGCGGTCGTCACCACACCGTGTTCCTCGCCGGCGTGTGCGCCGCCGCGTTGGTGCTCACGAGCCAACTGCGCACGCCGCTGCACCTCGCGCTGTTCCTGGTCCCGACCGCGGGGCGCCTGCATCCGCACAGCCCCGAGCGGATCGTCATGGTGTTCTACCTGTGCGCGGCGTTGCTCGCGGGTGCCGCCGTCACCGCGTTGGCGCGGCGCGCGACGCGCCCTGGCCGCCTGCCGCCGTGGCTGCCGGCGGCGCTCGCCGTGGCGGTCGTCGGCGCCGACCTGGTGGCGGCCGACACCGCGGCGGTCACTGCGCTGCGCACGTCGCGCCTGCGCGGCGACCGGCTCGTCGCGGTCGACGTCGACACCCTCGGCGACGCCGGTCCGGCCGTGGCGTTCCTGCGCCGCGCCGGCAGCGGCGCGGGGGGTGGTCGCTACGTCGGCTACGACCGCGCGCCGGGCACCGCGTACACCGTGCGCTGGGCCGACCCCGGGGTGACGGCGCTGGGGGTGAACAACAGCGCGATCCTCGCCGGCGTCGCGACCACGCAGGGCTACAACCCGACGCACCTGGCCCGCTACGACGAGCTGCTCGTCGCGCTCAACGGCGGCCCGCAGGACTACCACTTCGCCGACGTCGGCCTGGCCGGCCTGGACTCGCCGCTGCTCGACCTGCTCAACGTCCGTTGGCTGCTGGTGCCGGAGGTCGCCGGCGGCGATCCCGCAGGCGTCGCGCGACTGACGCGGCGGCTGCCGACGGTGTTCACCGGCGGCGGGGTGCGGGTGCTCGAGAACCCGGAGGTGCTGCCGCGCGCGTGGCTCGTCCACGACGCGCGACGTGTCGAACGCGGCGAGGCGCTCGAGCTGCTCGCCACCGGGGCGGTCGACCCCCGCCGCACCGCGCTGCTGGAAGCCGAGCCGCCGCCGCTGGCCGCGCCCGTGGACGCCACGCGCGACCGCGCGACGGTCGTCGACTACGCCGCGGACGCTGTGACGGTGCGCACCGCCAGCGGCGCCGACGCGCTGCTCGTCGTCTCCGAGCTGGCCTATCCCGCCTGGCGCGCGACCGTCGACGGGCGGCCCACCGAGGTCCTCGTCGCCGACCACGCGCTGCGGGCGGTGGCGGTGCCAGCCGGCGACCACACCGTCGCCCTGCGGTTCGTGTCACCGGCGTTGACCGCAGGGCTCGCCGTGTCCACCGCCACGGCCATCGTCCTGCTCGCCGGAGCCCTCGCTCCGCGAAGGCGGCGGCGATGTCGCGAGACCGTAACCGCGCCCGACGCGGGTCACGACTAGCCTGCCGTCAAGGCGACCGAGCGGCGAAGCGACGTGACGACGAACAGCGACCAGCGCGGCGGGCGACCGCGGGACGCGACGGCCGCGCGCGTCCTCGTCGTCGAGGACGACCCCACGATCGCCGAGGTCGTCGGGCGCTACCTCCAGCGCGACGGCCACCAGGTCGAGATCGTGGGCGACGCCTTCCAGGGCCGACGCGCGCGGACGCCGCGACCCGACGCGGGGGCCGGCCTCGGACTGACGATCGCCAAGAGGCTCGTGGAGACCCACGACGGCGAGATCGACGTCGTCAACGCCCGGCCGGGCTGCCGCTTCGTCGTTGGCGTGCCGGCCGTGTCGTGACGTCAGCGGCTCGGCGTGATCCGCCAGACGGCGTCCATGGTCGAGAACAGGACCGTCCCATCGCCTCCGGCCGCGACGCGCAGCGGGCAGCCGTCGAGCACCGGCTGCGGCGCGCTGCCGGGTTCGCCGAGGTCCACGAGGTCCATGCGGTTGGCGACCACGCCGCAGGCCAGGACGTGCTCGCCGTCGGACCACGGCCCCCAGCCCGGCGGCACCGCGGCCAGCCCCGCGGGGGCGAACGTCTCGGGCCAGGTCGTGACCGGCGCGACGGCGTCGGCGGCGTCGGCTTCCGGCGGCCAGCCGTAGTTGGCACCGGCCGTGAGCACGTTGACCTCGTCACCGGCCCGCTCGCCGTTGTCGGCCCCGACCATGCGACCGTCGGCCAGCCAGTCGAAGGCGAAGGTGTTGCGCAGACCCCACGCCCACACCCGCGGGTCGGCGCCCGCGAGGCCGGCGAAGGGTTTGCCGGGGGCGGCGTCGCCGTCGAGAGTCAACCGAAGGATCTTGCCGAACGGCGAGCCGAGATCCTGGGCGGCACCCCGGCGGATGTTGTCGCCGAGGTTGACGTAGAGCCGCCCGTCGGGGCCCACCGCGACCGAGCCCGCGTTGTGGATCCCGGCGCCGGGCACCTCGAGCAGCGTGCGGGGCGGACCAAGTCCCCCGTCGGCGTCGACCGCCATCCGCACGACCCGCGACACCGAGGCGGGCCCCCCGTCGGCGGCGGCGTCGTTCGGGTCGCCTTCCGGGACCGACAGGTACGCGTACAGCGCCGTCCCGTCGGGCGCGGCCGCGAGGCTCTGCAGACCGCTCTCGCCGCCGGTCGACACCGCGAGGTCGGCCACCTCGCGCCCGTCGCGCAGGATCCGCCCGGTCGCGAGCTCCGCGACGTACAACCCGGCGCCGGCGACGGCGGCGAAGGCGGCGGGCGTGTCCGCGTTGGCCATGCGGGCGAGGGTCAGCGACACCCCCGGCGGTTCGCGCAGCAGCCTGGGCGCCGCGGCGGCGCCAGGGTCGGCGGGCTGCGAGGCCGCGCCGCCGACGGGCTCGCCGGGGGCAACGGGCTCGCCGGGGGAGGCGGCCTGGCCGGGGGACGGGGGCGGACCGCCGGCGCACGCCGCGAGGAGCAGGCACCCGGCCACGAGGCTGCGCAGTGTCGCCATCGACGCCACGCTAGCCGAGCGTCGGACCCTCACCAGCGGCACCCGGCGCGGCGGCGTGTCGCGTGACCGACGCGGTCGCGGTCATCGCCAAGGCGCCCACGCCCGGGACGGTCAAGACCCGCCTGTGCCCGCCGCTGACCCTTGAGGAGGCGGCCGCCGTCGCCACCGCGCTGCTGCTCGACAGCTACGACAGCGCGACCGCCGCGGGCGGCGACGTGTGGTGCGCGTTCACCGGCGACGAGGCGGCGCTGCGGGCGGTCCTCCCGCCAGGAGCGCGGCTGCTGCGCCAGCGCGGCACCGACTTCGCCGAGCGGCTCGCCAACGCCCAAAGCGACCTGTTCGGCCTCGGCTACGACCGGGTCGTCCTCTACGGAGCGGACTGCCCGACCGTCGACGCGGCGTACCTGCGCACCGCGCTGGCGGCGCTCGACGACGCCGACGTCGTGCTCGGCCCGGCGACCGACGGCGGCTACACGCTGCTGGCGAGCGCCGACCCGACGCCGGCGCTGTTCGCCGGGGTCGCGATGGGCACGGACCGGGCGCTGGGCGACACGCTCGCCCGCGCCGCGTCGGCGCGCCTGACGGTCCGGTTGCTTGCCGAGCGCCACGACGTGGACACCTTGGCCGGCTTGCGCGCCGCGCTCGTCGATGGCCAGCTCGCCGGGGCGCCGCTCACCGCCGCGGCGGCGCAACGGCTGGCGGCGCGCCAGTTGGCGGAGGTGTCGCCGCGAGCGTCGGCGCGGCCACCGGCGCACTGCGGCGCCTGCGGGCGCGAGCTGGCCACCGGCGGGCACGACGACTGCGCCCGGCTGCTTACGCTGGACCCGCCCCGGTTCTGCGCGCTGTGCGGCTTCCGCCTCGCCGTGCAGGTGTTCCCCGACGGCGACCGCAGCCACTGCCGGGAGTGCCGCCGCCGCGCCCGCGCCGCCCCTGGCAGGCCTACGATCGGCCGATGAGAGCCGTGTGGCCGTGGACCCCGGCGTCACCCGTCGCCCCTGCGCCGGCAGGAGTTCGACGTCCTGGTGGCGGCCGCGCCTTCGACGAGGAGCGCGTCGAGCTGCTCGGGGGGGAGCTGATCGCGGTCAGCCCGCAGGGCCCGCGCCACCGGTGGATCGTCGAGCGCCTCGCGGAGATGCTCACGCTCGCGCTCGCCAGCCGCTACAGCGTCCGCGCCCAGTTGCCACTGGCGCTGAGCGACGACAGCGAGCCCGAGCCTGAGACCCGACCGGCGACGGCTACCGCACGACCCGGCGCGTCGGCCACGACGCGACCCTCACCGTCCTCAGCACCGACGTCGCGTTGGCGCGCGTGCTGCCGGCACCTCCTCCCGCGCAGTAGCGACTCGGCGCGCGGTCCGGTCGGTCGACGGCTCACCGGAGTCCGTCGAGCACCCGCTCGACCTCGTCGAACCAGTGCTCCAGCTCGACGGCGGTCGGGGGCAACTCGTAGTCGTGGTGGTGCGTGGCGCGGGTCAGCGCGGCCCACGCGTGGGCGGCGCGGCCCGCGACGGTGGCGTCGGCGACGAGCGTGCGCAGGGCCAGCAGTCGGATGCGTCCGGACGCGCCTGCGAGCTTTGGCTCACGGTCCACGATCGCCTGTTCCAGCGCCTGTCGCGCAAGCAGCGCGGACGCCCGCGACCACACGCCGCGCGTCGCGGAGCTCCTGCGCTGCACGAGGTCGCGCGCAGCGGCGAGCAGCTGCGGTGGCTTCACGGTAGGGCGGCAATCTTGTTCGCCAGCCGCGTGGCACGCGCGACGCCCTCGCCCATCGACAGCCCGCCGGGCGGTCCGTGCGCGCCGACGCGGCACCACTGGTAGACGTCCGCCAGGTCACGGCCCCACTGGTTGAGCTTGCCGAGCACCTTGCCGCCCTCGGTCTGACTGTCGTAGAGAGCGAGCGCCGCGAGGTCGTTGAGGGCGTGCGCACCGTCGAGCAGCGCCTCCACGTCGTCGTGCGAGTCGCCCCGGCGCAACCGGCGCGACCGAACCGTCCGGGTGCACGCCGCTTCGAGCGCCGCACGGCACAGACCGGGCACGAGTCGCTCAGCGATGCCCGGATCGAGGTCGGACGCCAGTGCGACGGCGCGGGCGTCGTCCAGGGCGCGGGCCACGGGATCGGACTCGGGCTTCACCTCGACGCGTGACCCCGGCCGTCGCGTGACGGCGAGGACGGTGGCCGGCAGCTCCAGGCGACGGACCGCCTCCGGGAGGCGGGCGTCGTGCGTGAAGACCACCACCTGGCGGCTCGTCGCGACGTCGGCGAGCACCCGCGCGAGCCCGTCGACGCGCGCGGGATCCATCGCCTGCACCGGGTCGTCGATGACGACGAACCGAAACGGGCTCGCGTCCATGGTGGCGCGCGGCAGGAAAATCGACAGGGCGAGCGCGTGCAGCTCCCCTTGGCTCATGACGCCGAGCGCGCTAGCGCCGCTGTCGTCGACGCTGACATCCAAGGCGAGGTGCCGCCGCGGCCCTGCGCTGCGCATCGCGACGTCGTCGAGTCGCACGTTGGAGTCCAGCCGCAGCTGTTCCCACAGCGTTCGCATGCGGCCGCTGATCGGCGCGAACCGGCCGGACTCGATGTCGCGGATGCACTCGCCGAGCCAGGTTTCTGCCTTCTTCAGCTGCTTGCTGCGCACGTCGGACTCGAGCGCCGCTCTGGCGTTCTCGACCCATGCGGCCAGCCGCAGGCCGAGCGGACGCCACCTCGCCTGACGTCGCTCCAACTCGCCGGCCGCGGCCGTGCGCACCGGCGCTGCGGCGGCGGCGAGCGGTTGGTGTCCGGTCCGCAGGTGTTCGGCGAGGGCTTCAACTTCGCCGGGAGGCTCGGCCCAGGCTGTCCACGCGGCGACCAGGGGCGCCACGTCGATGCCTACGCTGCCGGCATCTCGCAGCACCGCTGGTGCAGCGGTGCACAACGCTCGCGCCGTCTTGGTCGCATCGGCGAGCGCCGTGGTGGCGGCGTGAGCGTCGGCGGCCTCGGTCCGCAGCGCACTGATGTCAGCGCGGGCCTGCTCGAGCCAGGCGTCGTCGAGCACCACCCCGGAGCCGCACACCGGACACGGCTGGGCGCCGTCGTGCGTGACGCAGCTGATGGCCGCCTCGATCACGTCGGCGAGCCGGGCGGCGCGGCCGGCGTCGCTGGCGCTCGCGGCAGCGACCCGGCCGAGCGCCTTCTCCACGCCCGTGGCCGCCTCCTCGACGGCAGCGGGGTCGGGGGTCGTCAGCGTCGCGAGCGCTTGCAGCACGCTGACCGCGGGGCCGGCGGCCGCCTCCGCGTCGAGGAGGTGAACCTCGGCGGCGTCGAGGTCCCAGGCGCGCCCCCGCAGCGCGGCGGCGATGGCCGGCGCCCGCTCGTCGTCGCTGGAGTCGACCTCGGCGAGCAACGGGGTGAGCGCGGTCTTGGCCTCCTTGAGCGGCTTCTCGTCGGCGAGCCGCCGCCCGGCCAGCCGCTTCTGCGCCTCGCGCGCTTCGTCGAGCCCGAGCAGCGCGGCGACCGCGTCGTACAGCTCCGTCGGTTTGCCGTCGAGGATCGCTCCGAGCTCGTTGTAGGACAGCACCGGTCGGTAGCGGACGAGGGCGTCGTCCCAGCCGAGCGCCGCGAACGGCTCGTCGCCCGCCCCGGCGCGCCGAACGGTCGTGACGGCGCCGTCCAACGCTGCGCCCGCGTCCCAGGCGCGCGTCAACGTCGTCGGTTGCGCGTGCCCTTCCTCGACCAGCTCCACCTGGAGGCGCACCGGGTGCGGGGCGTGCAGGTTGCGCCACGCCCCCCGCCACACGTCCGAGCGCGGCGACAGCCAGCGTCGATTTGCCCGGTGAGCACCATCTCGACGGCCTCGGCGAACGACGACTTGCCCGACCCGTTCCGGCCGACGACGACCGTCAACCCGGGCCCAGGGTCGAGCGGCAGTGCCCGGCGCTCACCGACACCGCGAAACCCCTGGACCGTGACGCGCTGCAGGTACGCGCCGACCGGGTCGGTCATGGCGGCGGGCTCGACGTCGGGCCGGTGCAACGGGGCGCCGCCCACCGTTTCGTCGAGGCGGTCCAGGCATGCCGCGAGCACCAGCTCCTCGACCGGGCCGTCCAGCGCCGCCGCGTCGAGGCGTGCCAGCACCTCGGCCAGCAGCCGATCGTCCATCGGCGCCCCTTCGTTCGGTCGCGTGGGAGACTACGCAGCCGGGGCGCGCGCGGGGGTCGATGTCCCGACCACCGAGGCCAGGCCACCCCCGCCCCGCGAAGCACGCCGCGCTAGAACGCCTCGGCGGGGCGGTACTCGCCGAACACGCCCCGCAGCACGTCGCAGACCTCGCCGACGGTGGCCATGCGCCGCAGCGCCTCGCGCATCACCGGCAGCAGGTTGTCGTCGCCGGCGGCGGCCTTCGCGACGTCGGCCAGGGCGGCGTCGACCGCGTCGGCGTCGCGCCGTGCGCGGATGCGTTCGAGCTGGGCGACCTGGCCGTGCGCGACCGCGTCGTCGACGCGCTGCAGTTCGGGCTCGACGTCCTCGGCGACGGTGAAGCGGTTCACGCCGACGACGACCTGCTCGCCGCGTTCCACCGCCAGGCTGAGCTCGTAGGCGCTCTGCTCGATTTCGGTCTTCTGGAAGCCACGCTCGATCGCGGCGACCGCGCCGCCGAGGTCGGCGATGCGGTCCAGGTACTCACCGGCGCGACGCTCGATCTCGTCGGTCAGCGCCTCGACGAACCAGCTGCCACCCAGCGGGTCCGCGGTCAGGCGCACGTCGGTCTCGTGGGCGATCACCTGCTGCGTGCGCAATGCGAGGCGCGCCGCCTTCTCCGACGGCAATGCGAGCGCCTCGTCGAAGGCGTTGGCGTGCAACGACTGGGTGCCGCCGAGCGTCGCGGCGAGCGCCTGGACCGTGACGCGGACGAGGTTGACCTCCGCCTGCTGCGCCGTCAGCTGCACCCCGGCGGTCTGGGTGTGGAAGCGCAGCATCTGCGACTTGGGGTCGGTCGCGCCGAAGCGGTCACGCATAATCCGCGCCCACATCCGCCGGGCCGCGCGGAACTTCGCGACCTCCTCGAGCAGCGTCGAGCGGGCGACGAAGAAGAACGACAGCCGCGGGGCGAAGCGGTCAACGTCCAGGCCGGCGGCGACGGCCGCCTCGACGTAGGCGATCGCATCGGCGAGGGTGAACGCCACCTCCTGGACCGCCGTCGCCCCCGCCTCGCCGATGTGGTAGCCCGAGATCGAGATGGTGTTGAAGTTCGGCAGGTGCTCGGCGCAGTACGCGAAGGTGTCGGTGACCACGCGCAGGCTCGGGGCCGGCGGAAAGATGTAGGTGCCGCGCGCGATGTACTCCTTGAGCACGTCGTTTTGGATGGTGCCACGCAGCTTCGCGGGGTCGACGCCCTGCTCCTCGCCGACGAGCTGGTAGAGCAGCAGCAGGATCGACGCCGGCGCGTTGATCGTCATCGACACCGACACCTCGTCGAGCGGGATGCCGTCGAACAGCGTGCGCATGTCGGCGAGGCTGTCGATCGCGACGCCGACCTTGCCGACCTCACCGGCGGCGATCGGGGCGTCGGAGTCGTAGCCCATCTGCGTCGGCAGGTCGAACGCGACGCTCAGTCCCGTCTGGCCCTGCTCGAGCAGGTAGCGGTAGCGCGCGTTGGACTCGGCGGCCGTCGCGAAGCCGGCGTACTGGCGCATGGTCCAGGCGCGGCCCCGGTACATCGTCCCGTAGACCCCACGGGTGAACGGGAACACCCCGGGGTCGCCGAGGTCGCGCGCGTAGTCGACGCCCGAATCGTCGCCGCGGTAGACGGCGGCGGCGGGGATGCCCGAGGCGGTGCGGTGCGCGCGGTCGTCGCTGCCCATCGTCGTCCTCGTCGCAGTGGGGGCCGGGCGATCATAGGCACCGCGTGAATCGGGCCGGAAATGGGGCGGTGGTAGCCTTCGGCCGTCCAGAGCGCAACGGTCGACGCAGCGCGCCGGCGCCGGTTCGGGAGCCTACGGTCATGTCGATTCAAGAGCCGGTCGAGCAGGGGCAGCGGCGCTCGACGAGGGACCAGTCGACCGGCGTCTTCCCCACCGGGGAGGGCCAGGGCGCGTCGGCGCGGGCCGCCGAGAACCGGACGCCACGGCGTCGCCCGTGGATCGTCGAGATCTACGGCTCCGGCGTCGGCAAGAAGTACGTCATGGCGATCTCGGGCATCGTGCTCGTCGGCTTCGTCGTCGCGCACACCGTCGGCAACCTCAAGCTGTACGTCGGTGCCGAGGAGATGAACTTCTACGCGGAGTGGCTGCGCGACGTCGGCTACCCCGCGCTGCCGCACAGCGGGCTGCTGTGGATCCTGCGCATCGGCCTGCTCGTCGCGCTGATCCTGCACCTGCACGCCGCCTGGGGCCTGACCCGGATGAACCGCAAGGCGCGGCCGCAGGGCTACGGGTCCAAGCGTGACTACGTCGCAGCGACCTTCGCGGCGCGCACGATGCGCTGGAGCGGGATCATCGTGCTGCTGTTCATCGGCTTCCACCTGCTCGACCTGACCTTCGGCCCCGCGAACCCCGACTTTATTGCCGGTGACCCGTACGCCAACGTCGTCGCGAGCTTCTCGCGTGTTCCCGTCGCGCTGTTCTACATCGTGGCGAACTTGGCACTGGGACTGCACCTGTACCACGGCTGCTGGAGCATGTTCCAAAGCCTCGGTGTGAACAACCAGCGCTTCAACCACTGGCGCCGCTACGTCGCGATCGGGATCGCGCTGTTCGTCGTCGTCGGCAACGTCTCGTTCCCCGTCGCGGTTCTGGCGGGGCTCGTCTCCTGACGCGGGAGCGCCGCCATGCAGCTGGACAACAAGATCCCCTCAGGGCCGATCGAGGACCTGTGGGAGCAGCACCAGTTCGAGATGAAGCTGGTGAACCCCAACAACAAGCGCAAGTTCGAGATCATCATCGTGGGGTCGGGCCTGGCCGGCGCGTCCGCGGCCGCCACGCTGGGCGAGCTCGGCTACCGCGTGAAGGTGTTCACGTACCACGACTCGCCGCGGCGGGCGCACAGCATCGCGGCGCAAGGCGGCATCAACGCCGCGAAGAACTACAAGGGCGACGGCGACAGCGTCTTCCGGCTGTTCTACGACACCGTCAAGGGCGGCGACTTCCGCTCGCGGGAGGCCAACGTCTACCGCCTGGCGCAGGTCAGCCTGCAGATCATCGACCAGTGCGTCGCACAGGGGGTGCCGTTCGCCCGCGAGTACGGCGGGCTGCTCGACAACCGCTCGTTCGGCGGGGCGCAGGTGTCGCGGACGTTCTACGCCCGCGGCCAGACCGGCCAGCAGCTGCTGCTCGGCGCCTACCAGGCCCTCGAGCGGCAGGTGAACGCGGGCACCGTGACGGTGTTCAACCGCAGCGAGATGCTCGACGTCGTCGTCGTCGACGGTCGCGCCGCCGGGATCGTCGTGCGTGACCTCATCACCGGCGAGGTGACCTCGCACTCGGCGCACGCGGTGGTGCTCGGCACCGGCGGCTACAGCAACGCCTTCTACCTGTCGACCAACGCGAAGGCGTCGAACGCGACGGCGATTTGGCGCGCGCACCGCAAGGGCGCGCTGTTCGCGAACCCGTGCTACACCCAGATCCACCCGACCTGCATCCCGCCCAGCGGCGAGCACCAGTCCAAGCTCACGCTGATGAGCGAGTCGCTGCGCAACGACGGGCGCATCTGGGTGCCCAAGGAGATCGGCGACGACCGCCCCGCCGACGAGATCCCCGAGTCGGAACGCGACTACTACCTCGAGCGGCGCTACCCCGCGTTCGGCAACCTCGTCCCCCGCGACGTCGCGTCGCGCAACGCCAAGACGATGGTCGACCAGGGCCGCGGCGTCGGGCCGCGCAACAACGGCGTGTACCTCGACTTCTCCGCCGCGATCGACCGGCTCGGCGCGACCACCATCAAGGAGCGCTACAGCAACCTGTTCGAGATGTACGAACGCATCACCGGCGAGGACCCCTACCGGGTGCCGATGCGCATCTACCCCGCCCCGCACTACACGATGGGCGGGTTGTGGGTCGACTACCACCTCGAGACGACGATCCCGGGGCTGTACGCCATCGGCGAGGCGAACTTCTCCGACCACGGCGCGAACCGGCTGGGCGCGAGTGCGCTCATGCAGGGTCTCGCCGACGGCTACTTCGTCCTCCCGTACACGATCGGCGACTACCTCGCGCCGCTGCTCGGCGCCAAGCCCGTGCCGACCGACCACCCGGCGTTCGCCGCCGCCGAGGCCGACGTCCGCGACCGCGTCGCCGCGCTGCTCGGCGTGAAAGGCACCCGCTCGGTCGACTGGTTCCACCGCGAGCTCGGCAAGATCGTGTGGGACTACTGCGGCATGGCGCGCAATGAGGCGGGCTTGGAGAAGGCACTGTCGGAGATCCCCGCACTCCGCGCCGAGTTCCACCGCGACGTGCGCGTGCTCGGCGAGAACGAGACCTACAACCAGTCGCTGGAGAAGGCCGGCCGCGTCGCGGACTTCTTCGAGCTCGCGGAACTCATGTGCCGCGACGCCCTGCACCGCGCCGAGTCGTGCGGCGGCCACTTCCGCGAGGAGAGCCAGACCGAGGACGGCGAGGCGCTGCGCGACGACGAGCACTTCGCCTACGTCGCCGCGTGGGAATGGAACGGTCAGGGAACCGAGCCCACGCTGCACACCGAGGACCTGAAGTTCGACTACGTCTCGCTGTCCCAGAGGAGCTACAAGTAGTGGAGATCACCCTGCGCGTGTGGCGTCAGCCGGGGCCTGACGCTCCGGGCGACTTCGAGACGTACCGCGCGGCCGGCATCAGCGAGGACATGTCCTTCCTCGAGATGCTCGACGTCGTCAACGAGCAGCTCATCGCCGAGAACCGCGAGCCAATCGCGTTCGACCACGACTGCCGCGAGGGGATCTGCGGCTCCTGCGGCTTCATGATCGACGGGCAGGCCCACGGCCCGCAGCGCGGCACCGCCACCTGCCAGCTGCACATGCGCCAGTACACCGACGGCGCGGAGATCACCATCGAGCCGTTCCGCGCGAACGGCTTCCCGATCGTCAAGGACCTCGCGGTCAACCGCAAAGCGTTCGACCGCATCGTCGAGTCGGGCGGCTACATCTCCGTCGCGACCGGCAGCGCGCCCGACGCGAACCTCATCCCGGTCCCGAAGGCGACCGCCGACCGGGCGATGGACGCGGCGGCGTGCATCGGCTGCGGCGCGTGCGTCGCCGCCTGCCCCAACGGCGCGGGGCAGCTGTTCACCGCGGCGAAGCTCGCCCACCTCAACCTGCTGCCGCAGGGCAAGCCCGAGCGTTACACCCGCGCAGAGGCGATGGTCGACACGATGGAGCACTACTTCGGGTCGTGCACGAACATGGGCGAGTGCTCGGTCGCGTGCCCGGCCGAGATCAGCCTGGACTTCATCGCACTGCTCAACGGCGAGTACGCCAAGGCGAAGCTGCGCAGCCGCCGCGCCTGACGTTCCGGCGTCACCGCGGGCCGCGCCCGACGAGAGGAACGACGTGGCCGAGCTGCGCGACGACATGACCCCGTTCGAGGCGGTGACCTACTTCTTCGACACGGTCGCCGACGTCGTCGAGATGGACCCTGCGACGCGCGCGGTCCTCGCCGGGACCTACCGCGAGATCCGCGTGCAGATTCCGCTGCGCCGCGACGACGGCTCGGTCGAGACCGTCTACGGCTACCGCGTCCAGCACAACGGGGCGCGCGGACCGTACAAGGGCGGTGTGCGCTACCACCCCAGCGCGAGCCTGGACGAGACGCGCGCGCTGGCGGCGCTGATGACGTGGAAGACCGCCCTGGTCGACGTGCCGTTCGGCGGGGCGAAGGGCGGCATCCAGGTCGACCCGACGACGCTGAGCAAGCCGGAGCTGGAGCGGCTCACGCGCCGGTTCATGTCCCAGGTGTCCTACATCGTCGGGCCGCACCGCGACATCATGGCGCCCGACGTCAACACCAACGCGCAGACGATGGCCTGGATGATGGACGCCTACGGGCAGCGCGCCGGCCACACGCCCGCGGTGGTCACCGGCAAGCCGGTCGAGCTCGGCGGCTCGCTGGGGCGCGACGCCGCGACCGGGCGGGGCGTCGTCATCGTGCTCGACGAGGTGATCCGCGACGCCGGCCAGTCACCCGGTGACCTCACCATGGCGATCCAGGGCTTCGGCAACGTCGGCTCGTGGACCGCGCGGTTGGCCGCGGAGTCCGGCTACCGGGTCGTCGCCGTCTCCGACGTCAAGGGCGGGACCTTCTCCGAGCGCGGCCTCGACGTCGAGCAGCTCATCGGGCACCAGCGCCAGACCGGCAGCGTCGTCGAGTTCCCCGGCGCCGAGCCACTCGACAACGCGGCGCTGCTCGAGCTCGACGTCGACGTGCTCGTCCCGGCGGCGCTCGGCGAGGTGATCACCAGCGCCAACGCCGACCGCATCCGCGCCCGAACCGTCGTCGAGGCGGCCAACCACCCGGTCACCCCCGCCGCCAGCCAGACGTTGGGCGAGCGGGGGGTCACCGTTGTGCCCGACATCCTCGCCAACGCCGGCGGCGTCACCGTGTCGTACTTCGAGTGGACGCAGAACATCCAGCAGTTCAGCTGGGACGAGCAGCGGGTCAACGGCGAGCTCGCCCGCCACATGACGACCGCGTACCGCAAGGTCCGCGACTACGCGCAGGGCTCCGGCTGCGACCTGCGCCACGCCGCGTTCGCGATCGCGGTGCAGCGCGTCGCCAACGCCGCGCACCTCCGCGGCTACGTCTGACGCGGCTCGGTCTGGGGCGGCACCGTCTGCTGCCCCTCGGCAGGCGCGGCGGCGGGGCGGAAGACGGTGGCGCGCCAGTGGCGCAGCTCGGCGATGGACTCCAGGATGTCGGCCAGCGCTCGGTGCCCCCCGGTCTTGCGCGGCGCCGCCGCGAGCGCGTCGGGATACCAGCGGCGCACGAGTTCTTTGACCGTGGACACGTCGACGTTGCGGTAGTGGACGTGGGCCTCGAGTGCGGGCATGTGGCGGCGCAGGAACGCGCGGTCGGCGTGGATGCTGTTGCCGGCCAGCGGGGCGGTGCGCGGTTGGGGGACGTGGCGGCGGACGAACTCGAGGACCTGGACCTCCGCCTCGGCGACCGTCACGCGCGACGCGCGAACCGCCTCGGTCAACCCCGACGCGGCGTGCATCTGGGCGACGACGGGGCGCATCGCCGCGAGCGCCTCCGGCGGGGCGGCGACGACGAGGTCGGGTCCTTCGACGACCCGGTCGAGGGTGCCGTCGGTGACGACGACCGCGATCTCGACGATCACGTCGCGGTCGGCGTCCAGCCCGGTCATCTCTAGGTCGACCCACACGAGCGGCTGGTCCAAGGGCGCCCCGGCAGCGGTGTCGGTCACGCGCTCGCCTCGATGTCGGACAGCTCCAGCCAACGGGTCTCGGCCGCGTCGAGCTCGGCGAGGACGGCGGCGAGCTCCTCGCCGGCCGCGACCGCGACGACGTAGTCGTCCGGCTGCCGCTGCAGCGCCTCGGTCAACGCGGCCTTGCGGGCCTCCAGCGCCGGCAGCGCCCGCTCCAGCTCAGCCAGCTCCCGGCGCTCGTTGAAGCTGAGCTTGCGCGCGCGGTCGCGGCGCGTCACCGGCGGGGACGGCGCCGTTTCCGGCGGTGCTGCGGCGCGCTGCTCGGCCGCGCGTGCGGCGCGCCACGCCGACCAGCCGCCGGGGTGGTGGCGCAGCGTCGCGTCCGGCTCGATCGCGTAGAGGTCGTCGCAGACGCGGTCGAGGAAGAAGCGGTCGTGGCTCGCGACGACGAGCGCGCCGGGCCATACGTCGAGGTACTCCTCGAGCACGCCGAGCGTGTCGAGGTCCAGGTCGTTGGTCGGCTCGTCGAGGAACAGCAGGTTCGGTGCGGTCGCGAGGACGAGCAGCAGCTCCAGGCGGCGCCGCTCGCCGCCGCTGAGCTCGCCGACGTACGCGCGTTGCGCCTCGGTGTCGAACAGGAAGCGCTCGAGCAGCTGGCCCGCACTGACGGTCATCCCGTCGGTCAGCTGGGTCTCCAGAGCCACCTCGCGCACCGCGTCGAGCACCCGCTGGCGCGGCGGCAGGGGTTGCGGATCCTGGCCGTACCAGCCGACCGCGACGGTCTCGCCGAGCACGACCTTGCCCGTCGACGGCTCCAGTCGTCCGGCGAGCAGTCGCAGCAGCGTCGTCTTGCCGGCGCCGTTGGGGCCGACGACACCGACGCGCGCGTCGGGCGCGAGCTTGATATCGACGTCGCGCAGCACGACCGCGTCGCCGTAGCGCACGCCGGCCCGGTGGGCGTTGCTGACCTTCGTGCCCAGGCGCCGGCTGGGCAGGTCGACGGACAGCGGCGACGTCTCGTCGGGTGGTGCCTCGGCGAGCAGCGCCTGCGCCTGCTCGACGCGGTAGCGCGCCTTGGAGGTGCGTGCCTGCGGCCCGCGGCGCAGCCACGCCAGCTCGGTGCGCATCCGGTTGCGGCGGCGCCGCTCGGTGGCGGCCGCCTGCTCCTCGCGCACGGCGCGCGCGCGCAGGTAGTCGGCGTAGCCGCCTGCGTGCGCGTACAGCTGGCCGCGGTGCACCTCGAACACCCGCGTCGCGAGCCGGTCGAGCAGGTAGCGGTCGTGGGTGACCAGCAGCAGCGCCCCACGACGTGAGAGCAGACGGCCCTCGAGCCACTCGACGACGTCGACGTCGAGGTGGTTCGTCGGCTCGTCGAGCACGAGCACCTCGGCGTCCGCGGCCAGTGCGCACGCCAGCGCGACACGCTTGCGCTGGCCGCCGGACAGCGTCGCCGGGTCAGCAGTCAGGTCGCGGATGCCCATGCGGTCCAGCAGCGCCTCCGCCTGACGGTCGCCGCCGAGCAGCTCCGCGACGGTGCGCGCGGCGCGCAGCGTCGGGTCCTGCGCCAGCACCTGCACGCGCACACCGCTGCCCGTGACGACCCGTCCGGCGTCGGGCTCCTCGAGCCCGGCGACGACGCGCAGCAGGGTCGACTTGCCGCTGCCGTTGACGCCGATGACGCCGACGCGGTCACCGTCGTCGATGCCGAACGACACCCCGTCGAGCACCTGCTTCTCGGCGTGGCGCTTCGCGACCTTCTCGACCGAGACGAGGTTCACTCGACCGGCGAACGCGCGACCGTCCCGGCGAGGAACCCGACCCGTTCGCGCACGACGGCCATGGTTTGGCTCGCGACCTCCTGCGCCTTCGCGGCGCCCTTGCGCAGCGCCTCGGCAACCGCGCCGGGGTCGGCGGCGAGCTCCGCGTGCCGGTCGCGCACGGGGCGCAGGAAGCCGTTGACCGCCTCGGCGAGGTCGCCCTTGAACGCGCCGTAGCCCTTGCCGTCGTAGTGCTGCTCGAGCGCGGCGACCTCGGCGCCGGTCACGGCCGCGAACAGGTCGAGCAGGTTGGTGATCCCCGGCTTGTCCGGGGCTGCGCGGACTTCGGTGCCGGAGTCGGTGACGGCGCGCAGCAGCTTCTTGCGCGTCGTCGCCTCGCTGTCGTCGAGCAGCAGCGTGCCCTGCGGCGAGTCCAGCGATTTCGACATCTTCTTGTCGACGAGCTGCAGGTCCATGATGCGCGCCCCCGCCGGCGGCAGGGTGGCACGCGGGAGCGTGAACGTCTCGCCGAAGCGGCTGTTGAACCGGTGCGCGATGTCGCGGGTCAACTCGATGTGCTGGCGCTGGTCCGCCCCGACGGGCACCTCCTCGGCGTGGTACAGCAGGATGTCGGCCGCCTGCAGGACCGGGTAGGTAAACAGCCCGACCGGCACCGTGTCGCGACCCTCCGCCCTCTGCTTGAACTGCACCATGCGTCCTAGCTCGCCCATCGTCGCGGTGCACTCCAGCACCCACGAGCACTCGGCGTGCTCGGGCACGTGGGACTGGACGAACAGCGTGCACACGTCCGGGTCGAGTCCCGCGGCCAGCAGCCACGTCGCGAGGTCGAGCGTCTTGGCACGCAACGTCGCCGGGTCGTGCCCGGCCGTGATCGCGTGCAGGTCGACGATGCAGTACGTGTGCTCGGGCCGCTGGTCGTGGGCCCAACGGTTGATCGCGCCGACGTAGTTGCCGAGATGGACGTCGCCGGACGGCTGGATGCCGCTGAACACCCGGGCCACGGTCGCACTCCTACGCGGACTGACGTTGCGAGCGTCGGCATCGTACCGAGGCCGGCCAGTTCGGCTTGGGCGGGATGTCGGGCGCGACGCCAGGCTCCGCTCCGGCGGGACCCCTACCCCGAGGTCGCTGCGCCTGCCGTCGCGCCCGACCCCGTTTCCTCCGAAGGGTCGCTCTCGCGGTGGCGATCGGGGACGCTATCGCGGGATCGCGCAACGGAAAGGGACGTGGATGACCGGGGGCAGACCGATCTGGCGTATCGGAGTGATGGAGGAGCTGCGGTGGCCGTCGGCGGCGCTGACCGACGGGACGCTGTGGCTGGATCGCCCCGTCGCGGCCGACGTGACGGCGATCGTGGCGGCCTGCCAGGACGCGGAGGCGCAGCGCTGGCTGCCCCTGCCGTCACCCTACGGCGAGCGGGAGGCGCAGGAGTGGCTGCGCAGCGTGCCGGAGGAGGCGGCCAAGGGCCTCAAACTCGAATTCGCCGTGCGTGAGGAGCAAGGCAGCCCGATGGTCGCGGCGATCGGCCTGCACTTCCGGCAGGGGCCGGGCGTCGTCAAACTCGGGTACTGGGTGACGCCGCGCGCCCGCAACCGCGGCATGGCGGCCGGAGCGGTCCGGTTGCTGGCGACGTACGCCCTGAACACCTTCGGTCCCCGGCGCGTGGAGATCCTCGTCCAACCCGAAAACGTCGCGTCCTGCCGTGTCGCCCAGCGCACCGGCGCCACCTTCGAAGGCGTCCGTCGCGCCGGCATGGAAGACCGCGACCGACAGCCGATCGACGCCAACGTCTACTCGCTACTGCCCGACGACCTGGACTGAGGGAGGCTCACCGCAACGTCGCGCCCACAGGATTCGGCTCCGACGCACCGGGCCGGTCGGGCGCAACAGGAGTCGGGCCCGACGGCAGGCGCAGCGACCTCGGGGTAGGGGTCCCCGCCGGAGCGGAGCCTGGCGTCGGGCGCGACGGGCCTACCGCAAACGGAGTCGGGCCCGCTGAACCTCGCGCAATCGGAGCAGGTGTTAGTCGGCGCCGGCGGCCGAGCGCTGCTGGATCTCGCTGACGATGTCGGCGTTCGCCAGCGTCGTCACGTCGCCGAGCTCGCGCCCCTCGGCGATGTCGCGCAGCAGGCGGCGCATGATCTTGCCCGAGCGCGTCTTGGGCAGGTCCTCGGTGAACAGCAGGTTGGCGGGCCGGGCGATCTTGCCGATGCGCTCGGCGACGTGGGCGCGCAGCTCGGCGGCGAGTGCGTCGTCGCCCTGGCGGTCCCCCGCAGGGTCACGAACGCCGCGATCGCCTGGCCGGTCAGCTCGTCGCGGCGCCCCGTGACCGCCGCCTCGGCGACGGCGGGGTGGTCCACGAGCGCGCTCTCGACCTCGGTCGTGGAGATGCGGTGGCCGGAGACGTTCATGACGTCGTCGACCCGTCCGAGCAGCCACAGGTTCCCGTCGTCGTCGAGCTTCGCCCCGTCGCCGGCGAAGTAGACGTCGGGACCGAAGCGCGACCAGTAGGTCTCGCGGTACCGCTCGTCGTCGCCCCACAGCGTGCGCAGCATCGACGGCCACGGGCGCTGCAGGGTGAGGTAGCCGCCGCCTCCTGGCGCCACTGGCTGACCGGACTCGTCGACGACGACCGCCTTGACGCCAGGGAACGGGGTCATCGCGGACCCGGGCTTCGCCGCGGTGAGCCCGGGCAGCGGCGTGATCATGATCGCGCCGGTCTCGGTCTGCCACCACGTGTCGACGACCGGGCAACGGCCGCCGCCGATGTGCTCGGCGTACCACATCCACGCCTCCGGGTTGATCGGCTCGCCGACGCTGCCGAGCAGGCGCAGCGACGACAGGTCGTGGCGGCCGGGATGGTCGGGGCCCCACTTCATGAACGCGCGGATGGCGGTCGGCGCGGTGTACAGGATCGTCACGCCGTAGCGCTCGATGACGTCCCAGAAGCGGTCCTTGGCGGGGTGGTCGGGCGCGCCCTCGTACATCACCGACGTGGTGCGGTTCGCCAGCGGCCCGTAGACGATGTAGCTGTGCCCGGTCACCCAGCCGATGTCGGCGGCGCACCAGTAGACGTCGCGGTCGGGCTTGACGTCGAAGACCAACCGGTGGGTCGCCGCGACCTGCGTGAGGTAGCCGCCGGTGGTGTGGACGATGCCCTTCGGCTTCCCGGTGGTCCCCGAGGTGTAGAGGATGTAGAGCACGTCCTCCGCGTCCATCGGCTCGGGCGGGCAGTCGCTGGACTGGCCCGCGACGACGTCGTCGTACCAGTGGTCGCGCCCCGCGGTGAACGGCACGTCCGCACCGGTGCGGCGCACGACGACACACGTCGTGATGCGGTCGGTCGCCGCCATCGCCTTGTCGGCGGCCTCCTTCAGCGCGACGACGGCCCCTTTGCGGTACGAGCCGTCCGCCGTGATGAGCACCGACGCGTCGGCGTCGTCGATGCGGTCGACGAGCGCCTGGCTGGAGAAGCCGGCGAACACCACCGAGTGGATCGCGCCGATACGCGCGCACGCCAGCATCGCGACCGGCAGCTCGGGGACCATCGGCAGGTAGATGGCGACGCGATCACCCTTCGCGACGCCGAGTTGGCGCAAGCCGTTCGCGAAGCGGCTCACCTCGTCGCGCAACTCGGCGTAGGTCAGGGTGCGCGTGTCGCCGGGTTCGCCCTCCCAGTGGTACGCCACCTGGTCGCCGTGCCCGTCGTCGACGTGGCGGTCAAGGCAGTTGTCGCTGACGTTGAGCTGGCCGCCGACGAACCACTGCGCGTGCGGCGGCTGCCAGACGCAGGTCGTGTCCCACCGGCGGGTCCAGCGCAGCCGTTCGGCGTGGGACTCCCACCAGGCCTCGACGTCGGCCTCGGCCTGCGCGTAGACCGCCGTGTCGTTGACCGTCGCCGCCGCGGCGAAGTCGGGCGGTGGCGGGAAGGAGCGACCCTCGCGGTACAGGTTCTCGAGTGCCGGCTCGGCCATGGCGTCGCTCCTGGTGCGGGCAGCTGGGTTCCGCAAGCCTGCCCCGGTGCCCGCCGTTAGTAGTCGTCCTCGTGTTCCATCGCGAGCCCTTCGAGCTCGTCGCGTGCGGTGTCGCGGTCGTGGTCGCTCGCGACCTGCGCGTCGCGGCGCTCGCGGGCGAGGCGGCGCACGTCGTCGGGGTCGATGCCCTCGTCGGCGAGCGCGCGCAGCTCCTCGTCGTCGAGCTCCAGCTCGGGGGAGGCGTCCAGCCGGCGGCGGACGCGCTCACCCGCCGTCGGAGGGCCGTTGCGGCGTTCGCGAGCCATCAGACGAGACTGTCGACGTCGGCCTGCTTGGTCCGCACGGCCTCGGCGGCCTCGCGGAGGTTCGCGAGCTCTTCGTCGCTGAGGTCGAGTTCGACGATCTCGGCGACGCCGCCGCGGGTGAGCTTGGCCGGCACGCCGAGGTAGACGTCGCTGATGCCGTACTGGCCGGTGACCCACGCGCACACCGGCATGACCGCGCCTTCGTCTTTGGCGATGGACTCGACCATCCGCGCCGCGGCCGAGGACGGGGCGTAGTACGCCGACCCGGTCTTGAGCAGCGCCACCACCTCGGCGCCGCCGTCGCGCGTCGCCTGCACGAGCTGGTCGATCTCGTCGTCGGACAGCAGCTCGCGCAACGGCTTGCCGTCGACCGCCACCTTCGACGGCACGGGCACCATCGTGTCGCCGTGCGAGCCGAGGGTGATCGCCTCCACCGCGAGCGGCGACACGCCGAGACGCTCGGCGACCTTGTCCTGGAACCGAGCGGTGTCGAGCATCCCGGCCTGGCCCATCACGCGCTCCGGCGGAAAGCCGGAGACCTTCTGGAACAGGGCCGTCATCTCATCGAGCGGGTTCGAGACCACGATGACGACGGCGTCGGGCGACGAGGACGCGATCTCTTTGGCCACGCCCCCGACGATCTGCGCGTTGTCACTGAGCAGGTCCATGCGGCTCATGCCCGGCTTGCGCGGCTTGCCGGCGGTCACGACGACGATGTCACTGCCCGCCGTGTCGGCGTAGTCGTTGGTGCCGACGACCTTGGTGGTGTACCGCTCGAGCGGACGCGACTGGTTCATGTCCAGCGCCAGTCCCTGCGGCAGGCCCTCGACGATGTCGGTCATCACCACCTCGTCGGCGTAGCCGGCCTGGGCCACACGCTGGACGGTGGTCGACCCGTACTTGCCCGCGCCGACGACGGTGATCTTCACGGGGACTCCTTGAACGAGAACGGTTCCGCGCGGGCCCCTGCCGTGTGGTGCCTGCCCGCGGTGCGGCGGCGAGCCTACCGCGCGCCGTCGCGCGCCTGCCAACGCGGCCGGACCGTCACGCCCGTTGACTGCGGGCGGCGAGCAGGGTGTTGTGCAGCAGCATCGCGCGGGTCATCGGGCCCACGCCGCCCGGGACGGGGGTGATCGCCCCGGCGACCTGGGACACCTCAGCAAAGTCGACGTCGCCGAACAGCGTGCCGTCGTCGCGCCGGTTGATGCCGACGTCGAGCACCGTCGCGCCGGGCTTGACCATGTCGGCGGTCACCGTGTGCGGCACGCCGGTCGCCGCGACGACGATGTCAGCGGTGCGCGTGTGGCTGGCGAGGTCGCGCGTGCCGGTGTGGCACACCGTCACCGTCGCGTTCGCGCCGGCGCCCTTGAGCGACAGCAGCATGGCCAGCGGTCGCCCGACGAGTTGCGAGCGCCCGACGATCACGACCGACGCCCCGGCGACCGTGACGCCGTAGGTCGTGAGCAGCACCTGGCAGCCCAGCGGCGTCGCCGGGACGAGGAACGGATCGCCGCGCAGCAGGCGCCCGGCGTTGACCGGGTGCAGGCCATCGACGTCCTTGGCCGGGTCGACGCGCTCCTGGGCCGCGACCGGGTCGAGGTGCGCCGGCAGCGGGAGCTGCACGATGATTCCGCTGACGTCGGGGTCGGCGTTGAGCCGGTCGATCTCGGCGTGCAACGTCGCCTGGTCGACGTCGGCCGGCAGCCGCGCGCCCAGCGACCGTATCCCGACGGCTTCGCAGTCGCGCTCCTTGCCGGCGACGTAGACGGCGCTGGCGGGGTCGTCACCGACGAGCACCGCCGCCAGGCCCGGCACGACGCCAGCGTCGGCGAGCTCGGCGACCTCGGCGGCGACGCGCTCGCGTTGCGCGGCGGCGGTCGCCTTGCCGTCGATGATCCGAGCAGTCATGGGTCACGTCCTGGCGCAGGCGGCGGGCCGCCGATCATGGCACCCGGGGCGGGGGGCGCACGACCTCGATCAGCGAGGCGAGCGTCGTGGCGGCGAACCGCGCGGTCGGGCGCACCGGCGCCGCGACGGCGGCCCCGACGAGCAGCACCGCCGCACCCAGCGCCCACAACGGCAGGACCGCGAGGCGGAGCAGGGCGCCGCCGACGCCGCGCGCCGCCGTCGCGGCGACACCCGCGGGCACCAGCGTCAGCGCGCCGACGACGAGCGCCAGCGCACCGCTGCGGCCGGCCGCCGTCCAGAGTCCGGCGACGGCAACGACGGCGGCGACCGT
>JAUJMS010000041.1 GCA_030446745.1 Egibacteraceae bacterium | reverse complement strand
GTGGGGGTGTGTGTCGCGCGCGGGCTGGGGGGGGTCGCGGGCCGGGGCCCCGGCGGCCGTCCCCCGAGCCCGGCCGCGCCCCCTCCCCCGGGGGGCCAAAGCGGCGGGGGTGCCCGGGGGGGGGCCCCGGCCCGGCGCCCCCCGCGCCGCGCCTGAGCGGCACGAACGACACAAAGGACCGGCGTGGACGTCGTCGTGGACAACCTCGGCTTCATCGGCAGGGGGCTGGTCACCACCGTCCGGCTGACGTTGCTGTCCTGGGTCATCGCCTTTTTCATCGGCCTGCTGCTCGCGACGTGCCGGGTCTCGCCGGTGCCGCCGCTACGCGGCGCGGCGACGACGTACGTCACGCTCGTGCGCAACACGCCGTTGCTCGTCCTGTTCTTCCTGTTCTTCTTCGGCTTCCCGAACCTCGGCATCCAGTACCCGGCGTTCCCGTCGGCGGTCATCGTGCTGTCCGTCTACACCGGCGCGTTCGTCGGCGAGGCCATCCGGGCCGGGCTGAACACCGTCGCGCGCGGCCAGGCGGAGGCCGCGCGGTCGATCGGCCTGACGTTTCCGCAGGTGCTCGCCATCGTCGTCCTGCCCCAGGCGCTGCGCAGCGTCGTCGCGCCGCTGGGCAACTTGTTCATCGCCTTGACGAAGAACTCGTCGGTGGCGTTCTCCATCAGCGTCGTCGAGCTGACGGGCGTGTCGTCGCGGCTGATCACCCGCTTCGCGCAGCCGCTGCCGACGCTGTTCGGCATCGCCGTGGCCTACCTGCTGCTGACCTATCCCAGCGGCCTGGCGTTCGGGGCGTTGGAGCGGCGGTTGGCGGTGCGGCGGTGAGCGCCACGATGTTCGCCGACGAGCTGGGGCCACGCGCGCGCCGCCGGGTGCAGATCGTCTCCGCAATTGCGTTCGTCGCCGTCGCGGCGATCGTCGCGCTCGCGGTCCGGCGCTTCGCCGCCGAGGGCCAGCTCGCGCCCGAGCTGTGGACGGTGCTGTTCATCCCGGAGGTGCTGCGCTTCCTGGCGCTGGGCCTTCTCGTCACGCTGCGCGCCGCACTGACCGCCGGGTTCTTCGCGCTGCTCATCGGCGGTCTGCTCGCGCTCGGCCGGCTGGCGCGCAGCGCCCCGATCCGGTGGGCGGCGGGGGCCTACGTCGAGTTCTTCCGCGCCCTGCCGCTGCTCACCTTGCTCATCTTCGCGGCGTTCGGCCTGCCGAAGCTGGGCCTGGACTACTCGCGGCTGACCTACGTCATCATCGCGCTGGCGGTCTACAACAGCGCGGTGCTCGGCGAGATCTTCCGCGCTGGCATCCTGTCGCTGGAGCGCGGGCAGAGCGAGGCTGCCTACGCCGTCGGGCTGACCTACTGGCAGGCGATGCTGCTCGTCATCGTTCCGCAGGCGCTGCGCCGGATGGTGCCCGCGGTCGTCAGCCAGCTCGTCACCCTGATCAAGGACACGTCGCTGGGGGCGATCATCGGCTTGGAGGAGTTCCTCCGCCGCGGTCAGCTGGAAGGCGAGTTCGACCGCAACCCGCTCCAGGCCCTGCTGTTCGTCGCCCTCGTCTACATCCTGCTGTGTTACGCGTTGAGCCGGCTGGCGCGCCGGCTCGAGCAACGCCAGCGGCGCCGCTACTCCGCCGGGGCGATCCAGGTCGCCGGCGCGGGCGAGGATCTCGCCGTCAACGAGGAGCTGGCCCGCACCTGACCGCCGCTACGATGCCGCCGCCCCGTTACAGCCACCCGGGGTCTGCCGTAGCCGAGGAGGCACCGTGGGCGGCGCGCCTGACCTTCCCCCAGACTTCGACGTCGACGTGCACCGGGTCGCGCCCGACGCCGACACGACGGCGGGTCCCCACGAGGCGTCGATGGAGGCGGTCGTCGAGCTGTGCAAGCGCCGCGGGATCATCTTCCAGTCCTCCGAGATCTACGGCGGACTCCGCGGCGCCTGGGACTACGGTCCGCTGGGGGCGGCGCTGCGCGACAACGTCCGCGCGGCGTGGAAGCGCTCCATGATCCAGCTGCGCGACGACGTCGTGGGACTGGAGTCGTCGATCCTGATGCACCCTCGCGTCTGGGAGGCCAGCGGCCACGTCGAGGGCTTCACCGACCCACTCGTCGAGTGCCGCAGCTGCAACACCCGTCACCGGGCCGACCACCTCGAGCCCGACGCGCAGGGGCGGGTCACCTGCCCGAACTGCGGCAGCGCCGAGCTGACCGAACCCAAGGCGTTCAACCTGATGTTCCGCACCTACGTCGGCCCGACGGAGGACACTGCGGCACAGGTGTGGTTACGCCCGGAGACCGCCCAGGGCATGTTCGTCGACTTCGCCCTGGTCCAACTGGCCAGCCGGCGGAAGGTGCCGTTCGGCATCGCACAGGTCGGCAAGTCGTTCCGCAACGAGATCACGCCGCGCAACTTCATCTTCCGGGTCCGTGAGCTCGAGCAGATGGAGATGGAGTACTTCGTGCGCCCCGGCACCGACGAGCAGTGGCACGAGTACTGGATCGCTCAGCGTTGGCAGTGGTACCTCGACCTCGGCGTACGCGCCGAGAACCTGCGCGTGCGCGACCACGCGAAGGAGGAGCTGTCGCACTACTCCAAGGCCACCGTCGACTTCGAGTACCGCTTCCCGTTCGCGTGGAACGAGCTCGAGGGAGTCGCCAACCGCGGCGACTTCGACCTACGCCAGCACTCCGAGCACTCGGGGCGGGACCTGTCGTACTACGACCAGGAGCGCGACGAGCGCTACCTGCCCTACGTCATCGAGCCGGCGCTCGGTGTGGACCGTTGCGCCCTGGCCTTCCTTATCGACGCCTACCGCGAGGAACAGGCGCCGACCGCAAAAGGCGGCGTCGACCGCAGGGTCGTGCTCAAGCTGCACCCGGCGCTCGCACCGGTGAAGGTCGCGATCCTGCCGCTGTCGCGCAACGAGGCGCTGACCCCGACGGCGCGGCGTGTCAGCGACCTGCTCAAGCCGCGCTACCTCACGCAGTACGACGACGCCGGCGCGATCGGGCGGCGCTACCGCCGTCAGGACGAGATCGGCACGCCGTACTGCGTCACCGTCGACTTCCAGACCGTCGAGGACGACGCGGCGGTCACGGTGCGCGACCGCGACTCCATGGCCCAGGACCGCGTGGCGATCGACCGCCTGCCCGGCTATCTCGACGAGCGCCTCGCGCTGTCCGGCGCCTCAGTGCCAGGCTGATCCCCGCCGCTCGGCGGCGAGGCGGTCGCGCTGCAGCTCGGCGAGGTCGTCGGCCATGCGGCGGTTGCGCTCGAGCAGCTCGGCGACGCCACGCGCCACCCACACGACCAGCCGCAGTGCCGCGCCGGCGACGAACGTCAGCCCCCAGGCGACCAGCGCGAAGGCCAGCTCGCCCCGCCGCAGCAGCAGGCCACCCGCGACCGCGCCGGCGATGCCGACGGTGAACACCAGCGCGTCGGCGACCCGCGCGGCATTGCGCAGCTGGGCTGCCGTGACCGGTTCCATCCCGCTCCTCGAGGCGTCTTTCCTGCGCCGGCGTAGAATCCCAACGATGTTACGCTGCCTCCCGTGAAGCCGTTGCCTGCGGTCCGCGAGCGCACCGAGGACTACGAGCGAGCCAGCCTGTCGACGTGGGCGACGCTGGCGATGGACACCAAGGGGCGGGACCGTCACGAAGAGCCCGACCGCCTGCGTACCGCGTTTCAGTGCGACCGCGACCGCATCCTGCACACCCCAGAGTTCCGGCGCCTCGCCGGCAAGACCTCCACCTGGTGGGGACCGCAGCGCCGCACCTCCCGACTGACGCACGCCCTCGAGCTCGGGCAGATCGCACGGACCATCGCCCGCGGCCTGCGCTTGAACGAGGACCTCATCGAGGCCATCGCCTTGGGTTGCGACCTGGGGGCGGCGGCGTTCGGCGACGCCGGCGAGGAAGCGCTGTCGGTGTTCACCGACGCCCCGTTTCGCTTCAACGAGCACAGCGTGCGCGTCGTCGAACGCCTCGCGCGCGACGGCCGCGGACTCAACCTGACGTGGGAGGTCCGCGACGGCATCGTCCACCAGCCTTGGACAGGGCCGCCGCCGGCCACGCCCGAAGGCCAAGTCGTGCGCATCGCCAACCGGGTCACCAGGCTCACGCGCGATCTCGACGACGCCCGGGCCGCCGGCGTGCTGACCGCCGGCGAGCTGACCGCCGAGGTGCGCGCCGCGTGGGGCGACACCCGCTCGCGACAGCTCGCAACGCTCGTCGAGGACGTCGTCGCGACCGCACTCGACCAGCCCGACGTGGGCTCGAGCGCCCGTGCGACGGCGCTGCTCGACCGCGTCGCGGCGGCGGTGACCGCCGCGACCGCGCGGCAGCGGACGCTGCTGGCGCGGCGCGACCGAGCCATCCACTGCCTGCGCGGCGTCGCCGTCTACGCGCTGGAGAACCCCGACTGGCTGCCCACACCCCAGGGCGAAACGCCGCTCGCCACGCGCGTGTGTGACGTCGTCGCCGGGATGACCGACGACGACGCGCTCGCCGCGTTCTGCCGGGCCCTGCTGCCAGCCGAGTAACGCCGCACCCCGTTCGTCCACACCCCGAACGGCGAGGTGGGATTTCCGCTCCCTGCCGTGCCGCGCGCCGCGTAAACTCGCCCGACGCACCAGCGGGAAGGACGCGGGTGGCCGGACGGATCAACGACGACGACATCCAGGCGCTGCGGGAGCGCGCGGACATCGCCGTGGTGGTCGGGGACTACACCGCCCTGCGCCGTGCCGGCTCGAAGCTGAAGGGCCTGTGCCCCTTCCACGCCGAGAAGACGCCGTCGTTCACCGTCGACCCCGGGCGCAACCTCTACCACTGCTTCGGCTGCGACAAGGGTGGCGACGCGATCGACTTTCTCCGCAGCGTCGAGGCACTGAGCTTCCCGGAGGCGGTCGAGCGCCTCGCCCGCATCGTCGGCTACCCGCTGCGCTACGAGGAGCTCACACCGGGCCAGCGCCGCGCGCTGGGTCGCAGGACCCGGCTCACGCAGGCGCTCGGCGAGGCGGCGGCCTTCTACGCCGAAGGCCTCGACACGCCCGACGCCGGGCCGGCCCGCGACTACCTCGCCGGCCGGGGCCTCGACCACGACGCGGCCCGCCACTTCGGGCTCGGCTGGGCGCCGGACCGCTGGGACGGACTGGTCCGCCACCTCGCCGCTCAGGGGTTCGAGCCGGCCGAGGTCATCGACGCCGGGCTCGCGACGCAGGGACGTCAGGGGCCCATCGACCGGTTGCGCGGCCGGCTGGTGTTCCCCATCTACGACGCGAGTGGCAAGGACGTCCTCGCGTTCGGCGGTCGCATCGTGCCGGGCATTGCGCTCACCACCGCTCCCCGCGACGGCGCGCCGCCCAAGTACATCAACACCGCCGAGTCCGCCGTCTACAAGAAGTCGCAGACGCTGTACGGGCTGAACTGGGCGCGCGCCGACATGGCGCGCCGCCAGACGGCGGTCGTCGTCGAGGGGTACATGGACGTCATCGCCTTGCACCTCGCCGGCGTGCGCTGCGCCGTCGCGACCTGCGGCACCGCGTTGACCGGCGACCACTTCCGAACCCTCGAGCGCTTCACGCCGCGGGTCGTCCTCGCACTGGATGCGGACGCCGCCGGCTACACCGCCGCCGATCGGGCCCGTGCGCTCGCCGACGAGCACGGGCTGCGCGAGGTCGGCGTGCTGCCGTTGCCGCCGGGCAAGGACCCCGCCGACCTCGCCGGTGAGGGAGCCGACGCCGTCGCCGCCGCGCTGCGCGGCGTGAAGACCGCGGTCGAGTTCCAGATCGAGCACCTGCTGCGCGACGCCGACGTCGCGACCCCCGAGGGCCAGGTCGACGCCTACCGCCGCACCTTCCCACTGCTGCTGCAGCTCGGCGACCGGGCGTTGCGCTACCGCTACGTGCGCGACCTCGTCGCGCCGGCGGCGCGCCTGTCCGCCGACCGCATCGAGCGTGAGCTCGACGCGCACCTCCGTGCGGCAGGTACGACCGCCGCGGGACCGGCA
>JAUJMS010000040.1 GCA_030446745.1 Egibacteraceae bacterium | reverse complement strand
CCCACCTGGTTGGCGGCCAGCCCGGCACCCGCCGCGTCTCGCATCGTCTCGAGCATGTCGTCGGCGAGGCGGCGAAGCGCATCATCGAAGACGGTGACCTCGTGTGCCCGCTGGCGCAGGACCGGGTCGCCGAAGATCCGGATCGGCAGAACGGACACGGTGCAGCCTCTCTTATCCTGTCGCCGCAAGACCGGCAGCTAAGACCGATCACGGCAGCGGATCGACGTCGACGCGTACCTTACGGTCGTGCTTCGCCCAATCCTCGCGCAGGGGCTTGAGCGCGGCCAGCGTGCCACGCACCTCGCCCGACTTCACCAGCAGCGAGCCGTCGAGGTCCGGGCCAAGCACCTCGTCGTCGGCGGGAACCGCCCCGCGGACCTCGGCCGCCACCGCCGCGGCCGCACCGGCGTCCATGCACTGCAGCCGCACCAGTGACGCCGCCGGCGGCAGGCGCAGCTCCGCGCGCCGCAGCGACTCCGTCTCCCAGAAACCGGCGGCATCCCAGCGCACCAGTGCCTGCACGGCGTCCGAGGCCGGGTCGCGCGTCTGCAGGACCAGCCGCGGCGTCCACCGTGCGGCCGCCATCCACAACCGCAAAGCATCCTCGGCGGCGGCGTAGCTCGGGCGCAACAAAAGAGCGTCGGCGTCGGGCACGAGCACCACCTCGGCGCGGTCCCCACCCAGCCAGGCGGGGCGATCGACCACGCTTCCGCGGGTCATCACCCCCACTGCTGGGCGCCGGCGCGGTCCCGGTGCGTCGAACCCCTCCATGCGCACAACGTCGGCGGCCGGATGCGAGCGGCGAAGCTCCGCCGCGAGACGGCCCGCGCCGGCGGCCAGCGGGACAAAGCGGTCATCGCCACAGTCGGGACAGGCAAAGCGTGACCCGCTCCAGTCGCACGACGGGCACGTCCACCGTTGCTCGTCACGCGCGACCCCCAGCGAGCCGCTGCAGGTGGGACACGACACCCGGCGCCGGCACCCGCGACACACGAGCGCCGACCCCTGGCCGCCACGGCTGGCGAGCACGACCGCGGCGCCGCTGTCGCGGACCGCCTCACGCAGCGCGCGGGTCGCCACGTCGCCGAACCGCGCCCTGCGAGCGCCCGGACGCGGGTCCTGCAGGTCCACCACGTCGACGCGGGGCGCGCGCTTGCGCTGCAGCTTCCGGTCGGTCGCGACCTGCTGCACGTGACCGTCCGACAGCAGGCGCCACAGGTTCGCGCTGGGCAGGTCGCCGAGCAGCACGCACACGGCGCCGGCCATCCGTGCCCGCGTCAGCGCAACCTCCCGCGCATGGTGACGCGGGCTGCGCCGCTCCTTGTACGCCGGGTTCGCCTCGTCGTCGACGACGACCAGGCCGAGGTCGCGCAGCGGCGCGAAGACACCGCCGCGTTCTCCGACCGCGACCCGTGCGTCGCCGGAGCGGCAGCGGCGAAAGGCGCGGTACCTGGCGCGGTCTGCCGCCACGCGCAGATCCGCTCCTTGCAGCCCTGATGCCGTCAACGCGGCGTCGGGTGCCGGCGAGCCGGGGTCGGGCCCGAGCACCATCGACGTGCGGCCGGAGGCGAGGCAACGGGTCACCAGGTCTTCGACGACCGCCGCTGGCTCGTCACCCGGCAGGACGGGCAGCCAGTAGGCAGGCGCCGCCCCGTCGGGCGGCGACGCGATCGCCTCCAGCAGCGACGCAACGTCGTAGCCGTCCCAGGCGAAGGCCGGCTTCCGCGGCCCCAAGTCGCCCGTGTGGGGCGTGCCCTCGCGCTCCACGGCCGCGACACGGCGCGGCAGGGCGTGGCGCAACACGTCCGCCAGGGTCGAGGCGTAGCGATCCGCCACCCACCGGTACACCGTCAGGTCCGCCACGTCGAACCACGGCTCGTCCCCCTCGACCGCGACCAGCGGTCGAATCTTCGCGGCGTCGGTGTCGGTGGTGTCGCCCACGGCGACGACCCATCCCGCCCGCTTGCGTCCGGCGAACACGACGCGGACGCGATGCCCCACGCACACGGCCGTTTCAGCAGGGATCCGGTAGTCGAACGGACGGTCGAGGTGGGCCGGCGCGACATCCACGACGACGCGTGCGAACCGTTCGCCCACGTCGCGCCCCGGGCCCGATCCGGTCACCGGCGCGACCGCGCCGGCGTCAGGCGCCGGCGGCGCTGCGCAGATCGTCGGCGCGGTCGGTGTGCTCCCAGGTGAAGTCCGCACCCTCGCGTCCGAAGTGGCCGTAGGCGGCGGTCTGCTGGAACACCGGCCGGCGCAGCTTGAGGTCCGCGATGATCGCGGCCGGCCGCAGGTCGAAGACCTCCTGCACACCGCGCAGGATCTTGTCCGGGTCGTGCGTCTCGGAGCCGAAGGTCTCCAGCGTGAGCGACACCGGGTGGGCGACTCCGATGGCGTAGGCGACCTGCAGCTCCGCACGTGACGCCAGTCCCGCGGCGACGACATGTTTGGCGACCCAACGCGCGGCGTAGGCCGCCGAGCGGTCGACCTTCGTCGAGTCCTTGCCGCTGAAGGCGCCGCCGCCGTGGCGCGCCATACCGCCGTACGTGTCGACGATGATCTTGCGACCGGTCAGCCCCGCGTCGGCGTGCGGCCCGCCCAGTTCGAACTTCCCGGAGGGGTTCACGAGCACCTCGTCGGGGTCCCACTGCATCCCGTGGGGGATGACCGGCGCGATGACGTGCTCGATGAGGTCTGGGCGCAGCAGCGTCGCGGTGTCGATGTCTGGCTGGTGCTGCGTCGAGATGAGCACCCGCGCGATGCGCACCGGGCGGTTGCCGTCGTACTCTACGGTCACCTGTGTCTTGCCGTCCGGGCGCAGGTACGGCACGACGCCGGCCTTGCGCACGGCGGCGAGGCGCTCGGCGAGGCGATGCGCGAGTTGGATCGGCATCGGCATCAGCGTGTCGGTCTCGTCGACGGCGTAGCCGAACATCATTCCCTGGTCGCCCGCCCCGAGCGTGTCGAGGTCGTCGGGCTCCTCCGTCGGTGCCGTCTCCCGCCGCTCCACGAGGTGTCGACACCGCCGGCGATGTCGGGCGACTGCTCGTCTATGGCCACCATCACGCCGCACGTGTTGCCGTCGAAGCCGGCGCCGGCGCGGTCGTAGCCGATGCCGATGACGGTCTCGCGGGCGACCCGGGCGATGTCGACGTAGGTCTCCGTCGAGATCTCACCGGCCACCACGACTATGCCGGTCGTCACCAGGGTCTCGCACGCGACCCTGGCGGCGTCGGGGTTCGGGTCCGAGCGCAGAACCTCGTCGAGAACCGCGTCCGAGATCTGGTCGGCGACCTTGTCAGGTGGCCCTCGGTGACGGACTCGAGGTGAACAGCCAGCGACGGCTCATGATCAGGGGTCCTTTCGGGGACAGCGGCAGGCAGTCTACGGGGTGCCGCGGCCTAGCCCCCGAGCAGCGACTCGACGTGGTCCACACCACCGACGCCAGGTGCGCCTTCGTCGTCAGCACCTCCTCGTGCGCTTGCCGTCCGCCGCCAGCAGCAGTGCGCGGTTCGTGTCGACGTTGAAGCCGGCGTCGGCCATGTCGACACGGTTGATCACGATCAGGTCGAGGCCCTTGGCGTGCAGCTTCACGGCCGCGTTCCTCCTCAAGGTCGGTCTCGGCGGCGAATCCCACCAGCAGCGGGCTGTCGGACCCGCTGCCGCCGGCCGAAGCGCCGGCCCGGCGGGTCCCAAGCTCGGCGAGGATGTCGGGGTTGCGCTCCAGCGCCACCGCGTCCAGCCCCGCTTCTTCCTTCTTGATCTTCTGCGGCGAGTAGGTGGCGGGACGGAAGTCCGCGACGGCCGCAGCCTTGACGACGACATCGACGTCGTCGGCGAACTTCAGCACGGCGTCGCGCATCTGCAGGGCCGTCTCCACGTCGTGGCGCACCACGCCCGCGGGCGTCGCCAGGGTGGTGGGCGCCGTCACGAGGTCGACGACGGCGCCGCGGCGGGCGGCTTCCGCGGCGAGCGCGTAGCCCATCTTCCCGCTGGACCGGTTGCCGATGTAGCGCACGGGGTCGATGGGTTCACGGGTGCCGCCGGCGGTGACGACGACACGCCGCCCCGCGAGCGGGCCGGACCGTTGGCCGAGCGCAGCGACGACCGCGTCGACCAGCACACCGACGTCCACGAGACGCCCCGGCCCGACGTCGCCGCCGGCCAGCTCACCCTCGTCGGGACCCACGATGGTGACGCCACGACTGCGCAACGTCTCGACGTTGGCCCGTGTGGCGGCGTGCAGCCACATCTCCGTGTGCATGGCGGGCGCGACGACCACGGGGCAGGTCAGGCAGGTGTAGACGCCGGACACCATGTCGTCCGCCAGCCCGACGGCGAACTTGGCCAACACGTTGGCCGTGGCGGGCGCGAAGACCGCGACGTCGGCCTCCCGCGCGACCTGGACGTGGGCGATCGCCGCCGGGTCGTCAAAGACGTCGGTCCACACGCGCCGCCCCGTGAGCCCCTCGAACGTCGCAGGCCCGACGAACCTGGTCGCCGCCTCGGTCATCACCACCTGGACCGTTGCCCCCGCCTTGCGCAGCGTGCGCGCAACCAGCGCCGCCTTGTACGCGGCGATCCCCCCGGACACCCCCAGCACGACGTGGCGCCCCTGCAGCGACGCCGCTGACGTCGGGCCGTTGCGATCCCCCGTGGCGTCGGTCATGACGGGTGGAAGTGCCTACGCACCCTCGCCGTCGACGTCGGGCACGACCTCCAGGCCCGCGGGTTGCTCGTGGGCGAGGTCACTGCCCAGCAGCGCGTCGGCTTCTGCGCGCGCGTCACCGGGGTACTGCACGACGATCTTCTCCTGCGCGATCTCCTCGAGGGCGATCGACAGGGGCTTGTTGCTGTCGACGTTGTCGACCAGCGGGCGCACGAACTGGTGCAGCCCCTCGCCGAGCTGGTGGTAGTACGCATTGATCTCACGCGCCCGCCGCGCGGACAGGTGGACCAGCGTGTACTTGCTGTCGACCTTGGACAGCAGTTCGTCGATGGTGGCGATGACGGATCACTCCCGTTGGATGCGGTAGGGCCTGGCGCGCAAGAGCAGCGGCCAGCAGGCTCAACGGCCAAGTATACGGGCGATCTCCGTGACGGCGCCGTCGACGGTGTCGTTGACCACGACGTGGTCGAACTTGTCCGCCTCCTCCAGCTCCGCCTCCGCCAGCGCCATCCGACGCCCGATGCGCTCGTCGTCGTCCGTGCCGCGGTGCCGCAGGCGCTCCAACAGCACCTCGCGTGTCGGAGGGACGATGAACAGCAGCAGCGCGTCAGCGAACCGCTGCCGCACCTGCGCCGCGCCCTGCACCTCGATCTCGAGCACGACTGTCTTCCCGGCGGCCATCGCCTTCGCGACCGAGGTCCAGGGGGTGCCGTAGCGGTTTCCGGCGAACTCGGCCCACTCCAGGAACGCGTCCTGAGCGGCGAGGGCGTCGAACTGCGCCGGCGTCAGGTAGTGGTAGTCCATGCCGTCGACCTCACCGGGACGAGGCTGGCGTGTCGTCGCCGACACCGACACCGCAAGGTCGGGATGGAGTCGGAGCAGCTCGCGCACGACGGTCCCCTTGCCGACACCACCCGGACCACTGATGACCACCAGCCGCGGCCGCTGCGCCGCCACTAGACGCACACCGGTGTGCCGCAGGGGAATCGGGACCGGTCAGTCGCGGCGGGCGGGGCCATCCCCCTCGAACTCACGCAGCAGCTTTTCACGTTGGTTCACGCCCAGGCCGCGCACACGGCGGGAGGGGGAGATGTCCAACCGCTCCATCATCTTGCGAGCGCGGACCTTGCCGACCTTCGGCAACGCCTCGAGCACCGCCGACACCTTGGTCTTGCCGACGATCTCGTCGTCGTGAGCGCGGCGCAGGACCTCGGCGAAGTCGATCTCTCCGCTCTTGAGCTGCTGCTTGAGCTCGGCACGGATCTTGCGCGCCTCCGCGGCGCGTTCCAGCGCCTGGCGACGTGACTCGGCGTCCAACTCGGGTAGCGGCATCGATCCCTCCGAAAGTCGAAACGCCGGGTTCACCGGTGGTGCGTCGTGGCGCATGGCTGTTCGAGCATCCTAACCATTCACAGGCGCGCTGGGTGGGGCCACTTCTTGACTGGTTAGGCGGCGTGACGGCTGCCGGGGGTGTCCAGCGGGGTTCCGGCCGCGCACGCCGGGCACTCGGGTGGGTCCCACGCCTGCGCTGCGACCGTTAACAGCGCCGTCGGCTCGATGGGAGGGCGGTCTGCGGCGCGCAGCGCGGCCGACCGGTCGACCAATGACGCGATGCCCGTCACCGTGGCGCCGGCCTCCTCGCACAGCTCGACGACCTCCATCGCCGAGCCGCCCGTCGTGACGACGTCCTCAACGACGAGGACCCGCTGGCCCGGCTCCACAACCTGCCCGCGGCGCTGTGTAATGGTGCGATCCGCCGCGCGCTCGGTTAACACGAACGGCCGCTGCAGGGCGGCCGCGACGACGAAGCCCGCCAGCACACCTCCCAGCGCCGGCGACACGACCAGGTCGATCTGGTCGCCGTCGACACGCTCCGCCATGGCCGCGCCCAGCCGCAGCGCCGTCTGCGGGTCGCGCAGCGCCAGCGCGCACTGCACATAGGTGTCGGAGTGCTTCCCGCTCGACAGACGAAAGTGGCCGCGACGCAGGACGTGCAGGTCGGAAAACAACGACGCGATGTCGTCGTCTGTCATGCCCACTGCAGCTCGGCCACGATGGCGGCACACGCCGCCGCGGGGTCGTGGGCACCCGTGACCGGCCGGCCAACGACGATGTGGCTGGCGCCGGCGGCGAGCGCGGCGGCCGGCGTGGCTACGCGCGAGTGGTCGCCGATCGCACTGCCAGCCGGCCGGATTCCGGGCACGACGACAGCGACGTCGCGGCCGACAGCCTCGCGGACCGCGGCCACCTCCGCCGGGGAGCAGACGATGCCGCCTGCACCGGCGGCCACCGCCATGGCGGCCAGTCGCGGGACCTGTTCGGCGGCGGGTGGTTGGCCGACGGCAGCGAGGTCGTCGTCGTCCAGGCTCGTCAACACCGTCACGGCGAGGATGGTGACGTCTGGCGCCGCCTTGGCGGCGGCCGCGACCATGGCGGCGCCTCCGGCCGCATGCACCGTCAGCATCGTCGCGCCTGCGTCCGCCGCGGCCACTGCGGCGCCGGCCACCGTCGTGGGGATGTCGTGCAGCTTCAGGTCTAAAAACACCGGCCGCAGCCGGGCCACGTCCGCCACCACGCCCGGCCCTAGCGCGGTGAACGCCTGCAACCCGACCTTGAGCAGACCCGCGTGGGGGGCGACGGCTCGAGCGATCGAGTTAAGACGGCCCCGGTCGTCGGTGTCCAGAGCGACGATCAGGGGCGACGTGTCCTGGCCCGTCACAGCTCCACCGCCCCGCGGAGCTCGTCGATGGAGGCGACGTCGCGCTCGGCGCACCACCGCGACAATGCCTGAAGCAGCTCCCGTGCCGCCATCGGGTTGGCGAAGTTGGCCGTGCCGATCGCCACCGCGCTCGCACCGGCCAGGATCAGCTCGACGACGTCCTCGACCGTTTGGACACCGCCCATGCCGATGATCGGAACGTCCGGCAGCGCCCGGTGCACCTGATGGACGGCGCGGACCGCGACCGGTTTGA
>JAUJMS010000013.1:10426-70584 GCA_030446745.1 Egibacteraceae bacterium | reverse complement strand
GTGGGGGGGGTTGTCGCGGGCTTTGTGGGGGCCCTTGAGGGGGTCCGGGCGGTGGGTGGGCTGTTGTTGTTGTTTGAGCGCCGGGCGGGGGGTGGTCTGGCGGCGCCGGGACGCGCCCACGCGCCGGCGGTGCCCGCGGGCGGCCTGCTTGACCCCCCCGCCGGGGAGGGGGTGGACCGCCCCCACCTGTCGCTTGAGCAACCCGGCTTTGATGGGAAAGTGCTTGATCAGCCCCTCGACGCGCAGGATCTCTTGTCCGCGCGGGCTGCGGGCGTGCAGGTCCTGGGTGGCGTCGGCCGGTGGTGCGACCGTGCCCGTCACGACGCGGTCCGCACGTCGGCCGACAGCGCCGCGACGCCGTCGGCGAGCTCCTCTTTGAAGTGGCAGGCCGAGCGATGTCCGGGGCCGCCGGCCGTGGGCGCCAGCGGCGGCTCCTCGGTGCGGCAGCGCACCCGCCCGTGGGACAGCATGCAGCGGGGGTGGAACTTGCAACCCGGCGGCAGGTTGATCAGGCTCGGCGGCTGTCCTGGGATCGGCTGCAGCCGCTCGAGGTCCATGTCCAGGCGAGGCAGGCTCGCCATCAGCCCGAGCGTGTACGGGTGGCGGGGCGCGTGGAAGATCGTCTCCACGTCGCCGGTCTCGACCACCCGCCCGGCGTACATCACGACGACGCGGTCCGCCATCTCCGCGATGAGCCCGAGGTCGTGGGTGATCAGGATCGTCGCCGCATGGGTTTCGCGCTGCGCCTGCTGCAGGACGTCGAGCACCTGCGCCTGAATGGTGACGTCCAACGCGGTCGTCGGCTCGTCGGCGATGAGCAGCTTCGGCTGGTTGGCCATCGCCATGGCGATCATCGCGCGTTGGCGCATTCCGCCGGAGTACTCGTGCGGGTACTGGTCGAAGCGGGCGTCGGGGTTGGGGACGCGCACCGCGTGCAGCAGCTCGACGCTGCGCTTGCGGGCGTCCTCGGCCGACAGCTTCGAATTGTGGGTGAGCAGCGCTTCGCTGATCTGATCGCCGACCGTGAGGACCGGGTTCAGCGACGAGATCGGGTCCTGGAAGATCATGCCGATCTCGCCGCCGCGGATCTGCTGAAGCTCCTGCTGCGACAGCTTGAGCAGGTCACGCCCGCCGAAGATGACCTCGCCGCCGACGATGCGTCCCGGCGGCTGGGGGATGAGTCCGAGGACCGACATGACCGTGACGCTCTTGCCCGAGCCCGACTCGCCGACGACGCCGAGCGTCTCCCCTGGGTAGACGTCGTAGCTGACGTGGTCGACGGCGTGGACGATGCCGTCGGCGGTCTTGAACTCGGTGACGAGGTCGCGGACGGACAGCACCGGTTCGCTCATATCAGCCTCGCACCTGCTGGGTGGGGTCGAGGGCGTCGCGCAGCCCGTCGCCGAGGAAGTTGATGCACAGGCCGATGAGCACGATGGTCAGGCCGGGCAGCGTCACGAGCCACCAGTCGGTGAGCATGGAGTTGCGGCCGTCCTCGATGAGCGAGCCCAGCGCCGGGGTCGGGGGAGTGATCCCGAAGCCGAGGAACGACAGCGTCGCCTCGATCAGGATCGCGGTGGCGACGACGAGGGTCGCGTTGACGATGATCGGGCTCAGCGCGTTGGGCAAGATGTGACGGAAGATGATGCGCCAGTCGCTGGCGCCCGACGCCTTCGCGGCCTCCACGAACTCCTTCTCGCGCAGCGACAGGAACGACCCGCGCACGATGCGCGCGAGACTGGTCCACAGCAGCAGCGCGAGGATCACCGCGACGCGGTACGGCGAGCCGTTGCCCAGCAGTGCCGCGGCGGCGATCAGCACCGCCAGGCCGGGCAGTGTGAGCACGAGGTCGGTCGTGCGCATGAGGACGTTCTCGATCCACCCCCCGAAGTAGCCGGCGATCGCGCCGATGAGCGTGCCGATGACGGTGGACAAAAGCGCCACGACCAGCGCCACGCGCACCGAGGTGCGCGTGCCGTACAGCACCCGGCTGAAGTAGTCGCGCCCCAGCTTGTCGGTGCCGAAGAAGTGGTTGTCCTCGAGCGTCGGGCCGAGCGTGGCGTTCGCGAGGTCGAGCTCCTCGTAGCCGTACGGGGCGATGGTCTCGGCCAGCAGCGCCGCGGTGAACACGACGACGAGCACGAACAGCGCCACCATCGCCGCCTTGTGGCGGAAGAACTTCCGCCGGAACAGCTGCCACTGGGTCAGCGCCTTGACCTCGAGGCCCTCGCGGTACAGCGCGGTGTTCGGGTCGTCGTCGGTGACGCTCGGCGACCCCTGCAGCTGCGGCTCCGCCGGCGCGCCGCCGGGTCCGGTGTCGGGCAGCGGGTCCCCAGGGGGCTTACTCATAGCGGATCCTCGGGTCGAGGTAGCCGTAGAGGATGTCAGCGAGCAAGTTGAACAGGATGACGAAGACGGCGGCGACCATCAGCCACGCCATGACGGGGTAGGCGTCGCGCTCGCCGAGCTGGCGGATGAAGTACAGACCCATCCCGTCGAGCGCGAACACCGTCTCGGTGACGACCGCGCCGCCCAGGACGGTGCCGAAGTTGAGCGCGGCGACGGTCACCACGGGGATCAAGGCGTTGCGCATCGCGTGGTGGACCGTGACCTTGCGCTCCGGGACGCCCTTGGCGCGCGCGGTTCGCACGTAGTCGGAGTTGACGACCTCGAGCATCGACGCGCGCATGTAGCGGCTGTAGGTCGCGATCGACAGCACCGACAGGGCGATCACCGGCAACGCCAGGTGCTGGATGCGGTCGAGCAAGAAGTTCTCGGGGTTCGGCGAGCTGAGGTTGGCGGTGTAGAAGATGCGCACGTCGGTCGCCAGGTAGATGTTCGTGACGATGACCTGCAGGATCAGCGCGAACCAGAACACCGGCATCGAGAAGCCGAAGAAGCTGAACGTCGTCGTGCCGTAGTCGAACAGCGAGTACTGGCGTTTGGCCGAGATCACGCCCATGGCGAGCGCGATGGTGAAGGCGAGCAGCTCCGCCGCGACGACGAGCTGGAGGGTGTTGCCCATCACCCGCTTCAGGTCCGGCCAGATCGGCCGGTTGCCCAGCAGGTCGGTGCCGAACGAGTTCGTCGTCGCGTCCTTGAGCCAGTACGCCCACTGCACGGGGATCGACTCATCCAGGTGCTTGCGCTCGACGATCTGCTGCACGGTGACCTGGCTGACGTTCGGCCGGCGTTTGACCTCCGACAGCGGATCGCCGGAGACGGACACGAACGTGAAGATGATGAAGCTGCACAACAGCAGCACCGGGATGCTGTAGAGGAACCGCCGCACGACGTAGACGAGCATGGCGTCAGCCTCCGGTGCCGCCCCCCTCCACCCGGCGCGCGGGTGGAGGGGGGCTGGTCAGCGGGCGAAAGCGGCGGGAGTCTACTCGGTGAGCGCCCACTCTGCGCTGTTCCAGAAGATCGTCTGGTTCGTCGGGTTGTCCTCCGGCCCGACGATCGAGTCCTTCCAGGCGAAGAAGCTCGGCTTCTGGTACAGCGGGATGGTCGGAGTCAGGTCGGCCAGCGCCGCGTCCGCGGCGTTGTAGACCTCGGCACGCTCCTGGGGGTCCAGGATCGCGTCGGTCATGTCGAGCAGCTCGGTGGCCTCCTCGCTGCAGGTGACCGTGTAGTTCTGGTCGCCGTCGCAGCGCCAGATCTCGTTGCTGCCACCCGGGTCCGGCGAGCCGACCCAGGCGAACAGGAACAGGTCGAAGTCGCAGACCTCGCCGTCCTGCACCTTGCCGTCGCCGTTGCCGCCGCAGACCTCGGAGTCGGGCTTGTCGAGCACCGAGAAGGCCTCGGCGCCCTCGGCGTTGTCGATCTTGATCTCGACGCCGATCTCGGCCAGCTGCTGCTGCACGATCTGCTCGGTGAGCTCACGCAGCTCGTTGCCGCCGGTGGTCCGGATCCGGAAGCTGAGCGGTTCACCGTCGCAGGTGAACGTGCCCTCGCCCTCGCGGGTGCAGCCGTTCTCCTCGAGCAGCGCGACTGCGGCGGCGGGGTCGAAGCCGAACTTGTCCCAGTGCGGCTCGTACTCCTCCTGGTTGGTCAGGTAGATCACGTTGTTCAGCGGCTCGGCGTCCGGGTTGATCGGCGTGATCAACTGGTCGGTGATCAGCTGGCGGTCGATGCCCATCATCATCGCCTGGCGCACGTACTGCTTGTCGAGCGGCGGCACCAAGGTGTTGAAGTCGATGTGCTCCCACTGCGAGCCGAGGCTGGACTCGGCGATGATGCCCTCCATCGCCCCGACCTGCTCGGCGAGCTCGAGCTGCGGCTGCGGGTCCATCATGTCGATCTCGCCGCCGCGCAGCTGCTGGACCAGCGTGTTGGAGTCGGGGATGAAGCGGAACAAGATGCTGTCGAGCTTCGCCTTCTCGCCCCAGTACTCCTCGTTGCGGACGATCTCGAGCTGCGTGCCCTTGTCCCACGACTCGAACATGAACGGTCCGCCCGAGATGGTGATCTCGTCGTTCCAGACCTTGTTGAGGTTCTTGTCCTCGAGCTCGTGCTTCGGGAGGATGGGGCTGAACAGGTCCTTCCACGGCGCGTAGTTCTGCTTGAACGTCACCTTCGCCGTCTTCTCGTCCATCACCTCCACCGACTCGATCAGCTCGTAGCCGGCGCGGCTCGCGATGTCGTTGTCCTCGTCGATGAACGACTGCCAGGTGAACTTGAAGTCGTCCGCCGAGATCGGCGTCCCGTCGCTCCAGGCCGCTTCGGGCTTGATCTTGTAGGTGACGACGAACGGGTCCTCGGTGAAGGTCGCGTCCTCGACCAGCAGGTCGGGCCGGTACTCGAAGTCGGGGGTGATGGTGTAGGCGCGCGGCAGGATGTTCGTGGTCACCTTCGTCGTCACGAGGACGTTGCCCTCGGTGGACACCGGGTTCAGGACGGCCGGCTCCTGGTCGCTGCCGTAGACGACGGTGCCGCCGACAACCGGCTCGCCGGTCGGCGGTGCCGCGGCGGTTTCCGACGCACCAGGCTCCGGCGACGCGCCCGTCGGGCCAGCAGCGGGCGGCGCGTTATCGGTACCGCACGCAACCGCCAACATCGCGAGCGCCGTGAACCAGATCAGCCAGCGTGCCGGCTTGAGAATCGACTCCATGCGTTCCTCCTCGGACGGGGACCGTCCTCCGGCCGGTGCCACGGAGCCGAGCCGGGCCACCGGAGATCATCGAAGCGTGAGGGAAGCGGACTTCCCCTGGATCCTGTCGCGGACCGTAGCAGACCTGGCTGCCGGTCGTGCGAAGACGCCGTGATCGGCTGCCGCCGACTGCCTGCCTGCTCGCGCCGCGACGGGCGCTGCTGCAGCCCCAACGCACGCGCCTCCGGGCGAGTTCCCGCCGCCGTGCGCGCTGTTCAGCAGCCGACCGCCTGGCCGTCCTTGCGCCAGTCCGACGCCGCCAACCAGCCCGACGCGCCGCGCGTGACGAGCTGCGCCCCGCCGAAGCCGCTCATGTCGGTGGTGTCGCTGACCACGTGGCCCCGGGCGGCCAGTGCGGCGCGCACCTCGGCCGGGACGCCGGCTTCCAGTGCGAGCACCCGTCCGCCGTCCACGCGCCAGCGCGGAGCGTCCGACGCCGCCTGCGGGTTCTGGCCCCACAGCGCGGTGCGCAGGATCATCTGGACGTGGCCCGGCGGCTGCATGGGGCCGCCCATGACGCCGAACGCCATCCGCGGGGTGCCGTCGACCTCGGTGGCGAACGCGGGGATGATCGTGTTGAACGGCCGCTTGGCGGGGGCGACGACGTTGGCGTGGCCCGGGATGGTGCGAAAGCCGGCGCCGCGGTTGGCCAGGCTGATGCCGGTGCCTGGCACCACGACGCCCGCGCCGAAGCCGTAGTAGTTGGACTGGATGAGCGACACCATCCGCCCGTCGGCGTCCGCCGTGGCGAGATACACCGTGCCGCCTCGCGGCGGCCGCCCGGGATCCGGGTCGCCGGCGCGCGCGGGGTCGACGGTGGCGGCCCGCTCGGCGAGGTAGTCGGCGTCGAGCAGCGCCGCGGTCGGCACGGTCATCGCGGCCGGGTCGGCGACGTAGCGGTGGGCGTCGGCGAACGCGAGCTTCATCGCCTCGGCCTGCAGGTGGATGGCGTCGGCCGAGTCGGGGCCTGTCCCGGCGATGTCGGTCGCGGCGAGGATCCCCAGCGCCTGCAGCGCGGCGACCCCCTGGCCGTTGGGCGGCAGCTCGTAGACGACGGTGTCGAAGCACCGGTGCGCCAGCGGCACGCCCCAGTCGGCGGTGCGCGCGGCGCGGTCCGCGGCGGCCGGCGGGGCGCCGCCGGCGGCGGCGTGCGCGGCGGCCAGCGCGCCGAGCGCCGCGCCGCCCAGCGCCGCGCCGACCGCCGCGGCGATCGCGCGCAGCGTCGCCGCCTGGTCGGGGAAGCCGAACCGCTCGCCGGCCCGCGGGGCGCGGCCGCCGGGCAGGAACGGCGCAAAGTCGGCGACCCCCGCGAAGACCTCGGCGGCACGCGCCCACGCCCCTGCGGTGACCGGCGAGACGGGAAAGCCGCGCTCCGCGTACGCCGCCGCGGGGGCGGCGAGCGTCTCGAGCCCGAGCGTGCCGAACCGGTCCGACAGGGCGACCCAGCCGGCGACCGCGCCCGGCACGGTGACGGCGTCCCAGCCGTGCAGCGGCATCGCGGCGGTGCCCAGGAAGCGCTGGGGGTCCAGGCCGGCCGGCGAGCGGCCCGAGGCGTTGAGCCCGGTGAGGCGCTGGCCGTCCCAGACGAGCGCGAACAGGTCCGAGCCGATGCCGTTGGAGGTCGGCTCGACGACGGTCAGCGCGATCGCGGTGGCGACGGCCGCGTCGACCGCGTTGCCGCCGCGGCGCAGCATCTCCAGCCCCGCCGCGGCGGCGAGCGGCTGCGACGTCGCGACGACGTTGTCCGCGAGCACCGGCTGGCGCCGGGAGGGGTAGGGCAGCGTCCAGTAGTCGCGGCCGCCGGGCAAAGACACCGTCAGGTCCCCGCCGTGGCGGGTTCGTGCGCCCCGGCACCGCCGGCGCTGCCCGCGACCCAGCTGGCGTGCAGCCGCGCGTAGACCCCGGGCTCGGTGAGCAGGCGGTCGTGCGGCCCGCGCTGCACGACCCGCCCGCGGTCGAACACGAGCACCTCGTCGGCAGCCTCCGCGGTCGACAGGCGGTGCGCGATCGCCACGGCGGTGCGCCCGCGGGTCAGCCCCTCGAGTGCACGCTGGAGACGCACCTCGGTGGCGGGGTCCACCGCGGAGGTCGCCTCGTCGAGCACGAGCAGGTCCGGGTTGGCGACGTAGGCGCGGGCGAGCGCGACGAGCTGGCGTTCCCCGACCGACAGCGCCTCACCGCGCTCGCCGACGCGGGTGTGCAACCCCTGGGGCAGCGACTCGATCCAGTCGGCGAGTCCCAGTTCGGTGAAGGCGAGGGCGACCCCGTCGACGCCCAGCCCCGGCCGGCCGTGCGCCACGTTGGCGGCGACCGACGCGTCGAACAAGAACCCGTCCTGGGGCACCATGACGACGCGCCCCCGAAGGCTGTCGAAGCGCACGTCGCGCAGCGCGACGCCGTTGAGCAGGATCCGGCCGTCCGTCGGGTCCATGAGACGCGTGAGCAGCTTCGCGAAGGTCGTCTTGCCCGACCCCGTCTCACCGACGATGGCGACGCGGCGCTGTGCGGGAATCTCGAGGTCCACGTCGTGGAGAACCGTCGCCGGCGCGCTCAGCGCGCCCGGCGCCCGGGTTGGGTAGGCGAAGCGCACATGCTCGAAGCGGACGGCGATCGGGCCGGGCGGGATGGCGACCCCGCCCTGCGGGTCGGCGACGTCGGGCTCGGTGTCGAGCACGTTGAGGACGCGCCGCCATCCGGCGATGGCGGTCTGGGCCTCGTCGAGCACCTCGGTCGCGACCTGCACCGGGCCGACGAACAGGGTGACCAGGAACAGGAACGCGAGCAAGGCGCCCTCGGTCAGCTCACCGCCGACGCCGAGCAGGACCCCGACGACCACGGCGGCGGCGGTGACCGCGGCGGCGGCAAGCTCGCCGCTGGAGAACATGATCGCGCCGAGGCGCCCCGCCCGGTACTGCGCCTGGAACTCGCGCTCCACGGCGCCCGCGATGCGGGCGTTGACCCGGTCCTCGACGGCATAGGCGCGGATGACCGCCGCTCCGCCGACGCTCTCGCCGATGGCGCTGAGCATCTCGCCGACGCGTCGGCGGACGACGTCGTAGGCGTCGGACAGCCGGCGCTGGAAGCCGCGCAGGACGACGGCCAGCGGCAAAAAGCCCGCGATCACGAGCAGCGTCAGCTGCCAGCTGTAGACCGCCATGACGGCGGTGGCCAGCAGCAGCTGACCCAGGTTGACGAGCAGCACCACGCCGCCCCACTGCATGAACCGGCTGATGGTGTCCACGTCGGAGGTCACCCGCGACACGAGCGCCCCGCGGTGCTCGGTGGCGTGGTGCAGGATCGACAGGTCGTGGATGTGGCGGAACGCGCGGACCCGCAACGCCGACAGCGCGGTCTCGGTCGTGCGTGCGAGCCGGTAGGTCATCACGTAGCCGGCCAGCGAGGTCAGCGCCACCACGGCGAACGCGACGGCGCTCAGCGTGACGACCAGCCGAAGGTCGACGGCGTCCCCACGGCGCAGCCCCCGGTCGACGACCTGCTGCACCGCGATCGGCACCACGACGCGGCCGGCGGTCGCCACGGCCGCGAGCAGCAGGGTCACGCCGAGGCCGGCGCGCAGCTCCGGCGACAGGCGCAGACCGCGGACGAGCGTCGCCCACGCGCCGTCCGGGCGGGCCGCGTCGACCGCGGAGAGCGGCGCCGCCGGCTCGGCGGTCATCGCAACGCTCCGCTGGCGGCGCGGACGGTGCGGGCACGCGCCTCGTCGGCGTAGGCGGTCACCAACCGCGCGTAGGCCGGCACGGTCGCCAGCAGCTCGTCGTGCGTGCCGGTGGCGCGCACGCGGCCCCGCTCGACGAACACGATCTCGTCAGCCAGGGCGATCGTCGCCTGGCGGTAGGCGACGACGACGATGGTCGACGGCAGCGCGGCCGCCTGCAGCCCGCGCAGGATCGCCGCCTCGACGGTGGTGTCCACGCTCGAGGTGGCGTCGTCGAGGATCAGCAGCCGCGGCCGGCGCACCAGCGCCCGCGCGAGCGCGACGCGTTGGCGCTGGCCACCGGACAGCGACGTGCCGCGTTCCCCCAGCATCGTGTCGTATCCGTCGGGCAACGCCGCGATGAAGCCGTCGGCCTGCGCCAGCGCACACGCGGCGTGGACCTCCTCGTCGGAGAAGTCGTCGCCGAGGGTGACGTTGTTGCGGACGGTGTCGTCGAACAAGAACGCGTGCTGGAACACCATCGCGGCGTTGCGCGACACGGCGCCGTGCGCCAGCTCGCGAAGGTCGTGACCGTCGACCGTCACCCCTCCGCCGTCGGGGTCGGCCAGGCGCACGAGCAGCGCCGCGATCGTCGACTTGCCCGCACCGGTGGGTCCGACGACCGCGACGGTGCGCCCAGCCGCCGCGCGGAAGGCGACGTCGCGCAGCACCGGCGCCCCGTCGTAGGCGAACTCCACGCCGACGAGGTCGGCGGTCGCCGGGCCCTCGCGGGATGGCACGTCGTGGGAACCGTAGGGCAGCGCCTCGTCGGCGTGCAGGATCCGCTGCACCCGCTCCCAGCCGACGACGGCACGCGGCATGTCCGACAGCAGCCACCCGATCGCGCGGATCGGGAAGGCGAGCAGTGTGAACAGGTAGGCGAACTGCACCAGCTCGCCCTCGGTCAGGGCGCCGGCCGAGATCCGCCACGCGCCGACGACGAGCAGCAGCAGCACGCCGACGGTCGGGATCGCCTCCATCAACGGGTCGAACAGGGCGTGGAGCTGCCCGTAGCGGACGAGCTCGTCGCGCAGCCGCGCGGACGCCGTCGCGAACCGCTCGGTCTCCGCCCCCTCGCGTCCCAGCGTCTTGACGACGAGCGCGCCGTCGAAGCTTTCGTGGGCGACCGCCGACACGTCCGCGCGGCGCTCCTGCGCGGCGATGGCCGGCTGTTCGACCGCGCGGTTGTAGCGCCAGTTCAGCACCGCGATGGCGGGACCGACGACCAAGCCGACCGCGGCGAGGTAGCGGTCGGTGGTGACGAGGATCGCCGCCGTGGCGACCAGCATGAGGGCGACGCCGCAGGCGAACGGCAGCGGCGCGACCGGCCAGAACGCCGCCTCGACGTCGGCGCTGGCGTTGGACAGCAACGTTCCGGTCGAGTGGCGCCGGTGCCACGACAACGGCAGGCGCTGATACTGCTCCGTGACGCGCCGGCGGTACGTGGCCTGCAGACGGACCTGCATGTACGTCGCACCCGCGCGGCGCGCGACGATGCCCAGCGCCTTGAGTACCGCGACACCGAGGATCGCGGCCGCGGCGGCGGCGAGCGCGCCGCGGGTGGTCGCCCCGGTCTCGAACGCCGGCACGATGACCCGGTCGGTCACCGCCCCGAACACGACCGCCGACGCCACCGTCATCCCGCCGTAGACCGCCGCTCCGCACACCGCGATCGCGAACGACCGCGGCTGCGTGTGGATCGCGGACGCGAGCACGCGCAGGCCGCGGCGTACCACACCAGGGGGGCGGCGGGGGCGCGGCGACGTCATGGCGGCGGGGCTTTCGGGGAGCTGATCAGGGGCGGGACAGCCGACCCACGCTAGCGGCACGGCGGCTGCGTCGCGCGGATGCGGGTTCGTTAGGCTGCGCCGTCGTTCACCGCTGTCACGCCACAGCCGCCGCCGATCGCGAGGAGTTCGAAGATGTCGCTGGCGGTGAGCCTGCCGGTCGCGGGGATGCCCCTTGACGAAACCGTCGATCTCGTACGAGAGGCCGCCGCGTGGGGCTACGACGCCGCCTGGGCCAGCGAGGTCGCCGGCCCCGACTTTGCGTCGCTGCTCGGCGCGGTCGCCGCGGGCACCGACGCGGCGATCGGCGTCGCCGTCGCGCCGGTGCAGACGCGTGCGCCGTGGTTGCTGGCGGCGACGGCAGCCAGCCTGGCGCAGCTGTCGCGCGGGCGGTTCACCTTGGGACTCGGCACGTCCAGCGAGGTCATCGTCGGCCAGTGGTCGGGGGTGGCGTTCGAGCGACCGCTCGAGCGGCTGCGCGACACCGTCACGGTCGTGCGCGCGATGCTGGCCGGCGAGCGGGTCAACCACGACGGGCAGTTCTTCTCGACCCACGGCTACCGCCTGTTCGCGCCGCCGCCGGCACCGGTGCCGATCGTCCTGGGCGCCCTCAACCCGCGCAGCCTGCGCCAGGCCGGCGAGCTGGGCGACGGTCTCGCGCTCAACCAGGTCGCCGCCGAGGACATCGGGGCGCTGCTGGACGAGTGGCACGCCGGAGCCGCGGCAGCCGGGCGCGACGTGACCGGCCAGCCCGTCGTCGACCGGCTGTTCTGCTGGGTGACCGACGACCTCCGGCGAGCCCGCGACGCCGCGCGCCGCACCTTCGCCCCGTACGTCGCGACGTCGGTGTACGCCCGCTTCTACCGCGCCCGTGGCTTCGCCGACGAGACGGACGCGGTGCAGGCCGCGTTCGCCGCCGGCGACCGTGCCGCCGCGACGGCAGCGGTCAGTGACCGCCTGCTCGACGCGGTCACGGCCATTGGCGACGCCGACGCCGTCGCGGCACGGGTGCAGGCCTACGTCGACGCGGGCGTCACGGTGCCGGTCATCGCCTGCCTCGGCGCTGGTCGCGCCGAGGCGTCACGCACGCTGCGCGCCGTGGGGGAGCGGCTCACCCGGGGGTGAGCAGACCGCGCTCGATGACCGTCGGCGCGTGCATCGAGCGGTAGCCGACGCTGTCGAAGCGCACGACGAGGACCTCGCCCTCCACCCGTTGGACCGACCCCTCGCCCCACTCGGGGTGACGCACGGACTGCCCAGGGGCGAACGGTCCCCCGCGGTCGGCGTCGATGCGCTCCTGCTGCGAGTCCTCGTCCCAGTCCTCCGTGCCCCGTCGCTCCGCGATGCGAAGGCAGTTGTCGCAGCGCAGGCACAGCTCGCCCGGGTAGTCGTCGCCGAGGTAGTTCAGCAGGAAGCGGCGCCGGCAGGTCGTCGTCTCGGCGTACGCCGCGACCATGTCCAGCCGCGAGGTCTCGACCTCGACCTGGGTCGCCTGGTGGGCGGCGAGCGCCTCCATCGCCGCGGCGGGGTCGCCGCGAAAGCGGATGCCCTTGGCGAAGTGCGCGATGTGGCCGAAGCGGTCGAGCTCGTCGAGCAACGACACCGCCCCGGACCGCGCGACGCTCGCGAGCTCTGCGACCTGGGCGACGACATCGGACTCGGGCGTCGCGGTGTCGATGCGCGACAGGACGTGCACGACCTTGGCGACGGTCGTCTCCGACGGCCGGCTGCGGCGGTGCAGATGCTCGTGGACCGAGCGGTCCTCGGCGCGGTACAGCAGCACGCAGTCCGACGGCAGCCCGTCGCGGCCCGCGCGCCCGGCCTCTTGCCAGTACGACTCGACGGAGTCGGGCATCGTGCGGTGGATCACCGCGCGGATGTTCGGTTTGTCGATCCCCATGCCGAACGCGCTCGTCGCGCAGAGCACCTTCAGCTCCCCGCTGAGAAACGCCGTCTGGACCTCCTCACGCAACGCGCGTTCCATGCCGCCGTGGTAGTGCCCGGCGCTCTCGCCCAGCTCCAGGAGCGCGAGCGCGGTGTCCTGGGCCTCCCGCCGGGTCGTGCAGTACACGACCACCGAGTCGTCGAACTCGGTGAGCAGCTTCGCCAGCTGGCGCTCACGACGGTCCGGATCGGTGACGCGCACGACGGCGAAGTGCAGGTTCGGCCGGTCGAACCCGCGCGCGACGAGCACGGGATCCTCGAGCCCCAGCTCGCGCGCCACGTCGACGCGCACCGCCTCGGGTGCGGTGGCGGTCAGGGCGAGGATCGGCGGGCGCCCCATGGCGGCGGCCGCGCCGGCCAGCTCGCGGTAGGCCGGGCGAAAGTCGAACCCCCACTCCGAGATGCAGTGCGCCTCGTCGACGCAGAACAGGTCGATGGTGCTGCGCCGCAGCGCCGAGCGGACGTCGTCGCGCGCGAGTTGCTCCGGGTCGCGAACAAGAAGTCCAGCGCCCCGTCGCGCAGGTCGGCGAGCAGCCGTTCGCGTGCCTCGCCGCGGACGGCGCCGCTGATGGCAGCGACCCGCCGTCCGTCGCCGTCCTCGGTCAGCCGGCGCACCTGGTCCTGCATCAGCGCCAGCAGCGGCGTCGCGACGACGGTCGTGCCGTCGAGCAGTGCCCCGGCCAGCTGGTAGACGAGCGTTTTGCCGCCGCCCGTGGGCAGCACCGCGACCACGTCACGCCCTTCGACGACCGCGGTGAGGGCCTCGCGCTGGCCGGGCAGAAAACCGGGATGCTCAGGGAAGTGGCGCGCGAGCGCCGCGTCCAGGTCGACCACGCGCAACATCCTTTGGCCAGCGTTCGGCAAGGTCGGTCAGGCACGCACGAGGCGGACCGCGCCGTAGCGGCAGCGGCCGGCGACGTTTCGCGCCGTCGCGGTAGCGGCCGGGCCAAGTTCGAACCGGCTTGCAGCGACTTGTACCCCGCCTCGGCCGCTGGTCACCTCCGCCGATAGCCTTTCTTCATGGCTTCGACGCCGCTCGCCGGCCCGCCGCGGTCGTTGGCCGCCGTCGCCGGCGTGCTGGCCGCCGTGGTGGCGCTCGGCGTCGGCGAGTTGTTCGCCGCACTGCTGCCCGGCGCCGCGTCGCCGGTCGTCGCCGTCGGCGGCGTCGTCATCGACGCCGTGCCCCCTGGGATCAAGACCTTCGCCATCGCGATCTTCGGCCTGTTCGACAAGATCGCGCTCGTCGGGGGATCGTCGTCTTGGCGGCGTTGTTCGGTGCCGGCCTGGGCCTCGCGGCGCGGCGACGGTTGGTCGTGGGCGCCGCCGGCATCGCCGCCTTCGGTCTGCTCGGGCTCGCGGCGGCCGCGGCCGACCCGAGGGCGTCGCTGCCGGCCTCCGCCGGCGCGCTGCTCGCCGCGGTCGTTGCGGGTGTGGCAGCGCTGCACCGCCTGCTCGCGGCGGCGCCGACCGGGCGCGGCGCCACCCAGGCCGGTCAGCCGGGCGCCGCCCCGATCCCGCCGGCCTCGACCGCCGCCGAGCCGGCTGCGCCCGTGCCCGCCGTCGCTGGGCACACCACGGGGCGGCGCGGCTTTCTGCGGGTCGCGGCGCTCGCGACTGGCGTGGCGGCCCTGTCGGCGGCCTCGGGCCGCTGGCTGACGCAGCGGTCGGCGGTCGCGCTGGCCCGTTCCGAGTTGTTGCTGCCCACGCGGGTGGGGTCCACCGGGGAAATCCGGGCCGCGGTGGATCTGGTGGTGGAGGGCGTCGTGCCTTTCGTCACGCCGAACAAGCGCTTCTACCGCTTCGACACCGCGCTGGTTGTGCCGCGCGTCGACGTCGACACCTGGCGCCTGCGGCTGAGCGGGATGGTCGACCGTCCCCAGGACCTGACCTACGACCAACTCGTCGACCTGGGACTGTCAGAGCACTGGACGACGCTGGCGTGCGTGTCCAACGAGGTGGGCGGCGGGCTGATCGGCAACGCGCTGTGGGGCGGGGTGCCGCTGCGCACCGTCCTCGACCTCGCCGGGGTGCAGGCGGGCGCGACGCAGATCGTCGCGCGCTCCGTCGACGGCTGGACCGCCGGCTTCCCGACCGGCGCGGCCTACGACGGGCGCGAGGCGCTCGTCGCCGTGTCGATGAACGGCGAACCACTCCCGCTCGAGCACGGTTACCCGGTGCGCCTCGTCGTACCGGGGCTGTACGGCTACGTCTCCGCGACGAAGTGGCTCGGCGAGCTGGAGCTGACCACTCTCGAGGCGTTCGACGCCTACTGGGTGCCGCGGGGCTGGTCCAAGCTCGGGCCGATCAAGACCCAGTCGCGCATCGACGTCCCGAGCTTCGGCGCGACGGTGCCCGCCGGGATCGTGCCGGTCGCCGGCGTGGCGTGGGCGCAGGGGCGCGGGATCAGCGCCGTCGAGGTCCAGGTCGACGAGGCCGGCTGGCAACCGGCGCGGCTTGCGGCGGCGCTCAACGACGACACCTGGCGCCAATGGGTGTGGGAGTGGGACGCGACACCGGGCCCCCACTCCCTGCAAGTGCGAGCCACGGACGGCGACGGCATGACCCAGACCGCCGAGCGGCGTCCCGTCATGCCCGACGGCGCGACCGGATACCACACCATCCGCGTCAACGTGCGCGCGGCCGACTCGTAGGATCGCCGCGACCGGCTGCTCGAGCACGGAAGGCACAGCGGCGTGGAGTTCGGCTTCAGCGACAAGGCGGCGCGCCTGCAGCGCGAGGTCCGCGCCTTCATGACCGATGAGGTGCTGCCGGCCGAGGCGGTCTACCGCGACCAGGTCGCCGCCTCGGGCGACCCCCACCACCACCCACCGGTCATGGAGGACCTCAAGGCGAAGGCCCGCGCCGCCGGGCTGTGGAACCTCTTCCTGCCCGATCCGCAGTGGGGCGCCGGCCTTTCCACCCTGGAGTACGCGCCGCTCGCGGAGCTGATGGGCACCAGCCTCATCGGCCCCGAGGTGTTCAACTGCAACGCTCCCGACACCGGGAACATGGAGGTGCTCGCGGCGTTCGGCAGCCGCGCGCAGCAAGAACGCTGGCTGGTTCCGCTGCTCGCCGGTGAGATCCGTTCGTGCTTCTCGATGACCGAGCCCGACGTCGCAAGCTCCGACGCGACGAACATTCGGGCGCGCATCGAGCGCGACGGCGACGAGTACGTGATCAACGGTCGCAAGTGGTGGACCAGCGGCGCCGCCCGTGAGCGCTGCGTCGTCAGCATCTTCATGGGCAAGACCGACCCCCACGCGCCGGCGCACCGTCAGCAGTCGATGATCCTCGTGCCGCTGGACACCCCCGGCGTCACGAACGTCCGGACGCTGTCGGTGTTCGGGTACGACGAGGGCGAGGGCCACTGCGAGATGGTCTTCGAGGACGTCCGCGTGCCGGCGGAGAACCTGCTCCAGGGCGAAGGCGACGGCTTTCGGATCGCGCAGGGTCGGCTCGGTCCGGGGCGGATTCACCACTGCATGCGCCTGATCGGGATGGCCGAGCGCGCCGTCGAGTTGATGTGCCGGCGGGTGTCGGCGCGCACCGCGTTCGGCCAGCCGCTCGCGGCGCAGGGTGTGATCCAGGAGTGGATCGCGCGGTCGCGTTGCGAGATCGAGCAAGCGCGCCTGCTCGTGCTCAAGGCGGCGTGGATGATGGACACCGTTGGCAACAAGGCCGCGAAGTCCGAGATCGCGATGATCAAAGTCGTGGCGCCGAACGTGGCCCTGCGGGTGCTCGACCGGGCGATCCAGGCCCACGGCGGGGCCGGCGTCTCGCAGGACACGCCGTTGGCGCAGCAATGGGCGTACGCGAGGACGCTCCGCCTGGCCGACGGGCCCGACGAGGTGCACTTGCGCAGCATCGCGCGCGACGAACTGCGCCGGCCGCGCGAGGCCGTCCCCGCCGACTGAGTCGGGGGGCCCGCCCCTGTCCATCAGGGCAACGCTGCTTCCTGTAGCTAGCGCTATGCGGGGTACGGTCGGGCAAAACCACGTGCGCCGGTGTTTCGCCGCGCCTCCCCATCCCCGACCTGCCGAGGACTCATGCCCGCCCTGTCGCCCCTTGCTTCCTCTGTCCGCCCGTCGACCTCGCGCCTTCGCGCCGGGGCGACGGTGACCGCCCTCGCCGTCGGTATGACGGCGGCGCTGCCCGCGACCGCGCTGGCCAAGGCCGGCAGCCACCGTGTCGACCCCGGCGACTCGCTGTCGCTGCTCGCCCAGGAGCACGGGATCGGCGGCGCGTCGGGATGGCGGCGGATCTTCGACGCGAACCCGAAGCTCGACGACCCCGACCTCATCCAGCCCGGCCAGGTCCTGCGCATCCCCGGCAAGGGCGAGCGCGTGCGTCGCCGTTCGCTGCCCCGACCGGCGCCGGCGCCCGAGCGCACCGCCCGGGAACGGGAAGTCAGGTACGTGGCGCCGAGCCACGCGCACGCTCCCGAGCCGGCCAAGTCGGCGCCGGCCGCCACGCGGCCGTCCTCCTCGTCGTCGTCCTCGCTCTCGTCGACGTCGTCGTCGTCGTCGTCATCGTCGTCATCGTCGGTGGACGGCGTGTGGAGTCGCCTCGCCGCCTGCGAGTCGGGCGGCAACTGGTCGACGAACACCGGCAACGGCTACTACGGCGGCCTGCAGTTCTCGCTGTCGACGTGGCGCAACCTCGGCGGCTCCGGCTACCCGCACGAAGCCAGCGCGGCCACGCAGATCGCCATGGGCGAAAAGCTCCGCGCGAGCTCCGGCTGGGGCGCGTGGCCGTCGTGCTCCGCCAAGCTCGGGCTGCGCTGACACCGGCTGCGTTGCCTGGACGGAAGCGGCGAGATATCGCCAGAAGGTCCAGGCAACGTTCGGCGCAACGTATACGCAACGTACACGGCGGGTATGCTCGTCGGCGATGGGAGTGCCGGTCACCGCCAGGCTCGACGAGGACACCGTCGCCGCGGTCGACCGCGCCGTCGAGGCGGGTGCCGCGCCAACCCGCGCCGCCGCCGTGGCCGCGGCCGTCCGCGAGTGGCTGGACCGTCGCTCGGAGGAGCTGATCGCGGAGTCGTACCGCCACGCGTACGCCGAGCTTGACCCCGCTCACGAGGAGTTGGTCACTCGCGTCGGCTCGTACTCCGCTGGCTCGCTGGTCGGCAGGAACGGTTGATCACCCGCGGCGACGTATGCGTCGCCGACATCCCCGGCGTCGGCCGGCACGCCGTCGTGGTCGTCACCCGCGAGACGGCCGTGCCGGTGCTCACCGCGGTCGTGTGCGCGCTGGTCACGACCAAGCTGCGTGGCCACGTCGCCGAGGTGCGGGTCGGCGCCGACGAGGGATTGCGCGAGGAGAGCGGCGCCAACTGCGACAACCTGTTCACCCTCCCAAGGCGATACTGCGCCCCGTCGGGCGCCTGGGACCCTCCAAGCAGCGCGAGCTTGACCGCGCGCTCGCCGTCGCGCTCGGCCTGCGCTGACCTCTCGCGTTGCCGCACGCAATCGGCGAAAATCGCCGAAAGCGTGCAGCAACGTTGTACAGCCGCCGTGACCGCGGCCATGAGCCGCGTGGTTTGGAGCTCAGGAGCTGGGCGGCCGGGCAGCGAACGTCGTGTCGTCGACGGCCAGCCAGTCGCGCCGCCGGCGGTCGCCCCGCCGCTCGACGCGCAGGCCGTCGCGGACCGGTTCGCCGGCCGCGGCGAGCACCGCGGTGATCTCCTCGCCGATCAGCTCGTCGCGCTCCAGCAGGGCGTCGCGCAGTGCGTCGACGAGGTGACGGTTCACCTCGAGCAGCGCCCGCGTCCGCGCCTTCGCCTGGTTGAGCACCCGGTCGACCTCCGGTCGGGTGAACGGGTCCGCGAGCACGCGCCCGACCAGGTTGCTGTCGCTGAGCGCCCCGTGCTGCACCGCGGCGAGCGACACCAGCGATCCCGCCATGCCGGCCGAGCCGACGACCTCGCACGCGACCTGGGTGGCGTAGGCGAGGTCACCACCGGGGCCCGTCCCCGCCTCGCCGAAGTACAGCTCCTCGGCGCACATGCCGCCCATCGCGATCTCGATCAGCGCGTGCATCTCGCTGCGGCTGCGGGTGTAGACCTCGTCGTGGTCGCCATGCGCGAGCAGCCCCAGCGAGCCCTTGCGCTTGACGATCGAGAGCACCTCCAGGCGCCGCGTGCCGGCGAGGTAGGCGACGGTCGCGTGGCCGGCCTCGTGGGTGGCGACGGTGCGGCGCTCCAGGTCGGTGTAGTCGACGGGGTTCTTCACGCCCACCTCACCGGTCAGGCGCGCCTCCTGCACGTCGGTCCAGCCGATCCCGTCGCGCCCGCCGCGCAGCGCGACGACAAGCGCCTCGTCGAGCAGGTGCTCGATCATCACCGGCGTGTACCCGAAGGTCTGGCCGGCGAGCTGGTCGCGCAGCGCGGGGTCGTCGAGCGCCGGGTCGTGCGCCTTGCGGCTCAAGAAGTAGTCGATCAGCTCGCGGCGCGCTGCCTTGGCCGGCAGCTCGAAGCTCAGCCGCCGGTCGAAGCGGCCGGGACGCAGCAGGGCTGGGTCGAGGTTGTCGGCACGGTTGGTCGCGGCGATGAGCAGGATGTTCGAGTAGACCGGCTTGCGCCGGCGGATCTGGCGGTGCGGCGGCAGGTAGCCGTTGAGCAGGCCGCTGAGCCGGTTGGCGACCCGGTCGCGCAGCGGCGGCGTGTCGAACGACTGGAGCTGCACGAGCAGCTCGTTGACGACGCCGCCGGTGCCTTCCGAGCTGCCGAACGGCGACACCTCCAGACCGAAGCGGTGGCAGGCACGCAGCACCGCGTCGTTCGGCCGCGACGCCAGCGGCGTGGCGTTGAGGCCGTTGCGGGTCATCGCGATGGCGTCGATCTCCTCGATGAACCCGATCGCCCCGCCTTCACGTAGCGCGGCCTTGCGCAGCTCCTTGAAGTAACTGCGGATCTTGCGCGCCGTCGCCCCGTACCACATCGACTGGAAGCTCGTCGCGGACACGAAGTAGAACGGCACGCCGGCCTGGCGGGCGAGCGCCTTGGCGAGGTGCGTCTTGCCGGTGCCGGGGGCGCCTTCGAACAGCAACCCACGGCGCGGGTTGCCGCCGAGCCGGTCCCGGTACAGCGCGTAGCCGAGGAAGGTGTTCAGCGTCTTGACGACCTCGTCGACGACGGAGTCGAGCCCCTTGACGTCCTCGAAGCCGATGTCGATCTGCTCGGGGCGGTACAGCATGTGCGGTGAGCGCCCCGACAGCAGCGGCATCGCGACGGCCGCGCCCAGGGCGAGGATCAACGCGAGCGGGATGAGGTAGATCGGCCAGTCCGGCGGCAGCGACGGCAGGGCGAACACGTCGAACGGCGCGCCGATGAGCACGCGGTACCACAGGAAGAGCAGCGGGGCGCTGAGGATCAGTGCCAGGACGGCGAGGCGCTGGAGACGCGCCCGCTCCCGTGCCGCCCCGACGTCGACGGAGAGCGCGTCGACGAGTTCGCCGCCGAGCTGTGCCGCTACCGACCGCTGCGCCACAAGGCGTCCTTTCGCCAGATCACCGAGCGTAGCGCACGCCGCGCGAGCCGTGACCAGGGGCCTTCGTCACGCGTCGTCGGCGCGCAGCGCCACGCCGTACAGCTCGCCGGTGAGCACGCGCGCCTCGGCGCTCCAGGCACCGCCGAGGATCAGCGCCGCCCGCGTGCGCACCCACGCGGCCGCAGCGGTCGCGCGGGCCGCGGTGGGCACCACCGCGACGGTTTCCCAGCTCCCGCGGCGGCGGGTCGCACGTTGCAGCGCCTGCCACAGCGGTGCTTCGGACAGCACGCCGAAGCGCTGCGGCCAGTCGAGTTCCGGCAGGCGGCTCCCGCGCCGGCTGTTGCAGCGCCGATGCGCCAGGCGCAGGTTCGCCGCGGCGTTGCCGCCGCCGCGCGCCTTCGGCACGACGTGATCGACCGACGGCGCCCACGGTCCTGCGCGCCCGTCGTCGGCGGCGACCTTCCCGCCGCACAGCCAGCACACCCACCCGTCGCGCTCGGCGACCTCGAGCAACTGCGCGTTCACGCGCCCAGCGTGCGCCGCGGCGTGCCGCTCCGCCAGCGGCGTTCCGCTACCCGACCCCCGGCGGCGTCCCCGCGATGGCCGACGCGGGCGCTGCCGTCTCGGCCAGACCGCTGCTAGCGTCGCGTCGATGACCGACGCCGAGTCTGCCGCCTGGTACTGGTGCCTGCGCCACGGACACGCCGAGCAGGGGCCGGGGTGTCCCGCCGAGGTCCGCCTGGGGCCGTACGAGTCGCCCGAGGCCGCGGCCGCGTTCGCCGAGCGGGCCGAGGCGCGCAACGAACGCTGGGAGGACGAAGACCGGCGCTGGCACGGCGACGAGGCGTGAGTGCGCCGGCCCGTCCGGCTCGCCCGCGGCCAGGTCGCCCCGCCGGTCCCGTCGTCGACGAGGCGGCGGTGCACTTCCGCCTCGCCGACCCGGACGCCGCCTTCGCCGCGGTCGGGCTGGTCCAAGACATCCGTCGGCCCCGCGACTGGATGCCGTTCGACAAGGCGCCGGCCAGCGACACCTGGACGCTGACCTTCCCCCGTCCCGACGTCGACCGGATGGAGTACCGCTTCAAGGGCGTCCACCGCGACGGCCGCGACGAGACGTTCTGCGACCCGGCCAACCCGCTGCGGGCGCCGGGCGCGTTCGGCGACAAGTCCGTCGTCGAGTTCCCCGGCTACCGGCGGCCGGCGTGGCTCGACGACCCGCGAGCGGGCGCCGAGCCGCTCGGCGGTGACCTGCTCGCCACCGTCGTGCCGAGCCGCGCGCTGCGCGCCGACGTCGTTGTGCGGGTGTGGTCCAGCCGGGGTGCGGGGGAGGAGGAGGCGCTGCCGCTGCTCGTGGCGCACGACGGCTCGGAGTACGCCGCCTACTCGAGCCTGCTGCGGCTGCTCGACCGCCTCACCATCGCGGGTCGACTGCCGCCGATGCGGGCGGTGCTGCTCGACCCGGTGGAGCGCGACGAGCACTACTCGGCCTCGGCGGCGTACGCCCGCGCGATGGCCATCGACGTGCTGCCGGCGTTGGCGTGGCTCGCGCCTACGCCGCCGGGGCGCAACGTGCGCGTGGGGATGGGCGCGAGCCTGGGCGCGCTCGCGATGCTGCACCTGCACGAGACGCGGCCCGACACCTTCGGCGGGCTGTTCCTGCAGTCGGGCAGCTACTTCCGCCAGCGCTCCGACCGCCACGAGTCGGGTTTCCTCCGGTTCCGCCGCATCAGCCGCTTCGTCGGCGAGGTGCTCGGCGGCGAGTCGGCGCGCCGGCCCGTGCCGACGGTGATGACCTGCGGGACGGTCGAGGAGAACCTCGCGAACAACCGCGCGGTCGCGGCCGCCCTCGAACGTCGCGGCTACGCCGTGCGGCTGCACGTCAACCGCGACGCCCACAACTTCGTCGCCTGGCGCGACACCTTCGACCCGCATCTGGTTGACCTGCTGACCACCGTGTGGCGGTGATCGGCCTCAGCGAGGTATGACGCGGCCCACGACCGGCCGGGGAAGGGATCGGGATGGGAACGACCCACCTGCTGGGACTGCTGCTCGGCACCGAGGAGGACTGGTCGGGGGCGTTCGAGGCGCTGCTGCGCCGGGCCGACCTCGACATCTCCGACGGCGGCGACCGCCACCGGTTCGCCAGCGAGCGGATCACCATCGAGCCGTTCAACCTGCGCGCGCAGCCACGGTACGCCCTGGTCATCGACCGCCTCGCCCACTGGTACTTCGTGCCCCGGGAGTGGTTGAAGAAGATCGCGTTGATGGACGACGTCTACCTGCTCAACAACCCGTTCACGTTCCAGTCGATGGAGAAGCACGCGGCGTACTGCGCGATGATGCGCCTGGGGCTGAAGGTGCCCGACACCTGGCTCATCCCGCACAAGGAGCCGCCCGAGAACGAGCGTTTCCCCTACACCGCCGCGCGCTACAACCGCCCGTTCGACCTGGAGGAGATCGCCGCGACGATCGGCTACCCGCTGTACATGAAGCCGTTCGACGGCGGGGCGTGGGTCGGCGTCAGCCGCATCGACCGGTCCGAAACGTTGCGCCAGCGCTACAACGAGTCGGGCCAGCGGTTGATGCACCTGCAGGCCGAGGTCGAGAACTTCGACGTGTTCGTCAGAACGCTGTCGATCGGCGCCGAGACGATGGTCATGCACTTCGAGCCGGGCCGGCCGCTGCACGACCGCTACGCCGTCGACCACGACTTTCTCTCACCGGCAGCGGGCACCGAGGTCGTCACCATCGGGCGGACCGTCAACGCGTTCTTCCGCTGGGAGTTCAACTCCTGCGAGACGCTGGTCCGCGGCGACGACGTCCACCCGATCGACTACGCCAACGCCTGCCCGGACATCTCGCTGATCAGCCTGCACTACTACTTCCCGTGGGCGATCTCGGCGCTGCTGCGGTGGTCGGTGTTCTGCGCCGCCACGGCGCGGCGGATGCGGGTGGACCTGGACCTTCGGCGCTGGTTCGAGATCGGCGACTCGGAGCGTTCCTACGGCGAGAAGTTGGCCGAGTACCGGCGACTGAGCGACGACTACTTCTCGGTCGACGCGTACGCCGAGTTCTGCGAGCGTCACCTCGGCCACGTCCACGAGGTCGTGGTCGACTACGTGCGCAGCCCCGAGTTCGACCGCCTGCTCGTCGACACCGTCACCGGGGCGTTCCCGCCCCACGAGCACGAGCGCTTCGTCCCGCACTACCGCGGCCTGCTCGCGGCCTGGGCCGACGACCAGCGCTAGCCGTCCTTCCGGGCGACGGTGACGATCTCGCGACTCGCTGGCTCGATCGCCTCGCCGCACCACCCGCCGTGCTGGGCGTCGACCACGAATCCGGCGTCGGTGAGCTCACGCGCCACAGCGTCGACGCCAAGAAACCGCAGACGTCCACGGTCCACGCGCAGCACCGTGCCGTCGCGGTCGCTGGTCGTCTCGGTGAAGGTGACCACGTCGGCGTCGACGGACAGCACCTCGTAGCTGATCCGCAATGCCCGGCCTGCCGGGTCAACGATGTCGATGGGGTTGCTGGGATTCCACGCCTCCCAGGCCCGCACGCGAGGGTTGCGCGTCTCGAAGACGAATCGCCCACCGTCGGTCAGGGCGCGACGGATCGCAGCAAGGGAGGCGCGAAGGTCGTCGTCACTGACGAGACACTGGAAGGCGTGGCCCATCATCACCGCGAGATCGAACTCGCGGTCATAGGTGAGCGCGGCTGCCGTGCTCAGGGTCCACTCGATATCGCTGCGCCGCCGCGCAACGTCGAGTGCCGCCCGGTCCGGGTCGATGCCGACCAGGCGGCCGGTGTGACCAGCCGATCGGGCGCGGTGCAGCATGGTGCCGGTCCCACACCCGACGTCGAGTACGGACGCGGACGCCATCGCGAGGGCGAGATAGAACTCGTCGCTCGGACCCCACGGGTTGAGCACGTTGTAGAGGCCGGCAGCCTCGGCGTCCGAGTACATCAGAGAAATCATGCAGGCGCGCAGCGTCAGGCCCGGTCACCGTCCTGCCGACCAGCGCGGCCGCGGACGACCGGCTGAACCCGATCCCTCGACATCGCCACAACGGCGTCGTGGCGCTTGGCTAGTAGTCCGACTCAGGCTCAGGCGTGACGCCGGTGCCCAGCGTGGGGGCGGTGCTGCCGTCGACGCCGGGAACGGCGGGCGACGTCGGCTCGGGGGCGGCCGCGTTGCCGCCGCACGCCGCGAGCGTGAGCGCCAAACCGACGAGCAACAAGCGGATGCGTGGCATGCGGGGGCCTTTTCGTCGGGGGGAGGCAGTGTCGGCGGGGAGACTTGAACTCCCAAGCCCCGAAGGGCACCAGATCCTTAGTCTGGCGCGTCTGCCAATTCCGCCACGCCGACGTGGGGCGCAGGCGAGTATGCCGCTGGCGGCCGGGGGCCGCAAAGGGTCAAACGAGGTCAGCCCTGGGGGCTTTGCAGCAGCGCCCCGAGTTCGAAGTGCATGCCGTCGGGGCGCTGCCAGCGGCCGCCCCACACGAAGCCCCAGCGGTCGAACACCTCGACGACGCGCGGGTCCATCTGCGGGGTCTGGCCGAGGCCGTTCGTCGAGACGTTGAAGTCGGCGGCCAGCCCCCACGAGTGCATCGACAGCGGCTTGCTCGGGTCGAAGTCGATGTGGCGCGGCACCCAGCAGCCGCCGTACTGCGACGGGTCGATGAGGTGGCCCAGCCCGCGCGACTCGATCTCGCCGAGCGCGCCGGCCAGCTGGTCGACCATCAGCCGGTGGCACACCACCTCGCCGGTCAGCAGCGGCACCCGGCGCCGGACGATGTTGCGGCGCACCCAGTCGGGGTCGATCTGGATCATGCCGTCGCCGTTGTCGATGTAGCTGTACGGCTCGAAGGCGTTGCGCGCGTCGGCCCCCGTCAGGAACGCCCGGCGGGCCTGCGGCGCCTCGAGCACGTCGACGTCGGCGCCGGTGGCCTGCTCGATGCGGGCGGCGACCGCCGCGGGGTCGGCGTCGTCGGCGAGGGACACCAGCGCGTCGCGCGACCCGTCGAGGCCGAGCTGCTCGCCGGTGTCGGCGCTGACGAGCGCGTCCGCGACGGGCGGCACGCCGTTGGAGGCGTACGCCCCGACGCGCAAGGTCGAGCCCTCGGTGCCTGCGGGGACGGTGCTGCCGAGCTGTGCGCGCAGCCGGGTGCCCGAGTCGTGGGTGAACGCGGCGTCGCCCTCGACCAGGCGCTCCCACACCGCGACCGCGTCGGCGGTGACCTGCGGCGTGATCCGCCGGAACTCGCGGGGGTTGACCGCCGCGACCGTGACCTTGGTGCCGCGCGGGCCGATCGGCACCTGTCCGACCTTGAACCCGGTCGCGAAGTCGACGCCGTCGAGGTCGCGGATCTCGTCGACGAGCCCCTTGCGCGGGATGTCGTTGACCCGCAGCTTGGGCTGCACCGCGGTGACCTTGGCGAAGCGAACGGCCGTGGTCGGCGCGGGCGCCGGCGGCGTCGGCAACGGCGCGGGTGACTCGGTCGGGAGCGGAGGCGCGGTCGGCAGCGGGTTCGGCAGCGGTGCGGACGCCTGGTCGAGCGCCGGGGCGGGGGACGGCGCCGCAGGCGAGGGCGGCGCGGCAGGCGAGGGCGGCAACGGCTGTGCCGGCGCGGACGCCTGGTCGAGGGCTGGGGCCGGGGACGGGGCTGGCGGCGCGGCGGTCGCCAGCGGGGCGACGCGCTGGCCGGTGGCAACGGTCGCGACGCCGAGCGCCTCGCCGGCCGCGATCGGCGCCGCGCGGTCGGTCCGCGACAGCGGGTCGATCGCGGGGCTGCAGGTCGTGACGACCAGGCCGCTGAGCGCGGCGAACAGCCCGACGCGCCACGACAGGCGCTGCGGCAGCGAGGTGAAGCTCAACGGCACGGACGGCTCTCGGCGACGGTCGGGGGGCGGCTGGCCCCGTGGCGCAACGACTCAACGATGCATCGGCATCCGGGCAACGGCCTTGACGGTGCGGCGTTGCCGGCGCCCTGACCATGCTGCCACAGCGTCGTTGCTCCGGCGGCGGGTCCGAGCTGGCGTGGCGGCTCGTTCAGCCGACGGCCGCGCGTACCCGGGCGGCGTCGCCGGCGAGGCGTCGCTCAGCGTGCACCTGGTGGCCGCGGCGCCCGTCCCACGTCAGCGGCAGGTCAAGCCACGACCGGCAGCCGCCGTAGCCGTCGAGGCGCTGCAGCGTTGCGGGCTCGGCCAGCGCGACGGCCCGGACGACGAGGGCGGTGAGCCGGTGCTTCGGGCGGAAGTCGAGGCGGTCGTGCTGCACCGACTCGGCCGTCCAGATGTGCAGGTCGGCGATGTCGGCCAGATTCTCCGGCCGCGCGACCTCGCACGCGGTGACGACGGTCACGCCGCAGCGCACGACGAACGTGCCGGCGGCCTCGTCGACGTCACGCCCACCCCGTTCCAGCACGTCGCGGTGCTCGGGGCGGACCCGCTCCGCGTGGCTGTGCGCGACGGTCGGGAACAACACGAATGCGTCGGCCCCGACGCTGAACCGTTTCTCGGCGATCCCGCCTTTGCGCAGCAGCACCGTCTGGCGGCCGTCGAGCAGCGCCGCCGCGACGGCCGCCCACTCCTTGAGCGCGGGCGTCGTCGACGGCGGCGCGTCCAGGAAGGGCAGCGGGGGCATGCGGCTACTCTAGGAGGCGCCGCGCACGACGTCGGAGGAGCCGGAATGTCGCATCCCGCCGCCAGCACTCCCGTGCCCCTCGTCGAGCGTGTCTACGCGGGGCTCGCCGAGCGCGTCGCGACCGGACGCCGGCGCATCGGCCGGCCGCTGACGCTGGCGGAGAAGATTCTCGTGGCGCACCTGCGCGACCCGGAGGGCCAGGACCTGCAACGCGGACGGGCGTACGGCGAGTTTTCCCCCGACCGGGTCGCGATGCAGGACGCGACCGCGCAGATGGCGCTGCTGCAGTTCATGACCGCCGGCCTGCCGCAGGTCGCGGTCCCCGCGACGGTGCACTGCGACCACCTCATCCAGGCGGAAATCGGTGCCGACGCGGACCTCGCCGTGGCCAACGACACCAACCGCGAGGTCTACGAGTTTCTCAAGACCGTGTCGGCGAAGTACGGCATCGGCTTCTGGAAGCCGGGCAGCGGGATCATCCACCAGGTGGTGCTCGAGCACTACGCCTTCCCCGGCGGGATGATGATCGGCACCGACAGCCACACGCCCAACGCCGGCGGCCTCGGCATGGTCGCCATCGGCGTCGGCGGCGCGGACGCCGTCGACGTGATGGCCGGGATGCCCTTCGGCCTGCGCATGCCGAAGCACATCGGGGTGCGCCTGACCGGCTCGCTGCACGGCTGGACCTCGCCCAAGGACGTGATCCTCGCGGTCGCCGGCATCCTGACGGTCAAAGGCGGCACCGGCGCCATCGTCGAGTACTTCGGCCCGGGGGCGGAGTCGATCTCGGCGACCGGCAAGTCGACGATCTGCAACATGGGCGCGGAGATCGGCGCGACGACCTCGCTGTTCAACTACGACGACGCGATGGCGCGCTACCTGAAGTCGACGGGGCGCGAGGCGATCGCCGACCTCGCCGAGGCGCACCGCGAGCACCTGCGCTCCGACTCCGAGGTGTGGGAGCGCGCGGAGGAGGTCTACGACCGCGTCGTCGAGATCGACCTCGACGCGCTCGAGCCGCAGATCGTCGGGCCGCACACTCCCGACCTGACCCGCCCGGTGTCGCGGATGGCCGCCGACGCGGCCGCCAACGACTACCCCGTCGAGATCACCAACGCGCTCTTCGGCTCGTGCACCACCTCGTCGTACGAGGACATCGGCCGCGCGGCGCACGTCGCGCGCCAGGCGCGGGCCGCCGGCCTGAAGGTCCGCGCGCCGCTGCTCATCACGCCGGGCTCCGAGCAGGTCCGCGCGACGATCGAGCGCGACGGGCTGCTCGGCGACCTCGAGGCGATCGGCGCGACGGTGCTCGCCAACGCCTGCGGTCCGTGCATCGGCCAGTGGAAGCGCACCGACAACCTCGGCGGCACCCGCACCGAGACCCTCGCGTTCATTGGCTCGCCGGAGGTCGTCGTGGCGGCGGCGTTGGCGGGGCGGCTTGACTTCAACCCGTTGACCGACACGCTCGACGGGGGCGTGCGGCTGGCCGAGCCGGCCGCCGACGAGCTGCCAGCCAGCGGCTTCGCCGCCGGGGAGGCCGGCTTCGTGCCGCCAGCGGAGGACCCGTCCACCGTCGAGGTCGTCGTCGCGCCCGATTCCGAGCGCCTGCAGCTGCTCGCTCCGTTCCCGCCGCCGCCGGCCGGCGACTTTGCCGACTTGCCGGTGCTGCTCAAGGCGGTCGGGAAGTGCACCACTGACCACATCTCCGCGGCCGGGCCGTGGCTGCGCTTCCGCGGCCACCTCGACAACATCTCGAACAACCTGTTCCTCGGCGCGAACAACGCGTTCGCCGAGCAGCCCGGGCAAGGCGTCGACCAGCTCGACGGCAGCGTCGCGTCGCTGCCCGACATCGCCCGGCACTACAAGGCCGAGAGAGTCGGGTGGGTCGTCGTCGGCGACGAGAACTACGGCGAGGGCTCGTCGCGCGAGCACGCCGCGATGGAGCCGCGCCACCTGGGCGGTCTCGTCGTGCTCGTGCGCAGCTTCGCGCGCATCCACGAGACGAACCTGAAGAAGCAGGGCGTGCTCCCGCTGACCTTCGCCGACCCCGCCGACTACGACAAGGTGCGCGTCGACGACCGCGTGGACGTGCTCGGCATCGCCGACCTCGCCCCGGACCGACCGGTCACCGTGCGGCTGCGCCACGCCGACGGCACCACCGACGAGTTCGCCGCGACGCACACCTTCAACGCCGAGCAGGTCGGCTGGTTCCGCGCCGGCTCCGCGCTCAACGCGATGGGTCGCCCGACCTGACCCTGCGGTTACGCTCGGCGCGCCATGAAGGTCGTGTTCCGCAACCCGAGCCGCACCGAGGCCGTCGCCGGTCCGGCGCGGGTCGGCGACGTCCTCGCCCGCCTCGGTGTCAACCCCGAGACGGTGCTCGTCATCGTCGACGGGGCGCTGGTGACCAAGGACGTGGTGCTGCTCGACGACGCCGAGGTCGAGGTGCGCCCGGTCATCTCCGGCGGCGCTGGGCCGGCGCGGTGCTCGCGCTGCCGTGCGACAGCGGTCATCGAGGTCGCCCGCCACCGCGCCGCGTACTGCGGCGACTGCTTCCTCGATCACGTCCGCGCCCAGGTCCGCGACGCGATCGACCGCCACCGGATGCTGTCCTACGACGACCGCATCCTCGTCGCCGTGTCCGGCGGCAAGGACTCGCTGGCGCTGTGGGACGTGCTGCTCGACATGGGCTACCGCGCGGACGGGCTGTACCTGGGTCTGGGCATCGGCGCGTACTCCGACCGCTCGGGTGCGACCGTGGCCGGGTTCGCGCAGGAACGGGGCGCCACGCTGCACCTGGTCGACCTCGCCGACGGTTACGGCTACGACGTGCCGGCCGCCACCGGGCTGCGCGGCCGGTCGTCGTGCGGCGTGTGCGGGCTGTCGAAGCGCTACGTGTTCAACCGGGTGGCGCGCGACCACGGCTACGACGTCATGGCGACCGGCCACAACCTCGACGACGAGGCCGCCCAGCTGCTCGGCAACGTGCTGCGCTGGCAGACGCCGTTCCTCGCGCGCCAGTCGGTGGTGCTGCCGGCAACGGCGGCGGGCATGGCGCGCAAGGTCAAGCCGCTCTACCGCCTCGGCGAACGCGAGATGGCCGCGTACTGCGTGATCAAGGGCATCGACTACGTCGTCGAGGAGTGCCCGATGGTCGGCGGGAACACGGTCCTGCGCTACAAGGACGCGCTCAACGCGCTCGAGGTCGCCTCGCCTGGCACGAAGGCGCAATTTCTGTTCGGGTTCCTCGACCGCGTGCGCCCCGCCTACTTCGCGACCGCCGACCCGGAGGCCGCCACCCTCGCGCCGTGCGGCGAGTGCGGCCAACCGACGCCGTCGTCTGAGGGGCGCGCGCCGCGCTGCGCGTTCTGCCGCACCCGCGAACGGGTGGTCGCCGCCGTGGCCGCGCGCGGTGCCCCCTCGGCGGGGCGACTCGTGCAGCTCGAGCAGCAAGGCGGTCGTGAGTCGGGCGCCTAGGCACCCGGGGCATCCCGACCCGTTCGGTGAGGGCGACAAGGTCCTGCTGGTGGACCGCAAGCAGCGCCGCTACCTGCTCACGCTGCGCGCCGGTGGCGAGTTCCACTCCCACGAGGGCGTCGTCGCCCACGCCGCGCTGCTCGGCGCGCCGGAGGGCAGCGTCGTGCGCTCGACCAAGGGCGCGACGCTGCTCGCGCTGCGCCCGACCGCCGCGGACTGGACGGTCAAGGCGCCGCGCGGCGCGCAGGTCGTCTACCCCAAGGACCAGGCGATGATCGTCGCGCTGGCCGACGTCTGTCCCGGCGCGACCGTCGTCGAGGCCGGCGCCGGATCGGGGGCGCTGACCGCGGCGCTGCTGCGCGCCGTCGGGCCGACCGGGCGTGTCGTCAGCTTCGAACGGCGCGACGAGCACGCCGACGTCGCCGAGCGCAACGTCGGCGAGCGCTTCGGGGGGCTGCCCGAGACCTGGGAGCTGCGCCGCGGCGACGTCGTCGCCGGCCTCCCCGACGTCGCGTGCGACCGGTTGGTGCTCGACCTGGTCGAACCGTGGACCGTCCTGCCCGCCGCGGTCGGAGCGCTGCGCCCCGGCGGCATCGTGATCGCCTACACGCCGTCGGTGCCGCAGGTGATGCGCCTGCGCGAGGCGCTCGACGCCGACCCGCGCTGGGGGCTGGCGCAGACCACGGAGACGCTGGTGCGCGGCTGGCACGTCGACGGTCTCGCGGTGCGCCCCGACCACCGGATGGTCGCGCACACCGCCTTTTTGACCACGGCGCGCCGGCTGGCCGGCGACGCGCTACCGTCGGCGCCGCCCGCCGCCGCGCCGACGGAAGGTTGAACCGCCGTGTCGCTGCCGTACCTGAAGGACGCCGTCGCCGCCGGCGACCGCGACACGCTGCTGCGCTACGTCCGGCTGCACCTCGGCGACGGCGACGAGGACGTCGGGCGGCGCGAGATCGACAAGGCGTGGGTCCAAGCGCTCGTGCCGCTGCTCGACCTGCCGCAGGTCGACCGGGCGTTCGTCCTCGACACGCTCGCGACGAAAGATCACGCGACGCTCGCGCACCTGTTCTTCTCGTTGCACTTCCATCTCGTGCGACAGTCGGGGGAGTGGATTCATGACGGCACGCTCTGAAACGCAGCTGCGTCCCGGCCTGTGGGAGACGGTCAACGCGCGCTACCCCGGCTCGATGATCAGCAACGACGATGTCGTCACGCTGGCGCCGCTGGCGCGACCGGTGTCGCAGTGCCGGCTCACGTTCGTCAGCTCCGCCGGCGTGCAGCCGCGCGGAACGTTGCCGTTCGACGTCGTGCATCCCGTCGGCGACTACACCTTCCGCCGCGTTCCGTCGCAGGCGCGCCCGGATGACCTCGAGATCCACCAGTTGAAGTACCCGACCGACGGGGCGCTGCGCGACCTCAACGTCATCTTCCCGATCACCCGGCTCCAGGAGCTCGTCGCGGACGGCGTCGTCGGGTCGCTGGCGCCGAGCTTCTACTCGTTCATCGGCTACAACATGGACCCGCAGCTGCTCGAGCGGACCCTCGCCGAGGACATCGCCGACGCGGTCGTCGCCGACGCCGCCGAGATCGCACTCCTCGCCCCGGCCTGACCGATCTGCCACCAGTCGGTCGGACTGGTCCAGCGGGCGATCGAGCGGCGCGGCATCCCGACGGTCTCGGTGACCGTCGCCCGCGACGTCACCGAGCGGGTCAAGCCGCCGCGGGCGGTGTTCGTGCCGTTCCGCATGGGCCACCACTTCGGCGTGCCGTTCGCCGGCGACCTGCAACGCGCGATCATCACGGCGGCGCTCGAGCGCCTGTCGACGGCGCCGCGCAGCGGCGACATCGTCGACCTTCCCTACCGGTGGGCAGACGTCCGTCGTGAAGGCAAGCTGCGCGAACGCGGCGCCACGGGACTCACGTCTGGCGCGCGTACGGTAGTGCCCGATGCAGCAGCTGTACCCGAGTCCGGACCCAGCGGTTGACCCTGCGGCGGTCTACCGCCACGACCCGCCGCCCGCCGATCGGGCGCTGCCGCGCGTCCTCGTCAACATGGTCGCCAGCGTCGACGGTGCGACCGTCGCGGAAGGGGTCACCGAAGGCCTGAGCAGTCCCGGCGACAAGCGCATCTTCTTCTTGCTGCGCACCCTCGCCGACGTCATCCTCGTCGGGGCGCAGACGGTGCGTGCCGAGGGCTACGGGACGGCCCGGCTGTCCGAGGCCGCCATGGCGGCGCGGCGCGACCGCGGGCAGGCCCCCGCGCCGCGGATCGCGGTCGTGACGCGCAGCCTGCACCTTGACTGGTCGACGCGCCTGTTCACCGAGGCGACCGTCCGGCCGTTCGTCATCGCGCCTCCTACGGCGGATCCTGCCCGGCTCGCGGCGGCGCGCGAGGTCGCCGACGCCGTCGTCGTCGGCGACACGCGGGTAGACCTCGTCGCCGCGCTGCGCGCGCTGCGCGAGCGCGACGTCGGCGTCGTGCTGTGTGAGGGCGGCCCGACGCTCAACGCCGAGCTCGCCGGCGCCGACCTCATCGACGAGCTGTGCCTGACGATCGCGCCGGCGCTCGTGGGCGCCGGCGGCGGCGACCGCATCATCGCCGCCGCCCCGCTGCCCGGCCTGCACGCCGTGTCGCTGCTGTCCGTGCTCGAGGACGACGGCTCGCTGTTCCTGCGCTACGCCGTCGGCGCGGAACCCGGGTAACGCTCCAGGGCGGCGCCCCGGTTCAGGCGCCGTGTCCCGGGGTGAGGTCGCGCACCGCCTGGAAGCCGAGTTGCCCGGACCACTCGCCGGCAGCGCCGTCGACCGGCTCGAGCATGAACGCGACATGGTCGCCGCTGTCGAGTCGTTCCAAGATCCGCCCGGCGAACCAGCGGGGGCAATCGCTGAGTACCGGCACGCCGTCGACGCCGGTCTCCCAGCGACAGCGCGCGAACTTGTCGGTTCGGTCGCCCGTCTCACTGCCGAACAGCGCGGCCAGGTCGCGCTGGGCCGCGGGCACGAAGTGCACCCCGAGCACCGACGCGGTGCACGCAACGCGCAGCGTTCGGTTCTTCTTCGACAGCCACACCATGAACCGCGGCGGGGCGATGCTGCACTGCGCCGCGAAGCCGACCAGGCACCCGGACCGCTCGTCGCCGTTCGCGACGGTCACGATGAGCATCGGGTAGTCGAGGTCCTCGGCGACGGCCGCGAACACCTCGGCGCCACGTTCGTCGGCCACCGCGGCCGCTGCCGGCGCGGCGCTCGGGGCAGGCGCGGCAGCACGGCGGTACAGCAGCGCCAGCGATCCGTCGTCCTCCACGACGCACGCCAGCTGCAGCGCGCGCGGCCGGTCGAGCAGGAGCTGTCCCAGGACGCCCGCCGCGAGGGCGCCGCCCACGAGCGCCGGCGCGACGACCAGCGACAGCTCGTCGACGAGGTCGGCGCGCGCGAGCGAGCCGATCAGCGAGGCACCACCCTCGGCGACCGCGGTCGCCATGCCCCGCTCGAACAGCCGCTGCAGGGCGAGCGTCACGTCGACGTGCTCGTCGCCGGCGACGACGACCTCGCCGCGCGGGGCCGAGCGCGCCTGCGCGTCCGCGGGCGCCAGAAGCAGCACCTCACCGTCGTGGCGGGCGAGCAGTGGCGCCGACCACGGCAGGTCGAGGCTGTCGCTGACGACGGCGAGGGTGGGCACCGGCTGCTGACCGCGCGCGAGCCGCCGGGCACGCCAGCCGTCGTCGACGACGATGGTCTCGTCGGCACGGGTGCGCACCGCGCCCGCGCCGATGACGACGACGTCGGAGAGCTGGCGCAGCAGCGCCACCGGGGCGGCCGGCGGCGAACCGCCGTGCAGCGCCGCCCCGTCGACGCTCACGGTCGCGCTGACGGTGACGTGGGGTCGCGACGCCACCGGCCAGCGTTGCGCGTCGTCGTAACGTCGCTCCAGGTCGATGTCGTCGAGCTCGACGGGGAACAGCTGTCGCACGACGGACCTTTCGAGGCTGGCGCCGAGAGGGCGGCGCGCGCACGGAGCCCCAAGTATGGTCCCCGGCCCAGGCAGCCGCGCCTCCAGTCCCGCTTCGTGGAGTCGACCGGCGCGATGGAGGACTACCTCAAGACGGTCTACGGCTTGTCGACCCGGGGTGAACCGACCTCTACGACGCACGCGCGTCGACGGCCACGACGTCGACGTTCCGGCCGAGATCGCCCGGCGTGTCTACCTCGTCTCGGCGTAGCGCGCCAGCGGTCGGCGCGACCAGGGCGAACCTATACTCGGCGGTCGGACGCACCGGTCGACGAGGAGCCCTCCCATGCCTGACCGCCAGGGCGAGCTACAGGAGCTGCGGGCCCAGATCGCCTACCTCGAGGAAGAGACCACGCTGCTGCGCCGGCGACTGGACGACTCGCCGTCACGGGTCCGTGCCGTCGAGGAGCGCCTCCTGGAGACGAAGGCAAAGCTGTCCGCGGCGGCGACGCAGAACGGCAAGCTCGCCGACACGCTGCGCGACGCGCGCGAGCAGATCATCGCGCTCAAGCAGCAGGTCGAAAAGCTTGCCTCACCGCCGTCGGGCTTCGGCATCTTCCTGGCGCCGCACGACGCCGAGACGGTCGAGATCTTTGCGCAGGGCCGCAAGCTGCGGGTCAACGTCGGACCCGACGTCGACCCCGACACCCTGGTGCGTGGTCAGGAGGTCGTGCTCAACGAGGCGCTCAACGTCATCGAGGCCGCCCGCTTCGAGGTCACCGGCGAGGTGATGACGGTCAAGGAGCGTCTCGGCGAGGACCGGCTGCTGGTCATCGGCCACACCGACGACGAGCTCGTCGTGCGCATCGCCCAGCCGCTGCACGACGAGCGGCTGCGTGCCGGCGACTCCGTGCTGGTCGACGTGCGCAGCGGATGGGCGTTGGAGCGCCTGGAGCGCCCCGAGGTCGAAGAGCTCGTCCTCGAGGAGGTGCCCGACATCGCCTACACCGACATCGGCGGCCTCGGGCCGCAGATCGAGGCGATCCAAGATGCCGTCGAGCTGCCGTTCCTCCACGCCGACCTGTTCGTCGAGCACGAGCTGCGCCCGCCGAAGGGCATCCTGCTGTACGGGCCTCCCGGTTGCGGCAAGACGATGATCGCCAAGGCGGTCGCCAACAGCCTTGCGAAGCGGGTCGCCGAGAAGGCGGGACGCTCCGACGCTCGCAGCTACTTCCTCAACATCAAAGGCCCAGAGCTGCTCAACAAGTTCGTCGGCGAGACGGAGCGCCAGATCCGCCTGATCTTCCAGCGCGCCAGGGAGAAGGTCGCCGAGGGCTTCCCGGTCATCGTGTTCTTCGACGAGATGGACTCGATCTTCCGCACCCGCGGCTCCGGGGTGTCCTCCGACGTCGAGACGACGATCGTGCCGCAGCTGCTGTCGGAGATCGACGGGGTGGAGACGCTCAAGGACGTCATCGTCATCGGCGCGTCCAACCGCGAGGACATGATCGACCCGGCGATCCTGCGCCCCGGCCGCCTCGACGTGAAGATCAAGATCGAACGCCCCGACGAGTTCGCCGCCCGCGAGATCTTCGCGATCTACCTCCACGCTGGCCTGCCGCTGCACCCCGACCTCGTCAAGGCGCACGGCGACGAGGAACGCGCCGTCGAGTGGCTCATCGGCGAGACGTGCCGGCGGATGTACGCGGAAGCCGAGGAGAACCGCTTCCTGGAGGTCACTTACGCCAACGGCGACAAGGAGCTGCTGTACTTCAAGGACTTCAACTCGGGCGCGATGATCGAGAACGTGGTCGCGCGGGCGAAGAAGATGGCGATCAAGCGCTACCTCGACGAAGGCCAGAAGGGCCTGAAAGAGGAGGACCTGTTCCGCGCCATCCGCGATGAGTTCAAGGAGAACGAGGACCTGCCGAACACCACCAACCCCGACGACTGGGCGCGGATCTCGGGCAAGAAGGGCGAGCGGATCGTCTACGTCCGCACGCTGATCGGCAACGGCTCCGAGCCGGGCAAGTCCATCGAGAGCGTCAACACCGGCCAGTACCTGTAGGCGCCGCCGCGGGCGCTCAGCCCGACCCGCGATCGCGTTTCTCGGATGCGGCGTCGTCCGCTGGATCGTGGCGGGGCAGCGCCCCGGCCTGGTGCGCGAACGCGATGGCCTGCTCGAGCCAGGCGAGGCGCTGTGCGGGCGAGGTCTGCAGCCATGCGCGTCGCTGCTCAGCCTCGTGAGCTTCCCAACCGCCGGTGGGGTCGCCGCCGCGGGCGTGGTCCGAGGCGAGGTCGTCGAGGGACACCACGGGAACGTCGACGTCGCCGATACGCATATGGACCGCCCGCTGCCACAGTTCGTCGAACATCGCCGGCGGATCGGCGAGCAGGTCGACCGCAAGCAGCGGGTTGTCCGGGTCGAGCAGCGTGAATGCCACCAGCCCACGGTCGCGCACCCAGCGCTCACGTGTCTGAGGGTCGGCGAAGCCGAGAGGATCAACGGGCAGCCGCGGCCGCAGGCCGAGCGCGGTCAGCGCCTCGACGGCGGCTCTGGCCTGCTCCTCGGCCAGGTCAACGACGAGGTCGAGATCGGCGGTCAGGCTGGGATGCCGTGCAGCACCACCGCCACCCCGCCGGCCACGACATAGTGGGACGCGACGCTGCGCGAGGGCTGCGAACACGGACTCGAACAACACGCCGCCGACGGTACCGGCGGAGCGTGCGTCGCGACCGGATCAGTACTCGGGCGCGCCCTCGACGGAACGCAGCCGGCTGGCGAGGCTGCGGATGAGCGCCTTGGCGACCGGCGGTTCGGCCAGCAGCTGGTCGAACGTCTGGGGGGTGAGGACGAGCAGGTGGACGTCGGTGTCGGCGGTCACGGTCGCCGACCGGGGCGCCTGGTCGAGGAGCGCCATCTCGCCGATCGGGTCGCCCGGTCCGAGGGTGGCCAGTTCGTCGCCGTTGAGGGAGACCGTCGCCTGGCCGTCGGTGAGGACGAACGCCTCGTGACCCGGGCGGCCCTCCCGCATGAGCACCGACCCCGCCGGCAGCTGAACCTCGTCGACGAGCACCGCGACGCGGCTGAGCTCCTTGGCGCCCAGGCCCTTGAACATCGTCAGCCGCTTGAGGAGTTCCTCTTTGGGCGTGGGTGTCTTGGATCGCATCGATCCCCCTTCGTGGCCGCGTGGCCTTGGTTGCCGTTCCGCCGACGGCGCATGCCGCTGCGCCGGACGGTACCGCAGCACCGGGCGTGTCGTCACCTGCTCCCGCGTCGCGGCCGTGCCGCCGATGGCGTCAGCCAACCCGGCGACGTCGTGCTCCCGCGTCGCGGCCGTGCCGCCGATGGCGTCAGCCAACCCGGCGACGTCGTGGGGGACGAGCCACAGGTACTGCCAGCCGTTGCCTTCCTTCCAGCCCTCGTCGCTGCTTGGGTCCCAGGTGGCCGGGTAGGCCGCAGCAACGCTCACAACATGACCGTCAAAAATCCGTCTCCATCAAAGCGGGTCAGGGACAAGGTGCCCAGCAGGGTGTCGGTGAAGTTGGTGCCACCGGCACGTAGGCGTTCGTACTGGTTCCCACCGGCGTAGGTGGTCGCCCCTGCGGGCGGGCTGTCGTAGGCCGCGGTGGCGGGCGCCTCGGCAATCCAGCAGGATTGGTTCGCGGCGCTGTAGCTGTAGGCCCGGCCGGCGCCTGTGAGCAGGTTGCCGTTGCCGTCGTAGGTGTAGGGACGCGCCGTGGTCTGGCCGGCCAGCGTCTCCGCCGTCATCTGGTTCACAGCGTTGTTGAGGTAGGTGGTGACCTCGTCGGCGCCGCCGTCGGTTCGCACGGTCTGCTTCGTGCGGTTAGACGCCTTGTCGTAGTCGAGAAGCCGCGGATCGTTGCGTCGCTGTAGAGGTAGCCGGTGTAGGCAAACGGGCTGGTGCCGCCTTGCGTGTCGGGCTGCCTGGACCATGCCGAACGGTGCCACGGCCCCCGGCACAACGAAGCCGGGCGCGAAGGTGCCGGCGAACGGGTCACGTAGCGCGCCCAGTCCTGGGCCGGCGGCTCGGCGACGCGTGGCGCCGCGGTGGCGGCGGCCGGGACGGATCCGCCCGCGGCGCGCGGACGGCGGATCCCTCGGGGACCGTCCACCAAAATCACACCGCCGCCGTGGTGCCCGGTCACCGGACTCAGGTGCGCAAGAGATGCTCGACGCGGCGGCCGGCGACGACGCCGCCGACGACGGCCATCGCGACGAGGAAGGCGACGTGGCCGAGCAGCGCGGCGTCGACGGTGCCCAGCGTGAGTGAGCGCAGCATGGCCACGCCGTGGTACAGCGGCGACAGCTGGACGAACGGGCGCAGCGCGGCGGGGTAGACCTCGAGCGGGAAGAACGTCGCCGAGAACAGAAACAACGGCAGCGTGACCAGCTGGACGAGGTCGAAGTCCTGCCACGAGCGCATCCACGTCGTCGCCGCCATGCCGACCCCGCCGAACGCAAAGCCGATGAGCACCGCCCCGGGCAGTGCGAGCACCCCCAGCGGCGACGGCACCAGGCCCAGTGCCACCATCACGGCGAGGAAGCCGGTGGCGTAGAGCAACCCGCGCAGCTGGCACCACACGATTTCGCCGACCGCGATGTCGCGCGGGCCGACGGGTGTGGCGAGGATCGCGTCGTAGACCTTGGCGTAGCGCAGCTTGAAGAAGATGTTCAGGGTTGACTCGTACACCGCGCCGTTCATCGCCGACGCGGCGAGCAGCGCCGGCGCGACGTACGCGGCGTAGGCGACGGGCTGGCCGCCCGGGCCGGTCACGTCGCCGACGAGACGCCCGATGCCCACGCCCACGCCGAACAGGTAGAACAGCGGCTCGAAGAAGCCGGACACCACGATGACCCACGACCGGCGGTACACGAGCACGTTGCGCTCGAGCAGGTAGCGCGCGCGCCGGCGGGCGGTCAGCGCCGGTGGCAGCACTCGCCGTGCCGCAACGGTCGCCCCGGTCATCGCACGAGCCGCCGGGAGAAGCCACGGCCCACGGCGACGGTGCCGACGGCCAGCCACAGGACGAGGTAGGCGACGTGGACGGCGGCCGGCCACGCTGGCGCCGTGCCGAGCGCGGTCGCGCGGGTCAGTTCCACGCCGTGCCAGGACGGCGTGAGGTAGGCGAGCGGCTCGATCCAGTCGGGGAGCTGGCCGATCGGGAAGAAGGTCCCGGAGAACAGAAACAGCGGGACGATGACGAAGCGGAACATCGAGCTCAGCCCGTAGTCGTTCTCCAGGCCCGATGCGTACGCCGCGATCGGCGCGGCGAACGCCATCCCCGTCAGCGTCGCCGGCAGGATCGCCAGGAGCCCTCGCGGCAGCGACAGCGCCCCGAAGATCGCCATGACGATGGTGAACACGGCGGTCGTCATCAGCAGGCGCACCGTCGTCCAGGCGAGCAGTCCATGGGCGAGGTCGCGGGCGCTGACCGGCGTCGCGAGCGCCGCGTGGTAGGTCTTCATCCACTTCATCCCGGCCATCACCGGGAACGACGCGTCGCCGGCCGCCGTCTGCATCGCCGTCGCCGCGAGCAGCCCCGGCGCGAGGAACGCCAGGTAGTCGCCTCCAGCCAGCGCGGCCGGCCCGCCGCCGCGGTCGACGAGCGTGCCGAGGCCCATGCCCATGGCGAGCAGGAACAGCACCGGGTTGAGAAACGTCGTCACGACGTTGCTGCGCCACGTCCGCCGGTAGCCGCGGGCGTGCACCTCCATGACGCGCAACGCGGGGGCGACCATCAGCGCGGGCTCACTCGACGAGGCTGCGGCCGGTCAGCCGCAGGAACACGTCTTCGAGCGTGGCGCGGCGCACGACGACGCTGGTCGGCAGCAGTCCCCGCTCGGTGACCTCAGCGGCGGCGCGGTCGGCGTCGTCGGTGTAGACGAGCACGCGGTCGGGCAGCGGCTCCACCCGCTTCGCGAGCCCGTCGAGGCGCGCGACCGCCTCCTGCTGCTCGTCGGGCGAGAACCGCAGCTCGAGCACCTCACGGCTGACGTGCGCGGCGATGAGCTCGCGCGGCGAGCCCTCCGCGACGATGCGCGCCTGGTCCATCACCACCAGCCGGTCGCACAGCTGCTCGGCCTCGTCCATGTAGTGGGTCGTCACGACGAGGGTCACGCCGCGCTGTTTGAGCCGGTACAGCCGGTCCCACACGAGGTGGCGGGCCTGCGGGTCGAGGCCGGTCGTCGGCTCGTCGAGCAACAGCAGCTCGGGCTGGTTGATCAGCGACCGCGCGATCGTCAGCCTGCGCTTCATCCCCCCCGACAGCGGCTCCACGCGGCTGCGCCGGCGGTCGGTCAGCTGCACGAAAGCGAGCAGCTCGTCCGTGCGCTCGCGGATGACCGCGCGCGGCAGGTCGAAGTACCGGCCGTAGATCAGCAGGTTCTCCTCGACGGTCAGCTCCGTGTCGAGGGTGTCCTCCTGCGGCACGACACCAAGACGTGCGCGGATGACGTCGCCCTCGGTGGCGGGGTCGCGGCCGAGCACGCGCAGGTGGCCGGCGGTCACCGGTGACACGGCGCCGATCATCCGCATCGTCGAGCTCTTGCCCGCGCCGTTGGGTCCCAGAAAGCCGAAGGCCTCGCCCGGCGCGACCGCAAAGTCGACGCCGTCGACGGCGGTGAGGTCGCCGAAGCGCTTCACCAGGCCGCGCGCCTCGATGACGGCGGGTTCGGCCACGAGATGGCCGGCGCCCGGGCCTGGCGCGAGGGGATCCGACATCGCCCGGCACGCTAGCACCGGCCTGCGCGCCGCTGCCCGATCATCGGCGACGACGGCCGAGCAGTGGACCCCGAGGACCCCGTGGCGATCCCGAAGATCGTCGGCACCGAGACCGAGTACGGCATCTCGGTCATCGGACGCCCGGACTTCAATCCGGTGCTCGCGTCTTCGCTCGTCGTCAACGCCTACGCCGCCGACGGCCGTCTGCGCGCGCGGTGGGACTACGAGGAGGAGAACCCTCTGCGCGACGCCCGCGGGTTCACCTCACCCGGCATGGCCGAGCCCCCGCCTGAGGACGACATCGGGCTGGCGAACTCGATCCTGACCAACGGCGCGCGCTTCTACGTCGACCACGCCCACCCGGAGTACTCGTCGCCCGAGTGCTCCAATCCCCGCGACGCGGTGGTGTGGGACAAGGCGGGCGAGCGGATCCTGGAGATCGCGGCGGCGCGGGCGGCCGCCCTCGTGCCCGGTTCCGGTGCCGACGCTCCGGCCCGCATCCTGATCACGAAGAACAACACCGACGGCAAGGGCGCCGCCTACGGGATGCACGAGAACTACATCGTGGACCGGGCGATCCCCTTCGGCGAAATCGTGCGCCACATCACGCCGTTCTTCGTCTCGCGCCAGATCATGGTGGGCGCCGGCCGGGTCGGCAACGAGTTCGGCCTGGACGACGTCAGCTACCAGGTGTCCCAGCGCGCCGACTTCTTCGAGGTCGAGGTAGGGCTGGAGACGACCCTGAAGCGGCCGATCGTCAACACCCGCGACGAGCCGCACGCCGACCCCGAGCGTTTCCGCAGGCTTCACGTCATCGTCGGTGACGCGAACATGAGCGAGCTGTGCACCTACCTCAAGCTCGGCGCCACCGCCCTGGTGCTGTCCATGGTCGAGGACGGCTTCCTGCCCGACCCGCCGGCGCTGTCGGCGCCCGTCACCGCGCTTCACCGGGTGTCCCACGACCTGACCTGCGCCGTGCCGCTGGAGTGCAAGGACGGCCGCACCATCACGCCGGTCCAGCTGCAGTGGCACTACCTCGACCACGCGAAGAAGTACCGCGAGGAGCGTGGCGGCCCGGACTGGGCGACCGACGTGCTGGCGTTGTGGGAGCGGGTCCTGACCGCGCTGGAAGACGACCCGTTGACGCTCGACGGCGTCGCGGACTGGGTCACGAAGTACCTGCTGCTGCGGCGCTACGTCGACCGCGACGGCCTTGGCTGGGACGACAGCAAGCTCAAGCTCATCGACGTGCAGTACCACGACGTGCGCGGCGACAAGGGGCTGTACAACCGGCTCGTCGCCGCCGGCCGCTTCGAGACCCTCGTCCGCGAGGCGGAGGTGCGCGCCGCGATGACCGCGCCGCCGACCGACACGCGGGCGTACTTCCGGGGGCGCTGCCTGCAGAAGTACCGCGACTCGGTGACCGCCGCCGGGTGGGACTCGATCATCTTCGACGTGGGGGGCGAGACGCTCCAGCGCGTGCCCATGATGGACCCGTCCCGCGGCGGCGCGCTGACCACCGCCGCGCTCATCGACCGCTGCGACACAGCCGCTGAGCTGCTGGAGGCCCTGCAGGGCTGAGGCGGTTCCGCGGCCGGTAGACTCGGCATCCACGTTCCGCAGATCCCAGGAGGGCGCGATGAGCGACGGCGGACAGGTTCGCAGGCAGCGGCCCAAGGAGGAGGAGGCCGTGGAGACTGCGGCGACCCAGACGGCTGAGACGACCGACACCTCCGACATCGACGCGCTGCTGGACGAGATCGACGAGGTCCTCGAGGAGAACGCCGAGGAGTTCGTCAAGAACTACGTCCAAAAGGGCGGCCAGTAGCCGGCGGCGACCTCATCCGCGCCGCGTCCCGGGCCCAGGCGAGGAGACTGCTTGTGAGCGCGCGTTGGACGATGCAGGCCCGGAAGGCCGGGGTGTGACCGGGGCGTTGCCCGACCCGTTCGACCTCGACGGCCCCAGCTTCACGGCCCTGCTGCGCCAGGTCGCGCCCGGGGCGCTGCCGGCGGCCGTGGAGGGCGCGGCCATGGTCGACCACGTCGAGGGCACGACGATCGTCGCGTTGACCTACGGCGCCGGTGTCGTCATCGCAGGCGACCGCAGGGCGACGGCGGGCAACGTCATCTCCAAGCGCGACATGCGCAAGGTCTTCGAGGCCGACTCGTGGTCGGCGATGGGCATCTCCGGCGCGGCGGGTCCGGCCATGGAGATGGCCAAGGTGTTCGCCACCGAGCTCGAGCACTACGAGAAGGTCGAGGGCGGGCCGCTGTCGCTGGAGGGCAAGGCCAACAAGCTCGCCCAGATGGTCCGGGCGAACCTGCCCCTTGCGATGCAGGGCCTCGTCGTGGTGCCGCTGTTCGCGGGCTTCGACCCCCGCGACCAGATCGCCCGCATCTACGAGTTCGACGCCGCCGGCGGCCGCTACGAGGAGAAGCGCTTCGCCACCTCCGGCTCGGGCGGACGCGACGCCCGCGGCTCGATGAAGGCCCGCTACCGCGAGGACCTGGACGCCGGCGGCGCGGTCGACACCGTCATCGAGGCGCTGTGGGACGCCGCCGACGAGGACTCGGCGACGGGAGGACCCGACCTCGTCCGTGGGATCTACCCGCTGGTGGCGGTCATCGACGCCGAGGGCTACCGCGAGCTGCCCGACAGCGTCGTGGCCGAGCGCGTCGAGTCGGTCATCGCCGACCGCCGGCGATAGCCGCCGCCGAGCCAACGACAGGAGCTGTCCCGTGGCGATGATGCCGTACGTCTCCCCCGAGCAGGTCATGAAGGACCGGGCCGACTACGCCCGCAAGGGGATCAGCCGTGGCCGGTCGGTCGTCGCGGTGACGTACACCGACGGCGTCGTCTTCCTGACCGAGAACCCCTCGGCGACGCTGCACAAGGTCAGCGAGATCTACGACCGCGTCGCCTTCGCGGCGGTCGGCAAGTACAACGAGTTCGAGCAGCTGCGCGTCGCGGGCATCCGCCTCGCCGACGTCAAGGGCTACCAGTACGCGCGAGAGGACGTGACCGGCCGCTCCCTGGCCAACGCCTACGCCACCGCCCTCGGCGCCGCGTTCACGGAGGGCAACAAGCCCTTCGAGGTCGAGCTGCTGCTCGCCGAGGTCACCACCGACCACGTCGAGCTGTACCACATCCTCTACGACGGCTCGATCACCGACGAGGCGGGGTACGTGGCGATCGGGGGCAGCGCCGAGGCGGTCAACGGACGGCTCGGCGCGGCCTACCGCCCAGGGTTGTCGCGCGACGAGGCGGTGCGGATCGCGCGGGACTCGCTGGGCGCCGCCGAGGACCGCGACATCCCCCCCGCACGGCTGGAGGTGGCCGGCCTGGACCGCACCCGCGGCCGGCGCAAGTTCCACCGGATGTCCGACGACGCGGTCGCCGCCGCCCTTGGGTGACCCCGGGCCCGGACCGCCGCCGCCGTCGTCGGGCGACGTCGGCCCCGGACCGGCGCGCGGCGGGAGGGCGCGCGCACGCACCGTCGCGGCCGTGGTGGCGATCGCGCTGGTCGGCTCGGGCGTGGGTGCCGCGGCGGGGCTGCGCAGCGGCCGTAACGACGCTCCGGCGCGGGCGCCCGCCACCACCGCCCCGGTCGCGACGCCATCCGAGGGCGTCGGCCCGCCGACCGAGGCGCCGCCGTCCAGTCCGTTCACCGAGCCGCCGGCGTCCGAGCCCGCCCCGCAGCCCCCGGCGTCCGCGTCAGAGAAGCCGCGCGTGAGCCGGCCGGGACGCCGGGTCGACTTCGACGTGCTCGCCGAGCAGGTCGCGCAGGTCCGCGGGCTGCCGGTGCGCCGCCGCGTGCGGGCGCGGGTCGTCAGCGACGAGGGGCTGGCCGACAAGATCAGCGAGCTCGCGTTCTCCGACATCGACCGCGCCGAGACGGCCGCCGACGAGCGGCTGCTCGTGGCCCTGCGCCTCGCGCCGCCGGGCTTCGACCTGGCCGGGCTGCTCGAGCGGCTCTACCGGGAGCGAATCTCCGGTGTCTACGTGCCGGAGGAGTCGACGCTCTATGTCGGCGCCCGGCCCGGGGCCCTGTCACCGCTCGAGCAGGCCACGGCCGCCCACGAGGTCACCCACGCCCTGCAGGACCAGGCGTTCGGCCTCGACGGCCTGCAAGAGCAGGTAGAGGATGATGACGACGCGGCGGTCGCCCTCACCGCGCTCATCGAGGGTGACGCGGTGCTGACCCAACAGCTGTGGGCGCAGCGCCACCAGACCGAAGCCGACCGCCTGCGGGCTCAGGCGGAGGCGGCCCAGGTGGACAGCTCGGCGCTGGGCGCGGCCCCGGCCTTCATCCGCAACGTCGTGTACTTCCCGTACGTGCAGGGCCCGCGGTTCGTCGTCGCGCTGCACGCGCTCGGCGGCTTCGGCGCGATCGACGAGGCGTTCCGCGACCCGCCCACCACGACCGAGCAGATCCTGCATCCCACCAAGTACCGCGAAGGGGAGGGAGCCGACGCCGTGGTTGTCGAGACGCGCCCCGGTCGTGGCTGGCGCGCGTCCGGGTCCCACCCGCTCGGCGAGTTCGACGTCGCCCAGCTGTTCGCACCCCTGGGTGCCGAGGAAGCCGACCGGGCGGCCGCGGGCTGGGGTGGCGGGGCGGTCCGCGCGTGGACGCGGGGCGACACCACCGCGGTCGCCGTGAGCCTCCTGCTGGACTCAGCCGACGACGCGGCCGAGGTGTGCGACGCGGTGCCCCGGTGGTACGCCGAGGTCGCCGACGGCCGCCCCGTCGACGAGCGGGTCCTCGACGGCGACCGCGACGTGCTCGCCTACGCCTGCGACGAGACCTCGGTGCGTCTGGCCCTGGCGCCGGACGCCCGGACCGCCAGGCGCCTGAGCGGCTGAGCCGCCATCCGCCGGCGGCGTCCGCCGCGCCGGGCCGCCGCAGGCGCCGGCCGGTCCTCGACGGCTCCGCCGCCTGCGGCCCGCGGAGGGCTACTGCTGGTAGTGCTCGACGGTGTCGACCGGGCGGGCGGTCACCGCATCGGGGTCCTGGCCGAACTCACGGCGCGCCCGCCGCTGGCGCAGCAGGTCCCAGCACTGGTCGAGGCCCTGCTCGATCTCGGTGAGCCGCCGCCGCTCGGCTTCCTCGAGCGTCGCGCCGACCGCCTGCTCGTGCAGCTGGTCCTCCTCGGCCACGAGCCGGCTGATGCGCTCGATGATCTCGCGGTCGTCCATGGGGCCTCCTGAGCTGCCTGCGCACGACCGTACACTGAGGATCCGGACGCAGGAGGGCGCGGTGAACCGTCGGATCTTCGGCATCGAGGTCGAGTACGGGGTCACCTGCACGTTCCGCGGGCAGCGGCGCCTGTCGCCCGACGAGGTCGCCCGCTACCTGTTCCGCCGCGTCGTGTCGTGGGGTCGCTCGTCGAACGTGTTCCTGGAGAACGGCGCGCGGCTGTACCTCGACGTCGGCTCGCACCCCGAGTACGCGACGCCGGAGTGCGACTCGGTGCAGGGTGTCGTCACCCACGACAAGGCGGGGGAGCGGATCCTGGAGAGCCTCGTGGAGCAGGCCGAGCTGCGGCTGCACGAGGAGGGCATCGCCGGCCAGATCTACCTGTTCAAGAACAACACCGACTCGGCGGGCAACTCCTACGGCAGCCACGAGAACTACCTGGTCGCGCGGCTGGGCGAGTTCCAGAAGCTCGCGGACACCCTCATCCCGTTCCTCGTCACCCGCCAGGTGTTCGCGGGAGCCGGCAAGATCCTGCAGACCCCGCGAGGCGCGGTGTACTCGGTGTCGCAACGGGCCGAGCACATCTGGGAGGGCCTGAGCTCGGCGACGACCCGCAGCCGCCCGATCATCAACAGCCGCGACGAGCCGCACGCCGACGCGGAGCGCTACCGGCGCCTGCACGTCATCGTCGGTGACTCGAACATGAGCGAGTACACGGTCTGGCTCAAGGTGGCGACCTGCGACCTCGTGCTGCGGATGATCGAGGCCGGCACGGTCATGCGCGACCTCACGCTGGACAACCCGATCCGCGCGATCCGCGAGATCAGTCACGACATGACCTGCCGGCGCCGGGTGAAGCTCGCCGGGGACGGGAGATGAGCGCGCTGGAGATCCAGCGTGAGTACTTCGAGCGGGTCTCGCAGTTCATCGAGCACACCGGCACCGACGCGGACACCGACCGGGTCCTGGCGGAGTGGGGCCGGGTCCTGGACACCCTGGGCGACGACCCGATGAAGCTGTCACGGGAGTGCGACTGGGTCGCCAAGTACCAGCTGATCGAGGACTACCGCCGCCGTCACGACCTGCCGCTGAGCCACCCCCGCATCGCGATGCTCGACCTGCAGTACCACGACGTGAACCGCGAGCGGGGGCTGTACTACCTGCTGCAGCGCCGCGACAAGGTCGACCGCATCGTCACCGACGCCGACATCGACGTCGCGCGCGACACCCTCCGCAGACGACCCGGCGCGGCTGCGCGGCGAGTTCATCCGCGAGGCCAAGCGCAGGCGGCGGGACTTCACCGTGGACTGGGTCCACCTCAAGCTCAACGACCAGGCGCAGCGCACGGTGCTGTGCAAGGACCCGTTCCGTTTCAGCGACGAGCGGGTCGACAAGCTCATCGCGTCGATGTGACCCGGCGGCTCGGGCCGAGCCGACCGGCAGCGGCCCGCGGGACCGACCGCGCGCCGGATACCGCTACCCGTCCTGGTCGCCGCCTCCGCCGCCGCCGTCGCCTCCGCCGCCGCCGCCGCCTCCGCCGTCGCCGTCGCCTCCGCCGCCGCCGTCGCCGCCGCCGCCATCGCCGCCGCCCTCCGCCGCCGCCGTCCCCTCCGCCGCCGCCGTCGCCTCCGCCGCCGCCGTCGCCTCCGCCGCCGTCGCCTCCGCCGCCGTCGCCCTCGTCGTCGTCGTCCTCGTCCTCGTCGCGGGCGTCGTTGTTGGGGCGGCTGGGACGCGGAGGTGGCGGCGCGGCGCCGATCGAGACGCCGACGAAGACCGTGTCGCCGGGGTTGGCGCTCTCGCCCGGCGCCGGGCTCTGCCACAGGACAGTCCCGACCGGGCTGGAGCTGTGGTCGCCTCGCGTCTCGCCGACCAGCCTGCGCCTGCCGAGCTCCAGCAGCGCGTTCGTGTCGCTCTCGCCACGCACGTCGGGCACGGTGACGACCTGGTCGCTCGCGACGTCGTCGAGGTCGCTCAGGTCCACGTCGGGGAACTCCACGACGTCACGGCCCTCCAGGACCTTGCCCATGTAGGTCCGCCAGATCGTGGCGGGCAGCGACCCACCGGTCATGCCCGGCATGGCGATGCCGGCGTTCGCGTGGCCCATCCACACCGCCGTGGAGAGCACGGGCGTGTAGCCGACGAACCAGGCGTCCTTGTTGTCGGTGGTGGTCCCGGTCTTGCCGGCCACCTCCCACGACGGCAGGGCGGCGCCCGTCCCGGTGCCGGACGTCACGACGTTGCGCATGAGGTCGACGACTGCCGCGTTGACGACGCGGGGAAAGACGCGCTTGGGCTTGTCGGAGAACTCGTAGAGCACCTTGCCCCTGCGGTTCTCGATCCGCTGGATGAGGTGGGGCCGCATGTGCCTGCCCTCGTTGGCGAAGACCGAGTACGCCGACGCCATCTCCAGCGGCGTCGTCCCGCGGTAGAAGCCGCCCAGCACGATGCCCGGGTTCTTCTGCTTGCGGTTGGCCGCCTTCATGTCGATGCCCATCTGCGACGCGAGCCTCGACACCTTCTTCGGTCCCACGATGAGCATCAGCTGCGCGGCGGCGGTGTTGACCGAGTTCGTCAGCGCCGAGCGCATGTCCAGGCGGCCGTAGCTCGCGCCGCCGTAGTTCTCCACCCCGGCATCGGGGTCGGTGGGGTTGCGCTCCCAGTCACGCACCCCGGGAAAGTAGGCGGGGCTCTTGCCCTCCAGGGTCATGTCGAGCGGGAAGCCCTCACGCAGGGCCTCGGCGTAGACGAACGGCTTGAACGCGCTGCCGGGCTGGCGGCGCCCCTGGGTGGCGAGGTCGTACTTGAGGTCCTTGTACTGCAGCCCGCTCTGGATCGCGCGGATCGCGCCCGTGGACGGCTCGACGGTCGCGATCGCCGCGGTCGGAGCGCCGCCGGGCAGGAAGTCGCGGATCGTCTCCTCGGCCGCCTGCTGCATCTCGGGGTCCAGGGTCGTGTAGACGCGCAGCCCTCCGTAGTACAGGCGGTTCGCCCGCTGCTCGCGGGTCCCGCCGAGCTGCTTGAGGGTGAGCAGCTCCCGCTCGACCGCGTCGATGACGTGGGGCTGGCGACGCTTGCGCTGGGGGGATGTCTCCACGACCCCGAGCGGGCGCCGAAGCAGCCTGGGCAGCCGCTCGGGCCTGATGTAGCCCTCTTCGACCATCGCGCGCAGCACGAGGTTGCGGCGCTTGCGTGCCAGGCGCGGCCGCTCCCGGGGGTCGCCGCTGTTGGGCGACCGGATGAGTGACGCGAGCAACGCCCCCTGGTCGACGGTCAGCTTGCCGGGGTAGGTGTCGAAGAACTCCTCGGACGCGGCGACGATGCCGTAGGCGCGGGAGCCGAAGTAGACCTGGTTGAGGTAGCGCTCGAGCAGCTCGCTCTTGGTGAACCGGTCCTCCAGCGCCACGGCGTACAGCAGCTCGGCGGCCTTGCGCTGCAGCGTGACCTGGTCGCCGACCTCGGTCTTGGCCAGCTGCTGGGTGATCGTGGAGCCGCCCTCGGCCACCTCACCGGCGCGGACGTTGGCGACCACGGCCCGGCCGATGCCTTCGACGTCGTAGCCGTCGTGCTCCCAGAACTTGCGGTCCTCGGCGGTGATGACCGCGTTGCGGACGTGCTTGGGGACCTTGCGCAGCGGCACGGTGCGACGGCTGACCTCACGGTCGATGACGGCCATGAGGCGGTCGTCGGCGGTATAGATCGCCGAGCGCTCGTCGAGGGCCGGCAGCGAGGCGTCCTCGGGGATGTCGAGCTCGACGTCGAGGACCTCGGCGGCGCTCGACAGCGCGGGCGGAGCCAGGGCGGAGGCGAAGACCGCGATGGCGACGACCCCTGCGATGCCGGCGACCGACGCCGCGACGAAGCGCGCGGCGCCCAGGGCCGCGCGAACCGCCGGCGGCCGGGCGGCGGGGGCCGGCCGCGAGCGGGCGACCTTGCGGCGCGCCGGCTTGGGCCGCCCGGCCGCCCGGTCGCTGCCGGTCCGGGGCTGCGTCGCCGGCGGACCGACGGCCGGGGCGGCGACGGGGGCCGGGGCCGGCCTGACGCGGCGCGGGGGGACCACCAGACCGGCGGCCGCCAGGACGCGCAGACCGGCCGCGCGCGCTGTCGCCGCGGACCAGCCCGAGCCGCCGACCGCCGCGCGTGCGTCGAAGCGCCGCGGCCGACCACCGATGAGCCCCTGGGCGACCATGCCCCGTCGCAGCCAGGCGCCGGCGGTCGACAGCGCGACGCTCAGCGCGGCGACGAGCGGAGCGATCCGCTCGCCCCAGCCGTCGCCGCTGCGGCCGGGCGGGGTCCGGCCGGAGGGGTCCCGGTCCTGTGTGGGTGAATCCATGCCGTCTCTCGTCGCCGGTGGGGAAGGTGCCGACAGTGTTCCAGACGCCTGCGACGACGCGGCGGTTGCCGCGCGCGTTGTCCCCAATGTCGCGCAGCCAAGCCCGCATTGCACCTGTCCTGCCGCCGGCCATTAGCCTTGCTGCGGCCATGACCGATCGCCTGGAACGGCTGCTCAACCTCGTCATCGCCCTGCGCGAGACGCGCCGTCCCATGACCGCCGCCGACATCCGCGAGCGGGTCGCCGGCTACGACCAGCCCGACGCCGACGCGTTCCGGCGCATGTTCGAGCGCGACAAGGCCGATCTCCGCGCGCTGGGCGTCCCCGTGGAGACCGCGCCGCTGGACCGCTACGACGACCGCGCCGGCTACCGGATCGACCCCCGTGCCTACGACCTGCCCGAGGTCCACCTCGCCGGCGACGAGCTCGCCGCGCTGGCGGTGGCGCTGCAGGCGACAGGTCTGGCCGACGAGGCCGGCTACGGGCTGCTGAAGCTGGAGGTCGACGCCGGCGACCCCGGGGGGGCCCGGGCGGCAGACCCGCGCCTCGGCGTCGCGCTCGACGCCCCGCACCGCGCCACGCTCATGGAGGCGCAGCTGACCCGCACGACGGTGCGCTTCTCCTACAGCCGGCCGGGCGAGCCGGCGGCGACGCGCACGGTCGACCCGTGGGCGCTGGTCCATCGGCGCGGCCGCTGGTACCTCGTCGGGCGAGACCACGACCGCGACGACCGCCGCGCGTTCCGCCTGGACCGCATCGACTCAGACGTGCGCGCGGTCGGCGGTCCCGGCGCCTTCCGGCCGCCGCCCGGCGACATCGGCGTCGACGACGTCGTGCCGCCGCCGCCGGCTGCCGGGCCGGCGACCGCCACCGTCGTCGCCGCCGAGGCCGTCGCCTGGCAGGTCGCCCGCCGCGCCCGTGGCGGGGGGTCGGACGCCGGCGACGGGTGGACGGAGTTCACCGTGACCGTCGTCGATCCCGACGACTTTCTCGGCTGGGCGCTGGAGTACGGGCCCGAACTGCGCGTCGTGGACCCGCCCGAGCTGCGCGACGCCGTCGTCGCCCGGCTGGAGGCACTGCTCGCATGACCCGGCCCGCCCGCACCCTGCAGCGGCTCGAGCGGATCCTCACGATGGTCCCGTGGCTGCTGGACAACCCCGGCGTGTCGGTCGACGAGGTCACCGAGCGCTTCGGCGTGTCGCGCGACGAGCTCGCCGGGGACCTCGACGTGCTGGGCTACTGCGGGCTGCCCGGCTACGGCGGCGGCGACCTCGTGGAGGCCTCCCTCGTCGGTGACCGCGTCACGGTGCGGCTCGCCGAGTTCTTCGCACGTCCGCTGCGGCTGTCGATCCGTGAGGCCCTCACCCTGCTGCTGGCCGCCCTCGCCCTCGCCGGTGTCGAGGGCGTGACCGAGTCCGCGGCGCTGCGGCGGGCGCTGGCGACGCTGGAGGCGGCGCTGGGGGCCGGCACCGCGAACGTCGCCGTCGACCTGAGCGCTCCCGGCGACGAGCTTCTCGCACCCCTGCGGACGGCGGTGACGTCCGGGACGGTGGTGGCGCTGACGTACCGCTCGGGGTCCAAGGCCGAGACGACGCGGCGAGACGTCGAGCCGTGGGCCGTCGTCGGCCACCGCGGCGCCTGGTACCTGCAGGGCTGGTGCCGCCAGGCGGCCGCCCCCCGCGACTTCCGTCTCGACCGGATCCGCGAGCTGCACCCCACCACCGAGCGGGTGGGCCCCTCGCGTCGCGGCACGCCCGAGCCGCCGGTGTACCGTCCCGAACCCGACGACGTCGTCGTGGTCCTCGACCTGGACCCGGAGGTCGCCTGGGCGGCCGAGGAGGCCGTCGTCGACGAGGTCGCCGACGTCGACGGCCGCCGCCGGGTGCGCCTGCGGACGGCGTCGCTGGAGTGGGTCGCGCGACTCGTGCTGCGCCTGGCGGGTCACGCGACGGTCGTCGAGCCCGAGGCGCTGCGGAACCGGGTGGCCGACCTCGCCGCCGCGACGCTGGCCGGGTACCGCTCCGACAGGCCCAACGGCCGTCACGACGACAGCCGCCCGGCGCGGGGCGCCTGAAGCCGGCTCCGGCATCCCGGGCACGCCATCGCGGCGCCGAGCGGGTGCAGGTTGGGGCGTGAACGCCCTCAACCGCACCCGGACGGCGGGGAGGGGGCAGGGGGTGCACCGAGCCCGGTTGCGCCGAGCCGGCGTGCCCCGAACCCAGGTGCGCCGAGCGGGTGCAGTTCGGGGCGTAGACGCCCTCAACCGCACCCGGACGGCTGGGGGGCAGGGCCTTGGGCGCCGAGCGGGTGCAGGTTGGGGCGTAGACGCCCTCAACCGCACCCGGACGCCGCCGGCGGGGCGGGGCCCCGGACCCTGAGCGCGCTACGGGGACCGGAGGTGGGCGCCTCGGGACCTGAGCGCCGGCAGCGGATGCGTCGACGTCTCCTCACGACGGGCTGTCGGGGAATGGCTCAGAGCAACCATAGGCAGATGCTGGTGCGAACCGAATTCGATAAGAGCGGCCACGGGGGAGTCAAGGCCGGCGCCTGTCGTACCGAGACATCTCCCACGTGGGACACATGGTTCCGCGAGAGACCGGTGATGCACGGGAGGCACCCGAGATGACGACGATCAAGGCCACCTGCCCCACCTGCGGCGAGGTGGGCCTGACGCCGCAGGAGATCGAGCTGCGCGTCGACGAGACCGACGCAAGCGCCTCCTTCTACGCCTTCGACTGCCCCTCCTGTCTGGAGAACGTCCGCAAGCCCGCGGACGAGCGCGTCGTGCACCTGCTGATCTCCGGCGGCGTGGAGGTGCTCCCCGCCGTCCCGCCGCCCCCCGCGCGCCGCAAGCTGTCGGAGCGCTTCGACGGTCCCCGGCTCAACCACGACGACCTGCTGGACTTCCACACCCTGCTGTCGTCGGAGAACTGGTTCGACGGGCTGCTCGCAGCCGCCACGTCGGACTACCGCGAGAGCGCCGCCTGACCGACCCATCGCGCGCCGGGCAGGCCCGGCACGCCCGGTCCGCGTCCTGTCCGGGTGGTGGGGTGCGGCGCTACGCTCGCGGCGTGACCGCGGTCGTGATCCTCGCCCTGGCGCTGGCCGCCGTCGCCGTCGGCCTGGCCGCCGTCGCCGTCCGCGAGGTGCTGCGCAGCCTCCGCCGCTTCAGGGCCAATGTGGACACGGCCCGCCAACGGCTCGTCCCGCTGACCGCCGAGCTGCAGGCCGAGCTCGCGGTCACCAACCTCGAGGTCGCCGCCGTGTCCCACAGCGTCGAGCGGGTGCGGACCAACCGCGCGCGGCGAGCCAGGCGGCGGCCCACCCTGCGCCGGTCCACCCTCCGGCGGCACTGACGTACACTTGCCGGGGCAAGGGCGCCTGTGCGTGCCGCGGCCGCGGCACGGCGACCAGGAGGACCTCATGAACCTCGGACCACTGGAAATCGGGGGCATCCTCGCCCTGTTCGTGCTGCTGTTCGGCGCCAAGAAGCTGCCCGACCTGGGCAGCTCGGTCGGCAAGAGCATCCGCAACTTCAAGCACGGCATCAACGAGGAGCGTGACAAGGAGACGGCCGACCGCTCCGCCGACCCTGTGGACGCGACCGACCCCGCGGTCCCGCCGGCGACGCAGTCCTCGCGCGAGCCCCGGTAGGGCCTTTCGCCCGACCGCCTCATGACGGCGACCGCGACGCCCCCAGGCGCCGGCGGTCCGGCCCCGAGCGACCCGGGACCGGACTACGCCGGCGACGAGATGACGCTCTTCGAGCACCTCGAAGAGCTCCGGTCGCGGCTGTTCAAGGCCGCCGTGGCCATCATCGGCGGCCTCGTCGTCGGGTTCGTGTTCCACGAGCGGGTCCTGGCGATCCTGCGCGAGCCGTACTGCGACCTCCCCGACGACCTGCGCCGCGGCCTCACCGGGGGCAGCGAGTGCGAGCTCATCGTCCTGCGGGTCCTCGACGGCTTCTTCGTCAGCATCAAGGCGGCGGCGATCGTCGGTGTCGTGCTGTCCGCCCCGGTCGTGTGCTATCAGGTCTGGCGGTTCGTCACTCCCGGCCTGCGCCCCGTCGAGCGGCGCTACGCGATCCCGTTCCTCGTCGTCACGCAGGTGCTGTTCGCGCTCGGCGCGGTCTTCAGCTTCTTTCTGATCCCCAGAGCGTTGGAGTTCCTCCTGGGCTTCGCCGGCGAGGGCATCGTGCCGGTGCTGTCGGCCAACGAGTACCTGACGTTCATCCTGCAGACGATGATCGCGTTCGGGTTGTCGTTCGAGTTCCCCGTCGTGCTCATCATCCTGTCGCTGATGGGGGTGATCACGTCCGGTGGGATGCGCCGCTACCGACGCCACGCCCTGTTCGGCACGTTCGTCGCCGCGGCGATCATCACGCCCACCCAGGATCCGGTGACGATGTCGATGATGGCGGCGCCGCTCGTGGTGTTCTACGAGGGCAGCATCGTCGCGGCGCGGGTCATCGAGCGCCGCCGGGCACGGAGCGCCGTTGGGGCCTGAGCTGGCGGGCTTCGCCGAGGCCTACGGATTCGCGCTCGACGACTTCCAGGTGGCGGGCGCGACGGCGCTGCTGGAGGGCCGCTCGACGCTCGTCGCCGCGCCCACGGGCGCCGGCAAGACCGTCGTCGGCGAGTTCGCGGTGTGGCACGCGCTGCAGCGGGGCGGAAAGTGCTTCTACACGACGCCGATCAAGGCGCTGAGCAACCAGAAGTTCCACGACCTCGTCGAACGGCACGGGCCGGCGCGGGTGGGGCTTCTGACCGGCGACAACGTCGTCAACAGTGAGGCGCCGGTGGTGGTGATGACCACCGAGGTCCTGCGCAACATGCTCTACGAGCAGTCGTCCACGCTGCGGGGGCTGCACGCCGTCGTCCTCGACGAGGTGCACTACCTCGCCGACCGGGAGCGGGGCGCGGTGTGGGAGGAGGTCATCATCTCCCTGCCCACCGACGTGCAGCTGGCGTGCCTGTCGGCCACGGTGTCCAACGCCGAGGAGTTCGGCGCCTGGCTGCGCAGCGTCCGCGCGACCTGCGACGTCGTCATCTCCGAGCGCCGCCCCGTGCCGCTGGAGCACTCCTACGCCGTGAACGACCGGCTGCATCCCGTGTTCAGGCACGGCTCGCGCAAGGGCAGCGGCGACCAGCGCAAGGCCCAGCGCGAGGCCGTCAAGCAGACGCTGCCGGGCGTTCCCAACCCCGACGTGCTCATGCTCGAGCGCCAGGCCGGCACCGGCAACCGGGTGTCGCGCCGTGGTCGCTACCAGCCGTCGTCGACGAAGCTGCGGCCGCCACGGCGCAGCGACATCGTCGCCGAGCTGCGCCGGCGCAGGTGGCTGCCCGCGATCTACTTTCTGTTCAGCCGCAACGGCTGCGACGACGCCGTCGGGCAGCTCGTGACCGACGGGGTGTCGCTGACCACCCCGGCCGAGCAGGCGCGCATCCGCCAGGTCGTCGACGAACGCACCGCGCAGCTGCCGGCCGAGGACCTGGAGGTGCTCGGCTACGGCCCGTGGGCCGGCGCCCTGGAGCGCGGCGTCGCGGCCCACCACGCCGGCCTCGTACCGGTGTTCAAGGAGACCGTGGAGGCCCTGTTCGTCCAGGGCCTGGTCAAGGCCTGTTTCGCCACCGAGACCTTGGCGCTGGGGATCAACATGCCGGCGCGCACTGTCGTCATCGAGCGGCTGGAGAAGTGGAACGGGACGCGCCACGAGCTGCTGACCCCCGGGCAGTTCACGCAGCTGACCGGCCGGGCCGGTCGGCGCGGCCTGGACAGCGTGGGGCACGCCGTCGTGCTGTACCAGCGTGACATCGACTTTCTGACCGTCGCCTCGCTCGTCGGGCGGCGCACCGAGCCGCTGCGCTCGTCGTTCGCGCCGTCGTACAACATGGCCGTCAACCTGCTGCGCAGCCGCTCACGGGCGGAGGCCGAGACGCTGCTGGCCCGGTCGTTCGCCCAGTACCAGGCCGACCAGCGGGTGGCGGCCGAGGAGCGCCGGATCGCCGAGAACCGCCGGGCGCTGGCCGGCTACGCCGATGAGAACCTGCGCCCGGAGTCCGGCGACTTCACCGAGTACTGGGCGCTGCGCCGCGAGCAGTCCCAGCTGGAGTCCGCCGGTGCCAGGGACCGGCGCCAGCTGCGCACCGAGGCGGTCGGCGCCGCGCTCGCCCGGCTGCGCGAGGGCGACGTCGTGGCGATCCCCCGGGGCAGCGGGCGGCCCGACCTGGCGGCGGTCGTCGCCACCACCCGCACCTCCCAGGGGGTGCCGATGGCCAGCGCCGTGATGCTGGACGGGCGCCTGCGCCGGTTGGGGCCACGCGAGTTCCCCGACCCGCCCGCCAAGGTGGGCTGGGTCCGCCTGCCGGCCGCCGGCAACCCGCGCCAGGACCGCTACCGGCGGGCCGTCGTCGACGAGCTCCGGCGTGTCGAGATGCCCGAGCACGCTCCGGCCGCAGCCCTCGTGGGACCCGACCCGCAGGCGACCGCGCGGCTGGAGCTGGTGCGCCGCGCGATCCGCGACCATCCCGTCCACCGCGATCCCCGGCTGCCGGAGATGGAGGTGTGGGCCCGCCGCAGCGACGAGCTGCTCGCCGACACCGAGCGCCTCGCACGGTCGGTGCGCCGGCGTACCGGCTCGCTGGTCCGCCAGTTCGACCGGATCCTCGGCGTGCTGTCCGAGCTCGGCTACCTGACCGGCGACGAGGACCCGCGCCCGACCGCCGACGGGATGATGCTGGCAGGGCTGTACACCGAGACCGACCTCGTCCTGGCCGAGTCCCTGCGCGCGGGGGTGCTCGACGGCCTCGACGCCGCCGACCTGGCGGCCGTCGCCAGCGTCTTCGTTCACGAGACGCGCATGAAGGACCCACCGCCGGTGCGGCTGCCCAACGCGGCGGTCCGCGACGCCGTCACCGCGGTCGCCCGCGTCTGGGAGCGCGTCACCGAGCGGGAGATCGACGCCGCCCTCACACCGACCCGGGTCCCCGACGCCGGCTTCGCCGAGGTCGTGTGGCGCTGGGCGAACGGCGCCGAGCTCGACGACGCCCTCGGTGCGAGCGAGATGACCGCCGGCGACTTCGTCCGCAGCTGCAAGCAGGTGGCCGACCTGCTGCGGCAGCTGCGCGACGCGACACGCGGCCCCGTCGCTGACACGGCGGCGGCCGCCGCGCGCGACCTCATGCGCGGCGTCGTCGCCTACAGCGGCGTCTGAGCCGCCGTCCCGACGGCCGGCGGAGCCAGTCGCACCGTCTGGGTCGACGTGTGACGCCGGACGACGAGGACCACCTCGCCGGCGCGGCTGTCGGGCTCGCCGCCTGCGCCCCGCCGCGGCTGCGAGCCGGCCTCGGCCTGCGAGCCCGGCGGCGGCGGCGGCCTCGGGTTGACCGGGGAGCCCCGTTGGAAGGTCGACAGCCAGTCGCCCATCGCGGGACGACCCCAGCCCTCCCACCGCTCGACGTGGGACCGTAGGTCGCCGAGCAGCGCGGCGTCGCCCCAGGCCCGCACCCCGTCGGGACCCGCGACGGCGGCGGAACGGCCCTGGGTCAGGGCGAGCTGGCGCCCGGCGAGCACGGCGCGCCGGTCCAGCAGCCCGACGGTGTAGGCGGCGTCCCACCAGGTCTCGAACTCCGCGGCCCCGTGCAGCGCCGGCAGCGGCGGCCCGGAGCGCTCGCCCGACCCCGGCCGGCGTGGCCGGACCGCCGGCCACGGCTCCGCGCCGCCGAGGCTGCCTCGCAGCGGCACGAACCCCGCGGAGCCCACGACGCGGCCCGTGAGCCGGTCGCCGTCACGCCGCAGCAGCGTGAGCGGATGGACGCCCGCGTGCTGCAACGGGACGAGCACCTCGCCGCCCCCCACCAGCTGCCCGGCCCACGCCTCGGGGACGTCGGGGCAGCCGACGGTCGCGACGATGCGGTCGAACGGGGCGAGCTCGGGCCAGCCGTCGGCGCCGTCGCCGCAGCGCACGGCGACCCGCCCGAAGCCGGCCGCGTCGAGCAGCGCGCGCGCCTCGGCGACCACGTCGGGTTGGATGTCGACCGACGCGACCGTCCCGCGGGGGCCGACGATTGCGGCGAGCAGCGCGGCGTTCCAGCCGGTCCCCACGCCGATCTCGAGGACCCGCATGCCGGGCGCCAGGCGCAGCGTCTCCAGCATCTTCGCGACGAGGCTGGGTTGGGACGTCGAGCTCGTCGCCGCCCCGTCCGGCCCCACGTGGGTGACGAGCGCGTCGTCGGTGTAGACCTGGCGCAGGACGTCGCGGTCGGGGGCGGCGGGGTCGTGGACGACCGCGCGCCACCCCCCGGGCTTGGACACGAGGAACGACCGGACGAACGCGTCGCGGGGCGCTGCCAGGAAGGCGTCGGCCACGGCCGGGGACCTGATGGCTGCGGTGGCCACGAGCCGCTCGACCCAGCGCCGGCGGAACTCGTCGGTGAGGGTGTCGTCCGGCATTGGCGGCTTCCTTGTCTCGCCGGCCGGCGCTCGGGGCCTGGCGCCGGTGGCGGTGCCGGGGGTTGGAGCCCCTGCAGCAGCGCTGGTGGAGCTGCCCCCGAGCCGGCGCTGCGGGCGTTGGAGCGTCCCTAGTATCGGCGCGCCCGCCGCGCCGACGAAAGACACCCCGCACATGACCAGCCCGAGCCCGTTCGGCCCGGTGCGCCTCATCGCCGACCCGGGCGCGGGCCGCGGCGGCGTCGGTCGCGGGCTGCCGGCGCTGCTGACCCGGCTCCGCGACGCCGGGCTGACCGTCGACGTCGTCGAGGTGGGCCGGCCGGCCCCGGCCGCCGCCGCGGCCCGCGCCGCGCTGGACGAGGGGATCGGCTACCTCGTCGCCGCGGGGGACGACCGCACGCTCCACGAGGTCGTCAACGGCATGGTCGACCTCGGCGACGACGGCGGGCTGCGGCCCGTGGCCCCGGACGCGGTGCTGGGGGTCGTGAGCAGCGGCACCGACGGCGACTTCGTCCGGACGTTCGGGCTCGACCGCTCCGTCGAGGTCATCGCCAGGCATCTGACCGGGGATGCGACGATGCCGGTCGACCTCGGGGTCGTCGAGTACGTCGACACGCGCGGCCGGCCGGCGCGCCGGGTGTTCGCCAACCTCGCCGAGGTCGGCTACGGCGCCGACCTGATCCGGCGGTCGGCGGGGGCGCCGCGGCTGCTGGGGCGCCTGGGCCGCCTGCTGTCGGCGTACGCGGCGATCGCCCGGCTCGACCGGCAGGAGACCGCCGTCGCGGTCGCGCACACGACGGTGACCGTGCCCGTCGTCGACCTCGTCGTCGCCAACGGCCAGTTCTACGCCGGCGGCTCGAAGGTCGCGCCCCGCGCCCTGCCCGACGACGGCAGGTACAACGTGCTGGTGTTCACCGGGCAGCGCAGCCAGGTGTTCACGCTCACCTCGAAGATCTACCGCGGCGAGCACCTGCCGTCGCCCGACATCGTCGAGTTCCAGTCCGCCACGGTGGCGCTCGCCCCGCCGAATCCCCTGCCGGTCGCCGCCGACGGCCAGGCGCTGGGGGTCACGCCGGCGCGCTTCTGGCTGCTCGACACGGCGGTCCGGCTCAAGATCTGACCCGCCCCCACCCCCGGGGGGGGGGGGGGGGGGCCCCCCCCACCGGGGGGGGGGGGCCCCCCCCCCCGCCCGGGGGGGGGGGGGGCGGCGCGGGGCCCCCCCGGGGGGGGGGGGGGGCGACGGGGGGACACCCCCGCCCCCCGCCCGCG
>JAUJMS010000013.1:0-10416 GCA_030446745.1 Egibacteraceae bacterium | reverse complement strand
CAGGGTGGCGCTCGCCCCCCCTAACCCCCGGCCGGGCGCGGCCGCGGGCCCGGGGGTGGGGGACAGCCCGGCGGGTTTCGGGCTGCTCCACAGGGGGGGCGGGCTCAATCTCGGCCCCGCCCCCCCCCCGGGGGGGCGGTGTACCCACCCCGGACTGGGTGGGATATCCCCGGCGGCCCGGGTCCGGGCGGGTGGGGACCGGCTTCTAGACTCGCGTCATGGTGCGTGCCGAAGACGATTCCGCCCTGGACCGCGCGGCACGGGCGATGGCCGCGGCCGGCGTCGACGCGCTGCTCGTCGGGCCCGGTGCCGACCTGCGCTACCTGACCGGTTACCACGCGCTGCCGCTGGAGCGGCTCACGCTGCTCGTGGCACGCGCCGACGGCGACCATCGGCTGATCGTCCCGCGCCTGGAGCGACCCCGCGCCGAGGCGGCCGAGCCCGGCGTGCCTCTGGTCGACTTCGCCGAGACCGACGACCCCTTCAAGGTCGCCGCCGCCGCGCTCGGCGGGCTCGAGCGGGGCCGCCTCGGTGTCGGTGACCGGCTGTGGTCGACGTTCCTGCTCGGGCTGCAGGACGCGCTCCCCGCGGCCGCGTGGAGCCGCGCCTCGGCGGTCACCCGCGAGCTGCGGATGCGCAAGGCGCCCGCGGAGGTCGACGCGCTGCGTCGCGCCGGCGCCGCGATCGACCGGGTCCACGCCCGGGTCGCCGGCCTGCTGCGCCCCGGCCGCACCGAGTCCGAGGTCGGGCGCGACATCGCCGAGCTCATCGTCGCCGAGGGCCACGACGACGTGAGATTCGTCATCGTCGCGTCCGGGCCCAACGGGGCGTCGCCGCACCACGAGACCGGTGCCCGGGCCCTGGCCGCCGGCGACGCGGTCGTCGTCGACATCGGCGGCAGCGTCGACGGCTACTGCTCGGACTCCACGCGCGACTACGTCATCGGCGCGGCCCCGGCGGGCTACGCCGACGCGCACGCCGCGCTCGAGGCGGCGCAGCAGGCCGCCCGCGCGGCGGCGCGGCCGGGGGTCACCGCCGAGTCGGTCGACGCGGCGGCTCGCGACCTGCTCACCGCGGCGGGGTACGGCGAGCTGTTCGTCCACCGCACCGGGCACGGGATCGGGTTGGAGGAGCACGAGGATCCCTACATCGTCGCCGGCAACGACCTGGTCCTGGAGCCCGGCATGGCGTTCTCGATCGAACCGGGGGTCTACGCCCGGGGCCGGTGGGGGATGCGCCTGGAGGACATCGTCGTGGTGACCGACGGCGGCTGCGAGCGGCTGAACACCCGCGACCTCGCCGCGGTGGAGGTCGCGGCGTGACCGGGAGCCGGCTGGAGCCCGAGCAGCGCGAGCTCCTCGCGCTCGTCCGCGACTTCGCGGCCGCCGAGGTCGCCCCCCGGGCGGCCCGCGACGAGGCGGCCGGGACGTTCCCCGCGGACCTGTACAAGCAGCTGGGGGCGATGGACCTCATGGGCCTGCCCTTCGACGTGGACGACGGCGGCGGCGGGCAGCCCTACACCGTGTACCTGCGGGTCGTCGAGGAGCTCGCGCGGGCGTTCCTGGCGGTGGGCGAGGCGCTCAGCGTCCACACCCTCGCGACCTGGGCGGTGGCCGCGTACGCCGGCGACCAGGTCCGCCGCGAGTGGCTGCCGCGGATGGTGTCCGGTGAGCTGCTGGGCGCCTACTCGCTGTCGGAGCCGGGCAGCGGGTCGGACGCGGCGGCGCTGACCACGCGGGCGGTCCGCGACGGCGACGACTACGTCGTCAACGGCACGAAGGCGTGGGTGACCCACGGCGGCGAGGCCGGCTTCTACGTCCTGATGTGCCGCACCGGCGGCGACGGCCCCAGGGGGATCTCGGCGCTGCTCGTGCCGGGCGACTGCCCCGGGCTGTCGTTCGGCCCCGACGAGCGCAAGATGGGCCTGCGCTCCTCGCCCACCCGGCAGCTGGTCTTCGCCGACGCCCGCGTGCCCGCGCGCCACCTGCTCGGCGAGGAGGGGCGCGGGTTCGAGATCGCGATGCGGGCGCTGGACGGCGGGCGGCTCGGGATCGCGGCGTGCGCCGTCGGGCTCGCGCAGGCGGCGCTGGACGCGTCGGTCGGCTACGCGCTCCAGCGCGAACAGTTCGGCCGGCCGATCGCGGAGTTCCAAGGCGTCGGCTGGATGCTGGCGGACATGGCGACGGGCATCGAGGCGTCGCGGGCGCTGTACCTGGAGGCCGCCGACCGGCGCGACGCCGGTGAGCCGTACGGGCGGATGGCGGCGATGAGCAAGCTGCTCGCCAGCGACACGGCGATGCGGGTGGCGATCGACGCGGTGCAGGTGCACGGGGGCTACGGCTATGTCACCGACTACCCGGTCGAGCGCTACCTGCGCGAGGCCAAGGTCCTGCAGATCGTCGAGGGCACCAACCAGGTGCAGCGGGTCGTCATCGCCCGCGACCTGCTGCGCGGCGCCGGCGCGCGGCGCGTCCAGCGCCCGCGTGACCGCCGAGCGCGACCGGACGACCGTCCGGCGCGCGCGAGCCGGATCCGTCGCGGGCGCGGTCGTCGCGGGGGCACTGCTCGTCGCCGTGCTGGCCGGACCGGGGAGGGACGACCGCGGCCGCGGTCATGGCGGGGGTGGCCGTCGCGGCGCTCGTCGCCGCGGGCTGGCTGCTGCTGGCGGCCGCCCTGGACCTGCTCGCCGGCGACCCGCCGGGCCTGCGGCGGGTCGCGTGGACGGCGGCCGCGACGGTGCTCGCCCTGCTCGGGCCGTTCCTCGTGGTCGACGCTCGGGGGCTCCACCGGCTGAGGCCCCCGGGCTCATCACCCGGCCGGCCCGCCGCGCCGGTCGCCGGGCCGTCAGGGGAGGTTGAGCAGCCGCTTGCAGCCCCACGCGACGTCCACGCCGGCCGCCGGGCCGTCAGGGAGGTTGAGCAGTCGCTCGCAGCCCGACGCGACGTCCGCGCCGGCCGCCCCGTTGCACACGTCGCTGTCTCCGCCGCGCATGACGTCGTCACCCTGGCTGCCGTGGAGCAGGTCGTCGCCGGCATTGCCATCCAGCCGGTCGTCGCCGGGGTCGCCGAAGACGGTGTCGTCGCCCGCGCCACCGGTGAGGGCGGTCGCGACCGCCGCCGCCGCGCAGGTCGTCGTTCCCCGGCCGCCGAGCAGCCGGTCCTGACCGCCGCCGCCCCACAGGCGGTCGCCGCCGCTGCCGCCGTCCAGGACGTCGCGGCCCGCGTCGCCCTGGAGGTGGTCGTCTCCGCTGCCGCCGAACAGGCGGTCGCCCCCGGGGCGCGCGACGAGGCGGTCGTCGCCGACCTGGCCGAACACGACGTCGTCGCCGGCGCCGGCGAACACCAGGTCGTCGCCCGCCCCGGCGCAGATCACGTCGTCGCCCTCGGTGCCGCGCAGCACGTCGTCGCCGCTCGTGCCCCGGATCGTGCACCGCGGCCCGGTCGGCGGCGCGTCGGTCCGCTCGGAGACGAACACCCTCGACGTCTCGGTGTTCTCGCCGGTCAAGAAGTCGTAGAACGCCTGGGAGAAGGCGACGGTGGTGGCGTCGCCGCTGATCTCGGCGTCGTGGACCCCGCCCTGGAAGTCGAAGTCGGGCTGCGCCTGGCGGCCGTCGGGGCCGACGTTCGCGATCTCGGTCTCCCCGGTGCGGCGGTCGTGGACGAAGACGTCCTCCAAGCCGTTGGTGTCGCCGGCGACGAGGTCGGTGGCGGCGGAGATGAAGGCCACGACCTGCCCGTCGGCGCTCACCGACGGGGCCAGCGGTGCCCCGAACAGGTCGTCGTCGACCTGGTCGCCGCTGCTGTCGACGTTCACCCTCGTCGTCCGTCCGGTCGCGCGGTCGTGGGCGAACAGGTCCGAAAGGCCGTTCGTGTCGCTGGGCACGAGGTCGTCGGCGGCGGACGTGAACACCACCGTGCCGCCGTCACCGCTGATCACCGCCGTCCCGCTGGGGCCGTTGCTCTGGCCTTGTTCGCTCACGCTGACCGGCTCGGTGGTGCCGTCGACCCGGTCGCGGACGAACACGTCGGGCTGGCCGTTGGTGTCGCCGGGCACGAGGACGGCGTCGGACACGAACGCCACGAACCGCCCGTCGTCGCTGATGCTCGGGGCGCGGCTCTCGCCCAGGGCCGGGCTTTCGTCGTCCGCGACGCTGATGAGCTCGGTGACGCCGCTGCGCCGGTCCCGCGCGAAGATGTCGAGGTCCTCGCTGGTGTCGCGGGGGTCGAGGTTCGTCGCGGTGGAGGCGAACACGACCACGTTCCCGTCGCCGCTGATGTCGACGCGCTCGCTGCCGCTGTCGCCGTTGGCCTGGGTGCCGTCGCCGGCGACGCTGACCCGCTCGGTGGTCCCGGCGGCGAGGTCGCGGACGAACACGTCGAGCCCGGGCTGGGACTCGTTGCGGAAGTTCGTGTCACCGGGCACGAGGTTGTCGGCGGACGAGACGAAGGCGACGGCCGTGCCGTCCGCGCTGACGGCGGGGTTCTCGCTGCCGCCCCACGGCCCGGGCGCCGGGCGCGTCTGGACCCCGTCGCTGGAGACGCTGACCCGCTGCGTCTCGCCGGTGCGGCGGTTGCGCACAAAGACGTCCTGCAGCTGGTTGGTGTCTCCCTCGACGAGGTTGGACGAGAACGAGTCGAAGGCGACGACGAGCCCGGTCGCGTCGACGGAGACGTTGAACTCGGCGCCCTCGGCCGGGGTGCCGTCGACGGCGACGCTGATCCGCTCGGTGACGTGCCAGTCGCCGCCGTGACCGGCGAAGGCAGCCGGCGCGGCCATGGCGATCGTGACGACCATGGCGACGGTGGCCGCCATGGCAGCCATGGCGGCCCTCGTCAGGGCGGTCGTGGGCATGCCTGCTCCGGCGAAGCGCGCGCCGCGTCCTCTGTTGCTCATCAGGTATCTCCTGGCACCGCGCGTGGCGGGACGTCAAGCCGACGGTGGAGGTGTCCGACCCGGCCCCCGTGTCCCCCGATCGGGGGGACACAACCTGACACGACGGGCGCCCGGGGGCAAAGAACCGTCACCGGCGCGGGGGCTGGGGGGGGTGCGGCGGCTCGGTTTGCGACCCTGCCGACGTTCACGTGCGCGACGTGCGGGGAGCCGTTCTCCCTGCCGCAGACGGTCGTCGACCGCTATCCCGGCTGGACCCCGAGCCGGTGCCGGTCGTGCCGCGACGGCGCGGAGGCCGGCGGGTCGGCGGTCGGGGGCCGGTCGGGCGCCGGGGGTTCGGGAGGCGCCCGCAGGGCCGGCGCCGGGACCGCGGGCCGTCGCGGCGGGCGCCGTGCGCCCGTCGTGGAGGAGAACCTCACCCTGGACGAGGTCCTCGCCAAGTACACAGGGGGCCCCGACGAGGGCGTCTTCACCGACGGCAGCGCCCACCCCAACCCGGGCGAGGGCGGCTGGGGCGCGGTCTACGTCGTCGGCGGGGAGGTCGTCGACCAGGCCCACGGCGCCGAGGCGCACACCACGAACAACCGCATGGAGCTCACCGCGCTGATCGCGGGCTACGACCTCGTGCCGGAGGGGACCGCGACGACGGTCCACACCGACAGCCGCCTGTGCGTCGACACGATCACGAAGTGGGCGCCCGGCTGGGAACGGCAGGGCTGGCGGCGCAAGGGCGGCGACGTGCAGAACCTCGACCTCGTCAAGGCGCTCTACGCACGCGCGAGCTCGCGCCCGGAGATCGAGCTCGTGTGGATCCGGGCGCACGACGGCAGCCGCTGGAACGAGTACGCCGACTCGCTGTCGACCGCGTACCGGCGGGCGCGGCTGTGACCGCCCGGCCGGGGGTGGATGCCGGCGGCGCGGCTGCCGGCGGGGAGGCGGCGGCCGGCTCGCGAGGCGCGGCCGGCGCGCGAGACCTGATCGGGGCGCGAGGCGCAGCCGGGGCGCGAGGCGCGGCCCGGTCGACGCTGCTCGTCGCCGCCGGCGTCCACGACCTGGCCGGCGCCCACGACGTCGCCGGCGTCCACGACGTCGCCGGCCCCCACGACCTCGCCGGACAGCCGGACCGGCGGGCGCGCTGCCTGGTGGTGTCCGGTGACCGGATCACCTGGGTCGGCGACGATCCCGGAGGCGCGCCGCCCCACGACGCCGAGGTCGACCTCGGCGGCGCGTGGGTGACGCCCGCCTTCGTCGACGCCCACGTCCACGCGACGGCGACGGGTCTGGCGTTCGAGGGGGTCTCGCTGGCCGGCACCGCCAGCGCCGCCGAGCTGCTGCAGCGCCTGCGCGACCACCGCGGCGCCGGGGACGTGGTGCTGGGCGCAGGCTGGGACGACTTCGGGTGGCCCGAGGGCGCTCCGCCCAGCGCCGCGGAGCTCGCCGCCGCCGCGCCGGGCCGGACCGTGCTGCTCACGAGGGTCGACGCCCACTCGTGCCTCGTCGACGCCGGCACGCTGGCGCGGCTGCCGCTCGAGCGGCTGGAGGGGGTCGACCGTGACGCCACCGGCGCGCCGCCCGGGGGGCTGCGGGAGGCGGCGTCCGAGGCGGCGAGGACCCGCGTGCGGGCGCAGCGGGCGCCGGCGCAGCTGGCCGCGGCCCGCGACGCCGCCGGCCGGGCCGCCGCCGCGCTCGGCATCGGCTCGCTGCACGAGATGGGCCACCCCGGCCTGTCGGGTCGCGACGACGCACTCGCCTGGGCCGGCGGCGACTGGCCGGTCGAGGTCCACACCTGGTGGGCGGAGCTCGACCTCGAGGCCGCCACGAGCGCAGGTCTGCGTCCGGGGGGCGACCTGTTCCTGGACGGCTCGATCGGGTCGTGCACCGCGGCGACCACCGCCCGCTACGGCCCCGCGGACGGGCAGGGACAGCTGTTCCACGACGGCGATGCGGTCGCGACCTGGTTCACCGACTGCACGCGCGCCGGCCTGGGCGCCGGCGTCCACGCGATCGGCGACCGCGCGATCGAGCAGGCGTTGCGGGCGGTCGAGGCCGCCGCCGACGCCCTCGGGATCGACGCCGTGCGCGCCTGCCGCCATCGCATCGAACACGTCGAGCTGCCGACGCGCGGGCAGGTCCAGCGGCTGGCGAGGCTGTCGATCGTGGCGAGCGTCCAGCCGGCCTTCGACGCCGTCTGGGGTGGACACGACCGGCTGTACGCGCAGCGGTTCGGCGTGCCGGCCGCGCTGGCCTCCAACCCGCTGGACTGGTTCGTCCAGGCCGGGGTCCCGCTGGCGTTCGGGTCGGACTCGACGGTGACACCGCTGGACCCGTGGGGCGCGGTCGTCGCAGCCGGCGACCACCGCGGCGGGCTCGGGATCTCGCGCTCCGCGGCGCTGCGGGCACACACGCTCGGTGGCCGCCACGTCGCCGGCCAGGACGACGTCGGCGCGCTGCGGGCGGGCGCCCGAGCCGACCTCGCCGTGTGGGACGGCGACCCGCTGACCGTGTCCGACCCCCGGACGCTGACGTGCCTGGCGACGGTCGTCGCGGGTGCCGTCGCGGCCGGCGGCCTGGTCGTGGAGGGACCCGGCCTTTGACGCGCGTCGTGCGCACCGAACCGAAGAAATGTGGCTTTTCGCTGACCAGCGGGTTTGATGCGAAAGCGCAGGTCAGCTCGCATGTCGCCGAGCTTGCCGCCGGGTTGACGGGCGGTGGACGGCGCCCCTACAGTCACCCCTGCCTCGACCCGGGGCCACCTCCGGAGACAGGCTCGAGCGACACCAAGGACGAAGGGACGGCGGCCTCCCGACATGGGAGAGCACAAGGGGGCAACCGGCCCCGCGGGTGACCCGCGGCCACATGTTCCAGCGCGACCCGCTGCCGTGGCGCGCTGGCTGGAGCAACAACACCGGCTACGGCCGGTCGGTGAAGGGCAGGCTCAGTAGAGAACAGCGGATCCGGCTGCGTTCGTCCCAGTCGACCGCTGGCGCCAACGGCCTGTACCCACCTCGACGGCCCCGGAGCGACAAAGCTCCGGGGTCGTCGCGTTGATCGCGGATGCGGGAACGAACGGCGGGGTAGGCGCGTTGCACCGCTTCCCCCAAACGCCTATAACGCCGCACGACATCGCCGCCACGGTGTGAGGAGCCCCGGTGTCCACCGACAAGTACGACGAGGACGACCTCGATCTCGACGACGTCGAGGACGAGGACGAAGACGAGGTCGACGTCGTCGAAGTGGACGTGGACGACGTGGACGTGGACGACGTGGACGACGCCGAGGTGGCCGACGACCTCGGTGACGAGGAGGACGACCTCGTCGAGCCGGCCGCCGGGGTCGACCCGCTCGTGGCCGACGTCGAGGAGGAGGACGACGAGGACGAAGACGCCGACGACGAGTCCGACGACGTGGTCGAGGACGAGGAGGAGGAGTCCCTCGACGTCCTGCTGTCGCGCGAGCAGAGCGACGACGAGGATCTCGTGCGCCTCGACGACGAGCCGCGGGACGGTCTGGTGACGACGATCCCGTCCATCGGGGCCGACGAGTTCACGTGCCGGTCGTGCTTCCTGGTCAAGCGACGGGCGCAGCTCGCCGACGCCGACGCCAGAATCTGCGTCGACTGCGCCTGAACCCCGCGATGTCGGTGGCGGCCGCCTGGCGCGGCGCGGCGGTCGGCCGGCGCGGGTGGTCGCCGCCGGCCGGCGGTCGCCGTCGGCTCGGGGGACGCCACCGGGCGGCGTCCGACTCCATGTCGGGCACCGGGATCGCGGCGTCGGCGGCCAGGATCGCCGTGTCGGGGGGTGGGATCGCCGTGGCCGGCTCCGTGCCGGCGTCTCAGTCGGCGCCCCAGCACGGGTCCGTCCGCCATCCGGCCGATCCCTCGTCGGAAGCCACGCGGCGTGTGGCCGACCGCCCCCCGGCGGGGGGCGGCACCGGCGGATCCGCCGGCGCCTGGATCGTCGGACGGCGGGCGCTGCTGGCGGTCGCGGGCGGCCTGGCGCTGTACGGCGGCCATCCACCGCTGGACCAGGGATGGCTCGGCGTGGTCGCGGTGGCGCCGCTGCTCGCGTTGGCTCGTGACGTGGGCACGGGCCCGCGGCCGGGACGGGCGGGCTTCGGCTGGGGTGTCGTCGCGGGGTTGGCGTTCTTCCTCCCCCTGCTGACGTGGATCGCCCGCTTCGGGGTGGTCGCCTGGGTGCTGCTGGGCCTCGTGGAGGCGCTGTTCGTGGCCGCGTTCGTCGCGGTCATGGCGCTGTGGGGACCGCGGCGCTGGCGTCCTCTCGCCGCCGTGGTGTTCTGGGTGGCGGCCGAGGCCGCGCGGTCGCGGGTGCCGCTCGGCGGCTTCCCGTGGGGGCTGCTCGGCTACACCCAGCACGGCGGCGGGCTGTTCCTGCCGGCCGCGCGCACCCTCGGGGTGCTCGGGGTCGGCGCGCTGCTAGCGGCGCTCGCGGCCTGCGGCGAGGAGTTCCTCGCGCGCAGGCCCTGGGAGGGGCGCTGGCTGCGGGCCATCGGCCCGGGGCTGGGCGCCGCAGGTGTGCTCGGCGTGGCGGCGGTGCTCGGGGTCGCTGTCCCCGCGCCGGCGCCCACGGGAGAGACGGTCGACATCGCCGCCGTGCAGGGCAACGACATCGAGCTGCCGCCGGTCGCCGACCGCAGCGACCTGGGCCGGGTGCAGGACGTCGCCGCGCGGATGCTCGCCGCCGCCGAGCGGCTGCTCGACGACGACCGGCCGCCTCCCGAGGTGCTGGTGTGGCCCGAGAACGCCCTGGACGCCGACCCCCGTGAGGTACCGGAGCTGGCGGAGACGGTCGCCGAGGCCCAAGAGCTCGCCGGCGGGGCGACGCTGCTCGCCGGCACGCTGCTGGACGGTCCGCGCCCGGGCACGTTCCGCAACGCCATCGTGCAGTACACGCCCGACGGGACGGTCGCCGACGTCTACGACAAGCGGGTGCTCGTGCCGTTCGGCGAGTACGTCCCGTGGCGGTCGCTGCTCGGCGGCCTGCCGCCCTTGCAGGCGATCCCGTCGGACGGCGTGCCGGGGTCTGGCGCGAAGGTGTTCGAGATCGGCGGAGCCCCGATCGGCCCGGTGACGTGCTACGAGAGCCTGTTCCCGGGGCTGGTCCGCGACCAGGTGCGCGCCGGGGCGCAGGTGCTGGTGGTGTCGACGAACAACGCGTCGTTCGGCCGGACGCCCGCGAGCCGCCAGCACCTGGCCTTCACGCAGCTGCGGACGGTGGAGACGGGACGGTGGGCGCTGCACGCAGGGATCTCGGGGATCTCGGCGGTCGTGGCGCCCGACGGTTCGGTGAGCCAGCGCACCGAGCTGTTCACCCAGGCGGTCGTGCGCGCCGACCTGCCGCTGGTGGACGGCTCCACGCCGTACCTGCGGTTCGGCGACGTGGTGGGGGTCGGGTCGCGGCTGCTGGCGGCGTTGGCGGCGGCGTGGCTGGCAGTGGACCGCCGGCGCGTACGCCGCCGATGGCAGTCGTCCTGACCGCTCGCTACGCTGCCCTCGCCGGCCGCGTGCCG
>JAUJMS010000039.1 GCA_030446745.1 Egibacteraceae bacterium | reverse complement strand
GTTGAATCCGCGAAAGAAGTTGCCGCCGCGTGTCTGTCCTCGTACTCGGACTGAATTACAAAACCGCGCCCATCGGCCTTCTCGAGCGGATGGCGGTTCCCGCCGACCACCTGGCCAAGGCGCTGGCGTCGCTGTGCAAGCGCGAGCACGTGCTCGAGGCGGTCGTGCTGTCCACGTGCAACCGCGTCGAGGTGTACGCCCACGTCACGCGTTTTCACGGCGCCGTCGCCGATGTTCGCAACTTCTTCTCCGAGTGGAGCGGCCTGCCGCCGGAGGACTTCGTCGAGGCCACCTACGACTACTACGACGACCGCGCCGCCGAGCACCTGTTCGCGGTCACCAGCGGCCTGGAGTCGATGGTGGTCGGCGAGCGCCAGATCCACCTGCAGGTCAAGCAGGCGTTCCTGTGCGCCCAGTCCGAGCAGGCCTGCGGTCGCGTGCTGCAGGGCCTGTTCCGCCACGCGTTGACCGTGGGCCGTCGCGCCCGTGCCGAGACCGGCATCTCCGACGGCGCCGCTTCCATGGTGGACGTCGGCCTGGACGCCGCGGCAGGTGTGCTCGGTGACCTGCGGGGCCGGGTGGTCATGATCGTGGGCGCCGGCAAGATGGGCGGCATGGCGGCAGGCCGGGTGCGTGGCAGCGCCGACAAGATCCTCATCGCCAACCGCAGCGCCGACAAGGCGTCGGACCTGGCACAGCGCGTCGAGGGTGACGTGCTTCCGTTTGCCGACCTGGAGGAGGGCCTCGCTCAGGCGGACCTCGTGCTGACGTCCACAGGCGCCTCGGTGCCGATCATCGATCAGGACGCCGTGGCGGCCGCGATGAAGCGCCGTCCCGCCCGGCCGCTGGTCCTGGTGGACCTCGCCGTCCCGCGCGACGTCGAGCCCGGCTGCTCGTTCGTTCCGGGTGTCACCGTCCTGGACGTCGACACGATTCGCACGGTCACAGACGTCGGGCGGACCGGCGAGGAGGCGGCGAAGGCGCGTGAGCTGGTCGTCGAGGCCGGGCGCCGCTTTGCCGCGTGGCGCCGGTCCGTTCGCGTCGAGCCGACCATCGCCGCGTTGCGCGACCGCGCCGAGTCCGTGCGCGAGGCGGAGCTGGACCGCTTCAACGCGCGTCTGGCCGACCTCGACCCTCGCGAGCGTGAGGCCGTCGAGGCGTTGACGAAGGGCATCGTGAACCGGCTCCTGCACGAGCCGTCCGTGCGGCTGAAGTCCATTGCCGACGCCCGGACCGATGACGCGCACGCCGCCGTGTTGCGCGAGCTGTTCGACCTCCCGGAGTGATCCCAACCGGAACGCGCGGTCGCTCAAGCAGCCGAAGGCGGTAGCGCGTCGTGATCAGAATCGCGACACGGCGGTCGGCGCTCGCCAAGGCACAGGCGTTTCAGACCGGTCGTCTCCTGCAGCGCCGCACCGGCGAGGAGTTCGAGCTGGTGCCCATGGCGACCAGCGGGGACCTCGCCGTCGACATCCCCGTCGACCAGGTCGACGTGAAGGGCATGTTCGTCGACACGATCCGCGCGTCGGTCCTCAGCGGCGACTGCGACCTGGCGATCCACTCCTACAAGGACCTGCCGACCGACCCGACGCCGGGTCTTGCCATCGCAGCGGTGCCCGAGCGGGAGGATCCCCGCGACATCCTGATCAGCCGGGAGGGTTACGCGCTCGCGACGCTGCCGCCGGTCGCGACAGTCGGCACGTCGTCGCAGCGGCGCGCGCTGCAACTGCTGCGCGCCAAGCCGGGACTGCAGGTCCTGCCGGTCCGGGGCAACATCGACACGCGCCTGCGCAAGGTGGCCGACGGCGAGTACGACGCGCTGGTGGTCGCATACGCCGGGCTGCGACGGCTGTATGCGCCCAAGGAGGCGATGGGCCTGGGGCCGCTCGGGCTGCCGCTGAAGGCCGCGCCGCTGGAACCCGGCGAGTGCCTGCCCGCCGCCGCCCAGGGAGCGCTGGCGGTGGAGTGTCGGGAGGGTGACGACCGGATCCTGAGCCTGTGCCGCCAGATCGACCACCAGCCGACGCGTCGGACCGTGGCCGCGGAGCGCGCGATGCTCGGCGGGATCGGGGGCGGGTGCCTGGCCGCGGTCGGAGCGCTGTGCTCGGTCACGGATTCCGGAACACTGGAGCTGCTGGGGATGGCCGGCGACCCGGACAAGCGCCGGATGGTGCGGCTGTCGTGGCAGGGGGCGTACGACAAGCCCGAGGAACTGGGGGACAACCTGGCCGCCGAGCTGCGGACGGCGCTGGGCTGGTCATGACCGGCATCCCCTTCGGTGGGCCGCCGGCGGCGCCCGGGACGGTGTACCTGGTCGGCGGGGGGCCCGGCGACCCGGGTCTGGTCGGCCTGCGGGCGGCGCAGCTGCTGTCGACCGCGACGGTCGTCGCGCACGACCGGCTCTCCCCGCGTGAGGCGCTGCGCCTGTGCCGCGACGACGCGGAGGTGATCGACGTCGGCAAGCAGCCCGACCGCCATCCCCTGTCGCAGGACCAGATCAACGAGTTGCTCGTCGCTCGGGCCGCGGCGGGTGAGGCGGTGGTGCGCTTCAAGGGTGGCGATCCGTTCGTCCTAGCCCGCGGGTCGGAAGAGGGGCAGGCGTGCCTCGCCGCCGGCGCCCCGTTCGAGGTGGTGCCCGGCATCACGTCGGGCATCGCCGCCCCCGCCTACGCCGGCATCCCCGTCACCCACCGCGGACTGGCGCCGGCCTTCGCCGTGGTCACCGGCCACGAGGATCCGACCAAGCCCGACACGCAGGTCGACTACGAGGCGCTGGGTCGCTTCTCGGGCACGCTGCTGCTCTACATGGGCGTCGGGCGCCTGGCGGAGATCGCCGCTGCGCTGGTGGCCGCGGGGCGCGCCCCGTCGACGCCCGTGGCGCTGGTGCAGGAGGGGACGACGCCGCGCCAGCGCACCGTCACCGGCACCCTGGCCGACATCGCCCAGCGGCGCGACGAGACCGGCCTTACCAACCCGGCCATGATCGTCGTCGGGGAGGTCGTGGGGCTGCGCGACGAGTTGCAGTGGTTCGAGAACCGACCGCTGCACGGCGTCTCGGTGCTCGTCCCACGGACACGGTCGCAGGCGGGGGAGTTGTCAGACCGGCTGTGGGCCATGGGGGCCGAGCCCGTCGAGGCGCCGACGATCGCGATCGAGCCCGCCTCCGATCCCGCAGCCTTCCGGACGGCGATCGCGGCCCTGGCCGACGGCGCGTACGACTGGGCGGTGTTCACGTCAGCCAACGCGGTCACGCAGACGTGGGCGCAGGTCGAGGCGCTGGGCCTGGACGCCCGGCTGTTCGCCGGCGTGGGAATCGCCGCGGTCGGCACGTCGACCGCCGCCGCGCTGCGAGGCCACGGACTGAGCCCTGATGTGGTCCCCGAGCGGCAGACGGCGCGTGACTTGGGGGCGGCGCTGCTGGCGCACGGAACGCAGCCGGGACGCGTGCTCCTGCCCCGCGCCGACCTCGCCACGCCGGCGTTGACTGCCACACTGGAAGAAGCCGGGTGGACCACGGTGGAGGTCGAGGCGTATCGCACGGTGGCCGCGCCGGCGCTGCCGGCCGGTGTCGCCGAGCGGATCACCACCGGCGGGATCGACGTGCTGGCCTTCGCGTCGTCGTCGACCGTCCGCAACCTGGTCGCCCTGCTGGGCGGCCCCCCGCCGGCGTCGGTTCAGGTGGCGTCGATCGGGCCGGTCACGACGCAGACGTGTGTCGAACTCGGCGTGCGCGTCGATGCTGAGGCCGACCCGTGTGACGTCGAGGGCCTTGCTCGGGCGGTGCAGGAGGCGTGGGTCAGCCGAGGCTGAGTGCGGCCCTGGCCCCGTCCAAACCGAACCACACGTACAGGCCGGCTGCGATCACCAGGATCATCACCAGCTTGATGACGGTCTTGGCCGCCTTCAGCGCGACGAACACGCCGATGACGACCAGCGCGATGCCGACGGGTGTCGTGATCTCCATGCCAGGAACCTACTCGTCCTGGGGCGCCTGGCTCGCGAGGTGCAGCATGCCTTCGCCCAGCGCCGCGGCCGCCTCGAACATCGCGAACAGGCGCTGCTCCCGCTCGCGGTCGTCGTCGAGCGACGTCAGCCGCGAGCTCCGAGAGCGTGCGGACCTCGGCGACACGGTCGCGGTATCGCGACAGGCGCGCCTCGCTGAGCATCCGCGGGCGGTAGTCGGCGACGCCAGCCGTGGCGCTCCTATGCTGGGTTCATGTCGTTGAACGCCTTTCCCAGTCGCCGTCCGCGGCGCCTGCGCCTGAACGAGGCGCGCCGCCGACTCGTGCGCGAGACCGCGCTGACGCCGGGCGATCTCATCGCGCCGCTGTTCGTCAAGGAGGGGATCGACGACGCGCAGCCGGTGGCGTCTATGCCGGGTGTGATGCAGCACACCCTGGACAGCCTCCTGGCCGAGGCCAAGGACCTGCGTTCGGCCGGCGTGTCGGCCGTAATGCTGTTCGGCGTGCCGGCTTCAAAGGACGCCGAGGGCACCGAGGCGTGGAACGCGCGGGGGATCCTGCCGACGGCGGTGCGTGCACTGCGCGAGGCGCACGGCGACGACCTGGTCGTGCTGACCGACACCTGCCTGGACGAGTACACCGACCACGGCCACTGTGGCCCCCTGCGCCCCGACGGCACCGTCGACAACGACGCGGCCGTGACGTCCTATGCGCGCGCGGCGGTCATGCAGGCCGAGGCCGGCGCCGACCTGGTCGCCCCATCGGGGATGATGGACGGCCAGGTGGCGGCGATCCGCGCCGCGCTCGACGACGCCGGGCACGCCGAACGGGTCGGGATCATGGCGTACTGCACCAAGTACGCATCCGCGTTCTACGGGCCGTTTCGCGACGCCGCCGAGTGCGCACCGCAGTTCGGCGACCGGTCGGGATACCAGATGGATCCCGCCAACGCCGACGAGGGTGTGCGCGAGGCGCTGACGGACGTTGCCGAGGGCGCCGATGTCCTGCTCGTGAAGCCGGCGGTGCCGTACCTCGACGTCGTGCGGCGCGTCAAAGACGCCACGGCCATGCCGTTGGCGGCGTACCACGTGTCCGGTGAGTACGCGATGGTTCACGCCGCGGCGGAGCGGGGGTGGATCGACGGCGACCGGGTGATGGCGGAGACGCTGATCGGCATCCGCCGCGCCGGCGCCGACCTGGTCCTCACGTACGCGGCGGGATGGATGGCGCGGCGGCTGGCGTGACGGACAGCGGGATCCTCGCCGTCGTCGAGGACCACATGCGCGCGTTCAACGCCGGCGACATCGACGGTGTCATGGCAGGGTTCGCCGACGATGCCGTCTTCGCCACCGGCGAGCATCTGGTGGTCGGCCACCGTGGGATCTCCGCGATGTTCCGTGACGCGCTGAAGAACCTGTCGCCCTCGCTGGAGCTTCGCGCCGCAGTCGTCCAGGGCGATGTCGTGGCGTGCGAACTGTCCGAGCAACTGACGGTGCAGGGGTCCGCGTTCGAGTTCGCGCTGGCGGCTTTCTACACGGTCCGCCGCGGCCAGATCGTCCGGGTGAAGGTGTACCGGGAGGGCTCCGCCGAGCCTCCTGCTGCGGGCGGCGGTTTTCCGCCCTGAATTCTCCGCTGGCGGCAGCGGGTTGCACCGTCAACGGCGAGCACCGCGGCGCGCCGGCAGTTGCCGCCCGGCCGCCGCACACCCCCCGGCGGCAGCTTGGTGCGCGACTTGCTCATGCGCGGCCGGCGTCTGATTGGGTGACCTAATTCTGGGCCACCAGTTGAAGGCGCACGCGGCCGGATGCAGGGGCGGTTCGCGTCACCGAGCCGTCGCGCAACCAAAGCAGATCCGGCACTATGCGGCGGTTGTGCTCGATGAGTCGAAAGGCGGCCGGATGACCATCCGACGGGTCGTGCCCAACATCCTCACTCCTGATATGGCCGCCAGCCAGTCCTTCTTTGTGGACTTTCTGGGGTTCGACGTGGCGATGGACCTGGGCTGGATAGTCACGTACGCCTCGCCAACGAATCCCACGGCTCAGATAAGCGTTTCGCCTGGCGATGCGCTCGCTGGGGAGCAGATGCGTCCATATCTCACGATCGAGGTCGCCGACGTTGACGACCTCCACGCGGCGGCAGTTGAGCGTGGGTATGACGTCGTGCATCCACTAACCGACGAGCCGTGGGGCGTTCGTCGCTTCTTTGTCGTCGAGCCAGGTGGCCTGGTCCTGAACATCCTTGGGCAGACGCCGCTGGGCGACAGCAAATAGGTGCCTGATGGTTCTCTGCGGGTACGGCGCGGGGCTGCGCCGGCCTAGCGT
>JAUJMS010000038.1 GCA_030446745.1 Egibacteraceae bacterium | reverse complement strand
ACACGATCATCGCGACCGCGTCGCGCAGCAGATCTCCTTGCTCGCCGCTCATCGCTTTCGCGACGACATCAGCAGGAGTCATCATCCGATCCTCGGCCATCGTGGTGCTCCTTCTTGTCGTGCTCCTGGAAGAGAACGACGAGCTTGGACACCACGGTGGTCGGACTGACCCTCAGCCCCAACCCCACAGCGCCCGCTACACCACTTCTACCGACACGGCCTCAAGCTGGCGTCCCAGTCGGGCCAACGCCGCACTTGGAGGCCTGCCGCCTGTAACACGGTCGCGCCGTGGGGTGGTCCAGCCGACGACAGCAAGCGTCAAAGCGTTTGACGCCAACTGCCCAGACATGGACACTGCGTCCGTGGAGTCGCTCCCGCCCTTCATCCGAAATCTGTCCGGTCCCGCTCTCGCCGCCGAGTTTGCCCGAGCCCGCTTGAGCGCCGCGCGAGCCCGTCGACCGACCGTCGCGCTGACGGACGCGGTCGCGCTCGGCAGCGCGCTCGGGCTGGGCCCGTCCGAGATGCAGAGGTCGGGCGGGTGCTCGCGTCAGACGATTTACAACGTGCTGCGCACCGGTCGCGCCGAGCCGTCGCCTGTAGAGCTCGATCTCGAGCTGCTCGCGTGCGCCCTGGCGGCTGGCGGCGAGGTCAGCACCGCCGAGCTGGCCGACCGCCTCCGCGTCGATCTCGGCGTCGCGGTGCACGCCGTCGGCCGCCTCGTGGCACGGCAGGAGATGACAGCCGCCGCGTCGAGCGTCCTCCCCGGCACGTTGGTCGCCGCTACCGACCGGGGCCAGGCGCGCGTGCGCGAGGTCTTGGACGAGATGCTCCTAGGGCGCGCCGACGGCATCGCCGTCTACCTCGCCATCACAGATGCTGACGAGGCCCGTGATCTCGGCCGGGCCGCCGAGGACCTGATCGGGGGCAGGGAGCACGTGCTGCTGGACGCGTCGGTGGCGCCGTCGACGATGCGCGGGCCCGAGCTGGCGCTCGTGGTGCACGCCGCCTCGATGCGCACCGCGCTCGAGATCGCCCAGGAGGTGTGGGAGGAGCTGCGCGACGCGGCGGGCCTCGATCATGCGGCGATGCGCGTCGCATCGGTCCTGCCGCCGGCCTCGTTCGAGGCGCTGCCGTCCGGGGTCCTCGACGCGTTCGTCGACGGGATCGCGGCGACGGCGCCGCCCAGGGCGGCCGACGCGGCCCGTCGAGCACGCAGCCGGTTTGACGGTCGCGCCCGCGAGCGCAGCCTCGCCGTGCGGTGCCTCACCGCGGCCGCATCGAGCCTGCGCCTGGCCGTCGGCCGGTCCGGCGGCGCGCCGGCAATCTGCGACGGAGACCGGGCCTTCGGCGAGCTGAGCATCGTCTCGGACCTGCGCCTAGACGCCGACCGTGAGCACATCCAGCGGCCGCTGGCCCGCGCCCTTGACCGAGCGTGCGAGCGTCTCGGTCCGCTGCCCGGTGGCCGTCTCGGGTCGATGCGGGCCCCGGGCGGCCGGCCTGTCGTGGTCGAGCCGGTCCACCCCACCGAGCAGGATCTGCTGGCGATCGCCGAGGACAGCGGGGCGGCCGTTGGCGCCGCGGCGGCGATCGGCGTGATCAACGTCGAGAACGTGCTGCTGACCGTCGCGTTGGCCGCAGACTGAGCCGGCGCCGTGGTACGGACGCCGTTGGACATCATCGAGGACGCCGTCGCGGTCCTATGCGCGCGTGTGCGGCTGGTCGAGGCGCCAGGCCCCTCCAGCCACACCGCCGTCGTCGCCGACGGGCTCGACTCACCGGAGGTCGCCGAGGCGCTGGGCCGCTACCTGCTCGGCGTAATCGCCGGCGCGGTGCAGATGGACGCGACGCTGTCGGCGGCGCTGCTGCCGGAGGGTCCCGACGGCCGCGCCGAGCTTGCCGCGCAGGTCGTCAAGGCCGTCGGCGCGACCAACTCCTTCCCGACGCTGAAGGAAATCATGTTCCGTGACCGGGTCCGCAACGCCTGGATCGCCGAGGGCCTCGGCCACGCGATGCTCATCGTCCGCAGCCGGCAGGCGACCGACTGCCTGCGCGGCCCGGTCGCCGCGCTGACGACGCCGCACGCCGAGCCCAGCCAGAGCGGCCTGGATGCCGTAGCGATATACACGCTCGATGACGAGCCGTTCATCGCGATCGAGGAGACGAAGTCGACGCGCAAGCGCGCGGTCCAGGAGCTGCGCAAGGCCGCCGGGCTTTTCGCCGAGGTGGACGCTGCGCAGTACGGGCCGCACCTGCGCTCCCACCTAGTCGCGCTGCGCAAGGCGCTTCCCGCCGCGGTCGCCGATCGTGTCACGGGCGCGGTGCTACGCGACGCGGCGTGCTACCTGCCGGTGATCGTCCACGGCGAGGCGTTCGAGCACCTCGAGGACCGGACGTGGCTTGCGTCTCTGCGCCCGCCTCCGGACCGCCGCCGGCTGCTCGTGCTGCGCGTGACCGACTTCCACGCCTTCTTCGACCGGGTCGCCGACGCGATGCGCGCCGAGTCGCACCGGGTGACGCTGTGAGCGGCGGAGGGGGCCGCGACCGTGTTCGGTGAGGGCGCCCGCCGCCTGATCGACGCGCTGCCGGAGATCGAAACGCTCGACCGCGCGGAGGTGCGCCGCCTGCTGGCCGGCGCGTGGCTGGAGGCGGTCGGGCGGCGCGACTTCGGCGGCGGCGATCCCAACCCCGAGGTACCTCGGACGCTGCGACGGCTGGCGACGGCGCTGGAGGTGCGGATATTCGTCGGCACCTCGCTTGAGGTCACCGAGCGGCGGGCGTGCGCGTTCGTCGCCGCCGAGGCGCTGAGCGTCGTGCGTGACCTTGCGCCTTCCCCCAACGCGCTCGAAGACATCACGTTCGGGTCGATGCGTCGCCTGGAGGCCGTCGAGGAGGCGCTGCTGTACCTGGCCGCCGGCTTCGACGCCAACGCGGCGCTAACCGCGGCGGCGATCGGGCCGCCGGACGCCTCCGAGGAGGCGCCCATCGCTGAGTGGGCACTGCAGCGGATCCGCGCGCTGCTCGACGGGACACGGCCGGTCCCCGGCACGACGCCGCCCGACGCACCCGGCGAGCTGCGTCGCCGCGCCCGTCACGGCGTGTGGCGGCGAGTCGGCCAGTTGGTGGAGGCGCACGTGCGGTGGCTGCGCCTTCAGCGCGACGACGATCCCGGCGCCGCATCCGCGCTGCAGGAGCTCGCCGAGCTGCTGGCGCCCGGCAGTCGGCCCGCCGCCCATTCGGACCTGCACCACCTGGCGCTCTTGCTCGCCGTGGCGTGCGACGACACGGCCGCCCGGGCACTGCGCAGGATCCCGTCCCCGCCGGACGACGGCGGCCGCTTCGCCGACTACCAGCGGGCGCGCGCGGCCCGTCGGCCGCTGCTATGGCCGGCGGCCGAGCGCTACGCCGAGCAGGCGCTGCCGGGGCCGGAGCGCCACGCGGTCGTGACCGTCCCCACCGGTGCGGGCAAGTCGTCGGTCGCCGAGCTGGCCGCCGCCCAGGCCCTGCAAGACGGGTGGGTGCTGTACCTGGCGCCGACCAACGCGCTCGTCGCGCAGATCCGCCGCGACCTCGCCGCCACCTTCCACGACTTGGGCGTCGGGGTGGTCGGGCTGACCGGCGGTGCGGAGTTTTCAGTCATCGAGGGTGACACGCTGCAGATCGCCGACCGGCAGATCGCTGTGATGACGCCCGAGAAGTGCTCGCTGGCGCTGCGCCAGTCCCCCAATCTGTTCGCGTCGCTGCGGCTGTGCGTGATGGACGAGGCTCACCTCATCGGCGAGGCACAGTCGCGCGGGGTGGTCGCCGAGCTCGTGCTCGCCGAAGTTCTACACCGCGCCGCAAACGTGCGCGTGCTGCTGCTCTCGGCGCTCGTCGAGTCGCCCGACGCGCTGGCGCGGTGGCTGCAGGACGCCACGGGCGTCGACGCGATCGGGATCGACGAGCCGTGGCGCCCGACGCGCACTCTGCGGGCGCTTTGCGGGGTGGCCGCCGAGGAGCTACGGGAGGCCGAGGAGGCCGCGGCGGGCGATTTCGCGGGGCTGCCGGCCAACCGCAAGACGGTCGGCGTCGACGTGCCGCTCCGGCTGCTCGGGGCGCTGCACGGCACGTGGTCGGGCGAGGATCGGGGCGACTACGCGATCGTCGACACCGGCGTCACGGCGCCCGGGCGCGTCGAGCGCCACGGGCAGCTGCAGCGCAAGGACCACACCGGCCCGGTGACGCGCGCGCTCACCGGGCACCTGGCCGCGGCCGGGCACCGCCTGCTGGTATTTCTGCCCGCCGACCGTCACGCCCCATTCGCGCACGCGCGCGAGCTGGGCGGGCCGGGTCCAGGGGTCCCGGTCGCCGAGGTGGAGTCGCTGCTGACGCTCGCCGACGCGGAGATCGCCGGGCCGCGCCGCGGCCAGGTCACCGCGGTCCGCGACGCGCTGGCCAAGGGCATCGCGATCCACAGCAGCGCGATGGTTGCCGAGGAGCAGCGGGCCTGCGAGATCGCCTTCGAGCGCGAGGCGGCGACGGTGATGCTCGCCACCGGCACCCTTGCCCAGGGCCTCAACCTGCCGGCGACCGCGGTCATCATCGGCGGCACGCACGTCGGGGACGCGCGCGAGGCCAACACGCCGGAGGGCCGGGCGCGGTCCAAGAGCCAGCTGCTCAACGCGATCGGCCGCGCCGGGCGCGCGCAGACTGCCGCGCGGTCCATCGCGGTCGTCGTGCCGTCCTCGCCCGTTCGCGTCGCCCTGCGCCCGGACGTCGCGACGGCCCGGCGGGCCGCCCCGTGGCTGGCCGACGAAGATGGTTCGGCCCAGGTCACCAGCCAGCTGGGCGGCCTCATCGCCGACGCCGTGACCGGCCGGGTAGACCTTGCGACGATGGACGTGCCCGAGCAGACCGCGTTCGCGTTCCTGTCATTCACCGCCGAGTCAGGCGACGCGACCGCGGTGTTGGCACGCACGCTGGCCGCCCACCGCACCGAGGCGACCGAGCGCGCCGAGCAGCTGACGCAGACGCTGCGTGACCTCGGCGGGGAGTACCTGCGGCGCAACGCCTCGCCAGCGTGGATCGCGACGGCTGCCCACCGCGCGGGCGTGGCGTTGCCCGCGGCCGCGGCGCTCGAGCGGCATCTGCGCCGGCTGCTGCAGACCCGGCGCGAGCCGCCGGACACGTTGATGCTCTGGGCACAGACGATCGCCTGGCTGCTCGTGCAGGTGCCGATCGAGGAGCGCCGGCTGCTGCTCGGCGACGAGGCCCTAGCCGGCACGCCGCTGGCCGACTTCTCGCTCGAGGACCTTGTTGCGAGGACCCGGGCGGGGCGAGTGCTGTCGGGAACCCTGCAATCGTGGCTGGCGGGTGCCCCGCTCGTGGAGGTCGGCCGGGTGCTGCACGCCGCCGATGAGCCGATCGGCGTAACGCGCGGCAAGGGCCACGACCTTCCCCGGACGCTGCGCTTCGTGCGCGATGGGATAGAGCACACGCTCACAACGGTCTCCGGCGCGATGCTCGCCATTGTGTTGACCGGCGGCGAGCACGAGTCCGACGGCCCGTGGGCGCTGGCGGACCCGTCGATGCGCGAGCTCTCCCGGCTGCCGGTGGCCCTGCGCTACGGCGCCGCGGACCCCGCCGCACTGGCGCTCATGCAGGTGGGTCTGCGCCCTCGGGTCGTGGCGCACCTGGCCGCTCGGGTCGCCCCGCCCCCAGAGGCCGCCGAGGATGAGGCGTTGGCGCTGTGGGCTTGGGAGACCCTGCGAAACCTCGAGACCGTCGAGTTCCTTGCTGTCGTCGAGGACAGCTCGGACCGCGCGGCGCTGCGCGCGGCCGCCCATGTCCGCAGCGCGGTGTGACGGACCGACGCCGGTCGCGACCGGCGTCGGTCCCAACGGACTACCGTGGGTCCCGACAGGCGGCGACGCGAGGAGGTTCCACTGCGTTCGCGCGCAGCGAGGGCGCGGCGCCGCAGCTGACCTCCGCTGATCAGTTCCTTCCGGGGGGTCCACGACTTCGGCGCCGCCGCCGATCCCAGACCTTGCGAGGCCGACCCCGAATGGCCGACGCTCACCGCCGATCAGCGAAGCGGGATGACGGCGATTGTCGCTTCAGCCGGAGCAGTACGACTACGCGACGGACTGTGTCGTTGCGGTAGCGGTCGTGGAGACGCCCGGCCCGTCAGCGTCAAGTACGGAACGGCGGGACGGCCCGTCGGAGCTTGGCGATCCGTGTCGGTACGAGCCCAAGTGGTACCGCGGAGTGGTACCGCGGGACCTTCGCGTTCAGGGGGCGACACCGCCGGGAACGCAGAAAGCCCCGCAGCTACGGGGCTTTCTGACCAAGCGGATGAAGGGACTCGAACCCTCGACCTTCTGCATGGCAAGCAGACGCTCT
>JAUJMS010000037.1 GCA_030446745.1 Egibacteraceae bacterium | reverse complement strand
GACGGCACTGACGGCACTGACGGCACTGACGGCACTGACGGCACCCAGGTGACGCCGCCGATCGACGAGGGCGTGCTCGGTGTCGTCATCGAACGCGAGGGCGACACCGAGGTCGCCGACGTCGTCATCACTCGTTCCGGCGGGACGCCGGACGCGCAGACCACGGTCGGCCAGCCGCCGGCCGAGGGCGTACTCGGCATCGCCGGGATGACGCCGACCGCGCTCGTCGGGGCAGCCGGCAACGCATCGCGCGCCGCGCGCACGCTGGGGGCGGTCGGCGTCGTCGACGCCCTCGCCTCCACCGGCCTGGGCATCGTCGCACTGGTCCTGCTGGGTCTGACGAGCCTGGCGGTGGGCGTCGGCCTCCTGCGGACGCGTGAGACCGGCGCCACGCTGCCGTAGCAAGCCGCGAAGCATGACAACGGGCCCCCGCTTCGGCGGGGGCCCTGTCGTCTTGTGGCACGTCGCTGCCGCGGTCACGGCAGACTGGCGACGTGTACCGCTTCCTGCTGAGGCCGCGCTGGCTGGTGGCGCACACGGCGGTCCTGGCGATCGCGGTGCTGTTCGTCAGCCTCGGCTTGTGGCAGCTGCGCCGCCTCGACGAGCGCCGCGCCGACAACGCCCTGATCTCACAACGCCTGTCGCAGCCGCCCCAAGCCCTCGCGACCGCCGTCGCCGGCGCCGGCGGCGACGCAAAGGCGCTCGCCTACCGGCGGGTGTGGGTCACCGGGCGCTACGACGTCGGTGACGAGGTGCTGCTCACGCCGCGCGCCGACCGCGACGCCCCGGGCCACCACGTCGTGACGCCGCTGCGCACGGCAGCCGGCCGCGCGGTGCTGGTCGACCGTGGTTGGGTGCCGTTCGCCCTCGACGAGCCACCGGTCGCGCAGGCGGCGCCGCCCGACGGCGAGGTTCGTGTCGAGGGCATCGTCCTACCCCCCGCCACGGCGGCACGCGCCGGCTCGAGCCGAGGAGACCCTCAGCGCCTGACGTTCGTCTCGGCGGTCGACGCGGAGCGCCTGCAGCCGCAGGTCGCCGCGCCGCTGTACCCGTTCTCGTTGCTGCTGGAGTCCCAGCAGCCGGTCGCGCCCGGGGAGCTGCCCCGCCCGCCGGCGCTGCCGCAGCCCAGCGAAGGGTCACACCTGTCGTACGCCATCCAGTGGTTCTCGTTCGCCGCCATCGGCGTGCTCGGCTACCCGCTGTTGATCCGCAAGAGCCTGCGAGCCCGCCGCGACGGCCGCGCGGCGGGCTGACGACGGGTGCCTCAGGCCTTGCGCAGCGCGAAGTTCGCGGTCGTCGTCGCACCCGACGACACCGTGACGCTCTGGCGCTTCGAGCGGTAGCCGGTCGCGCTCGCCGTGCAGCTGTAGCTGCCGGGGGTCACGTCCGTGATCGTGTAGCTCCCGTCCGTGGCGGTCTTCGCGCTGCCGGCCGTGCCGCAGTCGACGGTGGCGCCGGCGATCGCGCCACCCGACTTGGTCGACGCGTCGGTGACCTTGCCGGCAATGGCGCCGGGCTCGGTCGGCGGCGGCGGCTCGGTCGTCGTCGTGCCGCCCAGCGCCTTGGCGAGGTTGACACGCCCGACGCCGCCGCAGCCGCCGTCGCCCTCGGTGTTGTTGCGCAGCGCGCTGCGCGTCTGGGCGGCGTCGAGTCCATTGCGCCACATGATCATCGCGGCGACACCGGACACGTGGGGCGTCGCCATGGACGTCCCGCTGATGGAGACGTAGGTGTTGCCCGGCGCGGTGGACCACACGTCCACACCCGGAGCGCCGATCTCGACATCGCTGTTGCAGTTGCTGAAGCTCGCGCGCTTGCCCGCGGCGTCGACCGCCGCCACCGACATCACGTCGCGGTGAAAGGCGGGGTAGTTCGGCGTGTCGTCGCCGTCGTTGCCGGCGGCGGCGATAAGCAGCGTGCCCGCGGCGGCGGCCTCGGACAGCTCCTTGTCAAGCGCGTTGTCCTGCGGCCCGCCGATGCTCATGCTGATGATCCGCGCCCCACCGGTCGTGTGCAGCCAGTGGACGCCCGCGACGATGTCGGCGTAGAACCCGACCCCCGCGGCGTCAAGACCCTTGAAGATCGCAAACTCGGCGTTGGGAGCCACGCCGGCCACTCCGACGCTGTTGTTGGCGATCGCGCCGACTGTTCCCGCGACGTGGGTGCCGTGCAGGTTGTCGTCCGAGCAGCTTCCGTTGACGACGATGCCGGTGCCGGTCAGCGCGTTGGCGCACGCCTTGGTCTTGCCGAGCAGGTCGACGTGGCTCAGGTCGATGCCGGTGTCGAGGATTCCGACGCGGGCGCCGCCGCTGCTCGGGAAGTTGCCGGCTCCGAAGGCCGCGTCCCAACCCTCGGGCGCATCGACGTCGGCGTCGGCGACACCGCGCACGAAGCTTCCCGTCACCGGCTGGCCGGTGTTGTGCAGGCCCCACTCGTCCTCGAACAGCACGTCGTTGGGCGCGCTGGCGATCCGCATCTGCCAGTTCGGCTGCGCGTAGGCCACCGGTGCCAGCGCGGCGTACGCCGCCGAGACGGTCACCGGCGCGAGCCCCGCGGGGATGCGCACGACGTCGAGGTTGAGGTGGTCGAAGCGGTTCTCGACGCGCCCGCCCATCCGCGCGTGGACGACGGCGCGCACGTCGGCGGCAACACCGTCGGCGAAGCCGACGAGGACGAGGTCCGGATGGTGCGCGGGAACGGCGGCGCTGCGAGCCGGCGCCGAAGCCGCCGGGAGGGCGGGGAGCGCGGCGAGCACCAGTGCGGCGAGCACCAGGGTGCGCACGATGCGGGAGGCGAGCAGCGGCATGTTGTCTCCACGGTCGGCGGGGCACGGCGGTGTGCTTCCCCCTTCCTTCGCCGCCCCCGCCGAGATTCCTCCCCGCGACGTCAGCCCGCGTCGCGCGACAACCGGCGGCGGAACGCCGTCGCGACGACGGGCAACGTGACGGCGTGCGGCGTGACGCGCGACACGGCCGCCGTCAGCTGATAGCCGACGCCCGGGACGACGACCGCTCGGCCGCGGCGCAACCCGCGCAACCCGGCGTCGACGACGGTGTCGGCGCTCATCCACAACAGCGCGGGCACCACCGACTCCGAGACGCCGGCGCTGTCGGCGAACTCGGTGCGCGTGAAGCCAGGACACAGCGCCGTGACCGTGACGCCGCTGCCGGCCAGCTCGGCGTGCAGGGCCTCGCTGAAGCTCGTCACGAACGCCTTCGTCGCCCCGTAGGTCGCCGCGTACGGCTGCGGCTGGAACCCCGCCATCGACGAGACGTTGAGAATCGCGCCGCGTCGACGGGGGCGCATCGCGACCAGCGCTGCATGGGCCAGCTGCTGGACGGCGATGACGTTGAGCCGGACCTCGTCGGCTTCGCGAACGGGGTCGGTGTCGGCGAACGCTCCGTGCGACCCGAACCCGGCGTTGTTCACGAGCAGGTCGACCGGCCGGTCGGCGTCGCGCAGGCGCCGTGCCACCCGGTCGACGGCGTCGGGTTCGGTCAGGTCGGCGTCGAGCACCTCGACGCTGGTGCCGTGTTCGTCGCGCAGCTCGGCGGCGATCGCCTCGAGCCGGGAACGGCGGCGCGCGACGAGCACGAGCTGCGAACCCTCGCGCGCGAGGTGGCGGGCGAAGGTCTCGCCGATGCCGCTGGAGGCGCCGGTGACCAGCGCGACGGGCCAGGAAGCGGACATGAGGTGGAGCTCCTCGTCGTGGTGGGTACGCCTGGCGGTCCAGCCGCCGATGTCAGGAGTACCCGTGGAGTACGTGTCCGTGCACGGTGCCCGTGTCCCGTCACTCGGCCTCGGGACGTGGGAGCTCGAGGGCGAGCAGTGCCGCCGCGTCGTCGCCGACGCGATCGAGCTGGGCTACCGCCACCTCGACACCGCCCAGGCGTACGGCAACGAGGAGCAGGTCGGCGCCGGGATCCGTGCTGCCGCGGTCGACCGCGGCGAGCTGTGGGTCACGACGAAGGTGTGGATCCGCAGCCTCGCCCCCGACGACGTTCGCCGCACGACCGAGGAGAGCCTGCGCCGGCTCGGCAGCGACTACGTCGACCTCCTGCTCATCCACTGGCCCGTTGCGATGGACATCCTCGACGCGACGCTGGCCGCGATGACGGCGCTGCGCGACGAGGGCAAGGTGCGCCATCTCGGCGTGAGCAACTTCACGCCGAGCCAGTTCGAGCGTGCGGTCGGCCTCGCGCCCGTCGTCTGCAACCAGGTCGAGTACCACCCGTTCCTCGACCAGCGCGAGGTCATCGCCGCCGCGCGCAAGCACGACGCGATGGTGACCGCCTACTCGCCGCTCGCGCGCGGCAAGGTCACCGCCGACCCGGTCCTGGCCGAGGTCGGCCAGGCGCACGGCAAGAGCGCGGTGCAGGTCGCCCTGCGCTGGCTGGTCGAGCAGGACGGCGTCTCGGCGGTCCCCAAGGCGTCCAGCCGCGGGCACCTCGAAGCCAACCTCGCGATCTTCGACTTTGTGCTCACCGGGGCGCAGCACGAACGCATTGCCGGCCTCGCCCGTGGCGAACGGCTCATCGACCCGCCGTTCGCGCCGGACTGGGACGCCTGACCGGCTGGCGTCGCGGCCCGGCGCCCGCCACGATGGGCGCGTCGCCGTCCTGATGCGTCCGAAGGGCCGTCGTGTCAACCGCTGACAACCTCACCCGCGCCGAGGCGGACGCGCGGGCACGGCTGCTGTCCGGCGTCGCCTACGACGTGACGCTCGACGTCACCGGCGGCAGCGAGACCTTTCGCAGCGAGACGGTCGTGACCTTCGCGTGCGGTCAGCCCGGCGCCGACAGCTTCGTCGACCTCGACGCGGCGGTCGTGCACAACGCCGAGCTCAACGGCCGTTCGCTCGACGTCGGCGCGTACGAGGGCGCGCGGCTGCGCCTGCCGGGACTCGAGGCCCGCAACGAACTGCGCGTCGTCGCGGACTGCCGCTACTCGCACACCGGTGTCGGGCTGCACCGCTTCGTCGACCCAGTCGACGGCGAGGCGTACTGCTACACGCAGTTCGAGCCGTTCGACGCGCACCGCGTGTTCGCGTGCTTCGACCAGCCCGATCTCAAGGCGCCGTTCGCCCTGCGGGTCGACGCGCCGGCCGGCTGGGTCGTCGTCAGCAACGGCGCGGTCGTCGCTCGCCCCGACGACGGCGCGGCGGGCCGCTGGCAGTTCGCGCCGACGTTGCCGTTGTCGACCTACGTCACCGCGGTCGTCGCCGGTCCGTACACCGGGGTGTCCGACCGCCACGGCGACGTCGAGCTGGGCGTGTACTGCCGCCGGTCGCTGCGCAGCTACCTCGACGCCGACGAGATCGTCACGCTGACGAGGCAGGGCTTCGACTTCTTCACCGACGTCTTCGCCTACCCCTACCCGTTCGGCAAGTACGACCAGGTGTTCGTGCCCGAGTTCAACGCCGGGGCGATGGAGAACGCCGGCTGCGTCACCTTCTCGGAGAGCTACGTGTTCCGCTCGAAGGTCACCGAGGCGAACCGTCGGCGGCGCGGCGAGACGATCCTGCACGAGATGGCCCACATGTGGTTCGGCGACCTCGTGACGATGCGCTGGTGGGACGACCTGTGGCTCAACGAGAGCTTCGCGACGTACATGGCCTACCTCGCGCTCGTGCGCGCCACCCGCTTCACCGACGCGTGGTCGGACTTCGCGGCGGACCTCAAAGCCTGGGCGTACGGGCAGGACCAGCTGCCGTCGACCCACCCCGTCGTCGCGGACATGGTCGACACGGACGCCGTCCGCACCAATTTCGACGGCATCACGTACGCCAAGGGCGCGTCGGTGCTGCGCCAGCTGGTCGCCTGGGTCGGCGACGACGCCTTCGTCACGGGGCTACGCGCGTACTTCCCGCGCCACGAGTACGCCAACGCGGAGCTGAACGACTTTCTGGCCGCGCTCGAGCAGGCGTCAGGCCGCGACCTGCGCGCGTGGTCGGCGCAGTGGCTGCAGACCGCGGGCGTGACGACGCTGCGCCCGGTCGTCGACGTCGACGCGGCCGGGCGCTACACCACCGTCGCGTTGACCCAGGAGGCGCCGGCGGAACACCCGACGCTGCGCGTCCACCGGATCGGCCTGGGTTTGTACGACCTGCGCGACGACGCGCTGGTGCTGCGCCGGCGCGTCGAGCTGGACGCCGACGGGGCGCACACGCCGGTCGCGGCGTTGACCGGCGAACCCGTGGCCGACCTGCTGCTGGTCAACGACGGCGACCTCGCCTACGCGAAGGTGCGCCTGGACTCACGTTCGGTCGACACCCTGCTGCGCGGGCTCGGTGAGCTCGGCGACCCGCTCGCGCGCGCGCTGTGCTGGGGGGCGGCGTGGGACATGACCCGCGACGCGGAGCTGCCGGCGCGGCGCTGGCTGCGCCTGGTCGTCGACCACGCCGACGCGGAAGACGACGTGGGCGTGCTCGCCAACCTGCTGCGCCGCGCGGAGGCCGCCGTCGAGCGCTACGGCGATCCCGCGAACCGCGCGGACGCGCGCACGCTGCTCGCCGACCGCGCGGCCACGGGGCTGGGCGCCGCCCCGCCGGGCGGTGACACCCAGCTGGTGTGGGCGCGGACGTTCGCGTCCGCGGCGCACAGCGACGCGCAGCTCGCCCGGGTCGCGGCGCTCCTCGACGGCACCGAGACCGTCGCCGGGCTCGCCGTGGACACCGACCTGCGCTGGCACCTGCTCGTCGCGCTCGCGGCCGCCGGAGCGGTCGGCGAGGACGCCATCGCCGCTGAGTACCAGCGCGACCCCACCGACCTCGGGGC
>JAUJMS010000036.1 GCA_030446745.1 Egibacteraceae bacterium | reverse complement strand
GCGCGCGTCGCGCAGCAGCCGCTCGACGCGGCGCTCGGCGCGCAGCCCGTCGGCCCCCACCGCGGCGAGGGCCGCCCCGCAGACGCGCACCGCCAGCTCGCAGGCGTAGAACTTCGCCATCGACGTCTCGCGCACGGCGTCGGCGCCGGCGACGTGGCGGCGCAGGGCGTGCTCGACCAGCGCGCGCGCCGCTGCCGTCTCGGCGAGCAGGTCGCCGAGCCGGTGGTCGCACAGCCGCCGATCACCGCCGGGCGCCGCGGCGGCGACCGCGAGCGCGTCCGCGGCGTTGCGCACCGCGCCGAGCGCCAGGACCAGGCGCTCCCACTGGAAGTTGCCCATGATCGCGGCGAAGGCGCCGCCGATCGCCGCCTCGCCGCCGAGGACACGGTCGGCGGGCAGGCGCACCGCGTCGAAGGTCAGCTCCGCGGTGACGCTGGTGCGCCAGCCGAGGGTGGACAGCCGCCGCGCCGCGAAGCCGGCGTCGGCGGACTCGACGACGAACAGCGTCGCCCCGTGGTGCGCGCCGCGCTGGGGGTCGGTGACGGCGGCGACGACGAGGACATCGGCCCAGGCGCCGTTGGTGATGAACGTCTTCGCGCCGTCGAGCACCCAGTCGCCGCCGTCGCGCACGGCTCGCGTGCGGATGGCCGCGACGTCGCTGCCGGCGCCGGGCTCGGTGACGGCCAGGGCGGTGACCAGCTCGCCGCGCACGCACGCCGGGACCCACCGGCGACGCTGCTCGGGCGTGCCGAAGCCCCACAGGTAGTAGGCGCCGAGATCCTTGTGCGCCCCGATCGCGGCGGCGACGCCGCCGGAGCCGCACGCGGCCATCTCCTCGGACACGACCGCGTCGGCGAGCAGGTCCGGCCCGGCACCGCCGTGCTCGGCGTCGACCTTCCAGCCCAGCAGCCGCGCCTCGCCGGCCGCGGCGAACAGCTCCCGGGGGAACGCGCCGGCGGCCTCCCAGGCGTCCACGTGCGGGGCGACGTGGTCGGCGACCCACGCACGGACCTGCCCGCGCAGCGTCTCGTGGGCCGGCGACCACAGGCTGTGGGCCGTCGCCGGAGCGGTCACGGCATGGCGGGCGGGTCGGGCATCGTGGCGAAGCGTTCGCGGTCGGCGGCGATCTCGGCGAGCGCCTCGCTGCGCTGGCCGAAGCCCTCCACCGACACCTTCTTGCGTTCGAGGTCCTTGTAGATCGAGAAGAAGTGCTCGACCTCTTTGAGCATGTGCCCCGGAACGTCGGCGAGTTCGCGGACGTGCGCCCACCGCGGGTCGGTGTCGGGCACGCACAGGATCTTGGTATCGCGACCCTTGTCGTCGGTCATCCAGAACGCGCCAAACACCCGCGCCGTGATGGTGCACCCGGGAAAGGTCGGCTCGCCGAGGATGACCAGGGCGTCGAGCGGGTCGCCGTCGTGGCCGAAGGTGTCGAGGACGAAGCCGTAGTCGCCGGGGTAGTGCACGGCGCTGAACAGCATCCGGTCGAGCTTGAAGCGGCGCGTGTGGTGGTCCCACTCGTACTTGTTGCGCGACCCCTTCGGGATCTCGACGTAGACGTCGATGACGTCGGGGCTGATCACGAGGCGCCTCCTTGCCGCGCGAGCGCCACCAGGCGGACGCGTCGCGCGTCGTCGCCGACGCGCAGCGCATGGGCGTCGCGCCACGCCCGCTCGGCGTCGAAGTCGGTGGTGTAGCCGTAGCCGCCGTGCAGCTGCAGGCAGGTGTCGGCGACCGCGGCGGCGACCCGCCCGGCGTACAGCCGCGCCGCCGTCGCGTCGACGTCGCCGTCTCCGTCGCCCGCGGCGGCCGCGGCCGTGTCGTGCACCAGCGCCCGGGCGGCCGTCAGGGTCGTCGCGCCCTCGGCGAGGCGGTGGCGGTTGATCTGGAAGCGGCCGATGGGGCGCCCGAACGCCTCGCGCTCACCGGCGTAGCGCCGGGCGTCGTCCCAGGTGCGCCACGCCGCCGCGACGGTGGCGGCCGCCTCGAGCAGCACGGCGCGACCGGCGGCACGCGCCCGCGCGGCCGGAGCCGCGTTCAGCGGCAGGACGGGCGCGTCATCCAGGTCCACGTCGGCGAGGCCGGCGCCGCGCAGGCCGTGGGGCGCGCGCACCGCGGCGACCGTCCACGACGGTCCTGACTCCACCACGACGCCGGCATCCCACACGTAACAGCGCCGGGCGACCTGCCCGGCGACGAGCAGCGGCAGCCGCCCGCTGACGGTGGTGCCCTCGACGGTCAACGCGGCGCGCCCGGCCACCGCGACGGGCTCGTCGATCGGGACGCCGAGCGCCGCGGCGGCGTCCTGCGCGAGCAGCGCGGCCACCAGGCCGGCGGAACGCAGGCGGCCCAGCTCCTCGGCGACGACCACGGCGGCGAGGACGTCGTCGATGCCGAACAGGTCGCGGCAGCGGTCGAACGCGGCGGGCGGGGGGCATTCGTCGCGCTCGGCGACCGCGGCGAGCGGCGCAAGCTCGGCGTCGACCAGGCGCCGCACGCTGTCGCGCAGCACGTCGTGCTCCTCGGCGAACGGCGGCGACGGCATGCGGCGACGAAGGGTAGCCGCTGCGCCGCGGGGGCAGGCTTGCGCCCCGACGTCAGGAGCGCCCCGTGAGCGACCCGATCGTGCCGAGCCCCGGGGAGCCGACCCCGCTACCCGACCCCGGGGAGCCCACGCCACTGCCCGACCCGGGCGAGCCCTCACCGCTGCCCGACCCGGGCGAGCCGACCCCGCTCCCGGACCCCGGCGGTCCCGGCCCGCTGCCGGATCCCGGCCCCGGCCCGTTGCCCGATCCTGGCGGCCCGGGCCCGCTGGGGCACCCCGGCGCGCCGCCCGAGGTGCCGCCACCCGCTAGGTGACGCCGGGCGCACGGAAGGTAGTCACCTTTTTTCCGTTTCGCGCACACCGCAGACGTGGAAGAGTTGGTGGGAAGTACGTGCTTGCACGGACCCCTGGCCGTCGCGTTGGGGCTCCGCCGTAGTCGGCCATCGAGCGAGGTAACCGATGAAGCAGACGTCCGTCTTTCGTCGCCCGGCGCTGACCGCGGTCGTCGCCACCGTTACGGCATTGCTTGTGGGGCTGCCGGCGGGCGGTCAGCCGCAGGTCCCCGTTGACCCCGAAACCGCGCAGACACCACCCTTCGAGGCGTACGGCTTCCAGGGTGAGGGCTTCGCCCGCGTCCGCAACGTCGACCGCCGCGAGGGCCGGCTCGCCCCGACCGCCGCCCAGAAGGCCGTCGCCGCGGACCTCGGCGCGACCGCCGTCCGCTGGAACGCCTTCGGCACGCCGCACGTGCTGATCAACCACAACGGCTACCTGTCGCCACCCCGCGCCGGTGAGGCCGTCGACGTCGCCCGCGGGTTCGTGCGGGACCACGCGCAGCTGTTCCGCCTCGACGCCGCGGGCGTGGACGCCTTGGAGGTCTTGCGCGACTCGCCGCTGTACGACGCTCCCGACCTCGGGCGCGTCTACCGCGAGGGCAAGCCGGCCGCCAACCCGGATGTCGCGCACGTGGTGCTGTTCCGCCAGAGCTTCGGTGATCTGCACGCCGGCCTGGACGGCCTGCTGATCGTCGGGGTGCAGCGCGACGGCCGCGTCGCGTGGGTGTCGTCGTCGGTGACCGGCGACGACGTGGTGACCGGCGACCAGCGGCTCGACGCTGCGACCGCGATCCAGGCCGCCGCGACCGACGTCGGCCTCGAGCTGGGCGCGCTGCGCGAGGTGGCCACCCCCGACGACACCTGGACGACCTTCGACAGCGAGCTCGCCGCCGACGTGCAGCGTGCGCGCCTGATCGCGCTGCCGACGCCGCGCGACGGGCTGCGTCGCGCGTGGGAGGTGACGCTGCTCGACAGCAACCTCGACGAGCACGGCAACCCGACGGCGTTCATCAGCTTCGTCGACGCCGAGACCGGCACCGTCTGGCAGCGCCAGAACCAGGTCGAGCACTTCGCCGAGGGCCTGCGCCCACCGCTGACCGCGCAGACCAACGGGCCGGAGGACGACGAGGACGGCGACTTCCTGCCGACGTGGCGCGTGTTTCCCGCCAACCCGCCGTTCCCGTTCTCGGAGACGCCGTCGCGCGACACACGGGTGCTGTGGTGCTGGGACAGCTCCCGAAACCCGGAGGAGTGCCGCGAACAGCAGCGCAACACCGCCTCGCGCGTCCCTTGGGACGTGCGGGTCGGGTCGGGACCGACGTTCACCACCGACGGCAACAACGCGTCGACCGCGATCTCGGAGGCCAGCCCCTTCACGCCCGACACGGCGTTCGACCGGCCGATCAGCCCCACGCGCAGCTTCGACTTCTCGTGGAACAACAGCTGGTTCGAGTCGAAGTGCAACCCGACCAGGTTCTCCACCACCGCCTTGAGCCGTAACGACGAGGCGGCAGCGACGACGAACCTGTTCGTCATGCACAACCGGATGCACGACTGGAGCTACTACCTCGGCTTCACCGAGGTCAACTCCAACCTGCAGCAGGACAACTTCGGCAACACCGAATCCGAACGCGAAAACGATCCGGAGATCGGTCAGTCCCAGGCCGGGCGCCTCTCGGTCCTGGGCCGTGACAACGCGAACCAGATCACGCTGCAGGACGGGATCGCGCCGATCACCAACCAGTACCTGTGGGAGCCGCTGGCCGGCGCCTTCTACTCCCCATGCGTCGACGGCGCGTACGACATGGCCGTCGTCGCCCACGAGTACACCCACGCCATCTCCAACCGGATGATCGCCGGGCCCGACGTCGGCACCGGCGACAGCCAGGGCCAGACCGAGAGCTGGTCGGACCTCGGCTTCGCCGAGTACTTCCGCAGCTTCAACATCGACTCGGCGAAAGGCGTCGACCCGTTCGTGCTCGGCCCGTACGTCACCGGCGACACCACGTCGGCCATCCGCAACTACGCGATGAACAACAGCCCGCTGAACTACAGCGACCTGGAGTACGACGGCAACGGCCTCACCTCGCCACACGCCAACGGCGAGATCTGGAGCGCGGTCAACTTCGACATCTCGGCGGATCTGAACCGCAAGTACGACGACAAGTTCCCGTCCACAGACGTCGACCTGCAGGAGGCCTGCGCCCGCGGGGAGCGGGCCGCGGACGAGTGCCCCGGCAACCGCCGCTGGGCGCAGCTGATGTTCGACGGGTTCCTGCTGCAGCCCGACGACTCGACGATGGTCGACTCGCGTGACGCGATGCTGGCCGCCGACCGGTTGCGGTTCGACGGCGACAACCAGTTCGAGCTGTGGGACTCCTTCGCCCGCCGGGGCCTCGGGAAGTCGGCGTTCAGCAGGCCGATCAACCAGGGTGAGTTCCCGAACAACTTCATCTTCGGGGCCGAGCGCGACGACTTCGACCCGCGGCCGGGCTTCAACTCGCCGCTGCGCGCCAACGAGGCGCGCGTGACGTTCACCGCCGGCCGCAGCGGAGCGGACAAGATGCAGATCTTCGTCGGCGACTACGAAGCGCGCGTGACGCCAATCGCCGACACCGTTTCCAAGACCAAGAAGATCGACGACACGGCGTTCTTCGTGCCCGGGACCTACCACTTCATCGCCCGCGCCGACGGCTTCGGCGCCCACCGCTTCAAGCTCCGGCTCAGGCCCAACGAGAACCTGGTGGTGGAGGCGCCGCTGCGACGCAACCACGCCTCACAGAGCAGCGGCGCGACGATCACCGGCGACGGGGTGAACCTCGACCGGATCATCGACGACACCGAGGCCACGAACTGGGCGTCGCGGGAGAACGACGCTGGCAAGAGCCCCAACGAGGAAGGCCGCCAGGTCGAGGGGCGCCAGGTCACCGTCGAGCTGAATCGCCCGCGCAGGGTCACCAACGTGCAGGTCAGCGCCGTGCTCAACGGCGGCTGCAGCACCGCGCTGCTCACCGGCAACTGCGACGCCGAGGAGGACGACGTCGGCAGCCAGAACCGCTTCTCGGCGCTGCGCTCGTTCAACATCTTCACCTGCGACGCGACGTCCGGGGACGACTGCTCGCGCAAGAAGGGTTACAAGAGGGTCTTCGCCAGCGCCGACGACGCCTTCCCCAGCGCGCGCCCGCGGCCGAAGGTGCCCGACTTCTTGCTGCGGCCGTTCGACGTAAGGGACTCGCGAGCGACGCACGTGCGTCTGGTCGTGCGCGACAACCAGTGCACCGGGGCGCCCGACTACCAGGGCGACGTCAACCCCGTCAACGACCCGGTCTTCCCGACCGCGGACTGCGACACCGATGCGTTCAGTCCTGGCGAGGCGGGGCCCAGACCGGTCCTCGACCCGCCGGAGAACATCGTGCGTGCCGCCGAGCTGCAGGTGTTCTCCGAGGAGCCACGCACGCGCATCGCGCGCAACTGCGCCGACGCCCCGAAGGCGACGGAGTACCGCGACCGCAACAAGGCCCGCCAAGCCCACGTCCGTAACGTCGACTGTGTCATCTACACCGGGATCGCCGTCGGAAGTCGCCGCAACGGCGAGAAGTTCTACGAGCCGCTGGCAGACGTCACCCGAGCCCAGATGGCGTCGTTCATCGCGAACACGCTGGTGGAGTCGGGCTTGGGCGACAAGCTGCGGTCCGGTGGCGGCGCCGCGGAGTTCAGTGACATCCGCGACAACACCCACCGGCGCAACATCAACCGGCTGGCTCGCTCCGGCATCGTCAACGGCACCGGTGGCAACCGCTACTCGCCGAAGGCGAGCGTTTCGCGCGACCAGATGGCGACGTTCCTGGTGCAAGCCGCCGAGTTCGCCGCCCACGAGCTGACGGCTCGGGGTGACCACTTCGCGGACGTGCGCCGCGACAACGTCCACCGCGGCAACATCAACGCTGGCTTCGAGGAGAAGCTGTTCCGGGGCCTGGAGCAACCGACGACGTCACCGCGCAGCGGTCGCTTCGGACCCGGCATCGAGGTCGCGCGCGACCAGATGGCGTCGTTCCTGGTCAACCTCTACCAGCGCCGCGCCCGTCGTTAAAGTCCGGCGCGGTCGCCGGGCCCGTGCAGGGCGGGGGCCGGAGGTTCCACCGGCCACGGCGAGTCGCCCAGAGTCGGGTGAGGGACAGAAAGGCAAACAATCGGAATCAGCGCGTCGCGCTCATCACCCGCGCCCACGGGTCCCGCCCCGTGGCCGGGGGGGCGGT
>JAUJMS010000012.1:48381-84349 GCA_030446745.1 Egibacteraceae bacterium | reverse complement strand
CTCGTGGTTGCGACGGTGCTCGCGCTCGTCACGGTCGTCGGCGCGGGAATCATCGCGCTGCTGTCGAGCACCCAGCACCAGCTGCACGACCCGGTCCACGCCTTGCAGCAGCTCGATCTGCTGTACCTCGACGAGCCGGCTCCCGCCTACGACGAGCTTGGTTTCCAGCGTGGGAAACCCGCGGTCTTGGTCGTCTGCACCCGGTGCGAGGCTCCGGACGTGGACGCGCAGGTTGCCGTCACCGACGACGCATCGGTGGCGGCGGCGTACGCGCTGGCGACCATCGACGGGCGGGTGGGGCCCGGCTATGCCGTCATTGACAGCAGCGGTCGCGTGCGCTACCGGACGTTCGACGCACACGTCGGCGACCATGCGCTCGAGGTGCAGACCGTGGTGGACGGGGTCGACTGATGCGAGCGCGCGCGCTGATCGTCCCGGTGCTCGTCGTCGCGATGGAGCTGTGGCTGTTCCGCGCCTACGCGCGCCTGGACGCGCTGCTGCACTACTGGCTACACGCGCTGCTCGGCGCGGTGCTGGCCGTGGGCTTGCTCACCGTCGTCGCGCTGGTGCGGCGTCGCGCGCCGCGCGGCGCGTGGGCTGCGGGCGGTATGGGTCACCTGTATTCCGCCACGCCGGACGTCCTCTTCCTCGTCGCGGGGATCCTGCACGTCGGCTGGATGGACGTGTTCGCGCTCCACATCCGTGTGCACTTCATCCCGTTGCCGCTCGGCACGCTGTTCGGCCTGTTCGCGTTGGTGCTCGGCGGTTGGACGGCTGCCGCGCTGGGACGCCGGGGCGTCAGCGCGGTCTCACTCGCGGCGGCGGGCGTCGTTGTCGTTGCCGCCTTCGCGCTGGCCCAGCCTCCGCCCGCGTCGCTCCAGCAGCTGCGGGAGGCACCCAGCCTTGCCCTTGTCTGCTCGCTGACCGACGCTGGCCTGTCGTGACGAGGGTCTGTCCTACTCGTGCGAGGCTTCCGCGTCTACGGTGGCGTAGGTGGCGGTAAAGGCGCGGATCGCTTCGACATCGAGCCCGTCGCAGCGTTGGAGTACCCCGTAGCCAGTCAGCGCGACCTCTCCCGGCTCCAGCTGTGCGTACGGGGTGACGGCAATCTGCTGCGGATACTGCCCCGCGAGTTCATCAAGACGTCGGCGTTCGTCTCGGCCGAGACCGTTGTAGGAGACCACGACGGCGCCGCCTTCGAGAACGCTCACCTGCTCGGGTTCCGTGTAGGGGTCGTCCGTGCGCACGGCGACGTCGACCTTTCCGGAGGCGTGCCAACCCGACGTCGGCGGAGTCGACGAGTACGCCACCGGCGGAGGGCGGTTGCCGATGATGTGGCTGCCGGACTGCAATGGAGGTGTGACCGGTGCGTCGCAAGTCGCGGTTGCGTCGGCTGCCGCAGCCGGTTGACCGCTGTCGTTACCTGGCGCGCACGCGGCAACGACGACGAGCAGGAGCAAGTCCGCGGCAGCGCGGCGCGGTCGCATCCGCGGGCGCAACGGCACGGCTATCCGCCGCTTCCTGTGCGCAGGAAGAACTCGAATGTCTCGCCGCCGTCCGTCGATCGCTTGATGCCGGCCTCGCTGACCGCGACATAGATGGCGTCGTCGGTGACCAGCAGCGCCTCAGGCACCCCGCCGGCGCTCCCGCGAGAATCCCACATCCGCCCTCCGTCGGTGGAAACGGCTACTGCGCCCTCCGGAGACACCCCGAACAGCCCTTCGTCGGTCCAGCTCAAGAACACCAGACGCTCGGAGCTCACCGGCTGCCACGACCTGCCGCCATCCTCGCTGCGCAGCAGCCCGCCCTCCCCGGTGCCGACCAGGACATCGGGATCGTCGGGGCTGACCGCGAAATCGATCAGCGGCAGCCCGGCGACGCGGGTGTCCCAGGTCTCGCGGTCAGCGCTCACCATCAGCGCGCCCGTCTGGGAGTCCAGACCGTAGACCTGCCCGTGTGCCGCCACCAGACCGTGGAAGTCGACATCTCCCAGAAGCGACAGCGGCTCCCACTCCTCGCCGTCGCTGCTCTGAACGAGTCCCAGCAAGGGCGGTTTGCCGTCGACCTGCAGGTCCTCGACGCGCAGGTCGGGGTGGCCGCTGGCGAGCAGGTCGTTTGGTCCTGCCACCGTGAAGCCCATGAGGTCGTGCGTCGCGCTGCCGACCGCACGGATGTCGCCGTCGTCCACCTCGAACAGCCCCGTGTGCGTCGCGACGTACACGCCGTCGCCATCGGGTACGGCTTGCAGACGATGGACGTGGACGAGGTCGGCCGCCGTCGGCTGGCCACTCGCTCCACCGCCGCACGCCGCAGCCACCACCGCCAGCGCGGCCAGCGGCAGCGCGAACCGCCGGCGGCTCGCGAACGGGTCGCCAGCTGCATGTTGTCCATCCTTGTCTCGGTCGAACTCGCGAGCGGGAGGCCCTTACCGTCGAGTACTATCCACCGTAGCGGCTGTTGCCGTCCGCGGCGAGGCGGCTACCTGCCCGCGAGACCGCCATGGAAGTGGAGGGCCACACCGACGTCGATTGGTCACTCGCCGGCGTCGCGGCCCGGCGCCGGGCTCGTGCGCAAGTCGCACCGTGGGATCGCCGCGCCACAGCGGCATGCAGCGCCGTCGCCAGTGCCTGCACGCGTCGCGCACGCCCAACCGACGCATCGCGCGCGGCGTTCGAGCTGCTCCAAGGCCAAGATCAGCCGTTCGCCTTCGGGCTGCGCGACGGCGAGACGATCAAAAACGGACGTCGAGGTACCAGCCTGCCGGCGGCGAGCCATCGGCTCCCCTGCCGGCGAGTTCCGGGAAGTCGAGGGTGTGGCGCTGGGGCTGTATCTCACGAAGGTCGACTTCGGCGAGTCCGGCGCGTTCAGGACGGCCGTTACCCCACAGACGCAGCGTGCCGGCGTTGCGGAGTTGCAGGTCGCAACGTGCTGGAGACGAGTGCGCTCATCGCGCCAGGCACGTCCGCCTGATCGTTGCCACGCCGACGTTCGACAAGCCGCGCGGCGTGGACGACGTGTGCACGGCGAAGCCGCCCTGTGGAATGCACGACGTCAGCCTGGACGAAGCGCTCCAAGACCGGTACTGGTCATGCCGACGTTCGCGACCCCGGCGTACTGCCAAACGGCGGTGTGTGGTCCGTCGGTCGAGACTATCGACGCGGTTCGGGCAAGCAGGGACTGGGGGAGACATCGCGTGGATCCACGTCGAGACCTACTCCGACGCCGGCAAGACGCTCGCCAAGCCGGTCGAGGACGGGAACCGCCAAGCGAGCCAAGGGCTGTTCGCCGTCGGCGGCGACGGCATGGTCCGAGAGCGCAGGGACGGTCCTCTGCTCGTGCTCTCCGAGCAGGTGGAGGCCGTGGCGGAGCGGTTGGCCTCAACCTACCCTTGCCGACACTGCATCGCATGCGTGAGCAAGGGACGTTGATGGCGCAAAACAGCCTGTCGTTGGGCCGCTCGAGGCGAAGGTGATGGACGTGGCGTGGCGCCACCCCGACGCCTTCCTCGCTGTCCGTGAGGTGCTCGAGCAGATCGAGGACCCGCTCGCGTACACGACGGTCATGACCGTCATGAATCGGTTGTACGAGAAGGCTGCTGCGCCGACGTCGCCCTCGGCCGTGCGTGGGTATACCGCTGTGCGATGTCACGGGGAAGCCTTTGCCGCCGCAACGATGTCCGAGGTGCTCAACACCGCTGACGATCGGCGGTCCGCGCGCTGCTGCATTTTGTCGCTGACCTGCCGGGCGAGGATGCCGATGCCCTGCGGCGGCTGCTCGCCGAGCCGAGCCGCTTCGTGATGGGCGGCGCCATGCTTGCTTGTTTCAGGCGTGGCCCTGGTCTTGTGGCGACCCTGCCGAGAACGCGAGGGTCGCGCGCCGCACGGAGCCGTCGCACTGCTGCTGCTGTCGTCGGCGTCCGTGTGGCTCGGGTCGTTCGCGCTCGCCGTGCAGTTCGCCGCCCACGAGTCAAGCAGCGCATGGACAGCGTGCGGCGTGCTCTCCAGCAGCTACTCGCCGGGCAGCTCGACTGGTGGCGTGGCGTGCCGCTGCTCGCCTGGGTCCTTGCGTTCCCACGCTACGGGGCATCGTCGCGCTGTCCGTCCAGCACCTTCGATCGGGCGGACTCGTCCACCGGCCTGCGCGAGCGGCGTGACCCCCTCGACGGGTGCGATGACGTCCTGCTGGTCCGCGGCTGTCCACCCCCGCGGTGACCGTCGGGCTGCTGCGGCCGCGGGTGCTCGTCGACCGCGAGTTTTGGCAGCACGCGGCCTCAGGCGAGCGCGAGGTCGTGCTCGCGCACGAACGCGCGCATGCGCGCGGGCGACACGATCGTCGCGGCAGCCGCGGCGCTGCTTGTCGCGCCGCTGCGCCCCCTTCCGGCGGCCGACGACCTCTACGAGTGTGTGCGCCGCCACCTCGAGGCGCTCGCCGACGATGAAGCCGTTCGTGCGCACGGCCGGGAAACGGTGGGCAGGGCGCTGGGCCGCCTCGCGCTCGAGGCGTTCCCGGCTGCGGGGCTGGGAGCCACGGGTGCGTGTCTTTGGCGGGTCAAAAGGCTGCTGGCACCGAACCCGGCGCCAGTGCGCCGCGACCATTGGGTCATGGCGGTCATGGTGCTGGTGATGGCGGCGATGCTGTTATGGACTGGCGCCGAGTCGGCGAACGCGCTCGGACCGGTCGCTGGGGCCGATTTCTGCTCGATCCCCGCGTAGGTCGGACCGGGTCTGACACCCTGACGCGACGACGAGGCGCGTGCTCCAGTCGGGATACGAAACCGGTAGGTCGTGTCCTGCGTCAGGATGTTGCACCGACTCGACGCACGCGAAGCGTCGCGCGAGCAGCGGCGTGCCGTTCGCGGACGGGGAACGGGGGTCGGTGGCACCGTCGGCCAGGACGACGGGCACGTTCCTGGCGTTCAGCGCGGCGAGCGCCGGCCCATCCCGGCTTCTGGATGATCCCGTTCATTCCGCCCAGATATGACGGCCAGGTATGCAACACGCCGCGGCGCGCGATGGTGACTGGCCACTCGGGCGAGATCGCGACCGACACCCACTGGGCGACGGCGCGGAAGCGGCACATGAGGACACAGGTCTGTCTGGCGAGCGGGCTTTCGAGCGCGAACAACTTCTCGAGCAGGCCCATGTTCGCGATGTGCCGTGCAGCCTCGTCTCGCGACGTGTACAGCGGTCCGCAAAAGGCGACGACACGTTGGGTGTCCGCGCGGTGGGCGGCCCAGTGCAGGGCGAGCACGGACCCCATGGAGTGACCCACGACGGTCAGGGGTGTGTCGGCGCGGCCGAGCTCGTCGAGCATCGTATCGAGGGCGCGCAGGTGCGCGTCGAGCGTGAAGTCGCTGCGCGAGGTGTCCATCGAGCGGCCGAACCCCAGCAGATCGGGGACGACGAGAAACGACCCATCGGCGATCCGGTCCCACGCTCCGCCGAAGCTGTCCCCACACGTGGCAAGGCCGTGCAGCAGGACGGTCGTGGTCTCACCGCTGCCGAGCGTGCGCGTCGAGAGCTCGCCGGCGAGACGGTGCTCGCCCCGAGGCGGGCGCCATGCACGCACCGCGGGAGACAGACGGTGTCGCGCGACCCACCAACCCGCACTGGCAACAGCCGGCGCCCCTTGCGTCACGCGTCTGCGGGCTGAGACGACCCGCGGTCGTCTCTTCATCCCGGCCGGCGATACAAATCGGCGGCCACGTCGGGCTAGGCCTGCGTCGACCGCTGTGCCTCGTCGCGCCGCAACGCTTCGAGTTGATCGGCCAACGCCGTCTGTCGAGCCCGCACGTGGTCGAGCTCCACCTGGAGCTCGGTCGGTGTCGTAGCGGGCGGCGTAACCGCAACGCGCTCGCCCTCCCCGCCGCCGGACTGCGCGTTGGCGGTGTCGCCGTTGCCGCGGCCCATCATCATCATCATGACGACCATCGACAGCGGGCACAGCGCGAGGAACAGCAGCGGCAGCGCCGCGGCGAACGCCCCGGGCGCGAACACGAACACCGCCAGGCCCGCCGCGGCGAGCCCGAGCATGACCCGCCAGTTCAGACACATCTTCAGCATGTTCACGCGGCGATCCTTCGTCGAGCCAGTAAGGTACTAGGGTGCCTAGTATACCCCTCGCGGGAGTTGCTGCCACGTTCGCTTCCACTTGAGGGACGCGGGGCCGGATCTGGGATGTCGCCGCGCTGGTGCTCGGACGACGAGATTCACTCGTCGTGGTTGCGCGTGGTTGCGACGACACATCGGCTGCCCTCGTGCGCCTGCCTCGACGAGCCGACGAGCGCGCTCGCCGCAGATTACCGCGTCGGCCCGTCATCTACTACGCTTCACCGTAGACCGTACTGACGCGAGGAGGTGCTTCGGTCATGGTCGAGGCGCTCATCGCACGCCTCGCCGACGGCGCGGGCTACGCACCGCTGCTGGGTCTTGCCGTCGGCGTCGTCCTGACGCTGTCCCCGGTGTCGTTCCCCACGATCCCTGCGGTGATGGCGACGCTCTCGCCGGGGCAACTGGACGACGACGGCCGGCGGGAGCGGACGCCGCTGCATCGCGCCGCCCTTGCGGTTCTCGCCTTCGTCATAGGGATGGACGGCGTACTCGCCGCAGCGGGCTACTCCATAGCGGCCGTCGCCGTGCTGTTGATCCGGGCCTCCGTCGCGCTACACCTTCTCGCTGCCACCGTCCTCGGGGCCGTCGGCGTGCGACTGCTGGCACGTCGCACGTCGCTGTGCCGGCAGGCGCAGGGCATCCCGCTCGGTGCGTCGGAGGCCTTCCTTTACGGCCTGGGATTCAGCGTTGCCGGTTGCCCGGCCTGCGGTCCGGTCGTCGTCGGCCTGGCGTCGGCCACGGCGTTGGTGGCCACACCGGCGACAGCGCTACTGGTCTTGGTCGCGTTCGTCGCCGGCCGCACCGTCGTCCTGCTCGGCGCGGCGAGCATCGGAGCGCGGCTCCTGCCGACGGGCACCTCGCGGATCCGCTGGGCGCGCCTGGATCTGCTCGTCGGCGTCCTCTTGGTGCTCGCCGCAGCGTTCTACGTGTGGCGCGTGGTCAGCGGAGAGGTCACGACCGTCGCGCCGGGAGAACCCGGCGGGCTGCTGCCATGATCGGCTACGGCGACGCGGGTGGCGTCTTCCTTGCACGGTGGGGCTGAACCGCGCTCGTCAGCGACGCGTTCCGATCCAGCTCAACCCGACGAAGCCGATCAAGAATCCACCGACCTGCGTGAGGACGTGGTGGCGGTCGAACGGCAGCACCGTCGTGCCGGTCGTCGTCCCCAGGTATCCCACAAGGAACAGGACGGCGCCGAACACGGCCAGAGGGACACCCAGCCGTTGCCGCCACGTCCGCCGCCGTGGTCGGCGCTCGACGTTCATCTCCGGGGTAGCCCTAGTGCGCTTCGACGCCACGTCGTGCCAGCTCTCGGCGTAACTTGCGCTCCGACAGGCGGCCGTACGAGAACGCCTTGCCGTCGAGGAAGAGACCTGGCGGAAACATCACGGCGCCTTCGAGCGCCAGCCTCTGACCGCGCTCGCTGTTGAGGTCGCCCGTCGCGATCGTCAGGCAGAAGTCGTGCGCCACGCGGTCCAAGACGTCCTTTGCCTCGTCGCAGGACGCGCAGTGGTCCTGGGTGAGCAGGACCACTGCGACGGGGTCAGGCATCCTCGAGCCCCGCTCGCAGGTCGGCGAGCAGGACGTCGACGGGGAGATACATCGTGTACTTGGGTTCTCCGCCGTAGTCGGCGCGCCACTGGATCTCGCCGTCGGGGCCGACGAGGATGAAGCTGTGTCCGTTCGTCGACCCGCCCATCATCCCGTACTTCTGCGTGTCGTACGTCTTGGACACCGCCAGGTCGCGGTCGGACAGCAGCGGCGAGGTGATGCCCTCCAGCTCGCGCTTCTGCTGCAGGGCCTCGAGCGGATCGTTGGTGATGGTCACCACGGAATCGATCCCCAACGCCGCAAAGTCGTCCTGTCGCGCCTCGATGTCGTTGAGCTGGTCCCAGCACGGCTGGCACATCAGCCCCTCCTGGAAGTACAGCAGGACTGACTCGCCGCGGAAGTCGTCGAGGCTGACGGTCGCCCCGGTGGTCGCCGGCAGCGCGAAGTCGGGCGCCTCGTTGCCTGGCCCGGGATCCCCGACGACGTAGGGATAGCGGCCGTCGGTTCCAGCGGCTCCGCCGTCCGTGGCCGTCGGCGCGGTCGACTGGCTGCTGACGAAGATCGCCGCGAGTACGGCGATGGCGGCGAGCACCACAACGCCGGTCCATAGCGCCACGCTTGACCCCCGACTGCTTCGGGACTTCGCGCGGTTCCCGGACGGTCGGCGGGCTTTGGCACGCGTGTCAGACATGCTGCTCATAGGGTTCCTCCGAGGCGCCAGCGGGCTCGCTGCGCTCCTGCTCGTCGTGTGGATGGGAGATTTGGCGGTACGCCCGTACCGCGAGGGCCGCGACGACGCCGGCCACGACGAGGGCTCCGACCCAGGCCGGAAGCCAGGAGACTGCTCTGGTGACCGCCGCGCCGATGGCTTGCAGACGGACCGCGAACTCGGCCTGCGAGTCGCTGGTCGCCGGCATTGCCTCGCCGCCCACACCGAGCCAGATCGTCGCCGAGCCGATGAGCGTGAGCAGCACGCCGGAGGCCAGGCTCGTGCCGGTGATCGTCCGGTCGATCGGCCCGATGCGGTAGGTGAAGACGCGGGGGCGGAACAACCGGCTCGACGCCCAGTCGCGCCGCTCCCACAACAGGGCGAGGGCGAACAGCGGCGCGACCATCCCGAACGTGTAGGCGGCTCCGAGCCCCAAAGCGACCGTGAACGACGATGCCACGCCCGACAGGGCGATGACGCCGGCCAGCACGGGTGCACAGCAGGCGCTCGCGACGCCGGAGAACACGCCGAGGCCGTAGACGCCCATCGGTCCGCTTCGCGTCGCGCTGCGTCCCGGCATCGGCAGGCTGATGCGGCCGCCGAGCAGTGTGTACGAGCCGAGCGCGAGCATGAGCAGCCCGCCTGCGACGTAGATCGCCGTGTGCTCCTGGAGGAACAGCTGGCGCAGCGCCGACGCGCCGAGCGCGATCGGCAGGATGACCGTGGCGACACCGGCACCGAACAGGAACGTCATGGCGGTGAGCAGCCGGCGGTTCTGGAAGGAACTCGCAAAGTAGGAGGGGAGCATCACGGAGATGCAGCACGGGGCGAACAACGCGATCGTGCCTGCGACGACCGCCGCGATCACGGATCCACCGACGAAGAGGCTGCTGTCCATCTCACCTGGCTCCCGAGAACGCGCGGACGGGCTACTATACCGGTTAGTACTGGCGCGGCTACCAACGGTCAGAAGACGCCGAGGTGATCCTCGATGAGGCCACGCAGGCTGTCGGCGTCGAGCTCGCCGGTGTGGCGGTACCGCACCGTTCCGTCCGCGTCGACCAGCAGCGTCGTCGGCATCCCGAATCCGCCGGAGGCGCGGAAGTACGCGCCCTCGGGGTCGGCCGCCTGGTCGTAGTCGACCTCGAGCTCCGCCAGGAACGCTTCCGCCTTGCTGGGGCTGTCCTGGACGTTGATCCCGAGGAAGGTCACGTGGCCGGCCAACTTCTCCGACGTGTCGCGCAGCATCGGCATCTCACGGATGCACGGGACGCACCAGGTGGCCCAAAAGTTCACGACGAGCGGCTCGCCGAGGTACCGCGTTAGATCGACGGCCTCCCCGTCGCCGAATGCGGGCAGCGTCCGCAGCGGCAGCGGATCCTCGGCAGCCCCGCTTACCGGCCGGAGACCCTGCTCCGGGGAAGGAGTCTCAATGAACTTCGGCGTCGTCGAGGCCGTCGTGACGATGACGGAGACGAGGACGACGAGGACGACGAGGACGGTGGCTGAGCCGGCCACGAGGGTGCGACGAGACCGACTCGCCGGCGCCGTGACGTCCTGAGACGCCTTTTCGACCGGCTTGTCGACTTGCACGTACCCTCCCTTGGCGGTGCGGTTCCGCCCTCCGCTGAATCAACGATCCAGCGTAGTAGAAGTGACGCGGGACGCCAGATCGATGCACGGACGACGGTGAGTCGGCGGCCCGCCGGGCTGTCATGGCGGGTCCAGCGTGCGCCGGTCTTCACTCGGGGCGGCGGCGTCGCCTACCGTCGAGCCTTTGACGGCGTCGTGCATCTCCGCGAGTGGCGGTAGGCTTCGACTACGCTGCGTAGGAGATAAACCGGAACAGGGAGGACACCGCGATGATGGACGGAGGAATGATGGGTGGCATGGCTGCGTGGGTGGCCCTGTGGGGCCTTCTCGCCATGGCACTCATCGTGCTCGCGGTCGTCGGAACCGTCTGGCTCGTGCGCTCTATGCGCGACAACGACGCGTCCGCGCCGCGTTCCGTCGACGCCGCCCGACGGCGGCTCGACGAGCGGTATGCGGCCGGCGACCTGTCGCGGGACGAGTACTTGCAGCGCCGCGACGACCTGAGCGCCGTGTGACGCACCTTGAGTCGTCTCAGGTCGCCGGCTTGCGCCCGACGCCTATTACGTGTGGCGCCGGCGGCAGGGGGACACGCGTCTCGGGGAAGTAGAAGGCCGCGATGTCCTCGATGACGAAGCCCGCTTCTTCGACGGCTGCCACGGTCGCGCGGCTGGTGTGGCATCCGCCGGCCACAAACGGCCAGACGTGATCCACCGCGCGCTGCACTGACGCCAGCCGCGGTTGGTCCGAAAGCACGTGCTCGTAGAAGCGCAGCTCGCCGCCGGGTCGCACGACTCGGTGCAACTCGGCGAGCGCGGTCGACTGGTCCGGCACCGAACACAGCACCAGCGACGCGACCGCGGCGTCGAAGCTGCCGCCGGCCGCAGGCAGTGCGTCGGCAACGCCGTCGACGACGGTGATCTTGACCGCGGCGGACTTCGCGGCGCGCACGGCGGCGGAGCGCAACCGCGGCTCCGGTTCGACGGCGAGGACCTCGTCGACGCTGTCGGGGTAGTAGGAAAAGTTCAGGCCGTTGCCGGCTCCTACCTCAATCACCCTGCCGTGGAGGTCTGCTAGCAAGCGTCGCCGATGGTTGCTGGCGCCCTGCTTCTCCATGCGCCGGCTCAGAGCGTCGTACACCCGGGCAAAGACGGGGTGGCGGATCATTCCGGTTCCTCTTCCGTTCGCGCGCGTGCACCTGCGTGGGAGTTGGCGCCTGTCCTCGCTACGACACCGCGCCTCGCGCCTCCGCGCTATCCGAGCGCTCGCCCGGTTCCGGCACCGCGCGGAGATCCTCTCCTTCGGTCGAACGAATCCAATGCACCAGCAGGGCCAGACCCGCGGCGACGTAGATCAAGCCGGCGGGAATCCACATGATCACGCCGGCTAGCTGCTGGTCCGCCAGCGGCGTCAGACCCCAAGCGGTCGTCGTTGTCGCGTAGTGCGCGTACCAGCTGTCCTGGGCAAACGTGAGCAGCAGGGACAGAAACACGCTCTGCATGCCCATGCCGAAGACGAGGAGGACGGCCAGGCCGGGTGACACCCGGGTGGCAGCCCGGGCGCCGACGATCACCCGCCAGAACAGTACGCCAGTGCCCACGAAGGTCGCGTGCTCGACGACGTGGACCGTCGGGTTGCTCAACGCCGCTTCATACGGCCGGGCGGCATGCCAGAACCACAGGGTTGCGATGTGGAGCAGCGAGACCACGACCGGATGGCGCAACGGGCGGAAGCGGCGGGCCGTGAGGTTCAGCCGTCGACGCCAGCGGCCGATGGCCCGCCGCACGCCCAGCGGCGTCCCGCGCAGCAGGGTGCTCGACGGCGCACTCATCGCAAGCAGCGGAGCGGCAACGAGCACCAACAGGATGTGCTGCACCATGTGTGACGAGGCCAGGGCCGCGGACAGGGTCTCCAGCGGTGAGAGCACAGCGACTCCCAGTGCTGCGAGCGCCGCGGCAAAGCACCATGCCCGCCGCCGGTCGGCGCGGCGGCGCCCACTGCCGATGTATCCGTGGCCATACACCATTGCCGCCAGGACGAACCCGAACAGCAGCAGCGGGTCGAGGTGCCACGCCGCCCACACCTCGTCGGGTTCCGAGGGCCGGCCGGCGTGGGCGAGGATCAGCATGACGGCAGCACCAGGGCCGGGAGCCCGACGAACAGCACGGTCAGCAAGCCCAGCAACGCCATCAGGAAACCGCCCAGAGGCAGCACCTCGCCGGCGTATCGCTCGTGTGAGCCGTTGCCGGGGTGGTCGGCGCGGCCGACCGATTCCTCGCATACGGAACGCCACTGCCGCCAACACCACCACGCCACACCGATGCAGGCGACCGCCGCCACTGCGGTCGCGGCGAGCGTCACGACTGCGGGGACCGGTGGGTTGAACGCGCTGAAGCCTGTTCCCTCCGTGCTGCAGCCGGCCTCCGTCACGAGGTAGATGACCATGAAGTGCACCGACCAGATGACCGGCCCGGCGACGAACATGGCGATGGCTCGCCGCGTCCGTGGATCGCCAGAGACGTCCACCGCGAGTGGTGTCCCCCCCGTCTGCGTCCGCCCGCCGCCACGTTCGTCGGTCATGTGAGTAGTGGCCCCAGGTACAGCGTGCCAAAGCCGACGACCCAAATGACCACCATCGCCGTCCAGAATCGTGCGACGTTGACCACCGGGGCGTGGTGCGCGGGCGTGTACAGGCCGCGCAGCGCCCAGTACACCGTCATGATCAACGTGATCATCGAACTGACGGCGACGACCGTCACGAAGCCGGCGATTGTGTAGAACACCGATCCGTAGGCGTGTGCCGTCGGGCTGTAGCCCAGGTCGGCGATGTCGCGCCACTGCACGACGGTCGCGGCGATCGACAACGCCAGCGCAACAAGCAGCCCCACGACGAATCCGGATTGGTCCTCACGGTTGATCCGCTGCCCGGCCACGCGGACCGCGGAGACGCTGGCGACGACGAGGCTCGCGGCCAGCAACGCGCCGCCCAGATCCGGTAGCGCAACGCCGGCAGGTGGCCATAGGGGGTTCTCCAGCCGAAGATAGAAGTAGCTCAGCAACAGGGCGGAGAACGCGATCGCGGCAAATCCGATGACCAGCGCCGTTCCCCACCGAGCGACGATCACGCTGCCGTGCGCGTTGACCGGTACACCGAACTCCCGCTCGAAGTCCGCCTCCTCCTCGATGCTCATGGGGGCGGAGTGCGGCCAGTTCCAGCCGATGACCGCGATGACGATCACCAGTGCGCCGCCGGCCGCCGCCCACCGCACCTTGATGAGCTCGGCGAGGAATATCGTCACGACGCCCAGCGCCGCGATGAGCGGCCACAGCGACGGGTTCGCGACGCGGAACACCTCCTGCGGACGCGCGTCCGCCATGCTGACGATGACGGCGGCCCGCCACCGCAGCGGCCACTGGGACATGCCGTGGACGAAGCGCTCGAGCGACTCTTCGCCGCTGTGCAGCCGCTCCTGGTCCCACAGCGGGTGGCGGCTGCGCACGATCGGCAGTACGGACCACCCGTGCTCCGCCGGCGGGGACGACGTCGCCCACTCGATGCTGTCAGCGCCCCACGGATTGTTGCCCGCTTCCTCACCGGAACGGTAGCTGCGGAACACGTTCCACATAAACACCGCGATGCCCGGCACGATGATCAGCACCCCGATGGTGGAGATCAGGTTGTAGACGTCCCATCCGAGGCCGGCGGGATAGGTGTAGACACGCCGCGGCATCCCCATCAGCCCGACCTGATGCATCGGGAAGAATGCCACGTTCACGCCGACGAACAGTAACGCGAAATTCCATCGGCCGAGCCGCTCGTCGAGCATCCGCCCGGTGAACTTGGGAAACCAGTAGTAGATGCCAGCAAAGATCGGAAACACGACGCCACCGATGAGCACGTAGTGCAGGTGGGCGACGACGAAGTACGAGTCGTGTGCCTGCAGGTCGAACGGTACTGCAGCCACCATCACGCCGGTGATGCCGCCGACCGTAAAGATGATCAAGAACCCGACGACGAAGAGCATGGGAGTCTTCCACACCGGGCGTCCAGCCCAGATCGTCGCCAGGAACGCAAAGATCTGCACGCCGGCCGGAATGGCGATCGCCATGCTGGCAGCCGCGAAGAAGCTCAACACCAGCGGCGGCAAGCCGACCGTGAACATGTGGTGCGCCCAGAGCGCGAACGACATGAAGCCGATCGCAACGAGCGAGGCAACGAGCCAGGTGTAGCCGATCGTGCGGTGCCGCGTGAAGACCGGCACGATCATCGAGACGATGCCGACTGCCGGGACGAACTGGATGTAGACCTCGGGGTGTCCGAAGATCCAGAACAGGTGCTGCCACAGCAGCGAGCTGCCGCCCTGCTCCGGGTCGAAGAACTGGGTGCCGAACCCGCGGTCGAGCTCGAGCAGCAAGCTGCCGATGATCAGCGTCGTGAACGCGAACAGGATCATGAAGGCCATCACGAGCACGGCCCACGCGAACAACGGCATCCGGCTCAACGTCATCCCCGGTGCGCGCATCTTCAGCACCCCGATGATGATCTCCATGGCGGCCGCGATGGCGCCGACCTCTGCCACACCCAGGCCGAGGACCCAGAAGTCGATGCGCAGGCCCGGAGAGAACTCCGGCCCGCTCAGCGGCGTGTAAGCAAACCACCCCGCGTCCGGCACGAGCTGGAACAGCGTACTGCTGTAGTACAGCAACCCGCCGAGCAGAAACGTCCAGTAGGAGAACGCCCCCAGGCGCGGAAACGGCATCTCGCGGGTGCCGAGGACCAGCGGCAACAACAGGATCGCGAAGCCCTCGAAGATCGGCAGGATGACGAGGAACATCGTCACCGAGCCGTGGTTGGTGAACAGCTCGTTGTACAGCTGCGGACCGATGAGCGTATTCTCCGGGACGGCGAGCTGCAGCCGCATCGCCAGGGAGTCGAAGCTGCCCCCCAGAATCACGAAGAAGAAGCCGGTCAACAGCAGCCGCGTGCCGATCGCGTCGTTCTGCACGGCCTTCAGCCGACCGAGCAGTCCGGGCGGGTCAGCCCAGAGCCGGTTGAGATCTTCGGCGCTCTCCGGCTCCGCTACCGAGGGCGTCGGGCGACCCGACGGCGTCGTGTCGCGCATGTCGCTCACTGCTGTGCCACCCAGGCGTCGAACTCCTCGGGACGTTCAGCGACGACCACGAGCTGCATGGTCGCGTGTTCCAACCCGCAGAACTCCGCGCATCGGGCAATGTACTTGCCGGGTTCGTCCGCCTCGAGCACGAGCACGTTCGTCCCGTCGGGCAGAAGGTCCATCTTGCCGCCCAGTTCCGGAACCCAGAAGCTGTGGATGACGTCGGCCGAGGTGAGCTGTAACGCCACCGGTCGCCCCACCGGCATGTGGAGTTCGTCGCGAGTGGTCTTGCCCTGCTCCGGATAGTGGACCTCGTACCACCACTGGTGGCCGACGATCTCGATTCTGAGAGCGTCCGGCGGCGCCGTCGACGGCAGTACCCGCATCGCGTAGACCGTGGCGCCGAACACGACGACGAGCACGATCGTGGGCATGATCACGCCCCCGCCGATGATCCAACGACGGATTCGCTTGTCCTCCGACTCCTCGGGGTCGTCGCGGCCGCCCCGGAGCGCACCGAGCCCGAGCAGCACCGCGAAGAGGACGAACACCGCGACGCCGATGGCAAGCATCAGCCACCACAGATCGGCAATGCCGTCCGCGACGGGACCGCGAGGGTCGAGAGCCCCGGCCGCCGACGTCACATGCTTCTCCTCGGGTGGTGGCCGGCGCATGAAACCATGCAGCGGCGGCACGCTCCAAGCAGCTTGCTGTGACGTGAGCGGGTGTCCTCGTGGGAGCGCAATGGCCACAACGGCGCCGCCGGAAGTTCAGCGGCCACCGCCTCTCGTGGTCAGCCGGCGGCGAGCGGGGAGCTGTCGGCGCCGGCGTCGGGCGCAAGCTCTCGCCGGACCGCGGGAGCGACCTCGGTGCCGTACAGCTCGATCGAGCGCATCGCCTTGGTGTGGGGCATCGTGCCGACGGTGAACATCACGAGGAACCGCTCGTGACCGAAGATGCGGTGCTGGAACAGGATCTTTTCGATCACCTGCTGCGGACTGCCGACGAAGTTCGCGCCCCGCAGCTCGCGCGACGCCTCGAACTGCGGGCGCGTCATCGCCGGCCAGCCGCGTGCCCGCCCGATGCGGTCCATCATCGCCGCGAACGGCGCGAACGACTCGTCGGCGGCCTGCTGCGAGGTGTCGGCGACGTAGCCGTGCGAGTTGATGCTCAGCCGCGGCGTCGGGTGCCCGGCCTCGTTGGCTGCAGCGCGGTGCAGGTCGGCGAAGACCGCGAAGCGCTCAGGCATGCCGCCGATGATCGCCAGCGCCATGGGGAGGCCGAGGGCGCCGGTGCGCACGGCGGACTCGGGCGTGCCGCCGACCGCGACCCAGATCGGCAGCCGCTCCTGCACGGGGCGCGGGTAGACGCCACGGTCGTCGATCGGGGCGCGGTGGGAGCCGGACCAGGTGATGCGCTCGCCGTCGCGCAGCCGCAGCAGCAGGCCAAGCTTCTCGGCGAACAACTCGTCGTAGTCGCTGAGGTCGTAACCGAACAGCGGGAACGACTCGATGAACGACCCACGCCCCGCCATGATCTCCGCGCGTCCGCCCGACAGCAGGTCGAGGGTGGCGAAGTCTTGGAAGACCCGCACGGGGTCGTCGGAGCCGAGGACCGTCACGGCACTGGACAGCCGGATGGTCTCGGTGCGTTCCGCCGCGGCGGCCAGCACGACGGCGGGCGCGGAGACGACAAAGTCGGGGCGGTGGTGCTCGCCGACCGCGAACACGTCCAGGCCGACCTCGTCGGCGAGCGTGACCTCTTCGATCAGGTCCCGCAGGCGCTGCGCCGGCGCGACGGTGCGGCCCGTGTGCGGGTCGGGTGTCAGTTCGCCGAAGGTGTAGAGGCCGAGTTCCATAGGTTCTCCGCTCGGGGCGGCCGATGATGCCGGAAGCTGGCGTACGAATGGAGCCGTCGCGGCGGCGCACGAACGGAGAACGTGGTGGGCGAGCTACCCGACTACGCGGTCGAGAACCGGCGCCACTGGGACGCGATGGCGGACCTGTGGGTCGACGCCGGCGAGCGGCGCTGGGCCGCCGACCAGCCGACCTGGGGCGCCTGGGGTGTGCCCGACAGCCAGATCCCGTTGCTGCCCGACGACCTGCACGGCAAGGACGTCGTCGAACTCGGCTGCGGCACCGCGTACGTGTCGGCCTGGGCAGCGCGCCGCGGGGCGCGACGCGTGGTCGGCATCGACAACTCCGCGCGCCAGATGGAGACCGCCCGTCGTCTCGCCGACGAGTACGGGATCGAGCTGACGCTGCACCACGGGATCGCCGAGGACGTGCCCGAACCCGACGGTGCGTTCGACGTCGCGGTCAGCGAGTACGGCGCCGTGTTGTGGGCCGAGCCCGTCGCATTCCTCAGCGAGGCGCGCCGGCTGCTGCGCGATGGCGGGAAACTGTCGTTTCTGACGTCGCATCCGCTCGCGGTGCTGACCGCGCCGCTCGACGGCAGCATCCCGTCGGGAACGGAGCTGCTGCGCCCCTGGTTCGGCAGCTACCGCCACGACTGGCGCAACGCGGTTGACGAGCCCGGCGGCATCGAATTCGTGCCGACGGTAGGCCAATGGTTCGCGCTCGCTCACCAGACCGGCTTCCGGATCGACGACTACCGCGAGATCCAGGTTCCCGAGTCGGCCGACGACGGCCTCAACTTCGCCGTCACGGGCGCGTGGGCCAAGCAGTGGCCGGCGGAACACGCCTGGTGGCTCACCGCCTGCTAGGGCCACGGCGGGCATAGACGAACGGACACGCGGCGCAGTCCAGACCGGAGACGGCATGCAGGCGACCGAGCAGCCGGGGCCGGCGGGACGGACGATCTCACCCGCGTTGGTGGCGTACGCCGCACGGTTTGGGGCCAGGAAGGGCCGTATCAGAACAGCTGGGAGCTCGGGATCCTGGCCGTCGGCCTGACGACCATCCTGGGCGGCGTGGCGCTGCTGTGGCGCTCGTCGCAGCTGCCGGCGCGTAGGACGCGTGCGCAGGACGGGATCGCCTGGCGGGCGCCACGCGGTGCGGGTCGCCGCCCCGTCGCGGTGGCGGTGATGGCGGTCGGGGCGCTGACGTTGCTGTGGGGGAAGCCGTTCATGCCTATCGACCGCTTCTTGCTCCCGGTCATCGGCAGCACCGTCGTCGTCTGGGCGGCGCGGCGCAGCCTGCGGTAGCCGCCCCATCGGCATCGCGCTCTTGATGCCGTTGTCTTGGCAATATTGTTGTTCTCGTTTCGGTTGCGCCCGCTGCGCCGGGAGTACGCCGCCAAAAAGCCGTTGACGATGGTAGTGTCGGCCACGGCGACCAGCACGACGCTCCTCTGCAGCACGACAGGCGACCGTAGAACGCCACCGCCATTGGCGTTACGCGCCGCGGACCACCGAACTGCGCGGCCGGGCGCGACACCGAACAAACCATGGCCGGGAGGGATGGCGCGCCCCGTCGTCGAAGACAACGGCGACAAGCGTGCTGGGCGCGCGCCACCACAGGAAGGCATAGAGCTGGACCGACGACGGTTCCTGCGTGGGCTGGCCGGCGCCGCCGCGCTAGCGGCGCTGCCTGCGCCGGCGCGGGCGGCGGTGCAAGCCTTGCCCGCCCCGCAGCGTGCGCGGCTGGCGGCGGAGCTGACGACGCTCGCGCAGACGCTGCGCCCCGGCGCCGCGGGCGCCCTCGGCTACCGGCCGGTGGTCAGCGGGCCCGGCGAGGCCCACACCGTGCGTCAGGAGCTGGCGACCGCCGCGGTGGAGCGCGCCGCTGCGCGCGTGAGCCTGCTGAGCTTCGTCCACCTGACCGACCAGCACATCACCGACGTGCAGTCACCGACGCGGGTGGAGTTCCTCGACCGCTACGCCGACGGGCCGTGCGCGCCGATTCCGTTCTCGTCGGCCCACCGGCCGCAGGAGGCGGCGTCGGCGCGGGTCACCGACGCCATGCTGCGCCGGCTGCGCCGGATCAGGCGTTCGCCGGTGACCGGCGCCCCGTTCGCCGCGATGGTGTCCACCGGGGACAACACCGACAACCAGCAGCGCAACGAACTCGAGCTGTTCCTCGGCCTCATGGACGGCGGCCCGGTCGCGCCGCAGTCCGGCGACCCGACCCGCTACGAAGGCGTCCAGGCGTCCGGCGACACGACCTACTGGCACCCCGACCCCCGCGTGGCCGACGTCTACAAGACCCGCTACGGCTTCCCGTCGAGCCCCGGCTTCCTCGAGCGCGCCCTCGCCCCGTTCGCCGCCGCCGGCACCGGCGTGCCGTGGTACACGTGCTACGGCAACCACGACGGCCTCGCGCAGGGCAACGTCGCGGGCAACGCCGTCTTCGAAGCGATCGGCACGAGCGGCGCGAAGGTCGTCGGCCTGCCGCCCGGCGCCAACCCCTGCCAGGCGTTCGCTCCGACGGCGGCGGGTGTGGTGATCCCCGTCACCGCGGACCCCGCTCGGCGCTACGTCACCCGCCGCGAGTGGATCGCGGCCCACCTGGAGTCCCGCAGCCGTCCGGTGGGGCACGGCTTCACCGCCGTGAACGTGACCACCGACACCGCCTACTACGCCGCCGACGTCGGGGCGCTGCGCTTCATCACGCTCGACACGGTCAACCCCGGCGGGCGCGACGGGGGGTCCATCGGCGAGGCGCAGCTGCGCTGGCTGGAGCGGCAGCTCGCGGCCGCCGACGCCGAGCGGCGCCTCGTCGTGCTGTTCAGCCACCACGGGCCACGGTCGCTGGACAACCCGGTGCAGGCGCCCAACCCGCTCGACCCGGCCGGCAGCGACCTGCCGCGCCGGCAGCGCGACGCGGTGCTCGCCAGGATCGCCCCCTACCGCTGCGTCATCGCCTGGGTCAGCGGCCACACGCACAACAACGTCGTCGCCCCGCGGCAGGGCTTCTGGGACATCGGCACCGCCGCCCACATCGACTGGCCGTCCCAGTCACGCATCATCGACGTCGTCGACAACCGCGACGGCACGCTGTCGCTGTTCGCGACGATGGTCGACCACGACGACGAGCCCGTCGCGTCGTTCGCCCGCGAGCTGTGCGGCAACGACCCGCAGGACGGGTTCGCGAAGGGCACCGGCGGCCCGGCCGACCGCAACGTCGAGCTGCTGCTCCCCCACCCCTTCGCCTGAACCAGCCGGCCCAACCCGGGCTCACCACGGAAGGGCCCCGGGCTTGTCACCGAACGGGCACCGAAAGCGCAACGCCGTGGCCCCGGCGGACGGCAACCGCGTCCGCCGGGACAGCGCCCCGGATCAGCCGCCTTCCGCCGGTTCCCCTACGCCGCCGGCTGGATGCGGAACGTCGTCGTGACGCGCTGACGGTTGCGGCCGGCGTCGCGGTTGGTCGTGGCGGTGCGCAGCGCCAGGTCGCAGGCGCGTTCGGTCTGGCGCAGCTCGACGGTGAAGCGACCGTCGGTCACGTCGACGTCGCGGCCGTTGAGGCCACAGCCGCTGGCGCGCAGCGACACCAGGCGCTTGTGCGTCTGAACCGTCCCCGTCACCGCCCCGGCGTCGTCGGGCGTCGTGTCGTCCAGCTCGACCTTGGCGCCGCCGAAGAACACCTCGCCGGTCGACTCGAGCAGGCGCAGGTCGTTGGCGATGAACGACGCCATCTGCGCGCGGCTGACGGTGCCGGTCGGCGCGAACTTCGGCCGGCCGTCGCGGCCACGCCCGCCGGTGCCGTTGACGACCCCGAGCGCGGCCAGCGCGTTGATGTTGCGCTCGTGGACGCTGCGGTCGTCGTCGCCGAAGGCGTCGGGGACGCCGCGGGGCAGCGCCCCGACGGCGCGCCGCTGGACGCGGGCGATGTACGACGCCAACTGCTCGCGGGTGACCTTGGCGTTCGGCGCGTACTCGTTCCGGCCGTCGCCGTCGGTGTCGCCCATGCCCCTGACCAGGCCGATGGCGGCCAGGCTGTTGATGTTGTGCTCGTGGATGCTGCGGTCGTCGTCGCCGAACGCGTTCGGCGCGTCCTTGGGGACGTCGATGCCGGCCTCGATCGCCAGGTGGGTGAGGAACGACGCCATCTGGTCGCGGCGGACGGCCCGCCGGGGTGCGTACTCGTCGCGGCCGTCGCCGTCGCGGTCGCCCTGCCCCTGCGTGATCAGGTACCAGGCGATGCACTCGATGCTGCCCTCGTGGACGCTGCCGCCGATGTCCTCGAAGTTCGCGTCGGGCACGGCCGACGGGGCGCACGCCCGCCGCGACAGGATCCTGTTCGGGAAGTCGTAGACGTAGATGGAGCGGCCGTAGGTGGCGACGAACAGCCGGTTCGGGTTGCCCGGGTCCAGCTCGAAGGTGCTGATCGGCGCGGTCGGCAGACCGCGGCCGAGCACGGCGTACTCGCCGCCGTTCAGGTCGCTGGAGATGAACATGCCGGCGTCGGTGCCGACGATCAGCTGGTTGCCGCGCAGCTTCAGGTGGTTGGTGGAGACGTCCGGCAGGTTGCCGGAGATGTCGGTGAAGGTCTCGCCGGCGTCGGTGGACTTGAAGACGTGCCCCTCGCCGATGTTGCGGTTCTTGTCCTGCAGCGAGCCCGGCGGCACCCACCGGCGGCTGTAGCCGCCGAGGGCGACGTAGACGGTGCGCGGGTCGTTCGGGTCGATCTCGACGGACCGGATGTAGCGGTTGGGCAGGCCCTTGGCGGACGCGACGTGCCAGCCGTCGGAGGTCATGCGTCGCGGCGGCTCGTCGCCGCCGACGTTGGTCGCCAGCCCGTTGCGGAACGGCTTCTGCGCGTTGAGGATGTCGCACACGCCGCAGAAGCCGACGTAGGCGGCGTCGCCCTGCAGGTCCAGCGCCGACATGCCGTTCTGCGGGTCGTCGTTGACGTCCGCGGAGGGCGGCTCGCCGGGACGGGTCGAGGTGCCCAGGTCGAACACCTGCACCCAGCAGTTGTCGTCGGCGTCGATGCCGGTGCCCAGCGTCGACGGGCACTCCTCGTCCGGCTTGCGGTTGCCCCGGTCGGTCTCGGGACCGAAGGTCGTCTCGACGACCTCGCGCCCCGCGGTCATGAGGTGCGTCGCGTCGGTCGGGTCCATGACGAACGGGTTGCTGAACATCCCGCCGGTGACGTCCGGGTCGATGCTGCGGAACGCCCGCCGCGCGAACGGCTCGGTGAGGTCGAGGCTGAAGGCGCCCCGGCCACCGGTGGTCGTCACGGTCATCGACCCGCCGGGGAACTCGCCGTAGGCGATGTCGCTGTTGTTCGGGTCGACGGCGGCGAAGAAGCCGTCGCCGCCCTGCGCGACGATGTACTCGCCGGTCTTCGGGCGGATCTTGCCGGTGCCGTTGTCCTGCAGCCCGTACCAGACCGTGCCGTCCTTCGCGACGCCGAGGTCGTAGGGCAGCAGGGTGTTGAAGCCGGCGTTCGCGCCGTCACCCCACTTCGAGTTGTCGAACTCCTCGCCGGCCGCGACCTTCTGACGGAACGCGCCGCCGTCGTTGCCGACGAGCAGCGTGACGCCACCCTCGCCGTCGGGGACGAACACGGCGTCGTGCTGGTCGGGGTGGGTCGTCGTCGAGTCGTCGGTCGGCGGGCGGCGGTCCGAGCAGACGGGCACACCCTCGACGATGATCTGGCAGCGCTCGCCGGAGAAGTAGCGGCCGATGACCTTGAACTCGCTGCGGCCGTTCTGCGGGCGGCCGAGCTGAGCGTCCTCGTTCTGCCAGACCTCCTCCATCCCGAACAGCAGCCGCGTCGGCACGCCGTCGGCGGTCGCGCGCGTCGGGTCGGGGCGGATCCACAGGTCGTACCAGGCCTGGATGCCAGGCGCGAGGCCCAGCGCACGGATCGCCTGGGAGAACCCGGAACCGCTGACGGGATTGTTCGCGATCGTGACCTCGTCGGCCATCTGCGTCCAGGTTTCGCCGAAGTCGGACGAGACGTAGATGCCGGCGAGCACCGTGCCGCCGGCGAGCAGCAGCTCCTCCTGCGGGTCACGGGCGTTTTCGAGCTGCGCGTCGAGCGTCGTCACACCGCCGTTGAACGCGACGGCGTCCTCGACGATGGCGTAGAGAAAGCCGTGGTCCTGGTTCTCGCCGGTGGCCGGCCCGAACTCGACGCGGCCGATCTGCTCCTGCGGGGTGAAGCCCGGCGCGGCGAGCTTCTCGAAGCTGCGAGGCCTCCCGGTCTGCGAGCGGTACAGGCCGTTGGCCGGCGACTGCACCGTGCCGTCGGGGTTCTCCTTCTGCCCGGCGCGCCACCCGACCGCCGCGATGACCGTGCCGCCCTCGGCGTTGCCGGTACCGCCCGGCTCCTGGACGACGATGTCGGTGACCATGTTCGCCAGCGCGCACTTCGGCGCCTGCGGCAGGTAGCGCCCGGCGCAGTCGCCGGTCGGCAGGACGACGTCGGTCCACGTCCGCCCGTTGTCCTGCGAGCGGTACAGCCCCTTGCCGGTCGCCGCGTACGCGACGTCGGGGTCCGTCGGGTCGAAGGTGACCTTGAAGCCGAGCGCCCCGTCGGGGATGCCACGCACCTTCGTCCAGGTCTTGCCGAGGTCGGTGCTGCGGAACGCGCCGAAGCCGGTGTACTGCAGGCCGCCGAAGGTCGGGTCGCCGCTCAGCGCGAGCAGGGTGCCGTCGCCGCCGTCCGACGAGTCGTAGGCCACCGCACCGGTGATCTGGCTCGGCAGGGTGTCACCGACCGAGCGCCAGGTCTTGCCGAGGTTCTCCGACATCCAGATGCCGCCGGTGCCCTTCGCGGCGAACACCCGCCCGGTGCGCGCGTCGTAGGTCAAGTCGTCGATGCGACCGGCCGCGGTGACCAGGCCCAGGCCGTTGACCGCGCCGAACTTCGGCTTGTTGAACAGCAGCGGCCCGTCGCCGTAGGGCCGCCAGCGTCCGCCGCTGCCCGCGACGTCCGACGGCGCCGCGGCCAGCTGCTGTTGCTGCGCGAGGGCGGCCGCGTACGCCCCCGGCAGGACCTCGGCCATCCCGCCGTTGCTCGCCACCGTCCGCTGCGCCTGCATCAGCGCGAGCTCGCCGAACGACTCGGGGTGCTTGTCGAGCACGCACAGCCCCAGGCCTGGCGCGGCGCCGTCGAGCAGCGGCTCGGGGCCGCCTTGCAGCGCCGGATGGCCGACCCCGGCCGTGCGCGCACCGCCCTCACGTGGGACGGAGTACCCGGCGGGACATTCCGGCTGGTCCGCCGCCGCGGCGGTGTCGGGCGCCAACGGCGTCGACGCCGGCGGCGCGGCGGTCAAGCCGGCGACGGCGAGCGCCGCCACGGCGGCAACCGCGACGAGCAGCAGGACGGGGCGGCGAACGAGCGTGGCGACCATGGCGCTCTCCCGGGCGGGGCGGTTTGGACAAACGCATGTGTGGCGCCGCCCCCGTCAACCGGACAGTCGACCCCGTCGTCACATCTGCCCCGCGAGCGGCGGCGCGAATCCGACGAACAGGGGAAACCGCGACCGGCGCCGCATCAGGCGCGCACGCGAAGCGGACCAGGCCGGCGACGCGCCCCGGCGTCGCTCAGCGCAGCCGGTCGGCGACGCCGGGCGTGTCGCTGCCCGCGTCGGGTTCCGACCGCTGGGCCGGCGTCGGTGCCGACCCGACGTCCACGGTGACCGAGCGGATGACCTCGTCGACGTTGTCGTAGGTCGCCAGCGGCAGGCTGCGCAGCGCGCGCTGCACGTCGGTCGGGGCGTCGTGCTGCTCGGCCGCGCGCACGAGCTCGTCTTTGTCCGCCGGGTAGTCGACCTGGTCGAGCGCCGTCCGCAGCGCGCCGGCAGTCACGGTCACCATCGCATCGTCCCTTTCCGCGGGCTTGCCGCCTGCGGCCTTCCCCGCATCCCCCCCGCGCACCCGCGTCGGTGCCCCGGTCGCCAGGTGCTCGGCGCGGTCGCTCAGCTCGCGGATGCGGGCGAGCAGCTCGGCGCCGAACGCCTCGTACCGGTCGCGCCCCCGTGCGGATGGCGGCGGCGCGACCGGCGCGCCGACGACCACCGCGGCGGTGCGCCGGCGCGGCAGCGCGCTCCAGTCCAACGCGTACGAGCCGATCGGCACGACCGGCACGGCCGCGGTCGCCGCGAGCAGGCCGGCCCCGCCGCGGGCGGCCGGCGCCGCGCCAGGCGGGGGGATGGGGTCCCGCCGGGCGACGAGCACGAGGTCGCCGGCGGCCAGCGCCGCGCGCGCGCCCCGCAGCGCGGCCAGGCCGGCGCCTGGCGACACCGGGATGTGGCGGCCGGCCCGCAGCAGCGCGCCGACGACCGGGCGCCGGAAGGCCTCCTCGACGGCGAGGAAGCGCACGCGGCGACCCCGTCGGTACGCCACCGCGAGCAGCACGACCGGGTCGAGGTGTGACACGTGGTTGGCGACGAGCAGCGCCGGACCGTCCTTGGGCAGGTGCGCGGCGCCCTCGATGTGCAGGCGCAGCAGCGCGCCCACCGCCGCGTCGAGCAGCGTCGCGACCGCCGTGTAGACCGGTTCGCGCGGGGCGACCGCGGCGGCCGGGCGCGCCACGGCCGCCATCTCCGCGCCGCGACGCAGGTCAGGCACGCGCCGACCATACGTCGCCCCGGCGACATCGCCGCGTCTTTCCGCGAACCGCCGAGCAGGAGTCCCGCGCCGGCGCGCAGAACTCGGAGGGGACCCCGCGAACGCGGGACGTCCAAGCGAGGCAAGGGAGCTTCATGAAGCAGCGGGCAGCACTCGTCGCCGCAGTCGTCACGGTGCTGGGCATGTTCGCCGCCCCGGCGGCGCACGCGTCGTGCACCGAGGTGATCGACGGCACGGGCTGCGTCGAGAACGTGGTCTGTGGCGCCGCCGACGCGGTGCTCGGCGACAAGGTGAACTGCGTCCACTAGCACCACCGCACGACGCGACCGGCGGGCCAGCGTGGCCGCCGGTCGCGTCGCGTCGGTCAGCCGTTGAGCCCGGCCATCACCTGATCTGGACCGCTGTACTCGTCGCCGCTCATGCCCTCGAGCGCGTTGACGATGTCGTCCGGGGCGCCGTTGTCGCGGGCGGTCGACACGACCTCGTCCTTGCTGGCCGGGTAGCTGATGCCCTTGAGGTGCTTCTGCACCTCGATGGGGTTGAGGTCCACGCGTCTCTCCTCGGTCGGGAGCGGCGGAAATACCCGCGCGGCGCCGTTGCTTACCCCTCCTCGGGCGCCGGTTGGAGCCCCTCGCCGAGCACCTCGCCGAGTTCGCGGGCGTTGCGCACCCCGTAGTCCCGGTAGCAGTTGTTCATCACGAGGTGCGTCTCGCGGGCGTTGGCGGCGAGGTCGCGCACCTTCGGCGCCCACGCGGCGAGCTCCTCGGACGAGTACAGGTAGCGGAACCGCTCCGCCGCGGTGATGCCTTTCGCCTCCCAGGTGTCGCGGTTGTGGCCGTGGAAGCGCACGACGGCGAGGTCGGCGGTCGCGGCGAGCAGCGGCGGGACCGACGAGGCGAACCCTTGCGGGCCGTCGACGCACACGAAGGCGAGTCCCCGATCCTCGAGCAGCCGCAGCGTGGCGCGGGCGGTGTCGTCGTCGAGCCAGCTGCGGTGGCGGAACTCCACCGCGATCTGGTAGCCGGGCAGGCGGTCGGGCAGTGACTCGAGGTACCGGCGGTTCGTGCGGCGGGCGACGAACCACTTGGGGAACTGAAAGAAGACGGCGCCGAGCTTGCCCGCCGAGTCGAGTGGCCGCAGTGCGTCGGCGACGTGGGCGAAGGCACGCTCGACGGCGGGCTCGGGCAGGTGCTCCAGGTAGACGTTGCGCTTGCCGGCGTGCTCCGCGGGCAGGTCGGCGGCGACGTCGTCCCACAGCGACCGCGGCGTGGTCGGGTGCATCGTCAGCAGCGAGTACGCCTTGACGTCCATGACGAAGTCGTCGGGCGTGCGGTGCACCCACAGGCCGGCCAGCTCGGGCGTGGGTGGGTGGTAGTAGGTCGCGTCGACCTCGACCAGCGGGAACACCGACGCGTAGTGGCGCAGCCGCGCCTCGGCCGACATCGACCGCCGCGGGTACCACTGCGTCTCCTTGACCAGCGTCGGATCGGTCCACGACGCGGTGCCGACCCGCAGCCGCCCCCGCCCCGACATCACGGCGCGCCGTCGGCGTGGCGGCGGGCGCCGGCGAGCAGCGCGACGACGACGTCGTCTGGGACTTGCGCGAAGTCGTCGTACCACTGCCCGACCGCGACGAAGTCGTGCGGAGCGGCGACGCAGACCACGGCGTCGGTCTCCTCGCGCAGGCGTCGGGCCGTGTCGGGGGCGCACACCGGGACCGCGACGACGATGCGGTCGGCGCCGCGGCGGCGCAGCGTGGCGACGGCAGCGCGCGCGGTGCCGCCGGTCGCCAGACCGTCGTCGACCACGACCGCGGTGCGCCCCGTGACCGTGAGCGGCGCGCGGCCACCGCGGTACAGCTCGCAGCGCCGCACCAGCTCGGCCTGCTCGCGCGCGATGGTGGCCGCGAGGTCCGCGGCGGTGAGATGCAGCGCCGCCAGGCGCTCACGGTCCAGGACCAGGGTGTCGTCCTCGGCGACCGCACCCAGGCCCAGCTCCGGCTGGAACGGAGCGCCGACCTTGCGGGCGACGAGCACGTCGAGCGGCGCGTGGAGTCGGGCCGCGACGACGGCGCCGACGGGAACGCCCCCGCGCGGCAAGGCGAGCACGACGGGCTCGTCCAGCGCGACGCCGGCGAGCGCGTCCGCCAGGCGGCGGCCGGCGTCGGCGCGGTCCGCGAAGCGCATGGCGTTCCTTGACCTTGTCGCTGATCCCTTGCTCGGTCCATGCCCGCCGCCGGGGGCGGCCAAGCAGCGCCTTTGGGGACTGCGGCCGTGAGGGCCGGTGCTACCGTTCGGGCGTGGAGCGCCGGTTGCCGCTGCTCGTCGTCGCGGCGCCGCTGCTGGTCGGGATCGTGGCGCTGCTGCTCGACGGGAGCGGCGAGGTGCACGCCGGCGGCGACGCGAGCCTGCTCGAGCTGGCGACGCGCGAGGCGCTCGCGGGGCGCCGCCTGCTCGGCCCGTGGTCACGGTTCGGCTGGAACCACCCCGGGCCGGCGTACTTCTACGTCCTCGCGCTGCCATACCGGCTGGTCGACGGGCTCGCCGGGCTGCGCGTCGGGGCGCTGCTCGTCAACGCGGGCGCCGCGGTCGCCGTCGTCGCGGTCGTCGGCCGGCTGGCGGGTGGTCGCGGCGCCTGGGGCGCCGGGTTGACGATCCTCGCGCTGATCGTGGCGGTCGGCCCGGCGTGGCTCGCCGACCCGTGGAACCCCTACGTGGTCGTCGTACCCGGCGTGCTGTTCACCGTGCTGTGCGCCGCCGGCGTGGCGGGTTCGGGCGGGGCGGTGGTGGCCGCGGCGCTCGTCGGGTCGTTCGTGGTGCAGACCAACGTCGCGACCGCCCCCTACGTCGGCGTGCTGCTCGCGGGGGCGGTCGCCGCGGTCGTGTGGCGCCGGCGGCAGCGCTCAGCGGGGCCCGCCGACGGCACCGCGCCGGCCGGCACGTTCCCGAGCGGCCAGGCCCGTACAAGCGCCGTTGCGGTCGTATGCCTCGCCGCCCTCGCGTTGCTGTGGGCGCCGCCGCTGGTCGAGCAGGTCTGGGCCGACGGCAACGCGGTACGGCTCGCCCGCTTCGTGGCCGCTGACCGCGACGGTCACTCGTTGGGCGAGGCGGCGCTCGCCTACACCGTCGGCGCGAGCGCCCTGCCGCTGGGAAAGCCCGCCGCCGACCTGCCGCCGGTGATCCCGGCCGCACCGATCGCGGTGGTCGTCGTGTCGGTGGCCGCCGGTGTGGCCGGTCTGGTGGTCGGCGTGCGCCGGCGTGACGCCGCCGTCACCGCGCTGAGCGCCACCGGGCTGCTCGCCGGCGCCGTCTGCGTGGTGTCCGCGACGCGGGTCGCCGGGCCGTTCCTCGGCTACCTCGTGTTCTGGATGGTGGCCGCGCCGACGGCGGTGTGGCTCGCGCTGGCCGTCGCGGCGGCACAACGCTGGCCGCGCAGTGTCGCCGCCGTGACGGCGGCGCTCGCCGTGACCGCCGGCGTGGGGTTCGTCCGGGTGCCGCCGGCCGCCGCCGCGTCGCATCCCGCCAGCGCGGCCGCCGCGCCGGCGGTCGTCGCGTACGCCCGTGAGCACTGCGCGGCGACCGTGCGCCTGCGCATCGCCGGACGCGGACAGTGGCCGATCACGGCGGCGATCGCCGTCGCGCTGGACCGCGCCGGCCGGACCGTGACCGTGGACTCCCAGCACGTCGACATGTACGGCGAACACCGCCGCTCGACCGGGGGCGAGGACCTGTCCATCGTCGTGACGGCGGCGTCCGGTCCGGCGGCGCGGCCGGCCGCCAGCGAACTCGTCATCCGCACGGCGGCGACCGCGGTGTACGGGCACGCCGGTCACCCGTGACGTATCGCCGTCGTTGCGGCTGCTCCGCGTCGCCGTCGCGCCACTGACCCGCGTCGATGTCTTGGGCAACCCGGCGTGCGCCGGGCTGGTCGTGTACTGCCACGTTATCGCCGCCGCCGGCGCGAAGCGCGCGGACGGTTCTCCGCTGTTCGACTACTGGGTCGACGTCGAGGGCGGGACACTGGCCGAGCGGCCCGCTGTCTACAGCGAACGCGCGGTCGCCATCCGCGCCGCGGCGGCGCGGTAGCCGGCGCCCCGCGCGGGTACGGCTGGTCGCCCAGCACGACGAAAGGTGAGGGGATGGGCGACCAGCAGCGCGACGACGCCGGCGGCGACGAGGTCGGCGGAGAGACCGGCCGCGACGAGGGCACCGGCCGCGCACAGCCGCAGCCGACCGGGCTGACCGACGCGGACACGCCCGGCGCGGGCATCGGCTCGCCCGGCGGGGCGGTCATCGGCTCCGCCGGTCCCGGCGGCGGCGGCGGGACGCTCGGCGGCGCGGATCTCGGCGGCGACGCGGATCTGGGCGGCGACGAGGACGCGCTGCGGCGCAAGACGGCCGGCGGCGAAAGACTCGGCCTGACGCGTCGCTGCGGCGGCGGGGCGCCTGACGGCGGCGCCGGCCTCAGCGCGCGCGCGTCAGCGGCTGACAGGCGCGACCGGCAGCAGGACCCGGCTGCCGCCGCTGCCCGTGAACAAAGTCGGCATGACCGGCGGCTCCTACGACGGCACGATCGCCATCGGTGCCGCCGCCGAGCAGCCGATGTCCGGTCGTCACCCCGACGCGCTCGCGGCGATCATCCCGATCCGCGCGATCGACCGCTGGTACGACTACCACTTCTTCAACGGTGTCCTGGGTGAACGGGGCGGTGACGAACACCTGTGACGCCGGGCCGCTGCCGTTGGGACCGTCGCGGTAGGTCAGCGCCCCGTCGGCGGCGTCGCCGGCGACCGCGGCGCCGTCGGGCGTCAGCGACAGGGCGAGGTCGCCGCTGCTTGCAGGGAACGCGCCGCCGTCCTCCCACGCCCGGTCGGCGCGCTGCACCTGGAACTCCGGTCCCGCGAGTCTGGCGTTCGGGTCGGGTCGAGCGCCGGCGGCACGCTGGCGTCCAACCTCGGCGGCACCGTGTCGCTTGCCGTTGGGCCACGGCTGGTCGGCGATCCAGTCGACGGGTCGAAGACCTCGTCGCGGTCGCCGTACACCTGGCAGCCCGAGCTGTTGCGCGTACCGCGCAGGTCCATCGCGACGTAGGCGTACCCGCGCGGGACGAAGTACTCGTCGTACCACTCCGGGGAACCGCGTCTCGCGCGTGCCGGCACCGAGCAGGCGCGTCACCGCAAGCCCGGGGTTGCTCGGACCCTGATGGGGCGTCTTCAGCTCGCCGCGCCAGCCGCGCCCCAGGGTGTTGAAGTACGGGGAGACCATCATGATCGCCGGCACCGGTTCAGCGGTGCGCGGGCGGATGATGTCGATCCAGATGAGGTCGACGCCGTTGCGGCTGGGCACCTGGCGGTGCTCGACGATCGCGTCGCCGTAGTCGAATCGCACCGGGTCGACGACGTCGAGGTCGGGCAGCGCGGCCGGTGCCGCCGGCTGCGCCCCGGCCGGCAGGACGCCGGCGAGCAGCGCGGTGATCAGCGCGAGGGCGGGCAGCAGGCGACGGCGCATGGAGCGGCAACCTTTCCGAGGCGTTGCCGCAGACTTCGCCCCGGCCGGCCGGGGTTCCTGCGTGCGCGGGGCTACTCCGGTTCGGTGGGCGTCGGCTGCGCGGCCGGCGGACCACCGCCGGTCGACCAGCGCGTCGCCCCGCGGCGCGCACCGAGGACCCGCGTGACGCCGTTGTCGGTGAGCAGGATCACCTCGGCGCGACCGTCGCCGGTCAGGTCGGCCGCCTGAGCGAAGCCGCCGCCGGAGCCTCGGGTCCGGAGCCGCCGGCCCCACAGGCGGCTCCCGTCGTCGCCGCGCAGCGCCGCGACGCGCAGCCCGGGACCGCTGGGGTCGAGGCGGACGACATCGTCGCCGTCACCGTCGACGGCGGCGCCCACCGGCTGGTCGCCGCCCTCGGGCGACCACAGCCGCCGGCCGGTCCTGCCGGACAGGAACCGGCGCTTCGACGAGAAGCGCTCGGCGTCGATGTCGGCGACGACGACGCTGGCGAGGCTGTCGCGCCGCCGGTCGCCGTCGAGGTCGCCCGCGATCCCGAACTCGACGAACGTCACACTGTTGCCCGACGGGAACGGCACGGTCGTGCGGTCGCGGCGCACCACGTCGCCGGTGACGTCGATGACCTTGGTCACCACCCCGATGCGCGGGCCGCCGCGCCCCCCGCCGGCCGAGACGCTGCCGCCACCGCCGCCGCTGCTGGCAGCGACGCTGCCGCCACCGAGGCCGGCGGTGGCCAGCGGCAACGGCAGCGGCAGCCCCGCTCCGCCCTCCGTCGCAAAGCCGAACTCGCCGAAGAAGAACGGATCCACGATCGTGGTCAGCGCCACCTCGGGCAGCCGGTCGCCGGTCGCGTCGCCGAGCGGGTAGGCGATCTGACCGCGGCGACTCCACCGCCGCACCCCCGTGGCACCGTCGAGCACGAAGCTGCGCCCGAAGAACGACGAGCTGAGGACCTCGTCGTGCCCGTCCCCGTCCATGTCGCCCGGGTCGTCGACGAAGGCGAACGCGTCGACGGCGAGGTCGTCGGTGCGCCACAGCTCGCTCCCGTCGCTGCTCGCGATCCCCACGACGGTGCCCGACGGCCCGGGCTCATCGTCCTCGCGCTCGGTGAAGAAGATGAGGTCGTCACCGCCGTTCGCGTCGAGGTCGCCCGCCGGCGTCGCGATCGGCAGCGTGTTCATGCCACCTTCCTCGGCCGTCGCCACGGTCGACCCGTCGCCGCCGTCGAGAACCTCGACGGTGCCCTGGCCGACGCCCTGGCCGGCGACCGCCGCGATGTCGAGCGTGCTGACGAGCACGTCGGTCGCGCGGTTGCCCACCGCGTCGAGCGGCGCGACGTTGATCGCGAGCCCGGTGACGGCGAACCCGCCAACGCTGTCGGCGATCACGCCGTCGAAGCTGCGAGTCCACAGCGGTGCACCGTCGGTGCCCCGCAGCGCGGTGACCGTCAGCGTCTGGCGCCACACGCCGGCGACGAACGCGTCTTCGCCGGATCCGTCGAACGTGAGCAGCAGCACCCCCGCCGCGCCGTCCTCGCCGACGCGGGCCGGCATCGCGAAGCCGAAGCCGTCGCCCATGTCGCGGCTCCACAGCTTGGCGCCGTTGACGCCGCGGCGCGCGACGAGCGTCAATGACTCGCCGTCCTCGGAGAACACGAAGCGCTCGCTGAGCACGTCGCGCTTGCCGTCCCGGTCGAGGTCGCCGGCGGGTTGGACGAACTCGAAGGCGTCGAACGACGCGCTCCCGCCGGAGGACGCATCCTCGTCGGCGGCGGCCGCCGCGACGGGCAGCGGCAAGCCGAGCCGCACCAGCGCCGCAACGGCGGCCCGTCGTGCGGCGGCGGGCGTGGCGTCTCCCTGCAGCCCCAACGGCCAGGCGCGCTGACCGCGCAACCGGGCGACCCCGTCACGAACGCGCACCCGTGCCAGGGTCGCGTCGGCGTGCGTCACCGCGCGCGAACGGACGACCGCGGCCGAGGCCGCGGTGCCCGCGCCGGCCGTGACGGGTGTGAGCAGCGCCGCGACGAGCGCGCCGGCAACGGACAACGACAACGGCCGCGCAACGCGCATGGCCTCCCCGCCTTCGGTTGTCGCCGCCGAGGGGTCCCCGCCGCGGCGTGTGCTGGGCCGGCCCGACCGCCGGCTGGTGTTACCCGGTGTTACTCGGACGCCGCCTGCTGCTGACCGTCGAGCAGACCGTTGACCTCGTTCGCGCGGTACCGGCGGTGACCGCCGAGGGTGCGGATCGACGACAGCTTGCCGGACTTCGCCCAGCGCGTCACCGTCTTGGGGTCCACCCGGAACATCTTCGCGACCTCTGCCGGCGTCAGCAGCTCGTCGTCGGGCTTCGTGCTTGCCATGGTTGCTCCAATCCCTCGGTCGTCCCGCCGTGGCCCAGCGAAGCGGTCATAGGCCGCTTCCCCGGCAAAGCGTAGCCCATACGCGCCGTTATGGGAATACCACGGATCCGCAATCTTGGGTAGCCCTTTGTCGGCCGAGGCCGCTCCAGGCAACGACTAGCATGCGGCAACTGACCACGACGCGCATTGCGGTCCGGCCCGCAACAAGGAGCGGCGGCCATGGAGGGACCTTTCAGCCTGCTCGGCGGCCAGGACGGCGGTCATGAGCAGGTCGTGTTCGGCAACGACCCGGACAGCGGCCTGCGCTGCATCGTCGCCATCTACTCGACCGCGCTGGGCCCCGCGCTCGGCGGCACGCGGTTCTATCCGTACGCCAGCGAGGAGGACGCGCTCGTCGACGTGCTACGGCTGTCCAAGGGCATGGCGTACAAGGCCGCCTGCGCCGGGCTCGACCTCGGCGGTGGCAAGGCGGTGATCGTCGGCGACCCGGCCGTCGACAAGTCCGAAGCCCTGCTGCGCGCCTACGGGCGCGTGGTCGAGAGCCTGGGCGGGCGCTACGTCACCGCCTGCGACGTCGGCACCTACCCCGCCGACCTCGCGCTGGTAGGGCGCGAGACCCGCTGGGCGACGGGCACCGACGTCGTCGAGGGCGGGTCTGGTGACTCGAGCGTGCTCACCGCCTACGGCACGTACCTGGGGATCAAGGCGTGCCTGCGCCACGTCGCCGGCAGCGACGACCTGGCCGGGCGCCACGTCGCCGTGCAGGGCGTCGGCAAGGTCGGCTACAAGCTCGCCGAGCACCTCGCCGCCGAGGGCGCCCGGCTGACCGTCTCCGACATCGACGACGACGCCACGGCGCGCTGCGCGGAGCGCTTCGGCGCCGAGGTCGTCGCCAACGACAAGGTCCACGCCGTCGACGCCGACGTGTACAGCCCCAACGCACTCGGCGGGGTGCTCAACGACGCGACGATCCCCGAGCTGCAGTGCCGTGTCGTCGCCGGGGCGGCGAACAACCAGCTGCTCGAGGAGCGCCACGCCGAGGACCTGCGCGCGGCCGGGGTCCTCTACGCCCCGGACTACGTCATCAACGCCGGCGGGCTGATCCAGGTCGGCGACGAGCTGCACCCGGACGGCCACTGCCCCCAGCGCGCGAGGGCGCGCGTCGAGCAGATCGGCCAACGCCTGCTCGAGGTGTTCGCGATGGCCGACACGCGGGGCGTGTCGACCGAGACCGCCGCCGAGCTGGTCGCCGAGCGCCGCATCGCCTCCGTCGGACGCCTGCGCGGCTTCTGGCTGCCGGGGCGGTAAGGGGCGAGGGCAGCAAACGCCTTGCGCCGGAGGCTGCGGAACTGCGCCGTCCGTGCGGACGTCTGAGCTGGACCTGGACGTCGAATGCGACGAAGGCGCGCAACCCGAGCCCATGACTGAGCGTCGCAAGCGCGGCCACCGATACCGGCGTCCTGGCGTCTACACCGTCGACGTCACGGCGTACACGTCTGGCTGCTTCCCCGAGGATTCGATCGCGGTCCAAGCCCGCAGGATCGTGGTGGGTGGCTGACCGGTGCTTGGGTCGCCGGGTTCACAGGCTCCACAGTTCGGCCGGCCGCCCAGGGGCGGGAGGGTCGTCGAGCGACCAGGCGCCTACGGCGTCGTCTTCGGCGACGGCGGTGTGGGGCGCATCCTGCTCGTGCAGTGGCGACAGCGATACTTCCTGCCTGGCGGTGGACTCCATGACGGCGAAGCGGCTGCTCAAGCACTCTGCCGGGAGGTGCTCGAGGAAACTGGCTATGAGCCGTTGTCGCTCGAAGCCATCGGCGAGGCCGGGCAATACGTCGTGGACGCGGCAACCGGCGAGTGCTGGAACAAGCGCTGCTCGTTCTTTTTCGTCCGCGTAGCCGCCCGCACCCACGATCCCGTCGAGCACGACCACGTCACCGCCTGGACACCCACACATGTAGCTGCGGCCCTGCTCCACGAGGAGGCCAGCGCGTGGGCCGTGCAGCGAGTCGTTCACCGGATGAGCGACCCGTAGCGGGCCTCACCAAGCCGGTCGCCGACCGTTGTCGCCGGTACACTCGCGGCGGCGTTTCCACAGCGCCCCACCCTGTTCGCCCTTGTGAGGTGTCGTCGTGACTACCGTTCCGCGCATGGTCACCGGCCTCGCCGATTACACCCTGGCAGACCTCGAGGCGCTGGAGAAGGAGCGCCCCGAGCTCGGACGTCTGGAGGTCATCGACGGCGCCCTCCACGCGACCGGGGAGTCCGCCGTGGGCAACCTGCACCAGCTGCTGCTGCAGCGCCTGCACCTGATCTTCGCGCCGGCCTGTCCGCCAGGTTTCATCGTGCGGCTCGACACCTGGTGGATGTCGCCGCGGGGCAAGATCCGCCCGGACGTCGCCGTGTACCGCCGCGGCGACGAGCCCGCCGACCGCCACGGGGCGTTCCGGGTCGCCCCGCACGCGATTGTCGAGATCCTCGGCGACGACGCCCACCACGACCTGGTGCGCAAGGACGCGATCTACGCCGAGTACGGCGTCGGCCG
>JAUJMS010000012.1:38333-48281 GCA_030446745.1 Egibacteraceae bacterium | reverse complement strand
GCGCCCCCCGACTGCGCTACGGCGCGGTCAGCCGGCCGGGGCGAGGACGCCGCAGCCCGCGCGGTCGCCGGCGTCGCCGGTGCTCGTCGTCGCCTCGTCCGGGCCGGGACCCTCGGCGTCGCTGGAGGTGTAGCGGTCGGGGATGTTGCCGAGGTTGTCGCGCCCCGCGTGGACGATGATCGCGCTGCCGTCGGCGTCGGCGAGGTCTTCAGGCGTGAACGCGTCGGTGCGCACCGTCGCCGTGACGCTGCCGTCGTCGGTCGCGAGCACCGGCGGCAAGTCGCCGGTGTGCTCACCGTGAGTGGCGTCACCGGCGTTGAAGTGTCCGCCGGCGGTGGTGAATGCCCCGTCGGGCGCGTCGGCCTCGCAGGTACCGGTCTCGTGGACGTGGAAGCCGTGGAAGCCGGGTTCGAGTCCCTGCAGCGACACCTGCACCGTCGTTCCGCCGTCGTCGCCGGTCAGGGTGACCGTGCCGAGCTCCTCGCCGCCGGCCCCGGTCACCGTCACGCCGGCACCCACGGCGGCCTCCGAGCCTGCCGCGGCGCTGGGCGCGGCGGCCGGGTCCCCGCCGCCACAGGCGGTGAGCCCGACGGCGATCAGGGCGATCAGCATGCGCGGCATAGCGCCTCCGAGTGATTCCGCGGGCGCAGGTCGCCCGATCGCCGCAAGCCTGAGCAGCGGGTCGCCCGGCGAAACGTCAGCCCAGGCCGGCCAGGCGCACGCCGGGGCGGGTGTCGACGACCCCGCACGCCCATGCGTCGACGCCACGCCGGCGCAGCAACTCGACCGCGGTGCGGCCGTCGTCGACGACGGCGAGCATGCCCGCGCCCATGTTGAACGTGCGCCACATCTCGGCGTCGGCGACCCGGCCGTGGCGCTGGAGGATGCCGAAGACGTCCGGCGGTGAGAACGTCGTCGTGTCGACGACCGCGCCCAGGCCGTCCGGCAGCACGCGCGGCAGGTTGCCGGGGATGCCGCCGCCGGTGACGTGGCACAGCGCGTGGACCTCGGTCTGCGCCGCCAGCGCGAGGCAGTCGGGGGCGTAGATGCGCGTCGGTCGCAGCAGCGCGTCGCCGAGGGACTGGACGTGCAGGCCGTGGTCCTCGTCGAGGTCGAGGTCGTCGACGATCGCGCGCGCCAGCGAGTAGCCGTTGGCGTGCAGGCCGGTCGAGGCCATCGCGACGACGGCGTCGCCCGGGCGCACCCGGTGCGCGCCGAGGATGCGGTCGCGCTCGACGATGCCGACGCCGAAGCCGGCGAGGTCGTAGCCGCCGGGCGGCAGGACGCCGGGATGCTCGGCGGTCTCCCCACCGATCAGGGCGCAGTCGGCCTCCTCGCAGCCGTCGGCGATGCCGGCGACGATCTGCTCGACGTGGTCGGGGTCGAGGGTCTCCACGGCGATGTAGTCGAGGAAGAACAGCGGCTGCGCGCCTGGCACGACGAGGTCGTCGACGACCATCGCGACGAGGTCGATGCCGACGGTGTCGTGGCGGCCGAGCCGGCGGGCCAGCTCGAGCTTGGTGCCGACGCCGTCGGTGGCGCTGACGAGCACCGGTTCGCGGTAGCCCTTCGTCGGCAGGGCGAACAGCCCGCCGAAGCCGCCGATGGCGTCGAGCACCCCCGCGCGCGGCGTGCGCTCGACGTGGGGGCGCAGGCGCTGGACGACCGCGTCGGCGGCGTCGAGGTCGACGCCGGCCTTCGCGTAGTTCAGGCCCTCGTCGGTCACCGGCGCAGCTTGACGAGCACGTCCTTGCCGGCCTCGACCTGCTCGCCCGGAACGGGGATCGGATACTCGCCGTCCATGCACGCCCGGCACAGGCTGGACTTGGGCCGGCGCGTCGTCGCGACGAGCGCGTCGAGCGACAGGTACGCGAGCGAGTCGGCGCCGACGAAGTCGCGGATCTCGTCGATCGTCAGCCCCGAGCCGATCAGCTCGGCGCGTGTCGCCATGTCGATGCCGTAGTAGCAGGGGTTGCGGATCGGCGGCGCCGCGACGCGCAGATGGACCGCGGCGGCGCCGGCCTCGCGCAGCATCGCGACGAGCTGGCGGCAGGTGTTGCCACGCACGATCGAGTCGTCGACGACCACCAGGCGCCGGCCCTCGATCACGTCGCGCAGCGGGTTGAGCTTGAGGCGGATACCCAGCTCACGCAGCGAATGCGTCGGCTGGATGAACGTCCGCCCGACGTAGCGGTTCTTCACCAGCCCCTCGGCGTACGGGATGCCGCTGGCCTCGGCGTAGCCGGCGGCCGCCGCGGTGCCGCAGTCGGGCACGGGGATAACGAGGTCGGCGTCGACCGGCGCCTCGGCCGCGAGCAGCGCGCCCATCCGCCGGCGCGCCGCGTAGACCGTCGTCTCGGCCAGGCGGTGGTCGGGACGCGCGATGTAGACGTACTCGAACAGGCAGGCGTGCGGCGTCGCCGCGGCGTAGCGCCGGCTGCGCAGTCCGCCCTCGTCGACCGCGACGATCTCGCCCGGCTCGACCTCGCGCAGCAGGTGCGCGCCGACGATGTCGAGCGCCGAGGTCTCCGACGCGAGGACGTAGCCGCCGCGCGGCAGGCGCCCGATGACCAGCGGGCGCACCCCGTGCGGGTCACGCGCCCCGTAGACCGTCGTCTCGTCCAACACGACCAGCGAGAACGCGCCGCGCACCGCCGCGCAGGTCCGCGCGAGCGACTCCTCCAGCGATACGTCCGCGTCGCGGGCGAGCAACGTCGCGAGCAGCTCGGAGTCGGTCGTGCACTTGTCGCCCGCCGCGCCGAGCTCGCGCGCGAGGTCGGCGGTGTTGACCAGGTTGCCGTTGTGGGCCAGCGCGATCCCGCTGCCCGATGGGGTCACCTTGAACGCCGGCTGCGCGGCGTCCCACGTCGACGCGCCGGTCGTCGAGTAGCGGACGTGGGCGATGCCGAGGTGGCCGTCCATCCCGGCCAGGCGGGCCTCGGTGAAGACCTGGTTGACCAGGCCCATCTCCTTGCTGACGAGGATGCTGCGCCCGTCGGACACCGCGATCCCGGCCGACTCCTGGCCGCGGTGCTGCAACGCGTACAAGCCGTAGTAGCACAGCTTGGCGACGTCCTCGCCCCGGGCGTAGATCCCGAACACGCCGCACTCGTCGCGGGCCCCCGTGGGGACGGGTTCACGCATGCGACAGCCACCTCGCCGGGTCGGGGGGAAGGCCCCGATGGTACCCGGCGCAACCCCGCTGCGGCGGCGTTCGGCGCTGGCGATACTGGCCACCCGACTGACGGAGAGCGTGTGGCCGACAACGATCCGTCCTGGGAACCGCCGCCGGCGCGCCGCAGCCGCCGCGTCCCGCCGGTCGTGCTGCTCGTCGCCGTCGTCGTGGTCGGGCTGCTCGCCGGCCGGGCGACCGGCGGTGGAGGCGACCGCGAGCTGGCCGTCGAGGTCGACACGACGCCGTCGCCGACCGCCGCCCCGACACCGTCGCCTTCCGCCGCCCCCACACCTGCCGCGCCGACGCCGACGCCGGACTCGACCGTCGCCTGGTCGCTGCGCTGGCGGACGCTGCCGGCCGCCCCGATCACGGCGCGCGAGTACCACACCGCGGTGTGGACCGGCCGCGAGATGCTCGTCTGGGGCGGCTCGTCGATCACCGCCGACGGCGACAGCGTCGCCAAGGCCGACGGGGCGGCGTTTTCGCCGCGCAGCGGCCGCTGGCGACGCCTGCCGCCCGCGCCGATCGGCGGGCGATTCGGCCACATCGGGGTGTGGACCGGCGAGGAGATGCTCGTCTGGGGCGGCGCCGACCACAGCGAGACCGCCCCCGTCACGGGCGCCGCGTTCAACCCGGACACCGGCCGCTGGCGCACGACCGCACCCGCGCCCATCCAGGGGCGCAGCAACCACGTGGCGGTGTGGACGGGTAAGGAGCTGCTCGTGTGGGGCGGCACCTTCCGCGACGTCTTCGGCGACGGGGCCGCCTACGACCCGGCCACGGATCGCTGGCGCCGGCTGCCGCGCGGGCCGCTCGCGGAGCGCTTCGGCGCGACCGCGGTGTGGACCGGCGAGGAGATGCTGGTGTGGGGCGGCGCCACCCACACGCTGGACTACGACGCCGGCCCGAAGGGCGCCGCCTACGACCCCGTCGCCGACCGCTGGCGGCGCCTGCCGCCGTCGCCCCTGCGCGGGCGGGCCGACCACATCGCAGCGTGGACGGGGCGCGAGATGGTGCTGTGGGGCGGCAGCGCCCTCGGGTTCGGCGGCCAGGTGTTCGGCGACGGCGCGGCCTTCGACCCGGTCAGCGACCGCTGGCGCAGCCTTCCGCGCGGGGCGCCGACCCCGCGGTTCGGCCACTCCGCGGTGTGGACCGGCGCGCAGGTGCTCGTCTGGGGCGGGGTCAACCGCACGTTCACCGACGACGGCGGCGCCTACGACCCCCGCCGCGACCGGTGGACGCCGATCGCGCCGGCGCCGGTCGAGGGCCCGTCGCGCTACCCGGCCGTGTGGACCGGCGACCAGGACGAGGGCCTCATGTTGCTGTGGGGCGGCAGCGTCACGCCGAGCGGCGCGGCGTACCGCGCGCCCGGACCGGCGCGCCTGCGCGGACTGCGCGGCATCTTCACGCGCTGACGCGGGTCGCGGGTCGCGGGGCGCGCGGCGAACGGCATCGTCGCCGCGCCGGCGGGGCACAACGCGGCCATGCTCAGCCTGCGCAAACCGCCGCCTCCCCCGCCGACACCCGCCCCGACCGTCGCGGTCACCGTCGACCGCGGCGACGGCGCCGAGTTGCTGCGCCGACCGGTGGTGCGCAGCGGCGCCTACGCGTGGGCGCTGCTAGGCCTGTTCGGCACCGCCTTCGTCGTCGCGAGGGTCGCGATCGTGCTGTCGCTGGTCGTCGTGCCACTGGTGCTCGCCCTGTTCCCGGCCGCGGTGCTCGCCCCGCTGGTGGCGCGACTCACCGCGCGGCGCGTCCCGCCGGCGCTGGCGACGTTCATCGCACTGGGTCTGGCGGCGGGGGTGATCGCCGGCGTGGTGGCGTTCCTCGTCCCGTCGGTCGCCGCGCAGCTCGACGGACTCGGCCAGTCGATTCAGGACGGCATCGCGGCGGTCGAGCGCTTCCTCGCCAACGGGCCGTTCGGGCTTGGTCCTATCCGCCTGGAGACCCTCGTCGCCCGCGCTCGCGAGCAGATCACTGCCGGCGGCGGCAACCTCGGCGCCGGGGTGCTCGGCGCGCTCGTCGCCGTCACGGAGACCATCGCCGGCGTGCTGTTCGGTCTGGTCGCGCTGTTCTTCTACCTCAAGGACGGCGGGCGCATCGCGGCGTGGCTGCGCGACCTGTTCCCCGAGTCCGTGCGCGACGACGCCGCTGCCGTCGGCGTGCGGGCGTGGGAGACGATCGGCCAGTACGTGCGCGGCCAGCTGTTCATCGCCCTGGTGGACGCGGCGCTCATCGGCATCGCGATCGTGGTGCTCGGCATCCCGCTCGCCCTCCCGCTGACCGTGCTCGTGTTCGTCGGCGGGCTGTTCCCCATCGTCGGGGCGGTCCTCGCGGGCGCGTCGCGGTGCTCGTGGCGCTGGCGACCTCTGGAGTGACCGACGCGCTGATCCTGCTCGTCGTCATCGTGGTCGTCCAACAGGTCGAGGGCGACCTGCTCGCCCCGGTCGTGCTCGGCAAAGCCACGTCGCTGCACCCGCTCGCAACGCTGGCCGCGCTCACCGCCGGGGCGGTGCTGCTCGGCGTGCTCGGCGCGTTCCTCGCGATCCCGGTCACCGCAAGCGTCACGCGGGGTGCGAGCTACCTGCGCGAGCGCCGCCGGGGCGCACCAGCGCCCGCCCCGACGTAGGCCGACGACGCCGGGCGGCGCTGCCTTTGTTGCGCTGGCGTCTACGCGGCGGGCGCGCCCCGGCGCGCCGCGATCGCGTACCCCGCCAGCGCTGCGGCGATCGCCAACGCCCCGACCGCCAGCCACGGCACCGGGTCGAAGCCGCCGCAGCTGGCCGCGGTCTGGCCGGGCGCCAGCGTCAGCGTCGCGTTGCTCGGGCACGGCTAGGACGTGCCCGCGTACAGCGCCCCGAGAACCAGCAGCAGAGGACCCGCGCCCAGCGGGATGCCGAGCAGCGCGCGGCCGCCGCCGGCGTGACGCGCGGCGGCGACGACGAGCGCCACGGCCGCGGGCATGAGGAACACGCCGATGCTGAGGATGCTCAGCAGTCACAGCGCCACGAGCGCGCCCGCGAAGGCCCACAGCAGCGTGCCGGTCAACGCGGACGGTGTGTCCATGGCTGCCTCCTGCGTCGTCGGTTCGAGTGTTCCCGCCGGCAGCGCCGGCCCAGCGGTCTGGGTTGCGACGCCCCGCCCCGTCGGGCCCCACTCCCCGCGGTCGTTAGCATCCCGCGACGATGCCCGCCCCGTACCCGCCGATCGGTGATTACGCGCTGCTCGCGGACTGCCACTCGGCGGCGCTGGTCAGCCGGCAGGCGTCGATCGACTGGGCCTGCCTGCGCCGCTTCGACGCGCCGAGCGTGTTCGGCCGCCTGCTCGACTGGCACCAGGGCGGCCACTTCGCGATCACGCCCGTCGACGCGCAGCAGTGGTCGCGCCGCTACGTCGGCGACTCGCTGGTGGTCGAGACGACGGTGGCGACGCCGACCGGCACGGTGCGCATCTTCGACGGCTTCGCGATGCACCGCGGCGGGCAACGCGATCCGCGCGGCAACTGCTGCGCGTCGTCGAGGGCGTCGACGGCGAGGTGGTCCTCGACGTGTGCGTCGAGCCGCGCTTCAGCTACGGCGAGCTGCGCCCGTGGCTGCGGCGCGCCGCGACCGGGGCGTTCACCGCCGTCGGCGGCGACAGCGCGCTGGTGGTCTCCTCGGACGTCCGCCTCGACGTCGACGAGGAGCGCATCCACCTGTACGGGCGCTGCAGCGTCCGTGCGGGCGAGCGCGCGCGCGCTTCGCGGTGACGACGCAGCGCCCGCACAACCTCGACCCGACGCTGTGCTCGGCGGCGACCATCGACGCGCGCCTGGACGAGACGCTCGCGTGGTGGGAGGCGTGGTCGGCGGCGACCGCGGACAGCGGTCCGTACGCGGCGCAGGTGCGCGCTCGGCGGTGGTGCTCAAGGGGCTGACGTGCGCTCCGACGGGGGCGATCGTCGCGGCGCCGACGACGTCGCCCGAGGAGCTGGGCGGGGTGCGCAACTGGGACTACCGCTACAGCTGGGTGCGCGACTCGACGCTTGCGCTCGCCGCGCTGTCGCTGGCCGGCCATCCCGAGGTCGCTCGCGGCTTCCGCGACTTCCTCATGCGCTCCGCTGCGGGCACCGCCGAGGACCTGCAGATCATGTACGGCGTCTACGGCGAGCGTCACCTGCCCGAGTACACCGTCGCGCTCGACGGCTACCGCGGCTCGCGGCCGGTGCGCGTCGGCAACGGCGCCGCGACGCAGCGCCAGCTCGACGTCTACGGCCACATCCTCGACGCCGCGCACCTGTGGCGCCGCGCGCACGAAGAGATCGGCGCCGAGGAGTGGCGCTTTCTGTCCCAGCTGATCGACGAGGCGGCGGGTGTGGCGCCAGCCGGACTGCGGGCTGTGGGAGATCCGCGGCGCGCGCCAGTTCGTCCAGTCCAAGGTGATGCTGTGGGTGGCGCTGGACCGCGGCATCCGCATGGTCGAGGAGACCGCGTTGGGCGCGCGAACGTCGCCGCGTGGCGGGCGACGCGCGACGAGATCCGCGCCGCGATCGAGCGCGACGGCGTCGATCCCCAACGAGGCTGCTTCGTGCAGTGCTTCGGCTCACGCGAGGTCGACGCAGCGCTGCTGCTGCTGCCGATGGTCGGCTTCGTCGCCCCCAACGACCCGCGCATGGTCGCCACCGTCGCCGCGATCCGCGAGGACCTCGCGGTCGGCCCGCACGGCTTCGTGCGCCGCTACCGCACCGAGTCCAGCGACGACGGGCTGCCCGGCCACGAGGCGACGTTCTTGATGTGCAGCTTCTGGCTCGTCGAGGTCCTCGCGATGCAGGACCGCTACGACGAGGCGGTGGCGCTGTTCGAGGCGCTGCTCGCCACCGCCAACGACCTCGGCCTGTACGCCGAGGAGTACGACCCCGCCACCGGCGAGCTGCTCGGCAACTTCCCGCAGGCCTTCACGCACATGGCGCTGATCACCGCCGTCCACCAGCTCGCCTGCGCCGCCTCCCCCGGCGACCGCGACCCCGCAGCGCCATCCGACAGCGCCGAGCGGATGGCCCACACGCCCCGCTGAACGGCTTTGGCCTCTTGGGCTTGGGGCACTTGGGAGGATTGCTGCATGGTCCCGGCTCAGCCAGCCCCGAAGAAGCCGACCGCGGACGGGGCGTCGCTCCGCTCGACCGCGAGCTGACGCGACCGAACCGTTTCGCGCAGCGGCTGGGCCCCGTGTACACGACCGGCGCGCTGCGGCGCCTCCTTCCCGGCGTCAACGCGCGCCCGATCAGCGGCCAGGCGGTACGGACGCGCAGCGCCGAGGGCCGCCTGATCGGCATCAAGACCCGTGACGGTCGGTGGCCTGGCCGGCGTTTCAGTTCCGGCCAGCCCCCGGGCGGCTCCAGCCACGCGAGGATGCCCTGGCCTTGTGGCGACTGTTGCCGCGCGGGCGAGTGGACGAGCTGACGTTGGCCGCGTGGCTGACCGGTCCCCGCCGCGACCTCGACGGCCGCACGCCCCTGCAGTGGCTGGACGAACACGGTCTGGACGAGCCGCTGCGGCGGGCAGCCGGAAACCTGCGAGCCCGCGCCGCCGCGTGAGCCGCCAGCGCCCGGGGCGCTGGACGTCACGGACGTCGCCCGCACAACCTCCTCAGCGTTTAGCGTGCCTTACCAACCGTCCAAGGCTCGAGGGCTACGTGACCGACAAGCTTTATGCCACGGTTGATGCGTACCTCGAGCACCTTTTCGGCGGTGAGGACGACGTGCTGCGGAAGGCGCTCGAACGCTCTGCGGCAGCCGGGTTGCCTCCCATCCACGTGTCGGCCCAGTCTGGGCCGGTTCCTCCACGTCCTGGCCCTCGCCTGCAGCGCACGGTCGATCCTCGAGATCGGAACACTCGGCGGCTACAGCACCATCTGGCTGGCCCGCGCGCTGCCGGTCGACGGACGCCTGCTTTCCCTCGAAGTCGAGCCACGGCACGCCGCCGTGGCACGAGAAAACCTCGCTCATGCCGGCCTTGGCGATCGCGTCGAGGTCCGTGTTGGTGCGGCACTCGGCGTACTGAAGGACCTGCGCGACAACGGCGCCGACCCCTACGACATGGTGTTCATCGACGCCGACAAGCCTGCCTACACCGAGCACCTAGACGCTGCGCTGCAGCTGTCTCGGCCGGGCACGCTCATCGTCGCCGACAACGTGGTGCGCGGGGGCAAGGTCACCCTCGGAGCAGCGGATGATGAAGCCGTCGTCGGGATCCAGCGGTTCAACGCTGCACTCGCTGCTGATCCGCGCGTGACCGCGGCGGTCATCCAACAAGTCGGCGTCAAAGGCCACGATGGCATGGCCATCGCCGTGGTCCGTGCGACCGGACCACGGAAGCGCGGTCAGGACGAGGCGCTGCGCAGGTAGGCGTCGAGGCCTGGGAGGGTGAAGTCGAGGTGGCCGCGCCCCCCGGCCGGGCGGAGAAGACCGTGGCGGCCGGTCAGCGCCTGCCAGGTGGATGCGACCTGGCGTGAGGTTGCGCCGAGGGCGGCGGCGACGGTGCCGGCGGTGCGGTCGGGCGCCGGCAGGGCGGCGGCGGCGTCGAGGTAGCGGCGTTGGGCGGCGGTGAGCTCGCGGAGACGTTCCTCGTAGAAGGCGTCGAGATAGGCGCGCGCCGCCGCGATGCCGGCCCGCGCCTCGTCGGCGGTGATGACCGTTCCGTTGCCGGCGTTCCAGACATGCGAGCCGACGACGTGCAGGAAGTACGGGTAGCCGCCGGACGCCTCCACGACGAGGTCCGCGGCGTCGGCGTCGAAGGC
>JAUJMS010000012.1:0-38233 GCA_030446745.1 Egibacteraceae bacterium | reverse complement strand
TCCTGGATCGCGAAGAACAGGTCGGCGATCGCGGGCGTGCTGATGTTCTGCGCCTCGTCGACGAGCAGGAGGATCACGGTGTGCTGTTCGCGGGCGAGCTCGCCGACGTTGCCGAGCAGGTCCGCGAGCTGTGCGGCCCGGTCGTCGGGGCCGGCTTGGCGAGGGTTGAGCTGCACGCCCACGCCGGCCACCTCGACCCCGGACAGGCGACCGAGCGCGGCGGCGGCCTTCCGGGACAGTCCTACGCGGGCGTCGCGCTCCTCAAGCACGGCGCCCAGCTGGCGGGCCAGCCTGCGGATCACCGCGTCACCGCGCGTCGCGGCGACACGAACGACCCAGCGGCCGGCTTCGGTCTGTTCCTCTTCGAACTCCCGCAGCAGGGTCGTCTTGCCGACCCCGCGGTCGCCGGTCACCAGCCGCGGCTGCTCGTACACGCCGGCCGCCAAGCGGCCCACCATGAGCTCGAGGTCGCTGAACTCGGCCTTGCGTCCCGCGAAGACGCGTGGGAGGTTGCCGAAGCCTGGAGTGAACGGGTTGCTCTCCGGGCTGCGCGCCATCCAATCTCCGTAACTTTACGTCTCGCCGTAACCTTACCGGAGTTACGCGCGAGGCGCCCCGACCGTCGCGGCGTCGGCGGGGCGGCGGCCGAGCACGCGCACCGCCGCACCGACGGCTGGGCCGATGAGCACCGCGAAGACGATCGTGCCCGCCCCGACGGTGCCGCCGAGGGCGGCGCCCAGCGCGAGCACCGACAGCTCGATCGCGGCACGCACGCGCGCCAGCGGCCAGCCGTAACGCCGGTGCAGCCCGGTCATCCAGCCGTCGCGCGGGCCGGGCCCCAGCTCGGCGGTCAGGTACAGCCCGCTGCCGACGCCGACGAGCACCGTGCCGCCGGCCAGCGCGGCGACGCGCCACCCGACCCCTGCCGGCAGCGCGAACAGCGACAGCATCACGTCGATCGCGACGCCGATGACCGCGACGTTGAGCACCGTGCCCAGGCCGGGGCGCTCGCGCAGCGGCAGCCAGCCGCACAACACGACCACGCCGATCAGCTGCGTCGCGACGCCGACGGTGACCGGGGTGTGCAGCGCGACGCCCTCGGCGAGCACCGTCCACGGAGCGTTGCCCAGCGCCGCGCTCAGCAACAGCGCGTCCCCGGTGCCGAACAGCCACAGCCCGGCGAGCAGGCGCACCAGCCGCGCCGGCGAGGCGCGCCAGCGCGAGGCGGCCGGCGGGGCGTCGGAGGTCGCGATCATCCCGGCCGACCCTACGGTGTGGCCGCGCCGGCGCCAGGGCAGGCTCGCGGCGATGCGAGTCGTCGTCGTGGGCGCCAGCGGCAACCTCGGGACGAGCCTCGTCGAGGCGCTCGTGGCCGATCCCGCCGTCGACACGATCGTGGGCGTGGCCCGTCGGCGTCCCACGTGGCATGCCGACGCGGTCGACTGGCCCGCGCTCGACATCGCCACCGATGACCTCTCGGGGGCGTTCGCCGGCGCGGACGTCGTCGTGCACCTCGCGTGGCTGATCCAGCCCTCGCGCGACGAGATGGCGCTGTGGCGCGTGAACGTCGTCGGCACCCGCCGCGTGCTCGAGGCCGCCGCGACCGCGGGCGTCGGCGCGGTGGTCTACGCGTCGTCGATCGGCGCCTACTCGCCAGGACCGAAGGACCGCGGCGTCGACGAGGACTGGCCGACCGGCGGCGTCGCCGGGTCCGTGTACTCGCGCCACAAAGCGTCCACCGAACGGCAACTCGACGCCTTCGAACAACGCCACCCCGACGTCCGCGTGGTGCGGCTGCGCCCAGGGCTGATGTTCAAGCCGAGCGCGGCCACCGGCGTGCGTCGGCTGTTCGCGGGCCCGTTCTTGCCGACCGCGTTGCTGCGCCGCGTCGGCGTCCCGGTGGTGCCGGACGTGCCGCGGCTGGTGTTGCAGTGCCTGTCCACCGACGACGCGGCCGAGGCGTTCCGCGCCGCGGTGACCGGCGACGCGCGCGGCCCGTTCAACCTCGCGGCTGACCCCGTCCTCGACCCACCGACGATGGCGCGAGCGCTCGATGCCAGGCTGCTGCCGGTGTCACCGGGTCTGCTGCGCGCCGGCGCGGCGCTGAGTTGGCGCGCCCGTCTGCAGCCGACCGAGCCGGGCTGGGTCGACCTCGCGCTGGCCGCGCCGCTCATGGCCACCGACCGGGCGCGACAGGTGCTCGGCTGGACCCCCCGCGAGCGTGCCGACGACGTGCTTGCCCGCTTCGTCGCCGCTCTGGGTGCCGGCGGCGACGGGCCGACACCGCCGCTGGCGCGCGCCACGACCGGACCGGCGCGGATCGGCGAGCTGCGCACCGGCGTCGGCGCACGCTCGCGTTAGCCCCACTCCGGCGCCGGGTATTCCGCCGATCCCAGCGGCAAGGAGACCCGTGGCGATGACGCATCCGACCGACTACAGCAAGCACACCGACGAGGAGCTGCGCGACGGCATCGCGCGCGTCGACGAGCAGGAATCGCGCATCGCCACCGAGGACAGCGACGAGGCGCTGAGCGCGGCGCAGGAACAGCGCGAGGCGATGGCCGCCGAGCTGCAACGCCGCGAGCAGCAGCAAACCCAGCAGTAGCCGCGCCCGTGCAAGGAGGACTCATGCCGACGCTGCGCACCGTCGTCTCCGGCACGCTGGGCGGCGCCGCCCAGGTGCTGTCGCTCACCGCGAAGCTGCTCGACGCGTCGGCGCGCGCGCTGCGTCCGCCGGCGACGCCACCGGACACCCAGGCGATGACCGCGCCGCCCGGGGTGACGCCACCGGCGGCGACGATGACCGAAGCCGCCTCCACGGCCGAGGTCATCGAGGCGGTCGAACGCGAGATCCCGGCGTCACAGCTCGGCACGGTCCAAGAGCCGACGCGGACCCCGATCCTCGACGACAGCCCGCACCTGCGGACCTTCGAAAGCCACATCGAAGAGCTCGCCAGCAAGCCGGCGGCGCAGGTCATCGCGGGCATCGACTCGCTGTCCACCGACGAGCTGCGGCTGTTGACCGAGTACGAGACGACCCACCGCAACCGCAAGTCGGTGCTCGCCGCGATCGAGCGCGCCGCGCTGCCTGGCGGCGGCGACGCGGCACCGCTGTCCGAGGCCGGCGGCGTGCCGACGTCGGGAACGATGGACCCGGCGGGGACCTGACCGGTCAGGCCCCGAGCGCGCGGGGCAGCGCCGTCGCGGCGAGCTCGGCGACCTCCCCGACGTCGAGCGTCACGACGCCGCCGAGCTCGATCGCGGGGCCGGCGGTGACGACGCCCAGCGGGCGGCAGCCCACCCCGAGGTCGTCGCATCGCGCCTGCAGGGCCGCGGCATGGTCGGTCGTGACGATGACACGGGTCGGCGACTCGCTGAACAGCCACTGGTGCGCGGCGACGCTGTCCTCAGCGGTCAGGCGCACCCCGAGGCGGCGCGGCAGGCACGACTCGACGACGGTGGCGACCAGCCCGCCGACGCTAACGTCGTGGGCGCTGCGCAGCAGTCCCTCGGCGGCGGCGTCCACGAGCAGCCGGTGCAGCGCGCCCTCCTCGTCGAGATCGACCGCCGGCGGGCGCCCGCGACCCGCCCCGCGACGACGGCGAGGTACTCCGACCCGCCGAGGCCCGGACGCGTCGGGGCGCCGACGAGAAACACGGCGTCGCCCAGGGCGACGAACGCCGCGCCGACGGCGTCGGCGGCGGCGTCGAGCGTGCCGAGCACCCCGACGACCGGCGTCGGGGGATCGGCACGGCGCCGGTCTGGTTGTAGAAGCTGACGTTGCCGCCGGTGATCGGCGTGCCCAGCGCCCGGCAGGCCTCGGCCATCCCGCGGACGACGTCGCGGAACTGGCCCATGATCTCGGGGCGTTCCGGCGAGCCGAAGTTCAGGCAGTTCGTCGCCGCGACCGGCACCGCCCCAGTGCACGCGACGTTGCGCGCCGCCTCGGCGACGACCAGTCGCGCGCCGGCGGCGGGGTCCAGCGCGCACCAGCGGTGGTTGCCGTCGGCCGCGACCGCGACGCCGCGCGCGGTCGGCGGCGGCAGCTCGCCGGCGCCGTCGTGCAGTCGCAGCACCGCCGCGTCGGCCCCCGGGCCGAGCACGGTCGCCGAGCCGACGAGGCTGTCGTACTGCTCGGTGACCCAGCGCGGCGACGCGACGTTGGGCGAGGCCAGCACCGCCAGCGCCGCGGCGTGCAGGTCGGCCGGCGGCGGCGCCGCGTCGACGTCCTCGCCGGCGTCGGGGTGGACCCAATCCGCGACGGGGCGCTGGTAGACCGGCCCGTCGTCGGCCAGCGACGCCGCGGGCGCGTCGTGGACGACCGCACCGCGGTGGACGAACACCAGGCGGTCGCCGGCGGTCACCTCGCCGATCGGCGTCGCGTCGATCCCCCAGCGGCGGCAGACGGCCAAGACCCGCTCGACGCGGTCGGGGCGGACGAGCGCGAGCATCCGCTCCTGGGACTCCGAGCACAGGATCTCCCAGGCGTCCATCGACGGCTCGCGCAGCGGCACCCGGTCGAGGTCGACGCGCATCCCCATGCCGGCCGCCGACGCCATCTCGGCGGTGGAGCAGGCGATGCCGGCCGCGCCCATGTCCTGGATCCCCGACAGCAGGTCCTCGGCGTACAGCTGGAGGCAGCTCTCGACCATCAGTTTGCCGGCGAACGGGTCGCCGACCTGGACGTTGGGCCGCTTCGCGCCGTCCAGTCCCGCGGCGTCGAACTCGGCCGACGCAAGCACCGACGCGCCGCCGATCCCGTCGCGGCCGGTGCGCTGGCCGATGAGCACGGCGACGTCGCCGGGGCGCTCGGCGCGGGCACGCTGGATCGCGTCGGCCGGCAGCACGCCGACGCACAGGACGTTGACGAGCGGGTTGCCGGCGTAGGCCGGTCGAACACCGTCTCGCCGCCGACGGTCGCGACGCCGATCGAGTTGCCGTAGTGGCCGATGCCGCGCACGACTCCGTCGACGATCGCGCGGGTCCGCGCGTCGGCCGGGTCGCCGAAGCGCAGCGGGTCGAGCAGCGCCACCGGCCGCGCGCCCATCGTGAGGATGTCGCGGATGATTCCGCCGACGCCGGTCGCCGCGCCCTGGAACGGCTCGACGAAGCTCGGGTGGTTGTGGCTTTCGATCTTGAACGTCACCGCGAGCCCGCCGCCGACGTCGACGACGCCGGCGTTCTCGCCGGGGCCGACGAGGATCGCCGGGCCGTCGGTCGGCAGCTCGCGCAGGTAGGCCTTCGACGACTTGTACGAGCAGTGCTCCGACCACATCACCGAGTAGGTGCCGAGCTCCGCGGTCGACGGCACCCGCCCGAGCGTGGCGACGACCCGCTCGTACTCGTCGTCGGTCAGCCCCAGCTCCTTGGCGAGCTGCGGAGCGTTGGGCGCCGGGGCGGGGACCTCGCTCACGCCGGCGAATCTAACCGACGCTCGGACCGCGGGGACCGGGCGGCCGACCGTCAGCGGCCGGTCTTCATCGCCTCCAACCGGTCCGCAATGTCGCGGCCAGCGACCCCTTCCTCCGCGACGACCAGGAGCGTGTCGTCGCCCTGCACGGTGGCAAGCACGCCGTCGATCGCGGCGGCGTCGATCGCGCTGCCGACAGCCGACGCGGCTCCCGGCGGCGTGCGGACGACGGCGAGGTTGCCGGAGGAGGCGATGGCCGTCGCGAACTGTCGCAGCAGCTGCGAGACGCCGCCGGGGGCGGGCAGGGCGTAGAAGCTGCGACCGTCGGTGCCGCGCATCTTGGCGATGCCGAGCTCCTCGAGGTCGCGGCTGACCGTCGCCTGGGTCGCGTCGACGCCGTGCGCAGCGAGCAGGGCGACGAGTTCGACCTGTGACGTGATCTCGCGCGTGCCGACCAAGCGCCGCACAAGGTCTCGCCGGCGGTCCCGGTCCGCGGTCACGGTGGCCGACATTACTTCAGGCAATCCGAGAGCGCGGCTTCCAGCCGCGAGACCACCTCGTCGGCCTCACCGTCGGTCAGGGTGAGCGGCGGGGCGAGGCGCACCGCGTCGGGCGTGACGGCGTTGACGACGAGCCCTCGCCGCAGCGCCGCGGCGACAACATCGCGTGCGACAGGAGCGGCCAGCGTCAGCGCCAGCAGCAGGCCGCGCCCTCGGACGCTCAGCGCCAGGTCGCAGCGTTCGGCCAGCTCGCGCAGCCCCCGCTCCAGCGACGCGCCCAGCTTTGCCGCGCGTTCCACGAGACCGTCGCGCTCGATCGTCGCGAGGACCGCGAGGGCGGCTGCGCACGCCACCGGCCCTCCGCCGAACGTCGAGGCGTGATCGCCACGGCCGAACGCGTCCGCTGCCGCACCCCGAGCGACGATCGCGCCGACCGGCAGCCCGTTGCCCAGCGCCTTGGCGAGGCACACCACGTCCGGGACGAACTGGCCGTCCACGTCGCGCGCGCCGACCGTCTGCCACCCGTACCAGGCGCCGAGCCGCCCCAGCCCCGTCTGTACCTCGTCGACGACGACGAGCGCACCGTGGCGTTCGGCGGCGGCGCGGGCAGCGACGAGCACCTCGTCGGGGACGGGACGCACGCCGCCCTCGCCCTGCACGACCTCGAGCCACACCGCGCACGTGCGGTCGTCAACCGCCCCCGCGAGCACCGCTGGATCGTCGTACGGCACGTGGGTCACCCAGTCGCCGAGCGGCTCGAACGGCATGTGCTTCGTCGGGTCGCCGGTCAGCGCGAGCGCGCCGAGCAGCCGCCCGTGAAAGCCGCCTTCGAGCGCGACGACGCGCACCTTGTCGGCGCGCTGGCGCTTGCCGTGACGCCGGGCCAGCTTCAGGGCGGCCTCGTTGGCCTCGGCCCCGGAGTTGCACAGGAACGTCTTTCCGTCGGGCCAGCCGAGGGTCTCACGAAGGCGCTCGGCCAACGCGACCTGCGGTTTGGTGAAGAACAGGTTCGAGGTGTGCACCAGCGTGCGCGCCTGCTCGGCGACGGCCTCCGTGACGGACGGGTGGCCATGGCCCAGCGACGTGACCGCCAGCCCCGACAGCGCGTCGAGGTAGCGCCGGCCCTCGTCGTCAATCAGCCAGCTGCCGTCGCCACGCACGAAGGTGACCGGCTGGCGGGCGTAGACCGGCAGCATCGCCGCGGCCTCGCGCTCGGCGAGCGTGGTCATGCGGCGACGGCGGCCGACACCGTGGTGCCCGTCATCCCGTCAAGGGCCCGCGTCAGCGCGTGCGCTTCCCGCCCGTCCACCACGTGACAGCGCGGCACGCCGGCCTCGGCTGCTGACAGCAGCGCTCGCACCTTGGGAATCATGCCGCTGGTCGCGTCCCCGCCCGCGAGAAGGGCCCGTAGCCGCGGCACCGACGCCGACTGCAGCAGCGTCTGCTCAGCGGTCCCGAAACCCTCGTAGACCCCCGCGACGTCGGACAACAGCACCAGCGCGTCGGCACGCAACGCCGCGGCGACGGCCGCGGCGACGCTGTCGGCGTTGACGTTGCGCACCACTCCAAGAGCGTCGCGCCCGAGGCCCGCGACCACCGGCACGAAGCCCGCCGAGAGCAGGTGCTCGAGCAACGCCGGTTCGACGGCCGAGACCTCGCCGACCAACCCGAGCTCGTCGACCGGGCGCAGGCGCAGGAGTGCGGTGTCGGTGCCCGCGACGCCTGCAGCCGGCACACCGGCATCGCCGAGCAGGTTCACCAGGCGCGGGTTGACGTCCCCCAGCAGCGCCAGCCGGACGCACTCCAGCGTCGCCTCGTCGGTCACGCGTCGCCCGTCGACAAAGTGCGGCGTCAGCCCCAGGCGCCGCGACAGCGCGGTGATCTGCACGCCGCCACCGTGAACGACGACGAGGCGCGCCCCCTCCGCCCGCAGCCGGACGACATCACCGGCGAACGTCCCCGGCGAGCCCACCGTCGCCCCCCCGTATTTGACGACGACCGTGCGCCTCGACCATCGGTTCGCCATCATCGCCGCGCTCACGTCGTGTAGTCCGCGTTGATGCGCACGTAGTCGTAGGTGAGATCGGCGGTCAGAAACGTCGCGTCCGCCGGACCGGCCCCGAGGTCGATGCCCACGTCGATCTCGTAGTCACGCATGGCCGCTTCGACCCGCGTGCGGTCGAAGGGCACGGCGACGCCGTTGCGGCAGACGGTGACGCCGCCGAACGTCACGGTCACCCGGCGGGGGTCGAAGCGCACGGCGCCGGCGCCCATGGCCGCCAGCACGCGTCCCCAGTTGGGGTCGCCGCCGGCGACCGCCGTGCGAAACAGGACGCTGCTCGCGACGGCGCGCCCGACACCGACGGCGTCGTCCTCACTGGCGGCGCTGGACACGCGGATGCGCACCAGGTGGTTGGCACCTTCGCCGTCGCGCACGAGCGCCTCGGCGAGGACACCGAGAACGTGCGCGAAGCCGGCCGCGATCGTCTCGGGCGTCGGCGCGCGCGGTGCATCGCCCGAGGAGAGCGCGATGACCGCGTCGTTGGTCGACATGCATCCGTCGACAGAGATGCGGTTGAACGTGCGCTCGACGGAGCTGGTCAGCAGCGACTGCAACGGCGACGGGTCGAGCAGCGCGTCGGTGGTGACGACGCACAGCATCGTCGCCAGCTCCGGCGCAAGCATCCCCGAACCCTTCGCGATCGCCCCGACCACGCACTCGCCATGCTCGTCGGCGACACGCACGGCAGCCTGCTTGGCAACGGTGTCGGTGGTCATGATCGCCTCCGCGGCGGAAATGCTGCCGTCGAGCGCAAGCGCCGCAGCCACGCGTGGGACGGCGGCGAGAAGCCGCTCCCGCGGCAAGGGCACGCCGATGACGCCGGTGGAGCACACGAGGACGTCGGTGGCGTTGCAGCCGAGGACGGCCGCCGCGGCCGACGCCGAGTCGTACGCGATCGCCATCCCGCCTGCGCCAGTGCAGGCGTTGGCGTTGGCCGAGTTGAGCAACACGGCACGCGCGCGACCGTCGGCGACGTGCCGGGCGGTCAGCTGGACCGGGGCGGCGGCCACCTGGTTGCGCGTCTGCACGGCGGCGGCGGACACCGTCCGGTCAGCGGCGACGAGAGCGACGTCGCGCCGGCCACTGCGGCGAAGCCCGGCAGCGATGCCCGCCGCGCGGAACCCCGAAGGGGCGCAGACGCCACCGCCCACCGGCTCGATGACCACCTGAGGCGCCGCTGAGGTCTCGGTCAACGTCGAAGGCCTCACGGATAGATTCCCTGCGTCGGCAGCCCGGCGTCCTCGGGCAGGCCGAGCATCACGTTGGCGTTCTGCACGGCTTGGCCGGCGGCGCCCTTGACGAGGTTGTCGATCGCACAGGCCACGGTGACCCGCCCTGTGTCGCGGTCGACCACACCGCCGACCACGGCGAGGTTGCTACCGCGCAGCGTCGCGGTGCCGGGCCAGCACCCGGGTGCGAGCACGCGCACGAACCGCTCCGCCGCGTAGCTGCCCTGCAAAAGGGCGTGGAGTGCATCGTCGTCGAGATCGTCACGCAGGGACGCGGCCACAGTGCAGACCAGCCCGCGCGTCGTCGGCACGACGTGCGGCACGAACGTGACCGACGCGAGCGGTCCGGCAAGCCGCTGCCAGATCCGCGTCATCTCGGGCCGGTGACGGTGGTGTGGTCCGCCGTAGGGACGCACCTCGTGGAGGGCATGCGATACGTGCAGCGGGTCGCTCAAGGCCTTCCCCGCACCGCTGGTCCCCGAAATCCCGGTCACCACGACCGTCTCGGGCTGCACGACGTCGCGCAGGGGGGCAAGCGCGAGCAGCGCGGCCGTCGGGTAACAGCCGGGGTTGGCGACGAGGTCCGCTCCCGCGACCTCGTCGCGGAACAGCTCGGGCAAGCCGTAGGGCGCAGGCATCCGCTCAGGCGTTGGCGGGTCCAGCGCGTACGCCGCGGCGAACGCGTGCGGGGTCAGGCGGAACGCGCCCGACAGGTCCACGACGCGCGTGCCGGCGTCGCATAGGGCCGGCGCGAATGCACCGCTGACCGAGGCGGGTGTCGCGAGGAAGACGACATCGCAGCCGTCGAAGGCCTCGACAGTGGCGGCAGCGACCGGCATGTCGAGGTCGAGCCAGGGTGCGGCGGACCGCAGCGACGCCTCATGTGCAGCGGCCGCGACGGAAACCCGAAGCGCGGGATGCTGCTGCAGCAGGCGCAGCACCTCCGCCCCCGCGTACCCGGAGGCACCCGCGACACCGACGCTGCAACCCATGGCAAGAACTATGCACTTTTTTGCATATTCATGCAACGTGACGGGCCCAAGCGTCTGCGTGAGCTGTCGCCGTCGCGCGAAGGGGTTGACGCCGCCCCGGCGGCGGCCGTACGGTGCTGGCGGCCATGGTGCGACGACGGGTCGCACCGCTGCACGCGAGGGGAGGGACGATGCACGCTCGGCTCTCGACGCTGCTCGTCCATCTCGCCCAGCCGGCCGGCGCTTTCCGCTTCCGCGCCCGCCGCTGACCGCGGGCGCCGGCTCGCCGGCCCACCGCTCCCCCTCGCCACCGCTCCCGCGCCGTTCGTGCGCGAAAAGGCACCACCATGGCCTCCCGCTCGTCCTCCTGGGCGCTGTTCGCCGAGCTGCTCCGCCGTAACCGGCTCGCGCTCGGCGCCCTCGCCGTCGTCCTGACCGTCGCGTCGGCGCTGCCGCTGGCCGGCCCGCAGCTGCTGCGCGCGTTCATCGACCGCGCGGTCGCCGACGCGCCGCTGACGGCGCTGCTGGCGGTCGCCGGGGCGTACGTCGTGCTCGGCCTCGCGGCGCAGGCAGCGGCGGTCGCGACGACCTACGCCGCCACGCGGATGGCGTGGTCGTCGACCAACGCGCTGCGCGAACGCGCCACCGCGTCGGTGCTCGGCCTCGACCTCGCGTTCCACGCCAAGACCTCGCCCGGGACGCTGATCGAGCGCGTGGACGGCGACGCCACCGCGATCACCAAGCTGTTCACCGACGTCGTGTTCAAGGTCGTCGGCGGAGCGCTCACCCTGGCCGGCGCGGTCGTGCTCGTCACGCTCGAGGACTGGCGCGTCGGTGCGGCCATGGCGACCTACGCCGCGGGCGTCGGCTGGCTGGTCGTGCGCCTGCGCGACCGTGCCGTGCCGGCGACGACCGCGGAGCGGGCCGCCTACGCCGAGGTCATCGGCGTCGTCGAGGAGCAGCTCGACGGCGCCGAGGACCTGCGCGCGTTCGGCGCGAGCGACTTCGCGCTGCACCGCCACACCGGCGCCAGCGCCGCCCACCTGCGCGCCATGCGCGTCGCGGAACGCGCGAGCGCCGGCCTGTGGGCGACGACGACCGGCGCGTTCGCGTTCGGCAGCCTGCTCATGCTCGTCGCCGGCTGGCTGCTGCACCGGCGCGGCGCCGCGACGATCGGCACGGTGTTCCTGCTGTTCCAGTACGTGCAGATCCTGCGCCGCCCCGTCGAGACGATCGCCGAGCAGCTCCAGCAGGTGCAGCGCGCCGCCGCGGGCGCCGAACGCATCCGCGCGCTGCTCGACGAGCGACCCGCCGTCGTCGCCGAAGGGGCCCGCCGGCTTCCCGCCGGGGCGCTGGCCGTGCGCTTCGACCGGGTGAGCTTCTGCTACGCCGACGACGGCCGCGCGGTCCTCGCCGACGTCGACCTCGACGTGCCAGCCGGCGCCGTCGTCGGGCTGGTCGGCGCGACCGGCGGCGGCAAGACGACGCTCGCACGCCTCGCGCTGCGCCTGCTCGACCCGACCGCCGGCGCAGTGCGGCTCGGCGGCGTCGATCTGCGCGACGTCGACCCCGCCGAGCTGCGCCGACGGGTCGCGATCGTCACGCAGGACGTGCAGCTGTTCGACGCGACGGTGCGCGACAACCTCACGCTGTTCGCCTCGGCCGGTGACGACGTTCCCGGCGACGCTGCGCTGTCCGAGCTGCTCGGCGACCTCGGTCTTGGCGGCTGGCTCACGGCCCTGCCCGACGGACTCGACACGGTCCTGGGGGGCGACGTCGGGCTGTCCGCCGGACAGGCGCAGCTACTCGCCGTCGGGCGGGCGTGCCTGCGCGACCCCGGGCTCGCCGTGCTCGACGAGGCGTCCTCGCGCGTCGACCCGGCGACCGCCGAGGTCGTCGAGGCCGCGCTGGACCGGCTGCTCGCCGGGCGGACCGGCATCGTCATCGCGCACCGCCTGCGCGCCGTGCGTCGCGCCGACCTCGTCGTCGTGCTCGACGGCGGCCGGATCGTCGAGCTCGGTGCGCCCGGCGACCTCGCCGCCGACCCGGACAGCCGCTTCGCGCGGCTGCTCGCGCTGGAGTCAGAGTCACAGGAGGTGCCGGCATGACCGCCGGCAACGGTCGCGCGCTCGCGGTGACGTTCGGCGCCGCGCGCCACCGGCCGGGGCGCTTCGTCGCCGCCGCGCTGCTGTGGGTGGCGTGGTGGTCGGTGCCCGCGGTCGTCGGCCTGCTGCTGCAGGCGACGTTCGACGCGGTCGCGGGCGGCGCGCCGGTCAGCGCCGTCACGGCGCTGCTCGTCGTGCTCGCCGCGGTCGAGGTGACACGTCTCGTGGTCTTCGTCGCCGCGGTCGCGGTGTGGGTGCCGTGGTGGGTCGCCGGCCACACGCTGCTGCGCACGAACCTGCTGCGGGCGCAGCTCGTCAGCGGCCGCGCCGAGGCCGGGGCGCCGGTGCGCGACGCGGGACAAGCCGTCGCGGTGTTCCGTGACGACGCCGAGGACGTCATGATGCTCGCCGACGGTTGGATCGACCTGGCGGGGGCGCTGGCGTTCGCGGTCGTGGCCGTCGCCGTGCTGCTGCGCGTCGACGCGACGCTGACCCTGGTCGCCGTTGCGCCGCTCGTCGCGACGTTCGCCGTAACGCGCGTCCTGAGCGACCGCATCCGCCGTGTCCGTCGTGCGGACCGCGAGGCCACCGCCCGGGTGACCGGCTTCCTCGGTGACGTGTTCGCCGCCGTGCTCGCCGTCAAGGTCGCCGGCGCCGAGGACCGGATCGTCGCGCGCCTGCGAGAGCTGAACGCCCGGCGGCGGCGGACGTCGCTGCGCGACAAGGTGCTCACCGACGCGCTCTACGCGCTCAACGGCTCTACCGTTGACCTCACGATCGGTCTGGTGCTGCTGCTCGTCGCGGGGCGCATGCGCGCGGGCACCTTCAGCGTCGGCGACCTCGCGCTGTTCGCCAGCTACCTGACGTGGCTCGCGGGCCTGCCGCGGTGGGCCGGCATGATCCTCGCGCGCCAGCGCCACGCCGAGGTGGCGACGGGGCGGATGGCCGCGCTGCTGCCCGGCGGCGACGAGACCGAGGCGGTGCGCCCGCGGGCGCTGCCGCTCGACCATTGGGCGCCGGCCGGGGCGGGGACGGTGGCCGGGGCGCCGGCGGGCGTGCGCCCCGTCCCGGCGGCCGTGCGGCTGCGCGGCTTCGGCGTCCGCCACCGCGGTGGCGGCGGCGTCTCCGGCGTCGACCTCGACCTGCCCTCCGGGTCGTTCACCGTCGTCTGCGGCCCGGTGGGCGCGGGGAAGTCGACGTTGCTGCGCGGTCTGCTGGGCCTGGCCGGCGACGTCGAGGGCACCGTCACGTTCGACGGCGCACCCGTCGACGACCTCGCCGCGTTCATGGTCCCGCCCCGCTGTGCGTTCGTCCCGCAGGTGCCGCGGCTGTTCGGCGCGAGCCTGCGCGACAACCTGCTGCTCGGCCGCGACCTCGCCGACGAGCCGCTGCGCACGGCGCTGCACAGCGCCGCCTTCGACACCGACGTCGCCGTGATGCCCGCCGGTCTGGACACCGTTGTCGGCCCGCGCGGCGTGCGTCTTTCCGGCGGTCAGCTGCAGCGCGCCGCGACGGCTCGCGCGCTGGCCGGCGGGGCGGCGCTGCTCGTGCTCGACGACCTGTCCAGCGCGCTGGACGCCGCGACCGAGCAGCGGCTGTGGCGCCGGCTGCTCGACGGCCGCGGCGACGGGGCGCCCGCCCCGACGGTGCTCGTCGTGTCGCACCGGGCGGCGGCGCTCGCCCACGCCGACCAGGTGGTGCTCCTCGACGGCGGCCGCGTCCGCGCGACCGGCACGCTGGCCGAACTGCGCGCCGCCGGCCTCGACCCGCTTGCCGGCGTCCCGGACCGGCGGGTCAGGCGGTGACGGAGGCGAGGGCCGCCCCGAGGATGCGCCGACCGTCGGTGGAGCCGAGTAGCGCCTCGACGGCGTGCTCGGGGTGGGGCATGAGCCCGGCGACGTTGCCCTCGCGGTTGGTGACCCCGGCGATGTTCGCGACGCTGCCGTTGGGGTTCGCCGCGTCGTCGACCGTCCCGTCGGGGGCGCAGTAGCGGGCGAGCACCTGCCCGGCGGCGGCCAGCTCGTCCGGGGCGGGGTGGACGTAGCGCCCCTCGCCGTGCTTGATCGGGATCGCCAGCACCGTGCCTGGCGCGACGCCGGCGGTCCACACCGACCCGGCCTCGACGCGGATGTGCTGCGGCCGAGCGACGAAGCGCAGCCCGGCGTTGCGGGTCAGCGCCCCGGGCAGCAGGTGCGCCTCGCACAGCACCTGGAAGCCGTTGCACACGCCGAGCACGGGCCCGCCGCGGCCGGCGAAGTCGCGGATGGCGCCCATGACCGGCGAGAAGCGGGCGATCGCGCCGGTGCGCAGGTAGTCGCCGTGGCTGAACCCGCCTGGCAGCACGACGGCGTCGACGCCCGCGAGGTCCGCGTCGCCGTGCCACAGCGCGACCGGCTCGGCGCCGAGCACGGCGACGGCCTGGCGGGCGTCGCGGTCGTCGCACGAGCCGGGAAACGTCACGACGCCGATGCGCATACCGGCAAGGCTACGCGGCCGTGCCCGCGCGAAGGTCAGGGCGTGAGCGGCAGCGCGGCGCCGTTGATCTCGCCGTAGGTGTCGACGACGCCGCCCCGCTCGACGGCGGCGGTGTCGCCGGGGGCAAGCGCCGCCGGAGCGACCCAGCGGCCGCTGTCAGCGTCGAGGCTCGCGGGAACCTGCTCGACGGCACCCGAGGCGCGGGTCACCGTGACGGTGGCCGACGCGACCTCGCCGCGCTCCGCCCACGGGCGGAACGAGCAGGTGCGGCAGATCGTCGTGCGGCCATCGTCCTTGACGAAGCGGAATGGCGAGGGGTACGTGCGCGGGTAGACGATGTCGTCGACGAAGAACGAGACGGCGCCGTCGGGCTCGACCCGGCCGTCGCGCAGGGCGATCCCCTCCCACGGGCCGATGCGGAACGGCTCGGACTCCAGGTGGTACGGGGTCGTCTTGCCGCCGGAGCGGATGACGCCGTCGACGACGAAGCGGTACGTGCCGTCGGGGGTCTGCCCGTCGGGGTGGACGCGGCGCGGGAAGGCGTCGAAGGCCTCGAAGTTGGCGGTCCAGCGCCACTCCGTGCGCCCGGCGAAGGTCTGCGCGGCGCCGGCCGCGCCCTTGGGGAAGGCGACCATCGTCTGCACCTCGCCGGACTGGTCGGCGTAGGGCAGCCACTGCTGGCCGCGCAGCCGCTCGACGCGCACCGTCGGGTTGTCCACGGCGTTGGAGCCGCCGCGCCACGTGAACGTCGCGGCCGAGAAGCGCGCGACGTCAGCCGGCTGGGCCAGCGCCGCGGCCGGGCCCGCGTCGTCGGGGAGGTTGGCGAAGTAGGCGTCGTAGGCCGCCGCGGACGCCCGCCCGAGCGCGACCGCGAAGCTCTCCTGGCGCGCCTCGTCGGCGGCGAAGGCGGTGTCGTGCGGCTCGCGCGTCAGCGGGGCGCCACCCTTCATCGCCCCGGCCATGCGCACCAGGCGGGTGTTGATGTAGTCGGCGGTGTGCGGGCCGTAGGACGTCAGCGCCTTGCGGTAGTGGTCGCGGTTCATGTACTCGCGGTAGCTGACGGTGTAGCCGTTGTAGTCGGTGGCGTGGCCGATGCCGACCGGCAGCAGGTACCCGCGCTCCGCGGGAAGCTCCTCGTGCGTGAAGTTGCCCCAGATCCTGGCCGGGTCGCTCGGCTCCGAGTTCGCCGCCACGGCGTTCTCAGGCTTGTCCCAGCCGGCGGCGTCGTTGTTGACCTGCGCCCGCATCCGCCGGTAGCGCGCGTCGCTCACGGTCAGCGTCTCGGCCGGCTTGGTCGGGTTCGGGCAGACCCAGTCGCTGCCGTTGTCGGCGCGGGTGCACTGCGCACCCCAGTCGAAGCCGTTGTAAAGGTTGCCGGGCACCGCGTCGGTGCGCGTCTCGAGGTTGAGGATGAGGTCCATCTGCGCCTCGCACGCGCACGAGGCGAGCAGCACCTCGCCGACGCGGAACGCCTGCAGGTGCAGCCGCGCGTTCTCCTCGACCGTCCCGAATCCGGGCGCGTCGTAGTGGTCGGGCAGCGGCAGCCCGTGCGCCTTGAGGTTCTCCCACAGCAGGTTCGTCTTGTCGTTGCGACCCTCCCGCGCGCAGTCGGGCAGACCTGCGGCCGGGGCGCCGGGGTTGCCCTCGACGGTGCTCTCGCTGCGGCAGTTCGACACGCTCGGGTACGGGTGCGACAACGGGCCGGGCACCCAGGCGTTGGACGCCTCGACCGGGAAGTTGCTCGAGAACGGCACCTGCGCGTCGCCTCGGCCGATCGCCTCGAACGCCGCCACGACCGAGTCGGCGAGGTAGCGCGCCCCGCGCTCGGTCTGGGCGTGGCCGACGTGGGCCCACGCGCGCAGCACACCGTCCGGCAGGCGCTGGGCGTTCGCGCGGTCGTAGGGACCCTCGGCGCTGCCGACGTCACCCTGGCTGAACACCATCGGCACGCCGAGGTCGCGCTCGACGAAGCGCTCCAGCGGCGCGAGGAAGTCGGCGGTGATCAGATCGTAGGCGTCGTTGGACTCCGGGTGCTGGCCGTGGTTGACGAACACGCCGAGCGGCTTCGGCCGCCCAGGGTCCGACACGTCGTCGAAGCGCATGACGACCATGCCGAAGTCGGCGTGGCTGTCGGGGTAGCCGGCGGGGGTGCCGTCGTCGGCGATCGCCGGGCCGGCGATGTTGCCCTTGTAGATGTCGTGGCGGACCGTCGTCGCGCCCATCCGCGCCGGGACGAGGTTGTCGGCGCCGCGCTCGATCGCGGTGGCCATGGCGCGTGCCTGGTACTCGAACGCCCGCAGCTCGAAGGCGTCCTGGAACAGCCACACCCCGACCGCGGGCGTCGAGTAGTACGGCGACGAGTGGTTGTGCGTCGCCATCAGCAAGATCTCGTCGCGGGTGATGCCCGAGTCGCCCTGTGCGAGCAACTGGCCGACGCGGCGGGTGAGCATGTCCTGCGCGAGGTAGCTGTCGCTTTTCACCAGCGCGACGCGCTTGCCGTTGCTGCCCTGCACCACCAGCGCGCGGTAGCTCAGCCGCGACTGCACGCCGTAGCTGCGCCGCTGGGTGGCACCGTGGCTGTGCGGGTCGACCTCGTCGCCGCTGACCAGGTCGGTCGCGTTGGGGTCCTTGGCGGCGTACTGGCCGCTGCCCGCGCCGACGTGCCAGGTCGCGTCGGCGATCCCGACGCCGGCGAGCACCGCCGCCGGGGCGGGACGCCCGCCGGCGTGGTCGGGGCGGCCTTTGGCGTCGCCCGGCCGGCTGTCGCGCGCCCCGCCGGGCGCGGCGGCGGCGGGCAGCGCGAGCACGATGACCGCGAGGACGGCGAGCAGGGCGACGGGGCGGCGGGAGCGCGGCACGAAACCTCCGACGGCAAAACGCGGGCTACCCAGGTTCAACGAATCGTCGCCGCGAGCGTCGTGGGGCGCGAGCGAAAGTTTCCCGCCCCCGCTTGTGACCGATGCCAAGGCTCAGCGGTAGCCGGCCTCGCGCAGCGCCGTCAACGGGTCGGGCAGGGCGAGCAGCGCCTCCGCATCGTCACAACCGCGGCTTTCGCGCCGCCCCTGCAGCAGCCGGTCGCACACGAGGTCCTCAACCTGCCGTGCCTCCAGCGCCCCGGCCGCTGTGGTCGGGTCCGTGTCGAGGTAGGTCGTGTCGTGGGCGACCAGCGGCGCGATCCACAGCGGGTCGGTGCGCTGCAGTCGCGCGTTGACGAGGACCACCGGCGGGTCCGCGCCCAGCCGGGCGGTCGAGTCCACCCCGGTCGCCTCGAACTGCGCGAAGCGCACGACCCCGCCCGCGGCGGCGAAGCGCGACAGGCGCGCGGCGACCTCGTCGGGCAACGTCGTGTTGCACAGTCCGGCAAGGCCGGTGCGCAGGGCGGCGCGGTCGGCGGCCGTGCCGGCAACCTGCACCCCCGCGAGCATTGGGCAGGCCTCGGCGTAGCGCTCGGGCTGGCTCGCCCCGATGTCGAAGCGCCCCACCGCGTTGGTCAGCTCGCCGGCCGGCCGAGGGCGGCGGGCGGCGACGGGCACCTCGTCGGGACCGAACACGACGAAGGCCGCAGCGAGCGCCGCGATGGCCAGCGGCACCGAGACGACCGCGGTCACGACGAACCAGCGCGGCAGCAGCTGGTCCTGCAGCTCGCCGACGCGGGTCCGCCGCCACGGGTCCCGGGCGCCGGGCGCCACTACTCGACGCGGTAGCTGAAGCGCTCGATCACCGGGTTGGCCAGCAGCCGGTCGGCCATCGCCTCGACGCGGCGGTCCAGGTCGTCTGCGTCGTCGATGTCGACGACGATGTGCTTGCCGACGCGAACCTCGCGCACGCCGGTGAACCCCAGCGACGGCAGCGCGCGCTCGATCGCCTGGCCCTGCGGGTCGAGGATCTCGTCTTTGAGCATCACGTCGATGTGGACGCGCGCCACGCTCACCGGCCCCATTGCTCGAAGGGCCGCTCGGCGAGCAGTTCGTAGGCCTCGATGTAGCGGGCGCGCGTCCGCGCGACGACGTCGTCGGGCAGCTGCGGCCCCGGCGGCGTCTTGTCCCAGTCCTGGGTCTCGAGCCAGTCGCGCACGATCTGCTTGTCGTACGACGCCTGTCCGCGCCCCGGCTCGTAGTCGTCGGCCGGCCAGAAGCGCGACGAGTCGGGGGTGAGGACCTCGTCGATGAGCGTCAGCTCGCCGTCGACCCAGCCGAACTCGAACTTCGTGTCGGCCAAGATGATGCCGCGGCTGCGGGCGTGGTCGCGGGCCGCGGTGTACAGCGCGAGCGTCACGTCGCGCAGCCGCTGTGCGGTGTCGCGCCCGACGATGGCGGCGGCCTGCTCGAAGTCGACGTTCTCGTCGTGGCCGACGGTCGCCTTGGTCGACGGCGTGAACAGCGGCTCGTCGAGCTCCGCCGACTCTGTCAGTCCCGCCGGCAGGGGAATGCCGCACACCGTGCCGTCGCGCCGGTACTCCTTCCAGCCGGAGCCGGCGAGGTAACCGCGCGCGACGCACTCCAGCGGGATGACCTCGGCGCGCCGGCACAGCATCGCGCGCCCGCGCAGCGCTTCGGCGTGCGGGGCGAGCTCGGCGGGGAACGCGTCGACGTCGGTGGTGATGCGGTGGTCGGCGACGATGCCGCCGAGCGTGTCCAGCCAGAACGCCGTCAGCCCGGTGAGCACCTTGCCCTTGTCGGGCACGGGGGTCGGCAACACGACGTCGAACGCCGAGATGCGGTCGCTGGCGACGAGCAGCAGGTCGTCACCGACGGCGTAGAGCTCGCGCACCTTGCCGGACCCGATGAGCTGCGCGCCGCCGAGTGTCGTCTCCGTCATCGCCGCCTCCGAAGTCGCTGTCGCGCTTGGCCGCACGGGCGTCGTCCGCCCGGGCTGCGGCGCAGGTTAGGGGGCGGGGCGCGGCGCGGCGAACCGCGGGTCAGGAGCGGTCGTGCTCCTCGTAGCGCCGGCGGTCGTCGCGGTCGTCGTATCTGCGGCGCCGGGTGCGGGCGAGCGGGCCGCGTCCGTAGCGGTACGCGAGGTCCTCGCCCCGGCGCATCGTCCGCGTCAGCGCGGTCGGTCCGCCCCGCGCTTCCAGCCGCTCGCCGGCCTTGCCGAGCACCCAGCCCGCGACGGGGGCGGCAACAGTCAGTGCGGCCGCCGTGCGCAGCCGGCGGGACATCAAGGCCCAGAACATCGACGAGCTCCTCTTGGGTGGTGTCGCTGCGGGTGCGGTCGTTGAGCATGCCCGCCGGCGGGTACGGCCACGCCCATGGAACGAGTCCGCGTTGTCGCGTCCGGCCGCGTGCAAGGCGTGTTCTTTCGCGCCGCGACCGCCGACGAGGCGCGCCGCCGGGGCATCACCGGCTGGGTCCGCAACACCGCCGACGGCCGCGTGTCCGCCGAGTTCCAGGGTTCGCCCGACGCGGTCGCCGCCCTCGTCGAGTTCTGCCGCGCCGGTCCAGGCTCGGCCGAGGTCGAGTGCCTCGACGTCGCCCCGGTCGACCCCGTCCCCGACGAGACCGCCTTCACCGTCCGGCCCTGACCCAACCCCGGGCCGGGTAGGGTGCTGCCGCCAGGAACGCGAGCGGCGGCGAGATGGACACGGAGGCGGCCGCCGAGAAGGGAACAGACGTGGGGCAGGTCGTCGTCGGAATCGTCATGGGCAGCGACTCGGACCTGGAGGTGATGCGCGCCGCGGCCGACGCGCTCGCCGAGTTCGACCTCGGCTGCGAGGTGCGCGTCCTGTCGGCGCACCGCACCCCGGACGCGGCGCTCGGCTGGGCGCGCGAGGCCGCCGACCGAGGGCTGCGCACGCTGATCGCGGGCGCCGGCGCGGCCGCGCACCTGCCCGGCGTGCTCGCCGCGGTCACGTCCCTGCCGGTCATCGGCGTGCCGATCGCCGCGACGAAGTTGCTCGGCCTCGACGCGCTGCTGGCCATCGCGCAGATGCCATCGGGTGTGCCGGTCGCCACCGTCGCCGTGGACGGGGCGCGCAACGCGGGGCTGCTCGCGGTGCGCATCCTCGCCGCCAGCGACCCGGCGCTGCGCGAGCGGTACGACGCCTTCCGGGCGAGGCAGGCGGAGGGCGTGGCGGCCAAGGACGCGAAGGTGCGCGAGCAGTTCCCCGCCGGCTGACGCCGAGGCGGCCGGGTGCGGCCGAACTGCCACCCGTCACGCGCGCCGCGGCCCGACCCTGGCGTCAGGCGACGCGCTGGCCTGGCGCCAGGCGGTACGTCGGGGTGCGCAGCCGCCGGACGGTCACGGCCAGCGCCCCGGCGGCGAGCGCCAGGTTGACCGCCAGCCCGGTCGGCCACACCGGCGGCGGGTTGGCGTCGCCGCCGACGCGCTCCCCGTTCTCGTCGAACCCCGGCTCGGCGTCCGGCGAGCGCACGAAGCGGACCGCCCTACCGATGTTCCCCAGCGGGTCCAGGCCGAACTCGACGTCGTCGCCACGGTACGGGGCCGCGTCGGCCAGCACCACGAACGGGTTGGGAGCGAGCAGCACCCAGGTCTTCGACGTGTCGGGCTCGGTGAACGTGAACGCCTCGCCGTCGTCGAAGGTCTCCGTCTGCTCGATCTGCGGGGCCGCGGCGGTCGCCAGACCGAACAGGATGAGCGTGCCGATCGTCAGGGTGAACACCGCCAGGTAGGACATCACCGCCGAGGTCGTCGTCCGGGCGAGCAGCGCGGACAGGGCGAGCGCCAGCGCGCACACCGTGCCGAGCAGCGCCGCCATGACGAGGGTGACGACGAACACCGCGAGGGCGTCGACCCCGCCCTCGGCGACGCACCACACGACCAACGGCAGCGTCGCGGCGACGAACAGCAGCGCCGCCCCCCACGCCGCAAAGAACTTGCCGAACGCGATGTCGCCGGCGGTCAAGCCGGTCACCTGCACGGTGGCGAGCACCCCGCGTTCGCGGTCGCCGTTGACCGACTGCGCCGCCAACGCCGGCACGACGAGGGTTGCCAGCCCGAGCACCATCAGCTGCAGGCCGCCGTACATGATCCCGCCGCGCTGCCCGGCGACCAACGGTCCGAGACTGCCGAGCGCGAGCCGAAGCAGTGCGAGCAGCCCCAGCAGCACCAGGAACCACACCGCGACGAGGATTCGCCAGCGCCCGCGCCGCACCCGCAGGCGCAGCTCCTGACGCGCGACGGTCGCGACGCCGGCGGGCGTCACGGCGCCTCCCGGCTCAGCAGCGTCACGGCGCGTCGTCCACTCGGCGAAGTCACGGCGCCTGATCGGTCAGTGACAGGAACGCGGCCTCCAGCGATCCGCCGACCGGCTGGAAGGCGGCGACGGGCACCCGTGCTGCGACGAGCATTGCGAGCAGATCCACCGCCTCCTCGTCGCCGGCCAGCACGACGTCGACGCCGCCCGAACCCGGCTCGCCGTGATCGACCCCGGCCTGGTCGAGCACCGCCAGCAGCGCCGCCGGGTCCAGCGAGCGGATGCGCCACGGCCGCCAGGCGGTCCCGCGCGGCAGCGCCGCGACGCGGTGGTCGCCGACCGTGCGCCCCGCGTCGACGAACACCACCCGGTCGGCGAGCTCCTCGAGGTCGGACAGCACGTGGCTTGACACCAGCACCGTCGTGCCGGCGCGCGCCAGCTCGCGCAGCAGCTCGCGCAGCTCGACGCGGCTGCGGGGGTCGAGTCCCGACGCCGGTTCGTCGAGCAGCAGCACCGCCGGCTCGTGCACCAGCGCGCGGACCAGGCCGAGCCGCTGCTTCTGCCCCCGCGACAGGACCCCGACGGGGCGGTCGGCGAACTCGCCGAGACGCGCCTGGTCGAGCAGCGCGGCGGCACGCCGGCGGCGGCGCGCGGCGTCCAGGCCGTACGCCGCGGCGTAGAACTCGAGGTACTCGCGCGCGGTCACGCCCTCGTACAGCCCGAACACGTCGGGGCTCCAACCCATCCGCGCGCGCACCGCACGAGGCTCGGTGACCGGATCGTGTCCGGCGACGCGGACCGAGCCGCCGTCGGGCACCAGCAACGTCGCCAGGACGAGCAGCAGCGTCGTCTTGCCGGCGCCGTTCGGCCCGACCAGCCCGGTCACCTCCCCCGGTGCGGCGTGCACGTCCATCCCGCGGACGGCGTCGACGCCGGCGAAGCTGCGCCGCACGCCGGTCGCGGCGATGCCGGCGTCCCCGGGGCGCAGCGTCACAGCGCTTCGACGCGTTCGCGGACGACGCCGTGGCGGCGCAGAAACCGGCCTGGGTCGAACGCGTCCGCTGGCACGTCCACACCCTCCTCGGCAAGCGTGGTGCGAAAGTCGGCGCCAGTCTCCCATGTCCGCATCGCCGCGGCCTGCACGACCTTGTACGCGTCGTCACGGGTCATGCCGGCGTCGACCAGCGACAGCAGCACCTGCGAGGAGTAGACCAGCCCGCCGGTGGCTTCGAGGTTGGCGCGCATCCGCTGCGGAAAGAGGCGCAGCCCCTCGACGACGCGGATCGCCAGGTGCAGCTGGTAGTCCACCGCGATCAGCGCGTCCGGCAGGATCACGCGCTCCACCGACGAGTGGGTGATGTCGCGCTCGTGCCACAGGGCGACGTTCTCCAGCGCCGCGACGGCGTGGCCGCGCACGATCCGCGCGAGCCCGCAGATCCGCTCGCAGGTGATCGGGTTGCGCTTGTGCGGCATCGCCGACGAGCCCTTCTGGCCGGCGCGGAAGGGCTCCTCGACCTCGCGCACCTCGGTGCGCTGCAGGTGGCGGATCTCGGTGCCGAACTGCTCGACGGAAGCGGCCAGGACGGCGAGCGCTGCGAGCAGTTCGGCGTGGCGGTCGCGGGCGACGACCTGCGTCGCGACCGGCTCGACGGCCAGCCCGAGGCGCTCGCACACGTACTGCTCGACGAACGGGTCGATGTTGCTGTAGGTGCCGACCGCCCCCGAGATCGACCCGACCGCGACGGCGGAGCGGGCGGCGCGCAGCCGGGCGCGGCCGCGGTCGACGGCGAACGCGATCTGGGCGAGCTTGTGCCCGAAGGTCGTCGGCTCCGCCTGCACCCCGTGCGTGCGCCCGACGCAGACGGTGTCCCACTCGGCCAGCGCTCGCGTCTTCAGCACGGCGACCAGGCGGTCGGCCTTGGCGAGCACCAGGTCGGCCGCCGCCGCCAGCGTCACCCCGAGCGCGGTGTCGAGCAGGTCCGACGAGGTCATCCCGTAGTGGACCCACCGGGCGGCGTCGCCGGGGATCGTCTCGGCGAAGGCGGTGAGAAAGGCGATGACGTCGTGATTGGTCTCCGCCTCGATCTCGCGCACCCGCGCCGGCGTGGGCGCCCGCCCCTGCCGGATCGTGGCGAGGTCGCCGGCGGGCACGATCCCCAACGCGGCGTGCGCCTCGCAGGCGAGCACCTCGACACGCACCCACGTCGCGAGCTTCGTCTCGTCGGTCCACAGCACGCCCATCTCGGGCAGCGTGTAGCGCGGGATCATGGCCGCAGCATGCCAGACCCCCGGGCCTTGTCATCGACGGCACCGAAGCGCAGCACCGGTGACAAGGGCCGGGGTGGGGCCGGGCGTTCCACGCCCGCGGCCAGGCGCCCCGCGCCCACCGCGCGCGGTAGGGCGCCAGCGTCAAGCGATGTCGAGGACCGTGCGCACGCCCCGTCCCGCGGCGAGGTCGGCGAGGGCGTCGGGTGCCTCGGCGAGGGGGCGGTGGGCGCTGACGAGCCGGTCGATCGGCAGGGCGCCGCGCCGGTACAGGGCGAACAGCCGCGGCAGGTCGCGGTGCGGGTCGATGCCGCCCATGAAGCAGCCGAGCACCCGCTTGTGCGACAGGGTGAGCAGCGGGCCGGGAAGCGTGACCGTCGCGTCGGCGGCCGGCACGCCGACCGCCACGACCGTGCCGCCCTGGCGGACGAGGCGGTGGCCGAGGGCGACGAGCTCCGGGCGGCCGACGGCGTCGATCGCGACGTCGACGACCGCCTCGCCCAGCGCTTCGGCGAGCTGGCCGCGCACCGCGCGGGCGTCGCCGCCGGCCAGCGCGGCGGTTGCCCCGAGCGCGAGCGCCGCGTCGCGCCGTTCGGCGACCGGATCGACCACGACGACCGCGCCGGCGCCGACGGCCGCCGCCACCAGCGCCGCCGCCTGGCCGACACCACCACCGCCGAAGACGACGACGACGTCGCCGACCGCCGGTCGCGCGACGTTGAGCACGGCGCCCGCGCCGGTGGCGACGCCGCAGCCGAGCAGCGCCGCCACGGCCGGCGGGACGTCGTCGGGGACGGCGACGAGCCCGCCGACGGGCATGACCACGCGCTCGGCGAACGCCCCGATGCCGAGCGCCCGGTACAGCGGCTCCCCGCCGCGGCGCAGGCCGGTGCGCCCGTCGAGCAGCGTTCCGCGCGCCGACATCACGCCGCTGCGCTCGCACAGCTCACCCTGACCGCGCACGCACATGCGACACGCGCGGCACGGCGGGCGCATCCACAGCACGACGCGATCACCCACCGCCACAGCGCCGCCGGCGCCGCCGGCAGCGCCCGCGGTGCCGGCGGCGTCCCCCGGGCCGTCCCCCAGCGCGACGATCCGCCCCGTCGCCTCGTGGCCGAGCAGCAGCGGCATCGGGTAGGCCATCGCCCCGGATTGCAGCGACCGGTCCGTGCCGCACACGCCGGCGGCGTCGACCGCGACGAGCGCCTCGCCGGCGCGCGGCTCGTCGACCTCGACGTCGTCGACGACGGTGACGTCGCCGCCGGGTGCCGCCACGACCGCCGCTCTCATCGCCGCTCCTCCTCGAGCACGCTCGTGCCACTGCCCTCGCGCGAGTCCCACGCCCATGTCTCGTGCAGGCGGACGCGGCCGTCGGCCAGCACCTCGACACGGTCGACGGCGTGGCCGGTCGCGGTCTGCCCGTCGGTCGTCAGCTGGGTGTAGCGGAAGTCGAGACGCTCGCCGTCGCTGGTGCCCACGAGGAAACCCATCCGCACCGCCCCGCCGGAGTAGCGGCCCCACACCATGTCGCCCGCCTGGCGGAAGCGAAACTCCGTCTCCGGGCTCACGTCGCCACCGGCGATGGACGCGGCGGCCCGCAGCACCCGCCCGTCCATGTCCACGCCCACCTCAGCCGGCCTGGGCGGCGATGTCATCGCGGCGGTGCAGCCGCTCGAAGGCGATGCGGTCGGCGGCGGCGTACGCGGTGGCGCGGGCGGCGGGGAGGCCGGCGCCGAGACCGGTCACTGACAGGACCCGCCCGCCGGCGGTCACGATCCCACCGTCGTCGCCCCGTCGCGTGCCGGCGTGGAACACCACCGCCCCGTCGACGGCGGCGGCGTCGTCCAGACCGCTGACGGTCAGGCCGGTGTCGTACCCGTCGGGGTAGCCGCCGGAGGCCAGCACGACGGTGACGGCGGCGCGGTCGTCCCACGCCGGCGGCTCGGCGTCGGCGAGCCGGCCGTGGGCGCAGGCGAGCAGCAGCTGTCCGAGGTCGCCGCGCAGCCGCGGCAGCACCGCCTGGGCCTCGGGGTCGCCGAAGCGGGCGTTGAACTCGAGGACCTTCGGCCCGTCGGCGGTGAGCACGAGGCCGGCGTAGAGCACGCCGACGTAGCGCGCGCCGCGGTTGGCGAGCTCGGCGAGGACCGGGCGAAAGACGGTGACGCGCAGGCTGGTCGAGCAGCGCCTGGTCGAGGTCGGGCAGCGGGCTGTACGCGCCCATGCCGCCGGTGTTGGGCCTCGTCGCCGTCGCGCGCGCGCTTGTAGTCGCGCGCCGGCGCGAGCAGCGTCACGTCGTCGCCGTCGGACAGGGCGAAGACGTTGGCCTCGGGGCCGTCGAGGTAGCGCTCGACCACGACGACGGGGTGGTCGCCGCCGGCGGTGAACTGCTCGGCGAACAGCGCCTGCACCGCGGCGTCGGCGGTCGGCCGGTCCGGACAGACCGCGACGCCCTTGCCGCCGGCAAGCCCGTCCGCCTTCACGACGTACGGCGCGGCGAAGCGGTCCAGGGCCGCGGCGGCCTCGTGCAGGTCGCGCCCCGCCCACCAGTCGGCCGTCGCGACGCCTGCCGCGACCATGACGTCCTTGGCGTAGGCCTTGGAGCTCTCGATGCGCGCGGCGTCACGCGTCGGGCCGAACACTGCCACCCCGGCGGTCGCCAGCGTGTCGGCGACGCCAGCGACCAGCGGCGCCTCCGGGCCGACGACGACGAGGTCGACGCCCTCGCGCAGCGCGAGCTCGCGCACCTGCGCGGTGTCGCTCGGGTCGAGGTCGACCAGCTGCGCGACGGCGCCGATGCCGGCGTTGCCAGGCGCGCACAGCACCTGGGTCCGACGCCGAGCGCCCCAGCGCCCAGCACAGCGCGTGCTCGCGACCGCCGCCGCCGAGGACGCCTAGCACGAGAGCCTTCACGCGGCGCTCCCGGTCACGCGCGGGCGAGCGTCTGGGAGCGGGCCGGGCCGACCGACACCCAGCGGATCGGCACGCCGGCGAGCTCCTCGAGCCGGTCGACGTACGCCTGCGCCTCCTTGGGCAGGTCGGCGTAGTCGTTGACCCCGGTGATGTCGGTGCACCAGCCGGGCAGCTCCTCGTACACCGGCTCGGCGTGGTGGAAGATCGACTGGTGCGGCGGGAAGCGGTCGTACTCCTCGCCGGCGTAGCGGTAGGCGCGGCACACCTTCAGCGTGTCGAACGCCGACAGGACGTCGAGCTTGGTCAGGAAGTGTTCGGTCAGGCCGTTGACGCGCGCCGCGTAACGGGCGAGGACCGCGTCGAACCAGCCGACACGCCGCCGGCGCCCCGTCGTCGTGCCGAACTCCTGACCCACGTCGGTCATCCGCTCGCCGACGTCGTCGCGCAGCTCGGTGGGGAACGGCCCCGACCCGACGCGGGTGACGTAGGCCTTGGTGATCCCGATCACCTTCTCGACGTGCTTGGGGCCCAGGCCCGCGCCCGCGAGCGCCCCGCCGGCGACCGGGTTGGAGGAGGTGACGAACGGATAGGTGCCGTGGTCCAGGTCGAGCAGCGTGCCCTGCGCGCCTTCAAGCAGCACGTTGCGTCCGCCTCGAGCGTGTCGTGCAGCAGCGCCATCGTGTCGACGATGTAGGGACGCAGCCGCTCGGCGTAGACGGTGTACTCGGTCTCGATGTCGGCCGCCTTCATCGGCAGCCGGTTGTAGACGCGCGACAGCACCGCGTTCTTCTCACGCAGCACGACGTCGAGCTTCTGGCGGAAGATCTTCATGTCGTACAGATCCTGCACGCGCAGCCCGACGCGGGCGGCCTTGTCGGCGTAGGTCGGCCCGATCCCGCGCTTCGTCGTGCCGAGCCGTTGGTGACCGAGGTAGCGCTCGGTGACCCGGTCCAGCTCGCGGTGGTACGGCATGATCAGGTGCGCGTTGCCGCTGATCTTCAGCTTCGACACGTCGAGACCCTGGGCGACCAGCTCGTCGAGCTCGTCGAGCAGCACCCCCGGGTCGAGTACCACCCCGTCGCCGATCACGGGCGTCACGTGCGGGTACATGACGCCGGACGGGACCAGGTGCAGCTTGAGGACGCGCTCGCCGACGATGATCGTGTGGCCGGCGTTGTTGCCGCCCTGGTAGCGCACGACGCAGTCGACGTCGTCGGCGAGCAGGTCGGTCGCCTTGCCCTTGCCCTCGTCACCCCACTGGGTGCCGACGACGATCCACGCCGGCATCTAGCGCTCGATCCGGAAGCGGATCCGAATGTGGGTGTGGTACTCGTCGATGCGGTTGTCGGTCACCCTCGCGGAGGTCTCGAGGACGTCGAAACCCTCGATGCCGCGCAAGGTCTTGCCCGCCTCGTCCAGCGCCTTGTTCGCGGCGTCGCGCCACGACTGCGTGGACACGCCGACGAGGTCGATCGTCTTGATGACGGACACGCGGCTCATCCTATGGGTGCTTCGGATCTGGAGATGTCTGTACGTGCCGACGGCACGGCCAGCGGCCGTGCCGTCGGTGCGGTGCTCGGGTCAGGCGCGGCGGCGCTTGCCGCCGGCGACGACGCGGTAGAGCAACAGCAGGATGATCGCCCCGCCGATCGCGAAGCCCCACGTCGCCAGGTCGAAGAACTCCTGGTTGACCTGCACGTCGAACAGGGTCGCGGCCAGGAACCCGCCGAGCAGTGCGCCGACGACCCCGAGGATCGTCGTGACGATGATCCCACCCGGGTCGTCGCCCGGCAGGATCGCCTTGGCGATGATCCCGGCCAACAGTCCCAGCACGATCCACGCGATGATGCCCATCGTCGAACTCCTCTCCGCCTGAGCGTCAGGCGAGTTAGCCCGGTGCGGGTCCGGGGACGGTCACTGTTGCCGCGTCCGCCTTGTGACAAACGCCTCACGCTGCGTACAGCTCACTCGCTTCGTCGCCCCGCCGCCGCTCGCCGCGGTTTGGGTACAGTGCCCGAACCACACGCTGCGACCGGGACGACGCCATGGCACTGGGCTACGACGGCAAGCTGTACATCCTCGCGTTCGACCACCGCGGGTCGTTTCTCAAGGCGGTGCTCGGCAAGAGCGGCGACCTCACCGAGGAGGAGACCGAGCGCGTCCGCGACGCGAAGCGGCTGATCTTCGACGGCATGGTCATCGCCGCCGAGGCGGGCGAGGACGCGTCGCTCATGGGCGTGCTCGTCGACGAGCAGTTCGGCTCGGACATCCCCGAGATGGCGCGCAAGCACGGGCTCAAGCTTGCGATGCCGGTGGAGAAGTCGGGCCAGGACCTGTTCGACTTCGAGTACGGCGAGGACTTCGGCGAGCACATCGAGCGCTTCGACCCCGACTTTTCCAAAGTGCTCGTGCGCTACAACCCCGACGGCGACGCAGGCGACAACGCCGAGCAGCTGCGCAAGCTCGAACGGCTGTCCACCTGGCTGCACGAGCGCGACCGCAAATTCTTGTTCGAGCTGCTCGTCCCCGCGCTGCCTCAGCACCTCGAGGCGGTCGGCGGCGACAGCGACCGCTACGACGCCGAGCTGCGCCCCGACCTGATGCTGCGCGCGATCCGTGAGATCCAAGACGCCGGCGTCGAGGTCGACGTGTGGAAGATCGAGGGCCTGGACGCGCGCGCCGACTGCGTGCGCATCGCCGAGCAGTGCCGCAGCGGCGGGCGCGACGGCGTCGCGTGCGTGCTGCTCGGCCGCGGCGCTGACAACGCGAAGGTCGACCACTGGCTGTACCAGGCGGGCGAGGTCGACGGCTTCATCGGCTTCGCGATCGGCCGCAGCATCTGGTCCGGGCCGCTCAAGGGCTACCTCGACGGCAGCAGCGACCGCGAGACCGCCGCAGCGAAAATGGCCGAGAACTACACCCGCTTCATCGAGGTGTGGCGCCAGGCCGAGTAGTGCTGTCTCGAGAGCGGCTGCGCCTGAGCGCCGCGGAGCTCGACGCCTACCTCGCCGCGCAGCGCACCGTGCGCGTGGCGACCGTCGACGAGGACGGCGTGCCCCACGTCGTGCCGCTGTGGTTCGTCTGGCACGACGGCGCGCTGTGGCTGCTGTCGCTCACGCGCAGCCGTCGCCACCGCCACCTGCGCAGCGGGCGCCCCGTCGGACTGGTCGTCGACGACGGTCAGCGCTACGACGAGCTGCGCGGCGTGCGCATGGCGGGGCGTCCGCAGGTCGTGCCCGACGACGACCCCGCCGGCGTCGCCGCCGCGCGGGCCTTCGCCGCGAAGTACTTCGGGAGCGACGACGTCCCCAGCCGGCGGTCGTACGAGACCGTGCGCATCGTCGCCGACGAACTCGCGTCCTGGGATTTCCGCAAGATCCCCACGGGTGCCGACCCGAAGCTCGGGCGCGACCGCCCCGCCTGAGGGGACACCGGGCGGCGCGGTGCTAGGGTCGTCCGGTCGCGAGCCGTGTACCCGGTCGGCCACGCCGCGGCGGGCGCAACGGCCGGGTGTTCCGTTCGTTCTGCGAGGTGCCCGTCGATGGGGATGTCGTTGCGCCGCCCGCTGGCCGTCGCCGTGCGCCTCGTCATCCGCGTCCTCAAGGGCGTCACGTGGCGCCTGTACCGGGTCGTCCGCCTGCTGGATCCGCCGGTGGAGCCCAGGCTCGACGTGGAGTTCCACCGCGAGACCGACCACCCGCGGGTGGTCGCGTACTTCGCGGACCTGCCGTCGCGGCTGTACCAGCTCGAGCAGTGGCTGCCGGTGCTCGAGCAGCTGCACCAGCGCCACGAGGTGCTCGTCGTCACGCGCAACCGCTCGTCGTTCACCCGCTTGCGGGAGCGCGATCCGCAGCTCGGACTCGTCTACGTGCGCCGCCTGACCGACGTCGAGGACCTGTGCCGGCGGCTGGACATCACGCTGATGCTCTACGTCAACCACAGCTACCTCAACTTCAACGCGCTGCTGTTCCAGCGCCCCGTCCACGTCCACGTCAACCACGGCGAGAGCGACAAGGTGTCGATGGCAAGCAACAACGCCAAGGCCTACGACCACGTCTTCGTCGCCGGCACCGCCGCGGTGGACCGCTACCGGCGCAACCTGCTCGACTTCGACGAGCGGCGCCTGGTCTGCGTCGGCCGGCCGCAGCTCGACGTGGAACACCCCTCGACGCTGGCGCCCGCGACGCGCCCGACGGTCTTGTACGCGCCGACCTGGGCGGGGGACCGCGAGGCGATGAACTACAGCTCGGTGGACTGCTACGGCGAGCAGATCGTGCGCCAGCTGCTCGACACGCAGGCCTACCGCCTGGTCTACAAGCCACACTCCCGGGTGAAGGAGGGGCTGACGGCGGCCGGCCACGCCGCCATCTTGGCCGCGATCGCCGAGGCCAACCAGGCCGACCCTGAGGCGGGTCACGTCGTGGAGACCGTCGCGCCGATCAACAGCCTGTTCAGCGGTTGCGACGCGATGGTCACCGACGTGTCGAGCGTGGGACTTGACTTCTTGTACCTGCAGACCGGCAAGCCACTGCTGCTGACCGACCGGCGCAACGATCGCGCTCGCCTGCTGCGCGAGGCTCCGGTCGCGGCGGGCTGCGACGTCATCGACGCGACGAACGTCGAGCAGACCGCAGCGATGGTCGCCACGGCGCTGCGCGCTGACACCCGTCGAGACGACCGTCTGCGGGTGCGCCACTACTACTTCGGCGACCTCGCGCCGGGCGAGAGCACCCAACGCTTCCTGCAGGCGATCGACGACGCCGTCGCCGCTCGCACCCGCCTGCTCGCCGAACGCGAGGATGCCCGCGCAACTGCCGGCGAGCCACGCGGCGGCGACGCCGCGAACGTCACGGCGGGCGCCGAGGACGCCGCGGTCACGTCGGGCGGGGACAACGGCACGGTCACATCGGATGCGGAGAACGGGGCCGTCCCGCCAGGCACCGCGCACGCGGACGACGTGGCGGAGCAGTTCGCTCGCCGCGACGCGGGGATGCCCGCCGGGGAAGGCGCGACGCGGTGAACGACGCGCGACTGCAGGTCGCGATCCTGGCTGCCGGACTCGGCTCGCGGCTCGCCAAGCCGTTCCCCAAGCCGCTCACGCCGCTGCACGGCGCCGGCACGAGCATCATGCACCAGCAGATCGCGCACCTGCGGGCGGTGTTCCGGGACTGCTCGATCGCGGTGGTGGTCGGCTTCAAGAAGGACCTCATCATGGAGGCCTTCCCCGACGTCCTCTACGTCTACAACGAGGACTACTCGGACACGAACACGTCCAAGAGCCTGCTCAAGGCGCTGCGCTTGTCGCACGCCGGCGGGGTGCTGTGGCTCAACGGCGACGTGGTGTTCGAGCGGGGCGTGCTGGAGCTGGCCCGGTCATGCGTGGAGGCGGACGAAAGCTTCGTGTGCGTCGACCACTCCAGCGTCGGCGAGGAGGAGGTCAAGTACACCCTGGGCGACGACGGCTGCATCGCGGCGTTGTCCAAGGGCGTCGTCGGCGGTCTCGGCGAGGCGGTCGGCATCAACTACGTCGCGGGTCGCGACAAGGCGACGCTGGTGCGCCACCTCGAGGCGTGCGCACTGCAGGACTACTTCGAGCGGGGGATGGAGACGGCGATCCAGTTCGACGGGATGCGGTTCCGGCCGGTCGACATCTCGGCGTTCGGCTGCGTCGAGGTCGACTTCGCCGCCGACCTCGACCGCGCCGAGCAGCTGTTCTAACCGGACGTCGCGCCCGAGCGCAGCGCGTCGGCGACCGCGGGCGCGATCGCGTCGGCCCAGAAGCCGTACCCGACCGGGGCGGGGTGAAAGCCGTCGGACGACATCGCCTCGGGCACACCGACGAATCGGGGGCTCGCGTCGCGCGCGATGTCGACGAAGTGCGCTCCCTCGACGGCGGCCGCCGCCTCGCGCTGGAGCGGCCGCAGGACCCGCGCGTACAGCCCGACGACGGAGCGCAGCGGCTCGGCGACGGCGTCGGCGGAGCCGAACAGCGGGATGCCGGCGAGGATCACCGCGGCGCCGCCTGACTGCTCGCGCGCCGCGCGCAGCATCGTGCGGCTGAGGTCGTCGAAACGCCACGGCGGCGTCGCGTGCGTCACGTCGTTGGATCCGATGACGACCACGACGGCGTCGGCGCTGCGGTCGACGAGCTGCGGGACCTGCTCGTCGCGGACGGTACGCGTCCGCGCCCCCGACACCCCGAGGCCGACGACCTCGACCGCGCGACCCAGCCGGTCGGCGACGCGCTGGCCGACGAGGACCGGCAGGGACGTCTGCAGCGTCGGCGAGCCGACACCGGCGACGGTCGAGTCGCCGAGCATCACGATCCGCAGCGGCGGACCCGCGGTCGGCGGGGCGCCGGCCGGTGTCAGCGTCGCCTCGATGACGTAGCCGGGGTCGTGGGGAAGGTACTCGGCGTTCGCGGCGAACCAACCCTCGACGAGGAGCACCCCGAGCAGCGCGAGCGGCACACCGGCCGCGACGGCGCCGATCCGCCGGCGAGCGGTCACGCCGGTTCCCGCAGGAACGCCGTCACCGCCGCCACGACCTCGGCGGAGGCCAGCGCCGAATCGCGGTCGCCCGGGACGGTCACCAGCCTCGCGTCGTGGAACAGCGCCGCGAGCCGTGGCGCGCGGTCGCGGTGATCGTCGTTCCGCCCGACGGCGAGCAGCGTCGGGCTGCGCAGCGCGCCGAGACGGGGCGCCGCCGGCCAGGTCGCGCGTTCTGCCCACTGCGCGAGGGTGGGCAGGTGGTGGCGCCGGTCGGCGCGCGCGCGTGCCACCGCCGCGGCGGCCTCGGGGCGCCACACCGACGCCGCGGGGTCGCGCAGGCCGGCGGCGACCTCGGCTCCGTCTGGCAGCACCGCCCGATCGTCGCAGCCGACGAGCACCAGGCGCGACAGGCGGTCCAGCGCGCGCACCGCCAGGTGCGCTGCCGGAAGGCAGCCGGCCGCGTGGCCGACCGCGGCGAAGGTCGTGACGCCGAGGCGCGCGAGGTCGTTGAGGATCGCCGCCGCGGTCCACGCTCCCGGCTCCGCGTCGGGCGGCAGCAGGACGTCGGCGGACTCGCCGTGGCCCGGCAGGTCGGGGACGTAGGCGGCGAGCCCGGCGGCCTCGAGTCCCGCGATCCAGCCGGTGTCCTGCCAGCGGCTCGCGTCGGCGGCCCAGTCGTGGACGAGCACCGCGGCCGGGCCGGTCAGCTCCCCGCCGCGTTGCCACGCCAGGATCGTCACGCCGGCGCGTCCTCTCCCTCCAATGCCTGGGCGAGGTCCGCCCACAGGTCCTCGACGTGTTCGCAGCCGACACTGACCCGGATGAGCTCCGCGGGCGTCCAGTCCTCGCCGGGGTGGCTGCAGCGGCGCTCCAGCGTCGTCTCGATGCCGCCGAGGCTCGTCGCGTGGGTGATCAGCCGCACCCGCTCGCAGACCCGCTGCGCGGCCGCGGCGCCGGCGCGCACCTCGAACGACACGATCGTGCCGAAGCCGCGCAGCTGCGCGGCGGCGCGGGCGTGCCCGGGGTCGCTCTCCAGCCCCGGATAGCGCACCCGTGACACGGCGGGGTGGTCGGCGAGGCGGTGCGCGAGCCCCTCGGCGTTGGCGCTCGCGCGGTCCAGCCGCAGCGCCAGACTGCGCAGGCCGCGCAGCGCGAGGTACGTCTCCAACGGTCCGGCGACCGCGCCGAGCACGGTGCGCCGGTCGTGCAACCGCTGCGCAAGCGCCTGGTCGCGGGTGACGACGGCGCCGAGCAACACGTCGGAGTGGCCGGCGATGAGCTTGGTCGCCGAGTGCACGACGATGTCGGCGCCCGCGTCCAGCGGGCGCTGGCCGAGCGGCGTCGCGAAGGTGTTGTCGACGACGACCTGGACGGCGCCGCCCGCGACGCCGGTGACGAGCGCCCCGATGTCGGCGACCGCGAGCAGCGGGTTCGTCGGCGACTCGATCCACAGCAGCGCCGCGCCGGCGCAGGCGCGCAGCGTCGCCTCGGTGTCGGCCACGTCGACCAGGCGCACCCCGAGCCGACCACGCGCCGCCGCATCAGCGAGGTACGCGCGGGTGCCGGTGTAGGCGTCACCGGGCGCGACGACGACCGCACCGACGGGCAGCTCCTCGAGCACCGCGCTGATCGCCCCGGCTCCGGACGCGAACACCAGCGCCGTGCCGCCCTCCAGCGCGCCGAGCGTCTCCTCGAACGCCGTCCACGTCGGGTTGCCGTCGCGGGCGTAGCCGACGGGGCCGCCGGCGTGGTACGTCGAGGACAGCGTGACCGCGACGTTGAGCGGGTCGCCGGGGCCCCGGCGGGGCGCCCCCGCCGCGATCGCGACGGTCTCGGGGCGCAGACCCCGCTCGTCGGGCAGCATCGCCAGCGATGCTAGTGGGGCGGTAGGTCTTGGCCGGTCAGGTCGGCCGTCCCCGCCGGTTTGACGTCGACGTTCCGCCTGGGGCGGCGGAGACCCGACCTGAACCGCGGGTCAGCGGGCGACCGGGCCGGCGAGGCGGGCGAGCTGGCGGGACTGGGCGACGAGCGTGTCGGTGCTGTCCCAGACTTCGGCGTCCTCTTCGAGGTACCCGCCGGCGAGGAAACGCGTCGCGACCCACACGCGCAGCCAGCCCGGGGCGGGCGCGCGCGGACGTGGGCGGTCAGTTCGACCGGTCGGCACCCACCCCTGCGCGCCGACGTCGAACACGGCCGGAAGGCAGGGCGTCGACGACGAGCGGCAGCGCCATCGTGTCGAACGGGCGGCCGTCGACGAAGCGCATCCACGCCCCGACCTCGGCTCGGCCGGTCGGCGTCCCGCGCGCCCAGCCGACCGTCGCAGGGTGCACGGCGAACTCGAAGCGTCGGGCGATCTCGACCGGGATGCCGCCTGGCATGACGCTCTCCGCGTGCAGGCACTGCTCGACCGGCGGGAAGTCCGGCGGCTCGGCGGCGCGGACGGTCGGCCCGGACAGCCGACCGAGGTTGCCGAACGTCGCGAGCACCCGCACGGCCTCGCTGCCGTCGGCGGACAGGCGCACCGCGGCGGTCGAGTGGCTCCGACCGGCGCGCACCACCTCGACGTCGAGGTCGGCCGGGCCAGGCTGCGGGGCCCGCAGGAAGTGACCGGTCACGGTGAACGGATCAGGCTGCGCGAGCTCGGCAGCGGCGGCGCGCAGCGCGATCGCGAGCAGGTAGCCGCCGTTGGGCTTGTCGCCGACGTTCCAGCGAGGCGTGATCGTCGCGGCGTAGCAACCGGGCGCAAGGCGCTGCACCGCGGTGTCGGCGTCGAACTGCGACGGCATGGCGGCGGATCGTAGAGGTTGCCCGACCGGCGGTCGGGGTAGCCCGCAGCAGACAGCAGACGAAGACGTCACCGGAGGTCGCCGTGCAGATCGACAAGCAGCAGATCATCGACCTGCTCCGCCAGCAGGGGTCCCATGACCAGGCTGCGCAGGCCGAGTCCGAGTTGCCGCAGCAGGTCGACCCTGCCGAGCAGAGCGGACTGCTCGAACGCTTCGGCCTCAACCCGCAGGACCTGATCGGTCGCTTCCTCGGCGGCGGCGGCTTGCCGAAGTTCTAGCGCGCCGTGCGCATTCCCAAGGCCCACCTCATCGAGCAGTTCCTCACCGAGGGCGACTTCGAGCGCGCCGAACGCGCCGACCGCGAGCTGCCCGACGAGGTCGACCCCACCGCCGACGCCGACACGCTCCAGTCGCTGGGCATCGACCCGACCCTGCTGCTGACGTCGGCGGCGAACCTCGAGGACCGCGTCCGCGGCCCCGACGACTGACCGCCCGCGGCCTTACTCGCCAGCGTCGTCGGGGTCGCCCCGCAGCGGGTCCCATAGCGGCATCTGCACACCGATGGCGCGGTTGACGAGGATCGCGACGACGGTGAGCAGCACCACGCCCCCGGCGATGAAGGCAAGGTCGGACAGCTGCGGAAACAGACCCAGCGTCACCGTCAGCGTCGTGGCACCGGCGGGAGGGTGGCGCACGCGCAGGGCGACGAGCAGGCAGCCGGTGACCGCCAGCGACACCGATGTCGCCGCGACGCGAGCCAACGTGATGCCGCCGACGAGGACCGCCGGGTCGTCGACGAGGCCGAAGATCACCAGCGTCGCGTGTCCGACGGCCGCGGCGAGCAGATGGCCGCCGATGGCGTTGCGCGGGCTCGCCGACCGCTGGAGCGGATGTTCGAAGAACAGCAGCGCCGTCGGCCCCAGGCTCGGAAACAGCAGCGGCTTGGCCAGCAGCAGCGCCGCGAGCGCGACGGCGGCGACCGCGACGACGCCGCCGGCGAGGGCGTACAGCGCGAGGCCGGCCTCGCCCACGCGGTCGCGCAGGCGGGCAGGCAGTCCGTGTCGCGGCTCGCCGCCCATCGCGGGCAGTGTGCCGCGACCGGCTCAGGCTGCCGGCACCGCCAGCGTCAGGCGATCGTCAGCGCCCCGTCGCGGACGTCGACGGTGACGGTGTCGCCCTCGGCGAGGCGGCCGTCGAGCAGGGCGAGCGCGACCTTGTCCTCCAGCTCGCGGCGCAGGACCCGCTTGAGCGGGCGGGCGCCGAACACCGGGTCGTAGCCGCGCTCGGCGAACCAGTCGCGCGCCGCGTCGGTCAACTCCAGTGACAGGTCGCGCTGCGCGAAGCGGGCGCGGACCCGTTCGAGCTGCACGTCGACGATCGCCCGCAACTCGGCCAGACCGAGCCGGTCGAAGATGAGGATCTCGTCGAGGCGGTTGAGGAACTCGGGGCGGAAGTGCTCGCGCACCGCGGCCATGACCCGTTCGCGCACGACGTCGGCCGTCTCGGTCGGGTCGAGGATCCACTGCGACCCGAGGTTGCTCGTCATGATCACGACGGTGTTGCGGAAGTCGACGGTGTGGCCCTGCCCGTCGGTCAGCCGCCCGTCGTCGAGGACCTGGAGCAGCGCGTTGAACACGTCCGGGTGGGCCTTCTCGACCTCGTCGAGCAGCACGACCGAGTACGGCCGGCGGCGCACCGGCTCGGTGAGCTGGCCGCCCTCCTCGTAGCCGACGTAGCCGGGCGGCGCTCCGACGAGGCGGCTGACGGTGTGCTTCTCGCCGTACTCGCCCATGTCCAGGCGCACCATCGCCCGCTCGTCGTCGAACAGGAACTCCGCGAGGGCGCGGAGCCAGCTCCGTCTTGCCGACGC
>JAUJMS010000035.1 GCA_030446745.1 Egibacteraceae bacterium | reverse complement strand
CACCCAGCCCTGCTTACCCTCGCGAGCTCGAGCGCCATGCGGCAGATGAGTGCGTTCGCCAGCAGCATCCGTCGAGCAGAGCCGGTCTTCTGGACGGCAAGCCGCTGGAACGGCCGCTGCGGCGCTCGCCGTCGCCGTCATCGTGCTGACCGGCGTCCTCCAGGCGGCCGCTCAGATCACCGCGATCCTGTGCGCCGAGCGCGCCGTCTCCCCCCGCCGCCGGATAGCTTGACCCCGGGCGGGTCAGGCGGGGTCGAGGTCGTTCCCGTCGACCATGACGCCGGCGAGCGGTACGAGCCGGTACTCCGGCAGCCACGCCTGCGGCGGCGGCCCTGCGACGCGCGCGCCCGCGACGCGTACCGACACGTCGTCGTGCTCGCCGCCGGCCAAGATCTCGCTGCTGAGCCCGTCCAGCGCTTCCTGCTGCCCCGGGAGCACACCGGAGACAGCAGAGCGATCGACGGCCGCGGCCAGGCCCGCCGCGCGGTCGTGGACCACCCACTGGGTCCGTCCGTCGGCGCGGACGACGAGGTAGACCCAGCCCGCCGCCGCTGACGGGGCGACGGCGACGGGGCTGTCCGCGCGGGCCCGCCGCATTGCGAGGCGCCACCGTCCGAACGTCTCCGTCCACGGGACCTCGGACGGGTCGTCTTGCAGCTCGTCGAGGCGGCGGGTCCACAGGCCGCGGCGGCGCAGCCCGTCGGCGCCGGGCAGGAGCAGCGCGGTTCTCGGGTAGGCGGCGGCCTTCGCCGCGACGGCGTCGCACAGGTGCGCGTTCAGGTCCTGGGCGGCGTCGGCGGCTGCCCGGGCCTCCTGGAGGGTGGGTTCGTACCCGGCGTGGACGACGCGGTTCCGGAGGTCAGCGACGTCGGTCGCCCAAGACCGGACCGGCCCGTCCCTCTCGACGGTCCAGCTCCCGTCGAGCCGCGGGTGGTACTCGCGCTTCACGCGGGCCGTGAGGAACGACTCGAACACGCGGGCGGCGTCCTCCGGGCGGACGCGGTCCTCCCAAAGCAGGTGCGCGAGGAGGTCGTCGAGGAGAACCTCGCACGCCGTCGCCGTGAACATGACCGCGGCCCGGTACGCGCCGTCGCGGCCGAGCGCAACGTCGCCCTCCCGGACGAACTCCAGGTAGGACGAGAACGCGCCCCCTACGGTCTGGTGGCGGAGCGCGGCCGCGAACGTCTGCCGCTCCGAGTCGTCGAGGTCGCCATCCCGGAACGTGACGTTCATGTGGAGCAGGAACATCGAGAGCGCGGCCGTGAACAGCACCAGCTCGCCGTCGTCGTCGTAGACCCGCCGGACCGCGAACGGGACCGCGAACGGCATGGCCTCCCGCGAGACGAGCCGGACGGGACGGCGCCGGGCCGTGTAGTAGGCCCGCTGGACGTCGCGGACGTACTGCAGCCCCCGGTCGAACGCGTCGCTGAGCGCGTCCCGGAACGCCCCGTCCTCGTCCTCGCCCTCGTCGCCGGCGTTGTCGTCGGCCCCGGGGGGCATGTCGAACCCGACGGCCATCTCGACGACCGTCATCTCCACGTCCGGCTGCCCCGCGCCCGACCCCGCCGGCGGCCAGTCGGGCTGGTCCGCGCCGGGGACCGCGGCTTTGGCGATCTCGACCAGGACGCCGACCTCGTCGGTCTCCGGGGAGGGCCGCGTCGTCTGGTGGAACATCAGCGACCCGGCGGTGTGGACCGGAGGTGGAACCCCGTCGCCGGCCTCCCACCACGCCGCGGGCGCGCCCTCCCGGATCGGCAGGACGCTCTTGTCCGCGAGCCCGAGCGGCTCGGGCAGCGGCACGAAGAAGTACGCGATGTGGGACAGGACGACCGGCGGCTCCCCACCTCCGCCGCTGTCGTCGTCCGCTGCCACACGGACGACAGTAGGCACCCGCCCCGACAGGCGCCCCACACGTTCCCCGGACGCGGCGGCGGGGCACCAGCGGGGCATGGCTATGCCTCAGCGCCCGCGCGAGCATGCCGTCGAGCAGGAGTCCCGCGACGCGTCCCGGGCAGTCCTCCCCGCCGAGTGGACCGTCGCCGACACAGCCGACGACTACGGCATCGACAGCCGCGTCGAGATCTTCGACCAGGGCGCGGCGACCGGCCTCAGGTTCGGCGCCCAGCTCAAGGCCACCGACGAGCCCGACCTCCGGAAGGCCCTCAAGGCGAGGATCGACGTGCCCGCCCTGGTCTACATGTACCTCCGGCACGTCGCCGACAACCTCGTCGGCGCCGCCCAGGACACCGACGCCGACCCCGACGGCCGGGCCGGACCCGACTGGTACAGCGCCGGGAACTTCCTGTTCCACCGCGTCCACGACTACCCCGCCGCGCTCGCCGCGTACGAGAACGCGGCCCGCGCCGCCGGGTCGGACTACGAGCAGCAGGCCTACTACCTCGGCGAACTCGGGGCCGCGCAGCACGAGACCGGCGCGTACGCCCAGGCCGCCGACACGTACGCCCTCGCCATCGCCGCCGACCCGACGAACCCGAACGTCCGCGCGTGCAGGGCCGACAGCCTCGCCCGCGCCGGTAGGTACCAGGACGCCCTCGACGAGCTCGACGGGTACGAGCAGGCCGTCGGCCCCGCCGGCCCGTCCCCGACCTGGGCGCTCTCCGCGAACGCGCTGCGCCACGTCGTCGCGCAGACGGGCATCACCGCGCAGGACCGCGTCCCCGCCGGCGCCGACGGCGAGCCCCCGGACGACCTCGCGCTCGACGCGCTGTCGCCCCGAGCGTGGCTCGCCGCCATCCAGAAGGGCGCCGACGAGGACCGCGACATCTCCGCGCTGGAAGGGCTCCTCGTCATGTGCGCCTATGCGCAATGCCACCAACAGCCAGCGCGGAGCGAGGCCGTTGGCGAACGCCGCATCACGCGTTGTGCGCAGGGGAGGACGGGCGAGCAGCACCACCACGGCTCGTGGCCGGTCTTCATCAGGTCGAGCGGGTTCTCAGCACGGGCGTGCCCAGTTAGCGGCCCGATGGTGCCGCACTCCCGTCTCAGACCTGCCTCGGCGGTCCCCCGATCCGACTCGGTCGATCCTCCAAGGGCAGCACCTCGATCACGAGCAGGAGCACGGCGCAAAGGATGAGGACGTAGGTAACCGCGAGCACCCCGTCCTTGTCGCGGTGCTCACGGTGCCGGGCGTAGCGGACGAGGTAGACGCCGATGGCGGCGTCGACGAGCGCCAGCAGCAGGATCACGCGCCAAGGTAGGACTCGGGGAGGTAGGGCCCGTGATCGGCTCCGGCGCACCCAGCCCCTACGCCGACCCCGGCGGGCTGAGAGTGTCGTTCCTGCGTCCCCACCCCTAGAGGAGCGACCCCGTGCCGAACGAAGATCCCGACCTGCCTGGAGAGCGACCCGCTCGCGTGCCGGACCCTGACGTCCACGACGCAGTCAACGCGTCAGACGGGCTTTCCCTTGTCGACTCCGCTGACCGCGCTCTGCATCGTCGTGAGCTCCTGCGGCGAGTTTCAGGGCTGGACGAGGCCACCGCGGCGATCACCCGTGCTGTGCTCGACCTCGAGACCCTCCGCGGGCACGTCCCCTTCCGGGCGACCGCCCGGGCCGCGGGCGACGCCACGGACGCGACCAGCCGCACCCCGCACGCAACAGCGGAGCCTCCTGCCGCGGTCATCACCCTCCCTGCGCGACGCGGCGACTGCGGCCGCCGGTATCTGTACGCCCGGCACTCCCGGCCGCTGGAACGAGCGCGTGCCGACCCAGAGCCCAGGAGCGGTCCTCGACCAGAACCCGCAACTGCGCCAGTGCCGGCAACCCGAACCCGCGTGCCGGCGCGACGTCAGGCGGACACGGCCCTCACCGCGACAGCAACGTCCCGAGATAAGACAGCCGGGTGTGGACAACTCGCGCACCGCGTGCCGCCCGAGGTGCGCTGTCAGTCGAGCAGCGCGTGGGCCGCGGCGGTCATGTCGGCGAGGTTCGCGGCGCGGTCGCCTCGCATGTGCGCCAGGTGCAGCTTGCCGTGCAGCGACCCGTCGGGGCGCTCGACGACGTCGTCGTGCAGGACCGACGCGGCGGCGGCCGGGTCGCCGGTGACGCGGCGGACCTCGTCAACGGCGTCGAGGACGAGCCGCACCACCGGAGCGGTCGCCGGCTCCGCTTCGAGCAGAAGCCGCGCGACGATCCGCTCGCACGAGCGCATGACGCCCTTGAGCATGTCGACCACGTCGATTGGCTCGCCGTCGCGTGCCTCGACCTCGGCTCGCACCCGAGCCTGCCACTTGTGGTCCACCGCCCCAGGTGCCACGGTGACGCGCAGGTCGTCGACTACGACGCCGGGCGCGATCTCCGACGACGACAGCGACACCGCGACGACGGACGCGCGGTGCTGCGCGGTGTTCCGAAGGTTGCTCGCGACGCGGTAGTCGAACGACGCGTCGTACTCGGCGGAGGCCTGCTGGCGGACGGCGTCGCGGGCGGCGACTCCGAGCGCGTCGCCGATCCAGCGGTCGACGCGGTCGACGAAGCCGCGGAACTCCGACAGAACGCCATTGACCGCGGACGGCAGGTCGTGGTGCAGCAGTCGCTCGGTCGCGAGCGTCGTCGGGGCGGTCGCGGCGTTGCGGCAGCGGATGAACGTGTCGGCCCAGCGCTGATGGGCTCGCTCCAGCGCGAAGTACGGGTTTTTGATGGTGAGCCGGTCGATCAGGTCGGCCGCAGCGACGAGCGCGTCACGTTCGGCATCGGACAGGTCGCGCACCGGGTCGAGCACACGGTCGATCTGCGGGTCGTCGGACAGCAGGTGTCCGACGAGGCACGGCCCGCCGAGCTGGTGCAGCGGCCGGTCTCCGTCGGTCACGGGGACGGCTGCCGTCGCGGGCTCGCGGGGCAAGGGGTCGCTGTCGTCATCGCGGCGACGTGGGCCGGTCGGGGCCGCACCTGCTCGATCCACGCCGTGAAGGCGGCGCCGGGGCGGTGGTGGACGCGCTCGTGCGCGGCCTGCACCTGCCACGTATTCAGCTGGTCGACTTCGCCGGGCGCCGCCGTCCGGTGGTCGGCGCAGCGGCCGACCGACGCGGCGAGCCGCGGCGTGAGCGGCATGACGATCCGCTCGGCGACGTCCCAGGCGACGCCGCCGGCCGGGCCAGGCCTGGCTGCGCCCGGGCGCCAGGTGACGGCGGGGGCGTCGCCGAGGAGGAATTCGCTGCCGGCGCCGGCCACGACGATCTCGACGTGCATGGCGTCGGCGCGGGCGCGGGCGCTGTCGAACAGCTCCTCGACGCGGACCCGCTCCCACGCGCCGGATTCGAGCAGCTCGATCGTCGGCGCGGTCAGCGCGGTCGCGTAGTAAAGGAGACCCTCGGGGCCCGCGAGGTGCAGCCCGTGGGTGGTGCGATAGGCGGCGGCGAGGTCGTCTGCGTGGGCGGCGGTAATCGCTGCGACGCGGGCGGTGGCAGCGTCGCGGCGGACGCGGGCGAGCGTCTCGGCGGCGGCGATGCTGCGCGCGAAGTGCAGGGCGATCGCGTCGCGGAGGGTCCCGAGGTGCTGGAGCTGAACGAGGACGGCTGGGGACGCGGCGGCGGCCACGGCTGCGGGGATGTCGTCCTCGACTTGCTTCCACAGCTGCTCGGCGTGGGCGCTGTCGACGCGCAGGAAGTTCCGCACGACTCCGACGCCGTCCGGCCCCTTCGGCTTCGCGGGGCCGTAGCGGAGGTGGTGGACGCCGATGACCCGTTGGCCGCGCTGGTCCGGCTGAGCGAAGTGGCGGCTGAGCGTCTGGGAGACGGTGTGCTGGTCGGTGACGTGTGCTCCTGGTGCGGCGAGCAGCGCGCGGGCGCGGTCAGCGGAGGCCTGGGCGTCGGCGGGGGTCGGGCGGCGGCGGTGCACGTGTCCTCTGTACCGGACAGCTACGACAGTGTCGCGTTGTTTGGGCCGGGGCGGCTAGGCGGCCCGGCAGCCGACCGGCGTCGCAATCGCGCGGTCCGGGGACAACCACGCGGATACGTGGCCGTGGGGTATTTGCGTTTGCGGCGCCACACGGTTGCGGGCCTGCTGATCCAAATCCGCGATCTCGGGCGTGACTGACGCACCCCGGCACCGGTCTGTGACGATCGACGGTTCCGCTCTACAACCTGGACAGCACGACGGCCGCCGCGTGGCGGCAGGCACAGCCAAACACCCGGTCATCGGCATGGGCGGTCGGTTCGGCCAGCACACCCAGCCGTAAGCATCGGCTCTGCACCCCTGGCGTCGACGTCAAGCAGCAGTCCAGCTCAAGTCGTCATCGGTCGCTGTTGTGAGTGTGCCCGTCAGGCCACAACGGCAGTTGCGCGGCGTCCAGCTGAAGACCTGAGTTGAGGGCAGCGATGATCTCGGTCGCTGCCGCGTCATCCCGCAGTAGGTCGCGGATGGCCGTGGACCGGCCGCGCGATCCGCGGTTGTCCCGCAGCGGGTTACCGATGGTGTGCCGCCTCGCGGCCCACGCCCGGGCGTTCTCGACCGGGCTGGACCGGGTGACGTGCCGACCGGTCAGCCGTTGGCACAGCGGGTTGTCACACCGGTGGCCCAGGACCGGAACGGTCTGCAGGTCCTCGACACCGAACGTCAGGGCCCAGGCGAAGCGGTGCGCGATGACGACGACATCGTGGCCGTCGACCTTGTCGAGCCAGAACCGGCCGTGGCCGCGGGCGCTGACCGCACCGGTCCACCACAGGCAGTCCGATCCGGTGACCTGTCGGGTCTTGGCCTGGTAGCGGCTGACGGTCTCGGGGTCGGTGACCGCGGCGCGCAGCACGTCCAGCGAGACCTCACTGAGTCCGGCGACTGGCACCTGCCGCCTCCTGCTCGGCGGCGGGAGCAGCGGGCTTGCTGCCGGCGGGCGGGTCACCGGGCTGCGGTGGTGTGGGCGGCCGCAGCTGCGTCACGCTCGCGGCGGCCTCGGTCTGGGCTGAGGTCGCGGTGCGGACCAGCCGGCGGACCTCCGCGACCTCGAGGTCGCACAGCTGGGCGACACCGTCGAGGGCGATGCCCTCGGCGAGCAGCTCGCGCAATGCCGCGGCGATCTCGGTGTTCGCCGCCTGCATCGCCTGCTCGGCTGCGGTGTGCTGCTCGAGCAGCAGGAACACCCGGGCCGCGGCCTGCTCGACCCGGTTGTCCCGGGCCGCCCGATCCCGGTCCAACGCGACCCGGCGTTCCCGTGCCCGGCTCAGCGCCGACTGCTTCTGACCCGCCATCGCGCTCTCCTCACCGCCGAAGGGTGTGTCTGGGTCG
>JAUJMS010000011.1:17422-104231 GCA_030446745.1 Egibacteraceae bacterium | reverse complement strand
GACGTTGGCGTGCGCGGAGTGCAAGGAGCGCAACTACATCACCACGAAGAACCGCAACACGCAGCGTGAGCGTATCGAGCTGCGCAAGTACTGCCCGCGGTGCAACGTCCACCAGCCGCATCGCGAGACGAGGTAGCCGTCCCACACGCGTCGCAGCCCCGCCGGCACCCCTGCCGGCGGGGCTCTTGCGTGCGGGCGGCAGCGGGTGGATGCTCGCGACCGACGCTTCGCACCCACGCACAGGAGGACCATGAGAGAGCGACTGGCCACGAACGCCGAGATCCGTGCCAAGGAAGTCCGCCTCATCGGGCCGGAGGGCAAGCAGATCGGCGTCGTGCCGCTGCGCATCGCCATCGAGGCGGCCCAGGCGGTCGACCTCGACCTCGTCGAGGTGGCTCCCGACGCCAACCCGCCCGTGGCGAAGGTCATGGACTACGGCAAGCATCTGTTCGAGGAGGAGCGGGCCCAGCGGGAGGCTCGCAAGAGCCAGCGCTCCAGCGGGCAGAAGGCCCTGCGCTTCCGCCCGAAGATCGACGACCACGACTTCGCGACGAAGGCGCGTCAGGCGCGCAAGTTCTTGGAGGAGGGGCACTCGGTGCGGGTGCAGGTGATGTTCCGAGCCCGCGAGCTGCGCCGCCCGGAACTCGGCCAGCGCATCCTCGACCACCTCGTCGAGGAGCTCGCCGACGTCGCCACCGTCGAGACGCGGTCCGGGATGGAGGGTCGCTTCGTCACGATGGTGCTCGGTCCCAAGGGCGGCCGGTAGCGGCGTCGGTGGGCCGGCTCGACGGCAGGGTGGCGATCGTCACCGGCGCGGGGCGCGGGATCGGCGCCGCGACCGCCACGGTGTTCGCGGCCGAGGGCGCGTGCGTTGTGGTCAGCGACATCGACGCCGAACCCGCCGCGGCGGTCGCCGACGCGATCGCGTGCGACGGCGGGCAGGCGTGGGCGGCGCCCGGTGACTGCGCGGACGCCGCCACGGCGGCCGCGGTGGTGGCGGGTGCGGTGGACCGCTTCGGCGGCGTGGACATCCTGGTCAACAACGCCGGCAGCGCCGCGGACGCGGCCTTCCACGCCCTCGACGACGCGGCGTGGGAGCGGGTCTGCCACGCCAACGTGCGCACCACGCTTCAGGCGACGCGCGCCGTCGTCGCGGTCGTGCGCGAACGCGCGACCGCAGAGCTCGCCCGCGACGGTCGCGTCGCCCACCAGCGAAAGATCACCAACACGGCGCCGGCGGCGTACTTCACCGGCAGTCCCGGCGAGGCCGCGCTGGCGGCCGCGGGCGGAGCGGTGGCCGGGCTCACCCGCACGCTCGCGCGCGAGCTCGGCAGCTTCGGGGTCAACGTCAACGCGGTCGCACCTGGCTTCGTCGAGACGCGCCTCACGCGCCCCGAGACGCTCGCCGACCCCGACGGCGTGCCCGAGCCGATCCGCCAGATGACCAAGGCCATGACCGCGCTCGGTCGCTACGGGACGCCCGAGGACCTCGCGCGCGTGCACCTGTTTCTCGCCAGTAGCGACGCCGACTTCGTGTCGGGCGTCACCATTCCCGTCACCGGTGGGCTGCTCGGCACCTGCCGGTAGCCCCGCACAAGGAGCGCGCCATCGCCTTGAACCGCGACCGCATCGGTCACGTCTACCCCTCCTACCGTTACGAGGTCAGCCGCGAGAAGGTCCGCGAGTACGCGCGCGCGACCGGCGTCCAAGGACCGGCCGCCACCGCGCAGTCCGGGCCGGTGACGGCGCCGCCGACCTTCGCGGCGTGCTTCACGATCGGCGGCGGCTCGTTGTTCGCCGACCCGGAGCTCGGCGCCCACTGGAACCTCGTCCACGGCAGCCAGGACTACGAGTTCGCCCGCCCCGTGCGCGTCGGCGACGTCTTGGAGTGCACCCCACGCATCGCCGACATCCAGCCGAAGGGCCGCATGGAGCTGCTCACGCTGCAGATCGACTGCGTCGACGCCGACAGCGGGGAACCGGTGCTGACCAGCCGCGGCACCATCGTGTTCTTCAACGCTCCCGACGAGGAGGCGTAGCGATGCCCCGCTTCGACGAGGTCACCGTCGGGACGCAGCTCCCGACGCACGCACAGACGATCGACCAGGGACAGCTCATCGTCTACGCGGGCGCGAGCGGCGACTTCAACCCGCTGCACTGGCAGGAGGAGTTCGCCGCGAAGGTCAGCCCCACCGGCGGGATCATCGCCCACGGGATGTACAGCATGGGGCTGGTGTCGCGCGTCGTCACCGAGTGGGCCGGTGGCCCCGAGAAGGTCAAGCGGCTGTCGGCGAGCTTCCGCGCGCCCTGCCCGGTCGGCGCGACGCTCACCATCGGCGGCGAGGTCGTCGCGGTGGACCCCGCGTCGCGTACGGCGACGCTGGCGGTGTGGGCCGAGCTCGAGGACGGCGCCAAGGTGGTCGACCGGCGATCGTCGCGCGCCGTCGTCGCGCTCGACGAGTGACCGAGGTTCCACGCCACGTCGCCGAGTGGGCGCAGCGCCGCGCCAGCCACCGGGCCGCCGGCGACTTCGCCGCCGCCGACGCCCTGCGCGAGAAGATCAACGGCGCCGGCTTCGACGTGCGCGACACGTCCGCCGGCCCGGTCGTCACGCCGGCGCGCCGCTTCACCCCTGTTGACCCGGCCGAGGTCGCCGACCTGCGTGACCATCCCGACACCGTCGACGTCAGCGTCTTGCTGCTGCTCGACGCCTTCGGGCTGGACGGCGAGCCGGACTGGCTGGTCGGCGACGCGTCGCGCTGCCTCGCGTCGGTGCTCGCCGCCTGCCAGGGCCGGTCCTACGAGGTCGTGGTGCTCGACAACGGCGTCGGGGGAAACGCCGGCGCGTGGGCGGCGGACGTCGCCCGCAACCCCGGCAGCACCGTCGTCCACCTGGCGGAGGCGGTGGGGTTCGCCGCGGCCCGCGGACTGCAGCACCGGCTCGCAACCGGCAGCGTCGTGCTGTGGCTCGACTGCGGCGTCGAGCTGACCGGCGACGTCGTCGCGCCGCTGTGCGCGGCGTTCGCCGACCCGACGGTCGGGGCCGTCGGGCGTTGGGGCGCCGACGTCGGCACGTCGGTGCACGAGTTCGCGGCCGTCGAGCCTCCTCCAGCGGCCTGCGCGACGTGGACGCGGTGTGGGGCTATCTGCTCGCGCTGCGCCGCCAGCTGGTGCGCACCGGCGCGGTGGAGCTCGACGACGGGTTCCGCTTCTACCGCAACGCCGATGCCGACCTCGCGTTCCGCGCGTGCGGCGCGCGCACGGTTCTGCCGGTTCTGCCCGCGGTCCAGCACGTGCACCGCGGGTACAGCGCGACCCGCCGAGGTCGTCGAGCGCGAGTCGCGGCGCAACTACCGGCGGCTGCTGGAGCGCTGGCGCCCCGAGCTGGAACGGCGGGTGCGCGCGTGAACCACCGGTTGTGCGCCGGCGCACCGCCGCCCTATACTCGACAACACGCTGCCTGTCGGGCAGTGTTTTCTTTGTCCGCAGCTCCCACAGGGGCGTAGCTCAACTGGCAGAGCGTCGGTCTCCAAAACCGAAGGTCGGGGGTTCGAGTCCCTCCGCCCCTGCTGCGATGACGACCGGCGGCAACAGCGAGGAGTACGGCGTGGACGGCGAGATCGAGCGCGACCAGGAGCAGCCGCGCAGCCGCGAGGAGCCGCGTCCGCGCCGCCAGGATCCCGTCGCTGTCCCGCCCCCGCAGAAGCGTGAACGGACGCCGCCGCGGCAGTTCCTGCGTGAGGTGCGCGCCGAGCTGCGCAAGGTGGCGTGGCCGTCGCGGCGCGAGCTGCTGTCCTACAGCCTCGTCGTCCTCGTGTCGGTCACCCTCATCACCCTGTACATCACCGGCCTCGACGCGGCGTTCGGGGCCCTGATCCTGCGGATCTTCGGATGAGCGACGTGCAGTCCGACCGCAACGCCGACGCCGCGGCCACCGCGACCGCGGGCGAGGCCGACGACGCGCGGATCCCCACCCCCGAGGTCGAGCCGCCCGCGGACGCCTCGGCGGCGGACGACGGCCCCCGACCCGAGCACGGCGTCATCGGCGCCGACGAGCTGCCCGCGACGATGCCGGGCGTCGACGCGACCGGCTTGGACGTCGACGGGCCGGAGGCAGGGGCGATGACCGTCGTCGACGAGGACGACGTCGACGACCTGCTCTCGCTGACCGGGTCGGACACCGACGCCGACGCCGACGAGGCGGCTGAGCCGCTGCTCGTCGACGCCGGCGTGGCGGACGCCGAACCCGACGACGAGCCGGCGCTCGCGCCGTCGTCACGCCTGGAGTTCGACCGGCTGCCCGGCGACTACTACGTCGTCCACACCTACGCCGGCTACGAGGCGAAGGTGAAGGCGAACCTCGAGAGCCGCATCTCCTCGATGAACATGGAGGAGCGGATCTACGACGTCATCATCCCGACCGAGGACGCCGTCGAGATCAAGTCCGGCAAGAAGCAGCACGTCCAGCGCAAGGTGTTCCCCGGCTACGTGCTCGTGCGGATGGACCTCGACGACGACTCGTGGTACGTCGTGCGCAACACCCCGGCGGTCACCGGGTTCGTCGGACCGCCCGGGGCCCGCCCGGTGCCGCTGAGCCTGAAAGAGGTCGAGGCGATCCTGCGCCAGCCCGAGGAGGGCGAGCAGGTCGCGCCGAGCGTCGAGTACGAGGAGGGCGAGAACGTTCGCGTGACCTCCGGCCCGTTCGCCGACTTCACCGGAACGATCTCGGAGATCAACGCCGACGCCTCCAAACTCAAGGTGCTCGTGTCGATCTTCGGCCGCGAGACGCCGGTCGAACTGGGCTTCGACCAGGTCGCCAAGCTGTAACGACGAGGGGAACAACACGATGGCCAAGAAGGTCATGGCGCTCATCAAGCTGCAGATTCCTGCCGGGCAGGCCACGCCCGCGCCGCCGGTCGGCCCTGCGCTGGGCCAGCACGGCGTGAACATCATGGAGTTCTGCAAGTCCTACAACGAGCGCACCTCGGCGCAGCAGGGCAACGTCGTGCCGGTCGAGATCACCGTCTTCGAGGACCGCTCGTTCACCTTTGTCACCAAGACGCCCCCGGCCGCCAAGCTGCTGCTCAAGGCCGCCAACGTCGACAAGGGCTCGGGCGAGCCGAACCGCCGCAAGGTCGCGACGATCTCGCGCGACGCCGTGCGCGAGATCGCCGAGCTGAAGATGGAAGACCTCAACGCCGTCGACGTCGAGGGCGCGACGAAGATCATCGAGGGCACGGCCCGCAGCATGGGCCTGGTCGTCGAGTAGCCACCGCAGCCGTGGGAGGGCCGTTGCGGCCCGCCGGCACCACGAAAGGACCCGACATGGCCAAGCGCGGCAAGCGCTACGAGGTCGCCGCCGCCAAGATCGACCGCGAGCGGCTCTACAGCCCGACCGAGGCGATGCGCCTGGCGAAGGAGACCGTCACCGTCTCCTACGACGCGACCGTCGACCTCGCGGTGCGCCTGGGTATCGACCCGCGCAAGGCCGACCAGATGGTGCGCGGCTCGGTCGCGCTGCCGCACGGTACCGGCAAGGCCGTCCGCGTCGCGGTGTTCGCCGAGGGCGCGAAGGCGGCGGAGGGCGAATCGGCCGGCGCGGACATCGTCGGCGCGAGCGAGATCGCCGCGATGATCGACGCGGGCAACCTCGACTTCGACGCCGTGATCGCCACGCCGGACCAGATGGGCAAGATCGGGCGCTACGGCAAGGTCCTCGGACCGCGCGGTCTCATGCCCAACCCCAAGACCGGCACCGTGACGATGGACGTGGCCAAGGCGGTGTCCGAGATCAAGGCCGGCAAGATCGAGTACCGCTCCGACCGGCAGGGCAACGTCCACCTGGTGCTCGGCAAGACGTCGTTCGACGCCCGGCAGCTGGTGGACAACTACGGGGCGGTGCTCGACGAGCTGCTGCGCGTGAAACCGGCCGCCGCGAAGGGCCGCTACCTGCGCGGCATCCACGTCTCCACGTCGATGGGTCCCAGCATCCCGGTCGACCCGGCCCGCACTCGCAACTTGTGGGAGGGCGAAACCGCCGCCGCATGATCCCGCGCGGCGCCCCGGCACGAGAGTTGCCGGCGGCGCGCCTGGGCGGCTACAGTCGTTCGCCAAGCCGCAGACCGCTCGGTCCGCCTCTTCCAGGCGGCGAAGGCCCCTCGGGGCGCCGGCGCAGGTGGACGTTGTGCTCGTCTGCCTCCCGTCTGCGGGAGGCTTTTTGCTTCGACCAGACGAGGACGACGACATGGCCAGACCCGACAAGGTCGCCGCGGTGACCGAGGTGCGCGAACGCCTCCAGAGCGCGAGCGCGACGGTCCTGACCGAGTACCGCGGCCTGACGGTCGGCGACCTCGCGCGGCTGCGCCGCGAACTGCGCAAGTCCGGCGCCGAGTACAAGATCGTGAAGAACACGCTCACGCGCATCGCGGCGCGCGACGCCGGCATCGAGGTGCCGGAGGCGACGCTGAGCGGGCCGACCGCGGTCGCCTTCTGCGGCGACGACCCCGTCGCCGCCGCCAAGGCCCTGCGGGCGTTCTCGCGCGAGCGACCGAACCTCGTCGTCAAGGGTGGCATCCTCGAGGGTCGGTTCCTCGGCGCGGAGGACACCCTCAAGCTCGCCGACCTCAAATCGCGCGACGAGCTGCTCGCCCAGCTGGCGGGCATGTTCGAGGCGGTGGTGGCGCAGCCGGCGCGGCTGGCGCTGGCCAGCCTGTCCAAGGCCGCGCGCCTGTTCGCCGCGTTGCAGTCCAAGCGCGAGGAGGCCGGCGAGACCGCCGCGGCGCCGACCGACGGCGACGCCCCCGCAGATGCCGCCGCGAGCGCCGCCGCCCCGGCCGACGGCGACGCCCCAGCAGATGCCGCCGCGGCCGACGCGACGCCGGAGCCCGACACCCCGGCGGCGGCGCAGGCCGTCGCCGAGGCGGCCGCCACCGACGGCGTCGACGCGACCCCACCGGTGGATGACGCCGCCGCCGCGGCCACCACCGCCGACGCCCCGCCGGCGTAGCACCAGCACGCTCGACCAACCGCACCAGGCAAGGGAGACACACGATGGCGAAGATGGGAACCGACGCGCTGCTGGACGCCTTCAAGGAGATGACGCTCCTGGAGCTCAGCGAGTTCGTGAAGCGGTTCGAGGAGGAGTTCGACGTGACCGCGGCCGCGCCCGTGGCCATGGCGGCGGCTCCCGGCGCTGCGGGCGCGGACGGCGCCGCCGCGGCCGAGGCCGAGGAGCAGACCGAGTTCACGGTCGTGCTCACCGGCGCGGGCGCGAAGAAGATCCAGGTCATCAAGGAGGTGCGCGCGCTGACGAGCCTGGGGCTGAAGGAGGCCAAGGACCTCGTCGACGGCGCACCCAAGCCGGTCCTGGAAGGCGTCCCGAAGGAGACGGCGGACAAGGCGCGCGAGGCCCTCGAGGGTGCCGGCGCGACCGTGGAGGTCAAGTAGCCGACGTTGACGGCGCCGCCGCCCGGTGGCATGCTGGGCGGCTGACAGCCACCAGTCGAGGAGCTGCGTGCCGGCCTCTCGCACCATCTCGCCGGGTCGAACCGAAGCGTTGACGGCGGTGTAGCACACGCTACACCGCGTCGTCGCGCGCCGGTTCGCCCGGCTTTGGCGACCCCGGCTCCGCCGCGCCCCCCGCCGACCCTGCCACTCCTGAGGAGTCTGTTTTGGCCACGCCTCGCCTGCACGACGGCGCGCCCGCGCACGCCTCCGCCAACGGCAACGGCTCCCGCCTGTCGTTCGCCAAGATCGCCGAGCCCCTGCCGGTCGAGCAGCTCGACCTCGTGGCGATCCAGCGCGAGTCGTTCGACTGGTTGCGCCAGAAGGGCCTGTCGGAGGTCTTCGAGGAGATCTCGCCGATCGAGGACTTCACCGGCCAGATGGCGCTGTCGTTCTCTGAGCACCGCTTCGAAGAGCCCAAGCACTCGCAGGACGAGTGCAAAGAAAAGGACATGACCTACTCGGCGCCGCTGTTCGTCACCGCCGAGTTCGTCAACCGCACGACCGGCGAGATCAAGTCGCAGACCGTGTTCATGGGCGACTTCCCGGTGATGACCGACGGCGGGACCTTCATCATCAACGGCACCGAGCGCGTCGTCGTGTCGCAGCTTGTGCGCTCGCCCGGCGTGTACTTCGACGCCTCGATCGACAAGGTCACCGGACGTGACGTGTTCGCGTGCAAGATCATCCCGTCGCGCGGTGCGTGGCTGGAGTTCGAGGTCGACAAGCGTGGGTTCGCCGGTGTGCGTGTGGACCGCAAGCGCAAGCAGCACATCACTGTGCTGTACCGGGCCCTGAAGGGCATCATCTACGACGCCGCCGCCGGTGAGTACGTGCTGGCCGACCGCGAGACGCTCGACGCTCCCGTCCCCGACGAGGAGGTCCTCGCCTTCTTCGACGACGACGAGCGCATCCGCCAGACGCTGGACAAAGACGCGTTGGAGACTCCCAGCGAGGCGCTGCAGGACATCTACCGCAAGCTGCGCCCCGGCGAGCCGCCGACCGCGGAGTCCGCCGGCGGCCTGCTCATCAACCTGTTCTTCAACAGCAAGCGCTACGACCTCGCGAAGGTCGGGCGTTACAAGGTGAACAAGAAGATGGGCGAGGAGCTCGTCCGCCTCGGCCTGCGCAGCGCCGAGGACGCCAAGCCGCTCGCGTCGGCGCCGGTGCCGTCGCGCCTGGCTGAGGCTGCCGAGGAGGTCACCGGTGCGGGCGCGCGCGCGTTCGCCCACGGTGAGGGCCACGCCCCGTCGTTCTCGTCGATCCTGACCAAAGAGGACGTCCTCGCGACGATGAGCTACCTGCTCAAGCTCACCCGCGGCGAGGACGGCTACGACACCGACGACATCGACCACTTCGGCAACCGTCGCCTGCGCAGCGTCGGCGAGCTGATCCAGAACCAGGTCCGCATCGGGCTGAGCCGCATGGAGCGCGTCGTGCGCGAGCGCATGACCACCCAGGACGTCGAGGCGATCACGCCGCAGACGCTGATCAACATCCGGCCCGTCGTCGCCTCCATCAAGGAGTTCTTCGGGACGAGCCAGCTGTCGCAGTTCATGGACCAGACCAACCCGCTGTCGGGCCTGACCCACAAGCGCCGCCTGTCGGCGCTCGGCCCGGGTGGTCTGTCGCGTGAGCGCGCCGGCTTCGAGGTGCGCGACGTCCACCCGTCCCACTACGGCCGCATGTGCCCGATCGAGACGCCGGAAGGCCCCAACATCGGGCTCATCGGCTCGTTGGCGACCTACGCGCGCATCAACGAGTTCGGCTTCATCGAGACGCCCTACCGCAAGGTCGACAACGGTGTGGTGACCAACCAGATCGACTACCTCACCGCTGACGAGGAGGACCGCCAGGTCATCGCGCAGGCGAACGCGCCGCTCGACGACGCCTTCCGCTTCGTCAACGAGTTCGTGGCGTGCCGGGCGAAGGGCGGCGAGGTCCGCGAGGTCACCGCCGCCGAGGTCGACTACATGGACGTCTCCCCGCGCCAGATCGTGTCGGTCGCCGCGGCGATGATCCCGTTCCTCGAGCACGACGACGCGAACCGCGCCCTGATGGGCACGAACATGCAGCGTCAGTCGGTGCCCCTGCTCAAGTCCGACTCCCCGTTCGTGGGGACCGGCCTCGAGGGCAAGGCTGCGCGCGACGCCGGGGACGTCGTCGTCGCCGAGTCCGACGGCGTCGTCGTGGAGGTCGCCGCCGACCGGATCATCATCAAGACCAGCGACAACAAGCTCGAGAAGCACTTCCTGCGCAAGTTCGACCGGACCAACCAGGGCACCTGTTACAACCAGAAGCCCACGGTCGACGAGGGTGACACCGTCACGCCGGGGCAGGTCATCGCCGACGGGCCGTGCACCGACGGCGGTGAGATGGCCCTCGGGCAGAACCTCCTCGTGGCGTTCATGTCGTGGGAGGGGTTCAACTACGAGGACGCCATCATCCTGTCCGACCGCCTCGTCAAGCAGGACGTGCTGACCTCGATCCACATCGAGGAGCACGAGGTCGACGCCCGCGACACCAAGCTCGGCGCCGAGGAGATCACCCGCGACATCCCCAACGTGTCCGAGGAGGTGCTCGCCAACCTCGACGAGCGCGGCATCATCCGCATCGGCGCCGAGGTCAACCGGGCGACGTCCTCGTCGGCAAGGTCACGCCGAAGGGCGAGACCGAGCTCACCCGGAGGAGCGGCTGCTGCGCGCGATCTTCGGCGAGAAGGCGCGCGAGGTGCGCGACACGTCGCTGAAGGTGCCCCACGGTGAGGTCGGCCGCGTCATCGCGGTGCGCACGTTCTCCCGCGAGGAGGGCGACGAGATGTCTCCGGGCGTCAACGAGCTCGTCCGCGTCTACGTCGCCCAGAAGCGCAAGATCTCCGACGGCGACAAGCTCGCCGGGCGCCACGGCAACAAGGGCGTCATCGCCAAGATCCTGCCCGTCGAGGACATGCCGTTCCTCGCCGACGGCACGCCGGTGGACATCGTGCTCAACCCGCTGGGCGTCCCCAGCCGCATGAACGTCGGCCAGGTGCTCGAGACGCACCTGGGCTGGGTCGCGGCCAACGGCTGGCACTTCGAGCAGCGCCCCGACTGGTTCGACGACCTCGGCTGGGACGAGGCGATGCTCGAGCATCCCGGTGGTCGCAAGCTCGCGACCCCCGTGTTCGACGGCTGCCGCGAGTACGAGCTGACCGACCTGCTCGAGAACACCCAACCCAACCGTGACGGGGTCAAGATCGTGGACGCGGCCGGCAAGGCCGTCGTTTCGACGGGCGCTCCGGCGAGCCGATCGACCAGCCCATCACCGTGGGCTACATGTACATCCTGAAGCTGCTGCACCTCGTCGACGACAAGATCCACGCCCGCTCGACCGGCCCGTACTCGATGATCACCCAGCAGCCGCTGGGTGGGAAGGCGCAGTTCGGCGGCCAGCGCTTCGGCGAGATGGAGGTCTGGGCGCTGGAGGCCTACGGGGCCAGCTACGCGCTCCAGGAGCTGCTGACCGTCAAGTCCGACGACGTTTTGGGCCGGGTGAAGGTCTACGAGGCGATCGTCAAGGGCGAGAACATCCCCGAGCCCGGCATCCCCGAGTCGTTCAAGGTGCTCGTGAAGGAGATGCAGAGCCTGTGCCTGAACGTCGAGGTGCTGTCGGCCGAGGGCCACGAGATCGAGATCCGCGAGGCGGACGAGGACGCGTTCCGCGCCGCCGAGGAGCTGGGCATCGACCTGTCGCGGCCGGAGCGTTACGGCGACGAGTTCGGCCTTGGGTAGCAGTGGGTGGGGGCCGCCGGCCGGCTTCCGGCTCCGGGTACTGCCCTTTAGTCGCCTCCACCCGGCCGGCGGCCCACAACCCCCACCCGGCATCAGCCCGGCAACAGCTAGCGCCTTGCAGGTCGATTTGAGGGAGCGGAAGAGCAGATGCTGGACGTGAACAACTTCGATGAGCTGCGGATCGGGCTGGCAACGCAGGACCAGATCCGGATGTGGTCCAACGGCGAGGTCAAGAAGCCCGAGACCATCAACTACCGCACCCTGCGGCCCGAGAAGGACGGGCTGTTCTGCGAGAAGATCTTCGGCCCTCGCGGGACTGGGAGTGCTACTGCGGCAAGTACAAGCGCGTCCGCTTCAAGGGCATCATCTGCGAGCGCTGCGGTGTGGAGGTCACCCGCTCGAAGGTGCGCCGTGACCGGATGGGCCACATCGAACTCGCGGCGCCGGTGACGCACATCTGGTACTTCAAGGGTGTCCCGTCGCGCCTCGGTTACCTGCTCGACCTCGCGCCGAAGGACCTCGAGAAGGTCATCTACTTCGCGGCGTACATCGTCACCTCGGTCGACGACGAGTCGCGCCACAGCGACCTTCCGAAGCTGGAGGAGGAAATCGCCGCGGAGAAGCGGCGCATCGACAAGCAGCTCGAGGTCGACCGCGACCAGCTGCTCAAAGAGCTCGAGACCGAGCTGGCCGAGCTCGAGGAGCAGAAGGCCAAGGCCGACGTCGTGCGCAAGCGGCGGCGCGAGATCGAGAAGACCCTCAAGCAGGTGACCGCGGCGGCGCAGAACCGCGCCGCGCGCCTGGACGAGGTGCTCGACACCTTCCGGACCCTCGCCCCGCGCCAGCTCGTCAGCGACGAGCTGCTCTACCGCGAGCTGCGCGACCGCTTCGGCGAGTACTTCACCGGCGGCATGGGCGCCGAGGCGATCCGCGACCTGCTCGAGCAGATCGACTTCGACGCGGAGGCAGAGCTGCTGCGCGGCCTGCTCGACGACGAGGCCGAGAAGATCAAGGCCGGCACCCGCAAGGCGCGCAGCCAGAAGGCGACCCGCGCGGTGAAGCGGCTGAAGGTCGTCGAGGCCTTCCGCTCGACCGGCAACGACCCGACCGCGATGGTGCTCAAGGCGATTCCGGTCATCCCCCGGACCTGCGCCCGATGGTCCAGCTCGACGGCGGCCGGTTCGCCACGAGCGACCTCAACGACCTGTACCGGCGCGTCATCAACCGCAACAACCGGCTCAAGCGCCTGCTCGACCTCGGCGCGCCCGAGATCATCGTCAACAACGAGAAGCGGATGCTGCAGGAGGCCGTCGACGCGCTGTTCGACAACGGTCGCCGCGGCCGGCCCGTGACCGGGCCGGGCAACCGTCCGCTCAAGTCGCTGTCCGACATGCTCAAGGGCAAGCAAGGCCGGTTCCGCCAGAACCTGCTCGGCAAGCGCGTGGACTACTCGGGGCGCTCGGTCATCGTCGTCGGCCCCGACCTCAAGCTCCACCAGTGCGGTCTTCCCAAGCAGATGGCGCTCGAGCTGTTCAAGCCGTTCGTCATGAAGCGCCTCGTCGACCTGAACTTCGCGCAGAACATCAAGAGCGCGAAGCGCATGGTCGAGCGCGCCCGTCCGCAGGTCTGGGACGTGCTCGAAGAGGTCATCCGCGACCACCCGGTGTTCCTCAACCGGGCGCCAACGCTGCACCGCCTCGGCATCCAGGCGTTCATGCCGCGGCTGGTCGAGGGCAAGGCGATCCAGATCCACCCGCTCGTGTGCGTGGCGTTCAACGCCGACTTCGACGGCGATCAGATGGCGGTGCACCTGCCGCTGTCCGCGGAGGCCCAGGCCGAGGCGCGCATCCTCATGCTGTCGAGCAACAACATCCTGTCGCCGGCGCACGGGCGCCCCATCGCCACCCCGACGCAGGACATGGTGCTGGGCAGCTACTACCTGACGTTCGCGCGCAGCGGCGACTCCGAAGGGCGCACACCGCCCGACGGGCTGGTCGAAGCGGCGCGCGAGGGCAAGGGCAGCCTGCCGAGCTTCACCGGCGCGGCGGAGCTGCTCATGGCCCTCGACGCGAAGCAGGTGGACCTCCAGCAGTGGGTCCTCGTGCGGCTGCGGAACCGCGCCGTGCGCGTCGAGGACGTGTTCGACGACGTCGACGGCGAGGCGGTCAACGGCGTCGTGCGCTCCCACCGGGGCGTGCGTGTCGTCACCACACCCGGCCGGGTGCTGTTCAACGAGGTGCTGCCCACCGACCTGCCCTACGTCAACGAGGTGGTCGGCAAGAAGGGCCTGGCCGACCTGGTCAACCGCTGCGCCGACAACTTCCCGCGGGCACTGACCGCGCAGGTCCTCGACGACATGAAGGACATCGGCTTCCGCTACGCGACGAAGGCCGGCGTGACCGTGTCCATCGCCGACGTCGACGCCCCGCCGACGAAGGCGGCGATCCTCGCCGAGCACGACGAGCGCACGCAGAAGGTCGAGCGCCAGTTCCGGAAGGGCATCATCACCAACGACGAGCGCAAGCAGGAGCTCGTCGAGATCTGGACCGAGGCGACGCATCTGGTCACCAAGGCCATGGAGGACAACTTCGACGTCCTCAACCCGTTCTTCGTGATGATCAACTCCGGCGCGAAGGGCAACATGACGCAGATCCGCCAGATCGCGGGCATGCGCGGCCTGGTGGCCAACCCGCGCGGCGAGATCATCGAGCGCCCGATCAAGTCGAACTTCCGCGAGGGCCTGTCGGTGCTCGAGTACTTCATCTCGACGCACGGCGCCCGCAAGGGACTTGCCGACACGGCGCTGCGCACGGCGGACTCCGGCTACCTCACGCGCCGCCTCGTCGACATCGCGCAGGACCTGATCATCCGTGAGGAGGACTGCGGCTCCGAGCGGGGCCTGCAGGTCACCGTCGGCGTCAGCGACTCGCAGTCGCTGTACGGCCGCACGCTGTCGGACACCGTCTACCTGCCGGGAACCCGTCGCCACCTGCTCAAGGCCGGCACGGAGATCACCGACGCCGAGGTGCGCTTGCTGCGCTCGACCCTGGTCAAGGGGCTCGACCCCAAGACCGGCGAGCCGCTGGAGCACCAGCCGACCGAGGCCGACCGCACGGTGAAGGTGCGCACGGTGCTCAACTGCGAGGCGCGCAGCGGCGTGTGCGCCACCTGCTACGGCCGCGCGCTGGCCGAGGGGCACATCGTCCACATCGGCGAGTCGGTCGGCATCATCGCCGCGCAGTCCATCGGCGAGCCGGGCACGCAGCTGACGATGCGGACCTTCCACACCGGCGGCGTCGCCGGCGAGGACATCACCCACGGCCTGCCGCGTGTCGTCGAGCTGTTCGAGGCACGTACCCCCAAGGGCAAAGCCGAGATCGCGCACCTGTCGGGCACCGTGTCGGTGGAGGACACCGACAAGGGTGTCGTGCTCACCGTCGACGGCGGCGGCGAGGACAACGTGTGGTCGGTCACGGTGTCACGCCGCGCGCGGCTGCGAGTGGAGGACGGCCAGCGGGTGCGCGTGGGCGAGCAGCTCACCGACGGGTCGATCGACCCGCACGAGATGCTCGAGGTGCTCGGCGCCCGTGAGACCCAGCGGCTGCTCGTGCGCGAGGTGCAGGAGGTCTACCGCTCCCAGGGCGTGTCGATCCACGACAAGCACATCGAGCTCATCGTCCGCCAGATGCTGCGCCGGGTGACCATCATCGAGCCGGGCGCCACGACGTTTTTGCCTGGGGAGCTCGTCGACCGGCTGCGCTTCACCGAGGAGAACCGCCGCGTCGTCGACGACGGCGGCGAGCCGGCGAACGGCCGCCAGATTCTCATGGGCATCACCAAGGCGTCGCTGGCGACCGAGTCCTGGCTGAGTGCCGCGTCGTTCCAGGAGACGACCAGGGTCCTGACCGAGGCCGCGATCGAGGGCAAGTCCGACGCCCTGATGGGGCTGAAGGAAAACGTCATCATCGGCAAGCTCATCCCGGCCGGTACCGGGATGAAGCAGTACCGCGCGGTGCGGCCACTGCCGACCGAGATTCCCGAGCAGATCGCCCCCGACGAGCTGCTCGCCCAGTTCGGCGACACCGGCTACGGCTACGACGAGGCCGACGAGGGCTGGAGCATGGGCCAGGGCGGCTACTAGCTGGGGAGGCGTTCGATCAACTCGAGGCGGTTGCCGAAGCAGTCGTTGACGTAGAACCGCCGGTGCCCGTCGAGCTGGGTGTCCCAGACGATCGCGATCCCGGCCGCCTCGAGGCGCTCCTGGAGGCCGGGAAGGCCGTCCACCGTCAGTGCGGGGTGGGCCTTCCTGGCCGGGACGAAGGGGTCGTCGACGCCCAAGTGGAACTGGATGTCGTCCAACTCGAACCAGCACCCACCCCGCGTCCGAAGGTGCTCCGGCTTGGGAATCCGGCGGAAGCCGAGAATGCCGGCGTAGAAGTTGTCGGCGTCCCGCTCCCGGCCCGCCGGCATGGCGAGCTGGATGTGGTGCACGCCCCTATCCGAAAAGCGTCTCCCACGCGGCATCCCTCCTTCTCGAGCCGCCCCGCGGCGCAGCCAGAACGGTCAGCCGCGTCGGGCGGCGCCGCTGGCCAGGTCGATGGCCCAGATGCGTAGCTCGCCGTACAGGCGGGCGAGGTCGGGCAGCTGGTAGTGGGCGTTGAGGCCGCTCGGGTTGGGCAGCAGCCACACGGCGGCGCCCGCGACGGTGTCGTCCTGCAGTCCGATGGCGGCCTTCGGGCGGCCGTACGCGGTGCGGTAGGCCGACAACCCGAGGAACGCGACGACGCGCGGGCGCCAACGGCGCACCGTCGCGGCGAGCGGCACGACCCCCGCGCGCAGCTCGTCGGCGCTGATCTCGGCGGCGGTTCGTGTCGCCCGCGCGACGATGTTGGTCATGCCGTAGCCGCTGGCGAGCAGCTCAGCGCCCTCCTCGGGGCGTAACCGCCGATCGGTGTAGCCGGCGGCGTGCAGCGTCGGCCACAGCCGGTTCGCCGGGTTGCCGAAGTGGTGGCCGATGGCCGCCGACCACAGGCTCGGGTTGATCCCGACGAACAGCACCGCCAGGTCCGGGGCGACGAGATCCGGCACGGTCTTGCCTGAAGCGGCCTCCAGGTCCGCAGGCGACGGTCGGGGCATCGCGGAAGGCTACGCGCAACCGGCTGCCCCGCGGCGAGGCGTGTGACCTATGGTGACGCCTGTCGCGGACCGAGCAGACGGGGGCTGTCGGGTTCCGGGCGGCGAGTCAGTTCACCGGTGTGTCCGCGGGCGGCGGGAACGGCGGAAAGCGTTGCACACCCCTGTCGAAGGAGCGCCACATGAGCGACCTGAACGACCCGATCCCCCAACCCGCGCGAACGGCGCAGCCGGGTTGGGTTGGGCCGAGACCCCACCCGCGGCGACCGACGGCCTCGACCCCAAGGTCGGCGGCCTGCTGAGCTACCCGCTGTTCGGGTGCGTCGGCGGCCTGAATATGCATCCACGGCTACAACTTCAAGCACGTCAAGCTGCCGGTCATCGGCGAGGTCGCCGAGCAGTGGGCGGCGAAATGATCGACGGACCGCGCTGAAGTTGACAGTACCCAGGTGCCTGCCTAAGGTGGGCACCCGGAATGACGCCCGGGCTGACCCGGGCGTCATTCATGTACGTCACCGCGCGACGGCACAACCCGGCGGCTCGCCCCCGGGTGCACTCCGCAGGCGCGCCGAGCGCCGCGGGGTGTCCGCCGACTTGACCGCGGCCTCCGCGAGCCTTCTCGCCGCGCCTGCGCCGCACCACGAACGACCCACGCCCGACCGGAACACCGGAAGGGCCGACGAGGACGACGCAATGCCCACCATCCAGCAACTGGTCCGCGGGCCGCGGCAGGCCAAGACGGAGAAGTCGAAGACGCCGGCGCTGAAGGGCTCGCCCCAGCGGCGCGGCGTGTGCACGCGCGTGTACACGACGACACCGAAGAAGCCGAACTCCGCGCTGCGCAAGGTTTGCCGCGTGCGTCTGACCTCGGGCATCGAGGTCACCGCCTACATCCCGGGTGAGGGGCACAACCTCCAAGAGCACTCCATCGTGCTCGTCCGTGGCGGTCGCGTGAAGGACCTGCCCGGCGTCCGCTACAAGGTGATCCGGGCCGCGCTCGATGCCTCCGGCGTGCGTGACCGCAAGCAGGCGCGCTCCAAGTACGGCGCCAAGAAGGAGGGGTAGCGATGCCACGCAAAGGCCCCGCCCCCAAGCGCAAGGTGATCGCCGACTCGAAGTACAAGAGCCAGCTGGTCACCCAGCTCATCTCGACGATCATGCTCGACGGCAAGCGCTCGACCGCTGAGCGCATCGTCTACGACGCATTCGAGTTGATGCGCCAGCGCAACGGCGCCGACCCCGTGCAGACCTACAAGCGGGCGCTGGACAACGTCAAGCCGGCGTTGGAGGTCAAGTCCCGCCGCGTCGGCGGTGCGACCTACCAGGTCCCGATCGAGGTGCGTCAGGGCCGCGGTACGACGCTCGCGTTGCGCTGGATCACCCAGTACTCGCGTGCCCGGCGCGAGCACACGATGTCCGAGCGCCTCGCCGGCGAGCTGCTCGACGCCGGCAACAGCGCCGGCGCGGCGGTCAAGCGCCGCGAGGACACCCACAAGATGGCCGAGGCGAACAAAGCCTTCGCGCACTACCGCTGGTAAGGACGGACGGCGATGCCGAAGCGAAGCCAACCCCTCGAGCTGACCCGCAACATCGGGATCATGGCTCACATCGACGCGGGCAAGACCACGACGACCGAGCGGATCCTGTACTACACCGGTCGCAACTACAAGATCGGTGAGGTCCACGAGGGCGCCGCGACGATGGACTGGATGGTCCAGGAGCAGGAGCGCGGGATCACGATCACGTCGGCCGCGACGACGGCGTCGTGGAAGAACCATGTGATCAACATCATCGACACCCCCGGCCACGTCGACTTCACCGTCGAGGTCGAGCGCTCGCTGCGCATCCTCGACGGTGCGGTCGCGGTTTTCGACGCGGTCTCCGGGGTCGAACCGCAGTCCGAGACGGTGTGGCGCCAGGCCGACAAGTACGGCGTGCCCCGCCTGTGCTTCATCAACAAGATGGACCGCACGGGAGCGGACTTCTACGGTTCGTTCGCGTCCATCCGCGAGCGGCTCGGGGCCAACCCGGTCGCGATCCAGCTGCCCGTCGGCGCGGAGGACCAGTTCCGCGGCGTCGTCGACCTCGTCGACATGCAGGCCCGGGTCTGGGAAATCGGCGCGGACGACCTCGGCTCGACCTGGAGCGACGTCGATATCCCGGCCGAGCTCGCCGACCAGGCGGCCGAGTACCGCAGCGCCCTGCTCGAGGCGGTCGCGGACACCGACGAGGCGCTGCTGGAGAAGTTCATCGGCGAGGAGGAGATCACCCGCGACGAGATCGTCGGGGCGATCCGCAAGGCCACGATCGACGGCTCGATCACGCCGGTGTTGTGCGGCACGGCGTTCAAGAACAAGGGTGTGCAGCTGCTGCTCGACGCGGTCGTCGCCTACCTGCCTTCCCCGCTTGACATCCCCCCGGTCAAGGGCGTCGACGTCAAGTCCGGTGAGCCGGTCGAGCGCAAGGCCGACGAGTCCGAGTCGTTCAGCGCGCTCGCGTTCAAGATCCAGACCGACCCCTACGTGGGCAAGCTGACCTACTTCCGTGTCTACTCGGGTCAGGTCGACCAGGGCGACGCGATCGTGAACTCGACGAAGGACCGCCGCGAGCGGATGGGGCGCATCCTGCAGATGCACGCCAACCACCGCGAGGACCGCGAGGCCGCGTTCACCGGCGAGATCGCCGCCGCCGTCGGCCTGAAGTACACGACCACCGGCGACACGCTGTGCGACGCCGACCGGCCCGTGCTGCTCGAGACGATGGACTTCCCCAAGCCGGTCATCCACATCGCCATCGAGCCCAAGACCAAGGCCGACCAGCAGAAGCTGGGCACCTCGCTGCAGAAGCTCGCCGAGGAGGACCCCACCTTCACGGTCCGGACCGACGAGGAGACCGGGCAGACCATCATCGGCGGCATGGGCGAGCTGCACCTCGAGGTGCTCGTCGACCGTCTCCTGCGCGAGTTCAAGGTCGACGCCAACGTCGGCAAGCCGCAGGTCGCCTACCGAGAGACCATCCGCAAGCCGATCAAGGACTACCTGCTGCGCTTCAAGCGCCAGACCGGTGGCTCCGGGCAGTTCGCCGAGATCGTCATCACGCTCGAGCCCACCGGCACGCTGGCGTCCGAACCGCGCCAGGTGCTCGACGACAAGGGCGAGCCCACCGGCGAGATCGGTGGCTACGAGTTCGTCAACCAGACCAAGGGCGGGGCGATCCCCAAGGAGTACATCCCGTCGGTCGACCACGGCATCCGCGAGGCGATGGAAGGCGGCGTGCTGGCCGGCTACCCCCTCGTCGACCTCAAGGCCACCCTGACCGACGGCTCATACCACGAGGTCGACTCGTCGGAGATGGCGTTCAAGATCGCCGGCTCGATGGCGCTGAAGGAGGCCGCCCGCAAGGCCGGCGCGACGCTGCTCGAGCCGATCATGGACGTCGAGGTCGTCACCCCCGAGGAGTACATGGGCGACGTCATCGGCGACCTGTCGGGCCGGCGCGGCCGCATCGGCCAGATGGCGGCCCGAGGCAACAGCCAGGTCATCACCGCGCAGGTGCCGCTGGCCGAGATGTTCGGCTACGCGACCGACCTGCGCTCCAAGACCCAGGGCCGCGCCACCTACACGATGCAGTTCAGCGGCTATGAAGAGGTACCCACGTCCTTGGCCACCGAGATCGTGGCGAAGGTGCGCGGCGAGTAGTCCCCTCGCCACGGCAGTGCTCGCGCTGCCGGCGGCAACCCGGTCCAACGCCCGGTCAGTCCATCCCACGGGTCACAGGTAACGCAAGGAGAGACGTCAGATGGCCAAGAGCAAGTTCGAGCGGACGAAGCCGCATTTGAACATTGGCACGATTGGTCATATTGACCATGGGAAGACGACGTTGACGGCGGCGATCACGAACGTGTTGCACAAGCAGAATCCGCAGGTGGCGTTCACGCCGTTTGATCAGATCGACAAGGCGCCGGAGGAGCGTGAGCGGGGGATCACGATCTCGGTGTCGCATGTGGAGTATGAGACGGAGAACCGTCATTACGCGCATGTGGACTGTCCGGGGCATGCGGATTATGTGAAGAACATGATCACGGGTGCGGCGCAGATGGACGGGGCGATTTTGGTGGTGTCGGCGGCGGACGGGCCGATGCCGCAGACGCGTGAGCATGTGTTGTTGGCCCGCCAGGTGGGGGTCCCGTCGATCGTGGTGTTTTTGAACAAGGCGGACATGGTCGACGACGAGGAGCTGTTGGAGCTGGTGGAGCTGGAGGTGCGTGAGCTGTTGTCGTCGTATGAGTTCCCCGGCGACGACATCCCGGTGGTGAAGGGGTCGGCGCTCAAGGCGTTGGAGGGCGACGAGGCGTGGGAGGCCAACATCTTGGAGTTGATGGCCGCGGTCGACGCGTACATCCCGGAGCCGGAGCGGGCGGTGGATTTGCCGTTCTTGATGCCGGTGGAGGACGTGTTCTCGAACACGGGTCGCGGGACGGTGGTGACCGGGCGGGTCGAGCAGGGCATCGTCCGGGTGGGTGAGACCATCGAGATGGTGGGGATCCGCCCGACGTCGTCGACGACGGTGACGGGGGTGGAGATGTTCCGCAAGCTGCTCGACGAGGGTCGGGCGGGTGACAACATCGGGGTGTTGCTGCGCGGGACGAAAAAGGACGAGGTGGAGCGCGGGCAGGTGTTGTGCAAGCCGGGGTCGATCACGCCGCACACCAACTTCGAGGCGCAGGTGTACATCTTGTCCAAGGACGAGGGTGGACGCCACACCCCGTTTTTCAACAACTACCGGCCGCAGTTCTACTTCCGCACGACGGATGTGACCGGGACGGTGCAGTTGCCGGAGGGCAGCGAGATGGTGATGCCGGGCGACAACACCGAGATGACGGTGGAGTTGATCCAGCCGATCGCGATGGAAGAGGGGTTGCGGTTCGCGATCCGCGAGGGTGGGCGCACCGTGGGAGCGGGGCGGGTGACCAAGATCCTGAAGTAGTTTGTCCTACCGGCGGGGGGCCATGCGGCCTTCAGGCTCGGCGGGGACCCCTGCCCCGAGTCGCCTTTCGGCCCCATGGCCTCCCGCCTCCCCGGCGAGTCGCCTTTCGGGGCCCACGGCCCCCGCCTCCCGTAGCCCTCGCGGGTTGCGAACCTAGAGAGACAGAGACAGAGAGACTGAGATGGCGAGTGGGCAGAAGATTCGGATTCGGCTCAAGGCGTATGACCATGAGGTCATCGACGCGTCGGCGCGCAAGATCGTCGACACGGTGGAGCGGACCGGGGCGAAGATCACCGGGCCGGTGCCGTTGCCGACCGAGCGCAACGTGTACTGCGTGATCCGCTCGCCGCACAAGTACAAGGACAGCCGCGAGCACTTCGAGATGCGCACGCACAAGCGGCTCATCGACATCCACGATCCGACGCAGAAGACGGTGGACTCACTGATGCGCCTGGACCTGCCGGCCGGCGTCGACATCGAGATCAAGCTGTAAGCACCCACCGAGACGGCAGCACGCGACAAGAGCGGAACACGAGATGGCCAGCAAGGGAATTCTGGGCACCAAGCTCGGGATGACGCAGATCTTCGACGACGAAGGTCGCGTCGTCCCGATCACGGTGGTCCGCGCCGGACCATGCCCGGTGACGCAGGTGCGCACCGTCGAGCGCGACGGCTACGCCGCCGTGCAGCTCGGCTTCGGCGTGGCGAAGAAGGTCAACTGGCCGCTGGCCGGCCATTTCCGCAAGGCCGGGGTCGAGCCGACGCGCCACCTCGTCGAGGTGCCGCTAGCCGGCGAGCACCGCCCCGGACATCGTCACCGTCGACATCTTCTCGGTCGGCGAGCTCGTCGACGTGACCGGGACGAGCAAGGGCAAGGGCTTCTCGGGGCCGATGAAGCGGCACGGTTTCGCCGGCCTCGGCGCCGGTCACGGCGTCCACAAGGTGCACCGCGCTCCCGGCTCGATCGGCGCCTGCGCCACGCCGTCGCGGGTGTTCCCCGGGACCCGGATGGCCGGGCGCGCCGGTGGCGAGCGCGTCACCGTCCAAAGCCTGCGCCTGGTCGGCGTCGACCCCGAACGCCGGCTGTTGCTCGTGCGCGGTGCGGTCCCGGGCAGCAACGGCGGCCTGCTCGTCGTCCGCGACGCCGCCAAGGCGCCGGTCGCGACCGGAGGTGCGTCCTGATGCCGACGATCGACCTGCACACCCGCGCCGGCGACACCAACGGCAGCGTCGAGCTCGATGCCGCGGTGTTCGACGCCCCGCTCAACGTGCCCGCGATGCACCAGGTCGTCGTCGCCCAGCTCGCGGCCGCGCGGTCGGCGACCTCCAAGACGAAGCGGCGCGGCGAGGTTCGGGGCGGCGGCAAGAAGCCGTGGCGCCAGAAGGGCACCGGCCGCGCACGGCAGGGCTCCACGCGCGCCCCCAATGGGTCGGCGGCGGCATCGCCCACGGCCCCAGCGGCGAGCAGAACTACACCAAGCGTGTCTCCAAGGCGCTCAAGCGCGTCGCGCTGCGCTCGGCGTTGTCCGACCGTGCCCGGTCCGGCGACATCCGCGTCGTGGACGACCTGACGTTCGACGCGCCCCGCACGAAGGACGCGGTCGCCTTCCTCGAGGCGCTGGGCCTGGCGGACCGGCGCGTCCTGCTGGTCCTCGCGACCCGCGACGAGGCGGTCGGCCGCAGCTTCCGCAACCTCGGCGAGCGCCGCGTGCACCTGCTGCCCGTGGACCAGCTCAACACCTACGACGTCCTGGTCAGCGACGTCGTCGTGTTCCAGCGTGCGGCGCTCCCGCACGTCGGCAAGGGGACGCGCGACGACCTCGTCGCGGTCGATCCGCCGGTCCGCACGAAGGCGACGCGCGCCGGGCGGCCGCAGCCGCCGCCGGCGCAGCGCAAGAACCGCGCCAACCGCGCGAAGCGGCGCAGCGAGCGTGCCGCTCAGGCCGCTCCCGCAGACAGGCTCCCGCGATGAAGGACCCCCGCGACGTCATCATCGCCCCGGTCGTCAGCGAGAAGAGCTACGCGCTGCTCGACGAGGGCCGCTACACGTTTGTCGTCCACCCGTCGGCGAACAAGACCGAGATCAAACAAGCGGTGCAGTCGATCTTCGGCGTCACCGTGGCCAACGTGAACACCCTGAACCGCAAGGGCAAGCGCAAGCGGTTCGGGGCGTCGTTCGGCCAGCGCAAGAACACCAAGCGCGCGATCGTCCGGCTCGCGCCGGGCGAGTCGATCGACATCTTCGAGGGCGGGCTGTAGGCCTGGCCGACGACGGCGCTGCGTAAGGACACCGCGATGGGCATCCGCAAGTACAAACCGACGACGCCGGCGCGTCGTGACATGAGCGTGTCCGACTTCGACACCGTCACGACCGACAAGCCACTGAAGGCGTTGACGCGCCCCAATCCCAAGCGCGCCGGGCGCAACGCCAACGGCCGCATCACGACCCGCCACCAGGGCGGCGGGCACAAGCAGCGCTACCGGCTCATCGACTTCCGCCGCAACAAGGACGGGGTGCCCGCCAAGGTCGCCACCGTCGAGTACGACCCCAACCGCTCGGCGCGCATCGCGCTGCTGCACTACCTGGACGGCGAGAAGCGCTACATCCTCGCCCCCGAGGGCCTGCGCGTCGGCGACCGCGTCGAGTCGGGCGAGGCGGCCGACATCAAGCCGGGCAACGCTTTGCCGTTGCGCAACATCCCGGTGGGCACGGTGGTCCACGCCGTGGAGCTGCGCCCTGGCGGTGGCGCGAAGCTCGGCCGCAGCGCGGGCAACCGCATCCAGCTGCTCGCCAAGGAGGGCAACCGCGCCGCGCTCCGCCTGCCCTCGGGTGAGATCCGCACGGTACTGTCGACCTGTCGCGCGTCGATCGGCGCCGTCGGCAACGCCGAGCACGACATCATCAACGTCGGCAAGGCCGGCCGCTCGCGCTGGAAGGGCAAGCGGCCGACGGTGCGCGGCGTCGTGATGAACCCGGTCGACCACCCCCACGGCGGCGGCGAGGGCCGCACCTCCGGTGGCCGCCACCCCACGAACCCCGCCGGCAAGCCCGAGGGGCGTACTCGCAAGAAGAACAAGGCGTCCAACGCCGAGATCATTCGCCGCCGCGGCAAGCGCCGGCGCTGACCTCGTGCGCGAACCGCACGTCCGGTAGGAAGGCAGCAGCCATGCCCCGCAGTCTCAAGAAGGGCCCGTTCGTCGACGAGCACCTGGCTCGCAAGGTCGACGAGCTCAACGCCAAGGGCGACAAGCGCGTGATCCGGACCTGGTCGCGTCGCTCGGACATCTCGCCTGACATGGTGGGCCACACGATCGCGGTGCACGACGGGCGCAAGCACGTGCCCGTCTACGTGTCGGAGTCGATGGTCGGCCACAAGCTCGGCGAGTTCGCCCCGACGCGGGCGATCAAGTGGCGTGGTGCCGGCGAGAAACAGCAGACCAAGGTGCGCGGCGGCCGCCGCTAGGCGGTCAGCGCAGCGACGAGGGAGCAAGCGATGCAGGTCAAGGCGACCGCCCGCTACGTGCGGGTCGCGCCGAACAAGGTGCGGCAGGTTGCCGCGCACATCCGGGGCCGCAAGGTGTCGGATGCGCAGCGCGTGCTCCAGCTGTCGCCCAAGGGCGTCGCGGAGCAGCTGCTCAAGACGTTGAACTCGGCGGTCGCCAACGCCGAGCACAACCACGACCTGGACGCCGACGACCTGTTCGTCACCGCGGCCGTCATCGACGAGGGGCCGCAGCTCAAGCGGTTCCAGCCGCGCGCGATGGGGCGCGCGTACCGCATCCGCAAGCGCACCAGCCACATCACGATCGCGGTCGGCACCGACACCGCCGCGTCGCCGCGCGGCAACCGGCGCCCCGCGGCGCGTCCGGATGCCGCCACGACCGCTCCGGCGCGCGACGCGTCGGCCGGCAAGGAGTAGCCCCGTGGGCCAGAAGATCCACCCGTACGGCTTCCGCCTCGGCATCGTCAAGGACCACAAGTCGCGCTGGTTCGCCAGCAAGGAGTACGCCGGCTACGTCATCGAGGACGACCGCATCCGCAACTACGTGCGCGAGCGGGTCCGTCACTCCGGCGTGTCGTCGGTCGAGATCGAGCGCACGCGCGACCGGGTGACCGTCGACGTCTACACCGCGCGGCCGGGCATCGTCATCGGGCGCCGTGGCGCGGAGGCGGACGTCATCCGCGGCCACCTCGAGAAGATGACCGGCAAGTCGGTCAAGCTCAACATCAACGAGATCAAGCAGCCCGAGCTCGACGCGCAGGTCACCGCCCACAACGTCGCCGAGCAGCTGCGCGGGCGCGTGAGCTTCCGCCGAGCGATGCGCCGCGCGACGCAGAACGCGATCAAGGCCGGCGCCAAGGGCATCCGCGTGCAGTGCTCGGGCCGGCTCGGCGGCGCCGAGATGAGCCGCACCGAGTGGTACCGCGAGGGCCGGGTGCCCCTGCACACCCTGCGCGCCAACATCGACTACGGCTTCGACGAGGCGCGCACGACCTACGGCCGCATCGGCGTGAAGGTGTGGATCTACACCGGCGAAATCCTGCCGTCGGGTGAGCAGCGCGAGCAGCAGCTCGCCCGGCGCAAGGCCGAGCGCGCGCGCCAGGAGGCGCAGCGCGCCCGCGCCGCGGTCGCCGGCCCGTTGCAACCCGGATCGGCGCAGGGTGTCGGCATGGGCGATCGCAACGACGAGCGCGTGCGTGAGTCGGTGTCGTCCCCGACCGGCGGCGGCATCCCCGGCGAGATCGCCAGCCCCCAGCCGGCCACGGTCTCGCCGGCCAACGTCCCGGCCGAGGCGCCCGCGCCGCACGACGCCGGCCACGACCTCACCCCCGAGCCCGCGGCACCTGCGGCGCCCGCGCCGCAGCAGACCCCCGACGACCCCACCCCGCCCCCGCAGGGCGCGGGCGCCTAGGAGCCTGCCATGCTGTCTCCTCGCAAGGTCAAACACCGCAAGCAGCACCGCGGCAACATGCGCGGGCTCGCCAAGGGTGGTAGCGACGTCCACTTCGGCGACTACGGCCTCCAGGCGACGACGCACGGCTGGGTCACCAACCGCCAGATCGAGGCGGCGCGTATCGCGATGACCCGCTACATGAAGCGTGGCGGCAAGGTGTGGATCAACCTGTTTCCGCACAAGCCGTTCACCAAGAAGCCGGCCGAGACGCGCATGGGCTCGGGCAAGGGTTCGCCGGAGGGCTGGGTCGCGGTCGTCAAGCCGGGGCGCGTGATGTTCGAGCTGTCCGGGGTCTCCGAGGAGGTCGCGCGTGAGGCGCTGCGCCTGGCCTCGCACAAGCTGCCGGTGAAGAGCCGCTTCATGGCGCGGGAGGGGCAGTGACCGTGGAGGCCTCCGAGCTGCGAGACCTGTCCGACGCCGAGCTGGTCGAAAAGCACGCCCAGTTCAAGCAGGAGCTGTTCAACCTGCGCTTCGCCAACGTCACCGGACAGCTGGACAACCCCCGACTACTGCAGCGGGCGCGTCGCGACATCGCGCGCGTGCGCACCGTGCAGCGGCAGCGTCAGCTCGCCGCCGAACGCGACCAGGCGTAGGAGCGACCATGACCACCAGCGAGACTCCCGCCGGGACCGCCGCGGCGCGCGGCGAGCGCAAGGTGCGCCAGGGCGTCGTCGTCAGCGACAAGATGGACAAGACCGTCGTCGTGCTCGTCGAGCGCCGCACCACCCACCCGCTGTACCGCAAGACGGTCACGCGCTCCGAACGCCTGCATGCCCACGACGAGACCAACGACGTCCACGTCGGCGACCGTGTCCGCGTGGCCGAGACCCGGCCGCTGTCGCGCACCAAGCGCTGGCGCGTCGTCGAGGTCGTCGAGCGGGCGAAGTAGGCGCGCCCACCATTCAGGCGTTTCTTTCAACTTCCAGAGGCAGCGATGATCCAGCAGGAAACCCGACTCAGAGTCGCCGACAACACCGGCGCGCGCGAGGTGCTGTGCATCCGCGTGCTCGGCGGGTCGGGGCGGCGCTACGCGTCGATCGGCGACGTCATCGTCGGGACGGTGAAAAACGCGATCCCGGCGAGCAACGTCAAGAAGGGCGACGTCGTCAAGGCCGTCGTCGTCCGGGTGCGCAAGGAACGCCGGCGCCCCGACGGCACCTACATTCGCTTCGACGACAACGCCTGCGTCTTGATCAACGAGCAGCGCAACCCGCGCGGCACCCGCATCTTCGGACCCGTCGGGCGCGAGCTGCGCGAGCGCAAGTTCATGAAGATCGTCTCGCTGGCCCCGGAGGTGCTGTGACGTGGAGCGCGTCAAGAAAAACGACACGGTGCGCGTGATCAGCGGCAAAGACGCCGGCAAGGAAGGCCGCGTCGTGCAGGTCTACCGCTCGCGCGAGCGAGTGATGGTCGAGGGCGTCAACCGCATCACCAAACACCAGCGCCAGCGCGCGACGCGCACCGGCGCCCGTGAGGGTGGCCTGATCCACGAGGAGGCCCCGATCCACCTGTCCAACGTCATGCCGATCTGCCCGAAGTGCGGCAGGCCGACCCGTACCGGCAGCAGGGTCGTCGAGGGCAAGCGCGCCCGGGTGTGCAAGCGCCCCGACTGCGGTTCGGAGTTCTGACCGCCATGACCGACACCGAGACCTACGTCCCGCGCCTGAAGGCGCGCTACCACGACGAGATCCGCGACCAGCTCAAAGCGCAGCTCGGACTGGCCAACGTCATGCAGGTGCCGCGGCTGGAGAAGATCGTCGTGAACATGGGCGTCGGCGACGCCGTCTCCGACGCCAAGGCCCTCGACGGCGCGATGCGCGACCTCGCGACGATCACCGGCCAGAAGCCGTCACCGCGGGCGGCGCGCAAGTCGATCGCCGGGTTCAAGCTGCGCCAGGGAATGCTCATCGGCGCCAAGGTGACGCTGCGCGGCGACCGCATGTGGGACTTCTTCGACCGGCTCCTGTCGGTCGCGCTCCCGCGCATCCGCGACTTCCGCGGGCTGCCGGCGAACAGCTTCGACGGCCGCGGCAACTACACCTTCGGCGTCACCGAGCAGCTCATCTTCCCCGAGGTGGACTACGACCAGATCGACCGCGTCCGCGGCATGGACATCACGATCGTGACGTCCGCGACGACCGACGAGCAGGGCCGGGCGCTGTTGAGCGCCTACGGCTTCCCGTTCGTCGGCACGACCCCCAGCCGCTCCGGCGCCTGAGAGGCAACCCATGGCCAAGAAGTCGATGATCGCCAAGGCCGCGCGCCGGCCGAAGTACGCCGTGCGTGGCTACACCCGCTGCAACCGCTGCGGGCGCCCGCGGGCGGTCTACCGCAAGTTCATGCTGTGCCGGGTGTGCTTCCGCTCGCTCGCGCACACCGGCGACCTGCCGGGCATCAAGAAGGCGTCGTGGTGACCGCACCCCGTCCGTACCACTGTCCGAGGAGCGCTGCTACGTCATGACGATGACGGATCCCGTGGCGGACATGCTCACGCGCATCCGCAACGCGAACATCGCGTACAAGGAGCAGATCAGCATGCCGTCTTCGAAGCTGAAGGCGAACATCGCCGACATCCTCAAGCGCGAGGGGTACATCCGCGACTACCTCGTCGAGCCGACGAAGCCGCAGGCGACGCTCCAGCTGGCGCTGAAGTTCTCGCGCGAGCGCGAGCGGTCGCTGTCAGGCGTGCGCCGGGTCTCCAAGCCGGGGCTGCGGGTGTACGCCAAGCGCGACGAGGTGCCCCGCGTCCTGGGGGGCCTCGGCATCGCGATCCTTTCGACCTCGTCCGGGCTGATGACCGACCGTGAGGCGCGCAAGGCGGGCGTCGGCGGCGAGGTCCTCGCCTACGTCTGGTAGGGCGCCATGAGTCGCATCGGCAAGCAACCCGTCCCGATCCCCGCGGGGGTCGACGTCTCGTTGTCCGGCACGACGCTGACGGTGTCGGGCCCCAAGGGGACGTTGACCCAAGAGGTGCACCCCGACATCACCGTCACCGTCGCCGACGGCGAAGTCCGTGTGACGCGCGACGACGACGAGCGCGAGCACCGCGCGTTGCACGGCCTGTTCCGCTCGCTCATCGCGAACATGGTCGTCGGTGTGACCGAGGGCTACACGCGGCGGCTGGAGATCGTCGGCGTGGGCTACCGCGCCGCGGCCAGCGGGACGGGACTGACCTTCCAGATGGGCTACAGCCACCCGGTCGAGTTCCCCGCCCCGGAGGGCATCACCTTCGAGGTCGCCAGCCCCACCCGGATCGCGGTGTCGGGCGCCGACAAGCAGCTCGTCGGCCAGGTCGCGGCGAACATCCGCGCGATCCGCAAGCCTGAGCCCTACAAGGGCAAGGGGATCCGCTACGCCGGCGAGCAGGTCCGGCGCAAGTCCGGCAAGGCCTCCGGCTAACACGCACACGACAACGACCATCGTCGTCACCGGGAGACCCATCAGCGATGGAAGCAGCAACGAGAAAGCGCGTCGCGCGCGAGCGCCGTCACAGCCGCGTGCGCCAGCGCGTCCGCGGGACGGAGCAGCGCCCGCGCCTGGTCGTGTACCGCTCGAATACGGGCATCTACGCCCAGGTCGTCGACGACCGCGCGGGCCGCACGCTCGCCGCGGCCTCGAGCCTGGACAAATCGCTCGCGTCCGACGGCGCCGGTAAGGTCGGGGTCGCGGCGGCGGTCGGTCGCCTCGTCGCTGAGCGTGCGAAAGCCGCCGGCGTCGCGGCGGTCGTGTTCGACCGCGGCGGTAACCGCTACACCGGCCGCGTGAAAGCCCTTGCCGACGGCGCGCGCGAGGGCGGCCTCGACTTCTAAGTACCGCGCTCCACCCGACACCGGACCCAAGGAAGCGACCATGGCAGGACCAGGAGGAGGGCCCCGCAGCGCGGCGGCCGCGGCGGCCGCGACGGCAACCGGCGCGGCGGTCGCGAGGAGGAGCGCTCGCCGTACGAGGAGAAGGTCGTCGCGATCAACCGCGTCGCGAAGGTCGTCAAGGGCGGGCGGCGCTTCTCGTTCACCGCGCTCGTCGTCGTCGGGGACGCGAAGGGCACGGTTGGCATCGGCTACGGCAAGGCGAAGGAGGTGCCGGCCGCGATCCAGAAGGGGGTCGAGGAGGCCAAGAAGGGCTTCTTCACCGTCCCGATGATCCAGCGCACGATCGTCCACCCCGTGCTCGGGCGGTCCGGCGCCGGCAAGGTCGTGCTCAAGCCGGCGGCGCCCGGCACCGGCGTCATCGCCGGGGGGCCGGTCCGCGCCGTGCTCGAGTGCGCCGGGATCAGCGACGTGCTCGCGAAGTCGCTTGGCACGTCGAACCCGATCAACGTCGTGCACGCCACCGTCGCCGCACTGCAGTCGCTGCGCGAGCCGGCGAAGGTGGCGGAGCTGCGCGGCCTCGAGCTGGAAGAGATGCTCCCGGCGAAGATGCTCGCCAACCTCCGGGCGCGTGCGTGATGGCCGCCGACACGACAGAGGCGACGCTGCAGATCACCCAGGTGCGGTCGCTCATCGGCTCGCAGCTCGACCAGCGCCGCACCGTGCGCGCGCTCGGCCTGCGGCGGATCCGCCATACCGTCACCCAGCCTGACCGTCCCGAGATCCGCGGAATGATCGCGAAGGTCGCGCACCTCGTCACGGTGACGCCCGGCGCGAAGGAGCAGCGATGAAGGTCCACCACCTCAAGCCCGCGCCCGGCGCGCACAAGGCGAAGAGCCGCAAGGGCCGCGGCGTGGCGGCGGGCAAGGGCAAGACCGCCGGACGCGGCACGAAGGGCACCGGCGCGCGCAAGACGACCCCGGTGGGGTTCGAGGGCGGCCAGATGCCGCTGCAGCGGCGCCTGCCCAAGCTCGCCGGCTTCACGTCGCGCAACCGCGTCGAGTACGCGACCGTCAACGTCGGACGCATCGACGCCGCGTTCGACGACGGCGCCGAGGTGACGCCCGACGCGCTGCGCGAACGCGGGCTTGTCCGCCGCGGCAGCGCGCCGGTCAAGATCCTCGGCGACGGCGAGCTGACGAAGTCGCTGACCGTCGCGGCCCACGCGTTCACCGCCACGGCCCGCGACAAGGTCACCGCCGGCGGCGGAACCGTTCGCGACATCCCGCGCCGGCCGTCGGCGGGGGTGTGAGCACCGCTAGCCTTGGACGATGAGTAGCGGCCTGCCGGCCTGAGGCCACGACGAGAGGTACCGCGATGCTGCGCGCGTTCACCAACGCCTTCAAGATCCCCGACCTGCGCGGGAAGATCCTGTTCACGCTCGCGATCATCGCGGTCTACCGGTTCGGCTCGTTCGTGCCCATCCCGGGTGTCGACTACGGCGTGCTGCAGGACGTCCTCGCGCAGTTCTCCGCGACGGGGATCGGCCAGCTGCTCAACCTGTTCTCCGGCGGGGCGCTGAGCCAGCTTGCCGTCTTCGCGCTGGGGATCATGCCGTACATCACCGCGAGCATCATCATGCAGCTGCTCACCGTGGTGATCCCCAAGCTCGAAGAGTGGCAGAAGGAGGGCGAGAGCGGGACGAAGCGCATCACGCAGATGACGCGCTACCTCACCGTCGTCCTCGCGATCCTGCAGTCGACCGGCTTGATCGTGCTGATCCAGTCCGGTCAGCTGTTCCAGGGCATCCCGGGCGCGACCGGGTTGATCCCGAACCCGACGGTGCCCACGAAGATGCTCATGGTGCTCACGCTGACCGCCGGCACCGCGTTCATCATGTGGCTGGGCGAGCTGATCACGCAGCGCGGCATCGGCAACGGCATGTCGCTGATCATCTTCTCGGCGATCGTGGCCCAGCTGCCGAGCCAGGGCAACGCGATCCTCCAGCGCGAGGGCGGACGGCTGCTGTTCCCACTGTTCCTGCTGGTCGGGCTCATCCTCATCGTGGCCGTGGTGTTCGTCGAGCAGGGTCAGCGGCGCATCCCCGTGCAGTACGCCAAGCGCCAGGTCGGCCGGCGCACCTACGGCGGCCCTCGACGTACATCCCGCTCAAGGTCAATCAGTCCGGCGTGATCCCGATCATCTTCGCGTCGTCGCTGCTGTACCTGCCGACCCTCGCGTCGTCGATCATCAACCGCCCGGCTTCACCGACTTCGTCAACCGCTACTTCACGACCGGCGCGCACCCCGCCTACATCGCGCTGCTGTTCGGGTTGGTCGTGTTCTTCGCCTTCTTCTACACCGCCATCACGTTCAACCCCATCGACGTCGCCGACAACATGAAGAAGTACGGCGGGTTCATCCCGGGCATCCGGCCCGGGCGGCCAACCGCGGAGTACCTCGACCGGGTGCTCACGCGCATCACCTTGCCGGGATCGATCTACCTCGCCCTGCTCGCGGTCCTGCCGGCGATCGTGCTCGGTGCCGCGGGGGTGCAGTTCCCGCTCGGTGGGTCGACGCTGCTGATCGTCGTCGGTGTCGGGCTCGAGACGATGAAGCAGCTCGAGTCACAGCTGCTGCAGCGTCACTACGAAGGCTTCCTCAAGACCTAGGCGGCCGGTGTCACCGGTCGCGACCCGTCGTTGCGAAAGGCCGCGCGCGTGCGTCTCGTCCTGCTCGGTCCGCCGGGTGCCGGCAAGGGCACCCAGGCGCTGTACATCGAGCGCGCGTTCGCCGTGCCCAGGATCGCGACGGGCGACATCTTCCGCCACAACGTCGGCCGCGAGACCGAGCTGGGGCGGGCCGCGAAGGCGTACATGGAGCGTGGTGACCTCGTTCCGGACGAGGTGGTCATCGCGATGATCACCGAGCGCCTCGACCAGCCCGACGCCGGCAACGGCTTCCTGCTCGACGGCTTCCCCCGCACCGTGCCGCAGGCCGAGGCGCTCGAGGACTACCTCGCCGCGGTCGGCCGGCCGCTGGACGTCGTCGTGCGCTTCACCGTGCCGGAGTCGGAGATCGTACGGCGCATCGTGAACCGGCGGTCGTGCCCCAACGACGGCGAGGTCTACCACCTGGAGTACGCGCCGCCGAAGCGCGACATGGTCTGCGACATCTGCGGCACGCCGCTGGTCCACCGCAAGGACGACACCGAGGCGGTGGTGCGCCGCCGTCTCGAGGAGTACCACGCCAAGACGGAGCCGCTGGAAGCGTTCTACGCGGAGCGGGGGCTGCTGCGCGACGTCGACTCGTGCGGGTCGGTCGACGACGTGACGCGGCGCACGCTCGACCTGCTCGACGGCCTCGCGGACGGCGACGCGGCGTGATCGTGCGCAAGTCGCCGGGCGAAGTCGCGGTGATGGCTCGCGCCGGCCGCGTCGTCGCCGACCTGCACGAGGTCCTGCGCGAGGCGGTGCGTCCCGGCGTCTCGACCATGCAGCTCGACGAGATCGCTGAGCGTGAGGTTCGCAGCCGCGGCGCCGTCCCGTCGTTCAAGGGCTACCGCGGCTTCCCGGCGACGCTGTGCACGTCGGTCAACCACGAGATCGTCCATGGCATCCCGTCGCGCGACGTCGTCCTGCGCGAGGGCGACCTGATCAAGATCGACGCCGGCGCGATCGTCGACGGCTACCACGGCGACTCGGCGGTCACCTGGATCGTGGGCAACGCCTACGGCGACAACCCCGGCGTCGTGGACGACGAGGTCGCCGCGCTGGTGGAGCGGACGCGCGCCGGGCTGTGGGCCGGGGTGTGCGCGGCGACGGCCGGCGCGCGGCTCAGCGACATCTCGGCCGCGGTCGAGGCCCGCGCACTGCCGCACCGCTACGGCGTCGTCAAGGAGTACGTCGGTCACGGCATCGGACGCTCGCTGCACGAGGATCCCCACGTCCCCAACTACGGGCGGCCGGGGCGCGGACCGCGGCTGCTGTCGGGCCTCGTGCTCGCGATCGAGCCGATGTTCAACCTCGGCACCGCCGACACCGAGACGCTCGCCGACGACTGGACCGTCGTCACCGCGGACGGGGCGCTGTCGGCGCACTGGGAGCACACCGTCGCGGTCACCGACGACGGGCCGTGGGTGCTCACCGCGCGCGCGGACGAACCCGCGTGGCCGTTGCGCGACCCCAGCCGCGTGCCGCGCGCGTTGGACGCAGCGCAGGCCCGGTGATAGCGTGGCCGTTCGGCCTGGACGGGTCCGCGCTTCGGCGTGCCCGCAACAGGCCGTCTGCGCTGCCCGCCGCGCCGTGAGCGGGCGCGACGATCTGGTAGGAGCGTCGACGTGAAGGTCCAGCCCTCGGTGAAGCCGATCTGCGAGAAGTGCCGCGTGATCCGGCGGCACGGCCGCGTCATGGTCATCTGCAGCAATCCCCGGCACAAGCAGCGCCAGGGCTAAAACGGCGTCCGGCGACGGCGTCGCCGGCGGGAACACCCGACCACAGGAGCGGTTGTCATGGCACGGATCGCCGGCGTCGACCTGCCGCGCGAGAAGCGCGTCGAGATCGGGCTGACCTATATCTACGGCGTGGGGCGTACGCGTGCGCTGCACACGCTCGTCGCCACGAGGGTCGACCCGTCGGTGCGCGTGCGGGATCTGAGCGAGGACCAGGTCAAGCGCCTGCGCGACTACATCGACGCGAGCTTCAAGGTGGAGGGCGACCTGCGCCGCGAGGTGGCGCAGAACATCAAGCGCAAGGTTGAGATTGGGTCCTACCAGGGCATCCGCCACCGCCGCGGCCTGCCGGTGCGGGGGCAGCGCACCCACACCAACGCCCGTACGCGCAAGGGTCCCAAGCGCACCGTGGGCGGGCTGAAGAAGAAGATCAAGAAGTAGGCCGCGCACGCGCGTCGTGACGGAAGCGAGACCATGGCACAGCAGAAAAAGCAAGGCGGCAGCAAGGCCAAGAGCCGCGCCCGCAAGAAGGAGCGGCGTCAGGTGGCCTACGGCCAGGCGCACATTAAAAGTTCGTTCAACAACACGATCATCTCGATCACCGACCAGCAGGGCAACGTCTTGTCGTGGGCGTCGTCGGGCAACGTGGGGTTCAAGGGCAGCCGCAAGTCGACGCCGTTCGCCGCGCAGCTCGCGGCCGAGCAGGCCGCCCGACGCGCCGCGGACTACGGGGTGCGCAAGGTCGACGTGTACGTCAAGGGCCCGGGCTCGGGGCGCGAGACAGCGATCCGCTCGCTGCAGGCCAACGGCCTCGAGGTCGCGGCCATCCGCGACGTCACGCCGATCCCGCACAACGGCTGCCGGCCCCCCAAGCGCCGCCGCGTCTGACCGCACGACCCGCACGACACCAAGGAACCCGAACTCATGGCTCGCTACACCGGACCTGACTGCAAGCTGTGCCGCCGCGAGCGGCAGAAGCTGTACCTGAAGGGCACCCGCTGTGAGGGTCCCAAGTGCGCCATCGAGAAGCGCCCGTACCCGCCGGGCGAGCACGGTCGCGGCCGCATCCGCGAGAGCGAGTACCTCCTGCAGCTGCGCGAGAAGCAGAAGGCCCGCCGCATCTACGGCGTGCTGGAGCGCCAGTTCCGCAACTACTACCAAGAGGCGTCGCGCCAGGGTGGACTGACCGGTGAGAACCTGCTCGTGCTGCTCGAGACCCGCCTGGACAACACGGTGTTCCGCGGCGGTCTCGCGCGCTCGCGCGACGAGGCGCGCCAGCTCGTGCGCCACCGCCACTTCCAGGTCAACGGCCGCACCGTGAACATCCCGTCGTACCGCGTGCGCGTCGGCGACGTCATCACCGTGCGCGACCGCGCCCGCAACTTCGTGCCGATCCTCGGCTCGCTCGAGCTGATCGGCGCCAAGCAGATCCCGTCGTGGGTGTCGACGGACCAAACCAAGCTGCAGATCAGCGTGCTCGACCTGCCCAAGCGCGGCCAGATCGACGTGCCGGTCCAAGAACAGCTCATCGTGGAGCTGTACTCGAAGTAGGCGTTCCCGCGCGCGGCTCGGACCCTCATCCGGCGTCGTGGGCGCGGCTGGCTTTTGCACCGTTGTTGTCTCGCCCGTTTCCCGCTACCACGCTTCGCAGGAGGCGATTTCTGACGTGCTGATCGTTCAGCGTCCCACCATCTCTGAGGAGCGGCTCGCCGAGGGCACCCGGTCCGCGTTCAGCATCGAGCCGCTCGAGCCGGGGTTCGGCTACACCCTGGGCAACAGCCTGCGGCGGACGCTGCTGTCGTCGATTCCCGGCGCCGCCGTGACGAGCGTGCGCATCGAGGGCGTGCTCCACGAGTTCAGCTCGATCGAGGGCGTCAAGGAAGACGTCACCGACATCATTCTCAATCTCAAGGAGCTGGTGCTGCGGTCGACCAGCGACTCGCCGGTGGAGATCTTTCTCGGCGGCGAGGGGCCCGGTGAGATCACCGCGGACTTCATCACCGCCCCGAGCGAGATCGACATCCTCAACCGCGACTTGCACATCGCGACGCTGAACGGCCGCGGCCGCGTCGAGATGTACCTCACGGTCGAGCAGGGCCGTGGGTACGCGCCCGCCGAGCGCAACAAGCACGCCGATCAGCCGATCGGCGTCATCCCGGTCGACTCGATCTACTCGCCGGTGCGGCGGGTGACCTACCGCGTCGAGCCGACGCGCGTCGAGCAGATGACCAACTACGACCGGCTGATCGTCGACGTCGAGACCGACGGGTCGGTGACGCCGGCCCAGGCGCTCGCCAGCGCCGGCGAGACGCTGCGCGACCTGTTCCAGCTGTTCTCCGAGTTCGAGGAGAGCGGCCCGGGCGGCCTGTCGATCGGCGAGGGCCCCGGTCCGGTGGTCGCGACGTCGCCGAACCTGATGCTGCCGATCGAGGACATGGACCTGTCAGTACGCTCGTACAACTGCCTCAAGCGCGAGGGCGTCGCCACGATCGGCGAGCTGGTGCAAAAGACGGAGCAGGACCTGCTCGACGTGCGCAACTTCGGGCAGAAGTCCATCGAGGAGGTCAAGCAGAAGCTCGCGGAGCGCGGCTTGTCGCTGGCCGACTACGGCTACTCGACGTAGGAGCGCCGCGATGCCACAGCCGCGCAAGGCCGGCCGCTTCGGTGGCTCGCCGGCCCACCACAACCTGATGGTGGCCAACCTCGCCACGGAGCTGATCCGCCATGGGCGGATTCGCACGACGCTGGCGAAAGCGAAGACGGTCCAGCCGTTGGCCGAGCGGATGATCACGTTCGCCAAGCAGGGCGACCTGGCGGCACGCCGGCAGGTCCTGCGCGTCGTCCGCGACAAGGACGTCGTGCACAAGCTGTTCGCCGACGTCGGCCCGGCCTTCGCCGAGCGCAACGGCGGGTACACCCGCGTGCTCAAGCTCGGCCCCCGCAAGGGCGACGCGGCGCCCATGGCGCTGATCGAGTTGGTTGAGGGCGTGCGGGTCGAAGGCGTCGGCGACCTCGAGGAGCAGCCGCGGCGCCGCTGGAGCCTGCGCCGGCGCAAGGGTGGGACGCTGTCGACGACGGCGCGCGACCAGGCCGAAGAGCGCCAGGCGGCCGTCGACCGCGGCGAGGACCTCGAGCCCGCCGTCGACCCGGACGCCTCGGGCGACCCGGCGGAGGCAGTGCCGATCGGCACGATGGACCGTGAGACGGTTCCCGGAACGGCAACCGCGCCAGAGGGCGACGCGCCGCAGGCGGACCCCGCCGAGGTCGAACGCCGTCTCGCCGCGCAGGACAGCGAGGCCGACGCGCCCGTCGACGACCCCGACGACGGGCCGATCACCGACGCGCCGGTTCCCGCCGACGAGCAGGACGCGCCGGCCGAGGAGCGCCCGCCGGACCAGGCCTGACCCGCCTGGCCACCGTTCGGCTGCGCATCGACCTCGCGTACGACGGCGCGGGGTTCCGAGGCTTCGCGCGCCAACGCGATCAGCCGACGGTGCAGGGCGTGCTCGACGACGCCCTCGCGCGGCTCGCCGGCGCGCCGGTCGCGACGGTCGGCGCCGGACGGACCGACGCCGGCGTCCACGCCGACGCGCAGGTGGTCCACGCCGACGTGCCGGCGGCGGGACGCCTCGCCGGCGACCTTGCCGCTGCCCGCGCGGCACTCGACCGGCTGTGCGGGCCGGCGATCACCGTGTGGCGGGTGCGCCGGGTTCCCGCGACGTTCGACGCGCGGTTCTCCGCGACCCAGCGGCGCTACCGCTACCGCCTGTGCGACGCGGTCGCGATGGCACCGAAGTGGCGCCACGACACCTGGCACGTCGGCGCGCCGCGCCTGGACGTCGGCGCGATGGCCGCGGGTGGGGCGCACCTGCTCGGCGAGCACGACTTCGCGTCGTTCTGCCGCCGCCGCGACGGCCAGCACCTGGTCCGGCGCGTCGACGGGCTCACGGTCCGCCGGCTGCGCGCCGACCTCGTCGTCGTCGACGTCGCCGGGGCAGCGTTCTGCCACCAGATGGTGCGTTCGGTCACCGGCTGCCTCGTCGCGGTCGGCCAGGCTCGACACGGTCCCGGCTGGGTCGGCGAGGTGCTTGCCGCGCGCGACCGGGCCGCTGCCGGTCCGGTGGCGCCGGCACACGGGCTGACCCTGGTCGGCGTGCGCTACTGAACCGCAAGCTTCAGCGCCGGTCTCGACGCTGCGTGACCCGCTGGTCCTCGGCGCTGCGGCCGACCTGGTCATCCGCCGGCCGGTGGTTCCCCCCGAAGCCACACGCCGCACTCGGCCGCCTCGACCGCGATCGGGTTGCCGCGCGCCACGTTGTGCGCGAACTCCGCCGGCGTCCACGCCACGGGTTGGACGCGGCCGGGCCACGGCGGGAGCAGGTCCAGACGCTCCAACGCCCGCTCCGGCAGGCGGTCGGCGACGACGAGCACGTCGATGTCGCTCCACCGGTTGAAGTCGCCGCGGGCGACGGAGCCGAACACGACGACAGCGCGTACGCCGAGCGAGGAGTCGAGGTCCTCGGCGAAGCGCCGCGCGCGGCCGAGCAGCGCCTCACGCTCCGCTTGGCGCCGGGCGAGGACCGCGTCGACGTTCACGGTGGTCCCGGCGCGAGTTGCGCCCACTCGGCATCGACGAACGACGTGAGCCGCTCGGCGTCCGCGATGGCTGTGTTCCCGTCCTCCTCGCCGTAGTGCACGCCCGGCGTGGCCGCCGGGTGGGCGTCCGGGTAGCGCGTCGCGATGTAGTGACGCGACAGGCGCCGCAGCGCCGCGGCGACATCCGCCGGCAGGGGGGTGGCGAACTGAGCCTCGAGTGTCGATCCCAGCTCGACCTGGTCGTGTTCCCAAGCGCCGGCGCCCACGCCATGGAGGAGTGCCTTCATGGCCAGTTGTGCCGCCTGCTCGGCGAGGAAGCACGCCCAGTGCGGCAACCCGGCCGCCTGCTGGGCACGAGCACCGGCGAGCGCCTCGGCGGCCGATCGCCGCCATCGCGCGAACTCGCGGTCGTCGACGATGCCACCACTGTCATCCACGACAGTGCGCACGCTGGCGGACGCCACGTCCCCGCCGCGGTGAGCCGGCCGCTGCCGGCTGGATGGCGCCGGCCCGCGGGCGGACGCTGCTCGGCGTGCTACTGAGCCGCAAGGAACTCGAGCAGCAGCCTGTTGACCTCCTCGGGCGCGTCGGCCTGCACGAAGTGGCCGGCGTCGTCGACGACTTCGACGCGCCGGTCGGGCACCCGGTCGGGACCCGGGTCGGCGAGGTCGACGCCGAGCACGGGGTCGCGGCGTCCCCAGATCACCAGCGTCGGCGCGGTCACGGTCCGCGGTGTCCGTGCCGTGCGCGCCGCCCGCGCCAGCGACCGGCCCTGGACGCGGTAGTAGGCGAGCGCCCCGGTGAGCGCGCCGGGGCGCGCGAAGGCCTCGGCGTAGCGGTCGAGGTCCGACGCGGTGAACGCGTCGGGGCGTACGCTCATCGCGCGCAGCGCCAGTCGCAGCATCGCGAAGTCGTTGGCGCGCAGCATCGCCTCGGGCACCACGGGCAGTTGGAACAGCGCCATGTACGCCGACCGCACTGCCTGCCACGGGTTGCGCACGGCGCGCGCGAACACCGCCGGGTGCGGGGCGTTGAGCACGACGAGGCGCTCGACCACCTCGGGGCGGGTCAACGCCGTCAGCCACGCGATCACGCCGCCCCAGTCGTGGCCGACCACGGTGGCGCGCTGGGCGCCGCAGGCGGCGACCAAGCCGGCGACGTCGCCGGTCAGCGCCGCCCCGGTGTACGAGTCGTAACCGGCCGGTTTGCCGGACTGCGCGTAGCCGCGCAGGTCGGGCGCGACGACGCGGTAGCCCGCCGCAGCGAGTGCCGGAATCTGGTGGCGCCATGAGTACCAGAACTCGGGGAACCCGTGGAGCAGCACCACGAGTGGCCCGCTGCCCGCCTCCACCCAGTGCAGCCGGATGCCGTTGACCGTCGCCTCGCACGACGTGACGACGTCGTCGACCAGCGCCATTCGCGCTCCTGACTTCGCCCGTTTGACCGTCGTTCGTGCCCGCGCGTACCCTAGCCGCCGGTGCGGGGACGCCGTGGCGGCGTTCGCCTGCCCGCCCCCGCGCCCGCTCGCCGCTCGAGACCGGAACCCGACGCATGCGCACGTACTCGCCCCGCCCAGCCGACATCGACCGGCGTTGGTTCGTCGTCGACGCGACCGACGTCGTGCTCGGACGGCTCGCCACGCGCGTCGCGCACGTCCTGCGCGGCAAGCACAAGCCGACCTTCGCGCCGCACATGGACATGGGCGACCACGTGATCGTGGTCAACGCCGCGAAGGTCCGCCTGACCGGCGCCAAGGCGGTCCAGTCGCTGTCGCACCGCCACTCCGGCTACCCCGGCGGCCTTCGGTCGATCTCGTTCGGGCGGCTGCTCGAGACGCGCCCGGAGCGTCTCGTCGAGCAGGCGGTGCGCGGCATGCTGCCGAAGAACACCATCGGCCGGTCGCAGCTGCGCAAGCTGAAGGTCTACGCCGGCGGCGAGCACCCGCACGCGGCGCAGCAGCCCACAACGCTGGAGCTTTGATGCCCGACACCAAGATCTACACCGGTCGCCGCAAGACGTCGGTCGCGCGGGTACGCGTCGTCGCCGGCAGCGGGCAGTTCAAGCTCAACGGCCGGCCGCTGCAGGACTACTTCCCCATCGAAACCCTCCAGGCGGCGGTGCTCGAGCCGTTCCGCGTCACCGACACCGAGGACCGCTACGACGTCATCGCGCGGATCTCGGGCGGTGGCGTCGCCGGCCAGGCCGGGGCGCTGCGCCACGGCATCGCCCGCGCGCTCGAGGGCGAGGACCCCGAGCGGCGCGGCCCGCTCAAGAGCGCCGGGTTGCTGACCCGCGATGCGCGCAAGACCGAGCGCAAGAAGTACGGCCTGAAGAAGGCTCGCAAGGCGCCGCAGTACAGCAAGCGCTGAGCGCCGTGCCGGTGGCGCGCGCGGGCTGACCTCGCGATGGGGTCGCTGTTCGGGACCGACGGCATCCGTGGTGTCGCGAACACCGAGTTGACGCCGGAGTTCACGGTGGGGCTGGGCCGCGCGGTCGTCCGCACGCTGCGCGAGGAGGGCATCCCCAGACCGGCGGTGCTCGTCGGGCGCGACCCGCGGGCGTCCGGTGAGATGCTCGAAGCGGCGCTCGTCGCCGGGATCACCTCGGCGGGGGGCGACGTCACGTCGGTCGGGGTCGTGCCGACGCCGGCCGTCGCGTACCTCACCGTCGCGGCGGGCGCTGACCTCGGCGCCGTGCTGTCGGCCAGCCACAACCCCGTCGCCGACAACGGCATCAAGTTCTTCGGCCCCGGCGGCTACAAGCTGACCGACGCCGAGGAGGACCGCGTCGAGGAGCTGCTCCAGCGCACGTACGAGGACCGCCCCACCGGCGCGGCCATCGGCCGGCTCACGGTGCGCCCCGACGCCGTCACCCGCTACGTCGACCATCTCGCCGGCACCGTGGTCACGGACCTGTCAGGCCTGCGGGTCGTCGTCGACTGCGCGAACGGCGCCGCCGCGGCGGTGGCCCCCACGCTGTTGCGCCGGCTCGGCTGCGACGTCGTCGCGCTGCACGCCGAGCCCGACGGCACGAACATCAACGCCGGCTGCGGCTCGACCTACCCCGACGTCGTCGCGGCCGCGGTCGTCGAGCACGGCGCCGACCTGGGACTGGCCCACGACGGGGACGCCGACCGCCTGATCGCCGCCGACGCGGACGGCACCGTCGTCGACGGCGACGCGATCCTGGCGATCCTCGTCCAACGCCTGCGCGAGCAGCGCGGCATCCGCAGCGTCGTCACGACGGTGATGACCAACCTCGGCTTCAAGCAGGCGATGCAGCGCCTCGGCGTCGAGGTCGTCGAGACCCAGGTCGGCGACCGCTACGTGCTCGAGGCGATGCGCGCCGGCGGGCACCCCATCGGCGGCGAGCAGTCCGGCCACGTCATCCTGCTCGACCACGCGACCACCGGCGACGGCATCCTCTCGGCGGTGCAGTTGCTCGCCGCGGTCGCGGAGTCGGGGCGGCCGCTGTCGCAGCTGGCGACGGTGATGCGGCGCTTGCCGCAGGTGCTGGTCAACGTGCCAGGGGTCGACCGCGACCGCCTGCCCGACGCCGAGCGCCTCTGGAAGGCGGTGGCGGAGGAGGAGGCGACGCTCAACGGCGAGGGGCGCATCCTCGTGCGTGCCTCAGGCACCGAGCCGCTTGTTCGGGTCATGGTCGAGGCCGACGCCGAGTCACGCGCCCGTGCGGTCGCCGACCGCCTCGCCGACGTCGTCCGCGCCGAACTCCGCCGTGACGCACCGTGACGATTCAGGCTCCCTCCGCCACTCGAACGGTGCACAATCGGGTTCGAAGGGCCGCGCGGGCGCGGCCACGGCGAAGGCCGCTGGCGGAAGGCAGACCTGTGAAGCGTCGCGTGCTGGCCGTTCTCGTGATCGCAGCGCTGACGGTGCCCGCGGTGGTCCTCGCGGCATCGTCGTCGGGAACCGGGAGGTCGCGGGGGCAGGCCCTCAACCGTGAGGCCTTCATCTGGCGTCGCGACAACCCGCAGTCGACCTCGAGCAAGCAATGGACCGGGCTGCTGCTCACGGCACGCGGCAACGACACCGCCACGCCGGCGCCCGACTCGATCTCGTTCGTGTCCGGTGGCGCGGTGACCGTGACGTTCAGTGGGAACTTCACACGTGCGCCGGTGCAGGTTCGGGTCCGGGACAGCGGCAAGATCATGCAGCCCGGTCGCGCGCAGTTCAATCCGCAAAACGGCCAACGATCGTTCTCGTTCACGTTCGTCAACAAGGGGCCGGGGCAGGCAGAGTGCCGCGACATCGGACTCGAATGGCGATCGCCAACGGGCAAGGAAGCTCGCCTGTGGCGCTCCACCGTCGTCGTGCGCTACCGCCAAGACGAGCTCGCAGGCGGAGCGGCGTGCGCCTGACGTGACCGCGGCGCCGGAGGGCTTGACCGCGACGTCGCCGGAGCTGCCCGCCGCGTTCGTGCGCGCCGTGACCGACGTGCACGGCGAGGCCGGCGCTCGGTGGCTGCGCCGTCTGCCGCAGCTGCGCGACGAGTGCGCACGGCGTTGGCGGGTGCGACTGGGGTTCGCGTACCCGCTGACGTACCACTACGTCGTGACCGGCGAGCGAGCCGACGGGATGCGCTGCGTGCTGAAGCTCGGCCCGCCCGGTGCGGCGCTCGCGCGCGAGGCCGCGGCGTTGCGCTGGTTCGACGGCCACGGCGCCGTCCGGCTGCTGGACGCCGACCTCCCACGCGGCGCGCTGCTGCTCGAGCGCGCGGAGCCCGGCGTGGCGTTGACGTCGCTGGTCGCCGACGACGACCGCGCGGCGACGACCGTCGCGGCCGGCGTCGTGAGGGCACTGTGGCGACCCGCCGGCGAGCCGCCTCCGCTGCCCGACGTGGGCGATCTCGCGGGCGCGTTCACCCGTTACCGCAGTGCGTACCGCGACGGCGGCCCGCTGCCCGCCGACCTCGTCGACCACGCTGGTGACGTCTTCGCCGAGCTCGTCGCCACGACGACCACGCGGGTCGTGCTCCACGGCGACCTGCACCACGACAACGTGCTCTCGGCGTCGCGCGGCTGGCTCGCCGTCGATCCCGCCGGCGTGGCCGGCGACCCCGCGTACGACACCGCCTCGCTGCTGCACAACCCGATGCGCTTACGCACCGGCGGCGTCGGCGCGCTCGTGACCCGCCGCACCGGGCAGCTCGCTGACGAGCTGCACCTGGACCGTGCCCGGGTGACGGCGTGGGGGTTCACCAAGGCGGTGCTGTCGGAGCTGTGGAGCGTCGAGACCACGGCGCGGTGCACGGCTACCCGCTGGCCGTCGCCGAGGCGCTGCGTCTCCAGCTTCCCTGACCCCGCCCAGCCGAGGGGTTCGGCACAGCGTCAGTTGACGAAGCGGATCGTGAACGGGTAGCGGAAGGCCACGCCTTCGTTCGCCTTGACGCCGCCGATCACGACGAGGACGAGCCAGGCGATGCCACCGGCGGCGAGCAGCGGAAGGAGCAGAAAGCCGACGAGCACGAACGTGAGCACGAACGTGACGGCAGTCGCGACGACGCCGTAGAGCAGCATCGACAGGTTGAAGTTCAGCGCCTCGCGGGCCTGGTCGGCGACGAACGGGTGCGCGTCCTTCTTCAGCAGCCACACCACGAGCGGCCCGAGAAACGCGAGCGCCACGAACGCCCCGAGCAGCGCCGACAGGTGAGCGAACATCGCCCACTGGCGGGCGTCCGCGTCGGCGGCGGCGTTCGCCGCCGGGTCGAACTGGCTCATGGTCGGCTCCTCGCCTCGCCGGGACGGGGCATCCTACGGCCGGCCGTTCGCGGCGACCGTAGGACGCGGGAAGCGGTAGCGGATGCCGTCGGGCTCGATGCGGCCGTAGTCGGTGGTGCGCTCGGCGGGCGTCCGCCCCGCCGCCCTGGCGATGTCGCGCAGGGTTTCGGGGTCCTGGCGCACGCCGTGGTCGGACCCGGCCATCCGGGAGATCGTCTCGTCCATCAGCGTCCCGCCGAGGTCGTTCGCCCCGGCGCGCAGCAGCGCGTCGGCGCCCTCGAGCCCGACTTTCACCCACGACAGCTGGACGTTGTCGATGGCGCCCTGCAAGACCAGGCGGGCGACGGCGTGGACGCGGAGTACGTCGTCGAAGCCGGGACCCGGTCGGGCGTGCCCCGCGAGGTAGATCGGGGCCTGGCGGTGGACGAACGGCAGCGGTACGAACTCGGTGAACCCGCCGGTGCGCTGCTGGAGCCGGCGCAGCAGATGCAGGTGCGCCGCCCAGTGGCGCGGCTCGTCGACGTGGCCGAACATCATCGTCGACGACGAGCGGATGCTCAGGCGGTGCGCGGCGGTGACGACCTCGATCCAGGCGTCGGTCGGCAGCTTGCCCTTCGTCAGGACCCAGCGGACGTCGTCGTCGAGGATCTCGGCGGCGGTGCCGGGGATCGTGCCGAGCCCGGCGTCCTTCGCACGCGCCAGGAACTCGCCGATCTCGACCCCGAGGCGGGCGGCGCCGTTGACGACCTCCATCGGGCTGAACGCATGGACGTGGATGTCGGGCACCCGCTGCTTGACCGCGCGCAGCAGCGCGAGGTAGTGGTCGCCGCCGAAATCCGGGTGGATGCCGCCCTGCATGCAGATCTCGGTCGCCCCGGCGTCCCACGCCTCCTGCGCCCGGTCGGCGACCTGCGCCAGCGACAGGGTGTAGGCGTCCGGGTCGTCGCGGCGCTGGGCGAACGCGCAGAAACGGCAGCCCGTGTAGCAGACGTTGGTGAAGTTCACGTTGCGGTTGACGACGTAGGTCACGACGTCGCCGACGCGGGCGGCACGGACCTCGTCGGCGGTGGCGCACAGCGCCGCGAGTTCCGGCCCCGCGGCGTCCAACAGCACCAGCGCGTGCGCCTCGGTCGGGGCGCGACCGGCCGCGGCGGCGCGCAGAATCGCGGCGACCTCGGCACGGACGCGCGAGCGCGGCGCGACCGCGCGCTCCCGCGGCCCGCCGCTGCCGAGCGTCTCGGCGGCGATGAGGCCGGTGTCGCCGTAGACGGCGTCAGCGTCGGCGCGCAGGCCGGTGCCGCGCGCCGGGGCGACAACGCCCGCGCCGGCCGGCGCGTCACGCCAGCGGCCGTCGTCGCCGCCCACCACCGGCGTGTCAGGGTCCTGCCACGCGACACCGGTCGGGCGGCGCCCCGGCACGGCCAGGCCGTCCGGGCCGGCGAGCGCGGCAACGGGACGGCGCATCCGCCCGGACAGCCACGGGTCGGGGCGCGCGACGTACTCGGGGTAGACGCACAGGCGCTCGGCGAGCCGGTAGCCCGCGGCGGCGGTGCGCGCGGCGAGCTCGTCGAGGTGCGGCCACGGCCGCTCCGGGTTGACGTGGTCGGGCGTCACCGGGGACACGCCACCCCAGTCGTCGATGCCCGCGCCCACGATGCGCTCGACGTCGTCGGGTGACAGGTTGGGCGGCGCCTGCAGGTGCACCCGGGTAGGCAGGACGATGCGCGCGACGGCGATGGCGGCGAGCAGCGCGTCCGCGGTCGGCTCCCGGTGGGCGCGCATCGCCGTGTCGGCCTTCGCGCGGAAGGGCTGGACGATCACCTCCTGCAGACCGCCGTAGCGCCGGGCGACGTCGCGCAGCGCGAACAGCGCCGCGGCCCGCTCCATGACGGTCTCGCCGATGCCGAGCAGGATCCCGGAGGTGAACGGCACCGACAGCCGCCCCGCGTCCTCGAGCGTGCGCAGGCGCACCGCCGGGTCCTTGTCGGGCGCTTGCCAGTGCGCCTCGCCCTTGACGAGCAGCCGCGGGCTGGCGGATTCGAGCATCAGCCCCATCGAGGCGGATACCTGCTTGAGCGCGGCGAGGTCGCGCCAGGTCAGCACGCCGGGATTGAGGTGCGGCAGCAGCCCCGTCTCCTCGATCACGGCGATGGCGGCGGCGCGCAGGTACTCGAGCGTGGTCGCGTACCCGCGGGTCGCCAGCCACTCGCGCGCGGCGGGATAGCGCTGCTCGGGCTTGTCGCCGAGGGTGAACAGCGCCTCCTTGCACCCGGCGGCGGCGCCGGCGCGCGCGATGGCGAGCACCTGCTCGACGGACAGGTACGGCGCCACGTCGCCCTGCGGCGGCCAGGCGAAGGTGCAGTAGCCGCAGGCGTCGCGGCACAGGTGCGTGAGCGGCACGAACACCTTGCGGCTGTAGGTGATGCGGCTGCCGTGTGCGGCGTCGCGGATGCGCGCGGCGGTGGTGGTCAGCGCGTCGAGCGCGGCGCCTTCGGCGGTGAGCAGCTCCGCGGCCTCGGCGACGGTGAGCGTCTTGCCCGCGTCGGCGCGCGCGAGGGCGCGGCGCAGCGGCGATGGCAGGTCGCGCAGCGGGGCGCTCGTCGTCATCCACTCGGCCGTTCGTCGCGGGGGCGCATCGTAATGCCGCGTTCACAGCCGAGCGGTCCGGTGGTCCGTAGGCTGGCCCGGACGCCGACGGGCCCCTGGGCCGCGAGGACAAGGACAAACCATGACCGCGAAGGTGACGAAGACCGAGCAGGAGTGGCGCGAGCAGCTGACCCCCGAGCAGTACGCCGTGCTGCGCGGCAAGGGCACCGAGCCGCCGTTCAGCGGCGCGTACGCGACGGCGAAGGCGCACGGCACCTTCCGCTGCGCCGCCTGCGGCGCCGAGCTGTTCGTCTCGGACACCAAGTTCGACTCGCGGTCGGGCTGGCCGAGCTTCACGTCACCGGCCAGCGACGACAGCGTCGCCCTGCACCCCGACGACAGCCACGGGATGCGCCGCACCGAGGTGGTCTGCGCGCGCTGCGACTCGCACCTCGGCCATGTCTTCGACGACGGGCCCGCCCCCACCGGCCAGCGGTACTGCATCAACTCGGTCGCGCTCACGCTCGACGACGAAGGCGCCGGCGCGGCGTAGTCAACGTGGACGGGCCAGATCCGAAGGCGGACCTCCACCGCTACCTGCAGGCCGGTCGCGACGCTGTGGTCTGGAAGCTCGACAGGCCCCGGTGCATCTGAACGCGGAAATCCACCGGCACGCGGGGCACACCAACGTCGTCCGGGAGCTCATCGATGGCGCCGTCGGGCTGCGCGAGAGCACCGACAATTGGCGCCAGGCGACCGCGACTGGTGGGAGTCGTACCGCAGTCGGCTCGTGCGTGCGGCGCAGCAGGCCGGCCGCAACGACGGGTAAACGCCGCGGTCGCCGGTTTGTTCGTCAGCCGCCGAGGCCAAGCAGCCGGCTGATCGGGTCGATGGCGAAGTAGACGACGAACGCCGCGCTGGCCAGCGCCATCATCCAGTGGACGTCGCGGGCGCGTCCGGTCGCGAGCTTGATGACGGTGTAGGACACGAAGCCGGCCCCGATGCCGTCAGTGATCGAGTAGGTGAACGGCATCGTCACCATCGTGAGGAACGCGGGGATCGCGACGGACGCGTCGTCCCAGTCGAGGTCGCGGGTGACCGACAGCATGAAGAAGCCGACGAGGACCAGCGCCGGCGCCGTCGCCTCGGGCGGGATGACCCCCGCGAGCGGACTGAGGAACAGCGCGAGCAGGAACAGCCCGCCGGTGACGACGCTCGCCAGCCCGGTGCGCCCGCCGGCGGCGATGCCGCTGGCCGACTCGATGTAGGTCGTCGCGCTCGACGCGGAGGCCGCGCCGCCGACGGCCGCGGCGACCGAGTCGACGAGCAGCACTCGGTTCACGCCGGGCAGGCGCTCGTTCTCGTCGAGAAAGCCGGCCTCGTTGCCCAGCGCGATCGCGGTGCCCATCGTGTCGAAGAAGTCGGCGAGCATGAGCGTGAACACGGCGAGCAGCCCGCCCAACAGCCCGATCTTGGCGACGTAGCCGAAGGAGAACTGGCCGAGCAGTGAGAAGTCGGGCAGCGCCACCACGTCGGTCGGCACCTTCGCGACGCCCGGACCGACCGCGGTCCACAGCTGCCCACCGCTGACGGCGTTGACGACGACCGCGAGCACCGTCGTCGCGACGATGCCGACGAGCAGCGCGCCTTTGACGCGCCGCGCGACGAGGAGCGCGGTCAGCAGCAGACCGACGATGAACACGACGACGCGGGTGGAGTCGACGTCGCCGCGCAGCAGCAGCGGCGAGCCGGGACCCGGGACGCTCAGCCCGGAGGCCGCGAAGCCGATGATGGTGATGAACAGCCCGATGCCCGCCCCGATCGCCTTCTTCAGGGCGAGCGGGATGGCGTTGAGCACCGCCTCGCGGAAGCCGGTCAACACCAGGACGGTGATGATCAGCCCCTCGGTGACGACGACACCCATGGCCTCCGGGTAGGTCAGCCCCTGCGCCCCGACGAGCTGGAACGCGACGACCGCGTTGAGGCCGAGGCCGCTCGCGATCGCGAAGGGGTAGTTGGCGACGACGCCCATGGCGATCGTCATCACGCCGGCCACGAGCGCCGTGACGGTGAGCACTTGCGGGAACGGCAGGCCGCCCTCGCCGCCGAGGATCGCCGGGTTGACGAACAGGATGTAGGCCATCGTCAGAAACGTCGTGACGCCGGCGACGACCTCGGTCCGCACGTCCGAGCCGCGCTCGGCCACGCGGAACCGCCGTTCGAGCGCCCCGCCTTGGCCGCTGCCTGCCACCCTCGTTGCCATCCCGGCCTCCCGCTGTCGCCGATCTGGCGGCAGGATACGGGGCGGGGCGAGCGGCGCGCGGCACGTGGCGTTGTGTCCCGTGGGCTCTCCGCGGCCACGTTGACGTGTGGGCGACTGTATGAGCGGTTGTTGGAACGCAAATGGAGCGCCGAGCGTGTTTGGTTGGGCGAGACGGCCGACTACCGTGACGAACGACCCACAGCGCCCGGTCGAGCAGCCGCCACCGGGAGGGCAGAAACGATGGCAGAACGGTCAGCACGACCTGTGGTTGGCGCGGCGGCGGGGAATGCGGTGGCCTTTGCCGTGGTCGCCGGATTGCTTGGCATGAACTGGTGGCACGCGGTGCTTGCCGGTTGTGCTTCCGGCGCGGTGATGGGCACGGTGTTCTTTTTGCTTCGGAGACGGGGTGAACCGCCGCAGGACTGGGGTGAACCGCCGCAGGACCGCTACTGAAAGGTGCCGACCTGGTCGGCGGTGATGCCGAGCTTGTCGTAGACCGACTCGAGCGCGGTCGCGACGCGCTCGCCGCCGTCCTCGGCCGGCGGGTTGTCCAGCGACAGCACCACGGTCACCGTCTCGGCGGCGCCCGCGTCGGTGGCGGCGACCAGGGGGGCGATGACGCGGAAGAACGCCAGGCCCTCGGCCTGCTCGACGCGGGCGCCCTCGGCGTCGCCGTCGGCGGCGGCCTGCGCCGCGGTGGTGGCGTACTTGCGCGTCGCCTGGACGTAGGTCACGACGAGCTGGCGCACGACCTCGTCGGAGGCGACGGCCAGCGCCTCGGCGTCGCCCTCGCCGGCGGCGCGCTGCGCGTCGGTCATCGCGGCGAGGATCGCGTCGTTGACGGTCGAGCCGGTGCCGAAGTCCTCGCCGCGTTTGGCCGCGGTCGCGAACGGGGCGCAGTCCGGCTGGGCGCCGTGGTAGAAGGCCCACGCCTCGTCGACGTTGTGCGGGGCGCCCTCGGCCGGGTCGGTCTCGCCGGCGGCGACCTTGTCGCGTGCCGCGACGAGCTCGTGGAGGACCCACGCGACGAGCACCTGGTTCTGGACCCCCTTCGCGACGCCCTGCCGCCGCACGTCGTCGGCGGCGCCCTCGAACTCGCCGCTGCCCTCCAGCGCCGAGGTGACGAAGGTGTCCAGCCACGCCGGGTCGCCGAAGTAGTCGGCGTAGTCGTTCCAGATCGCCTCGTCGCGTTCCTCTGTCGCGAAGCCGGCGAGCGTGCGGACCCTCCCCTCGCTGTCGACCGAGGCGCCGCCCTCGCGGTAGGCCGCCGCGGCGGCCTCGAAGTCGGCCGGCGCGGCGTCGAGCGCCGCGTTGACGGCGCAGACGTCCTGCGTCACGGCAGCGTGGCTGCTCACGTCGGACACGGGGGTGTAGCCGCCGAGCGCCCCGCTGGCACCCTCGGACCCGGCCGGGGCGGCCGACGCGGTCGCCGGCACCGAACCCGACGCCGGCACCGATCCGGACGCCGAGCCGGACCCCACGCCGGACGCCGACCCGGAGCCCGACCCTGACGCCGATCCGCCGCTGTTCAGCGTTCGCACCCCGGCGCCGTCGTCGGTCCCGCACGCAGCCACCACGATGACCGTGGCCACGATGGCGCCGAACCGCCGCAGGAAACTCGACACGACTGCCCCTCGTCGCCCGCGCGGCGGACCGCTCCGCCGCAGTGAGGGCAACCTTACTTGACTTCTCTCTACCGCAACTGCGCGACTCGCGGCCATGGCGCGCAGCCGCGACGATCCGCTGTCGTGACGGCAGGAGCAGGCATGAAGGTGGCCGCGCTGGCCGGCGGTGTCGGGGCGGCGCGGTTCCTGCGCGGCCTGGTGCGCGCCGTCGACCCGGCCGACGTGACCGTCGTGGGCAACACCGGCGACGACCTGCGTTTGCACGGCTTGCACGTCAGTCCCGACTTGGACACCGTCATGTACACCCTCGGCGGCGGGATCCACCCGACGCAGGGATGGGGGCGCGCCGACGACACGCTGACGGTCGCGGGGGAGTTGCGGGACCGCTACGGCGCCCCGGACTGGTTCACCCTGGGCGACCGCGACCTCGCGACGCACCTGGTGCGCAGCGAGCGCCTGGCCGCGGGAGCGTCGCTGTCGCAGGTCACCGCCGAGTTGGCGCGCGCCTGGGGGCTTGGCTGCGGGCTGCTGCCGATGACCGACGACCCGGTCACCACGACGATCACCACGGTCGACGGCCGACAACTGCACTTCCAGGAGTGGTGGGTCGGGGAGCGGGCAGGCCCCGACGTCGCCGCCGTGACCTTCGCCGGCGCCGCGGCAGCGCAGCCGGCGCCCGGGGTGCTCGACGCCATCGCCGACGCCGACGTCGTGGTCGTGTGCCCCTCGAACCCTGTCGTGTCGATCGGCACGATCCTGTCCGTACCGGGGATTCGTGCCGCACTGCGCGACGCCGGGCCGGTCGTCGGGGTCTCGCCCATCGTGGGCGGCCGGGTGGTGCGCGGCATGGCGGACCGGCTGCTGCCGGCGGTCGGCGTCGCCGTCGATGCCGCCGCGGTGGCGAAGGGGTACGCCGACTTTTTGGACGCCTGGGTCCTGGACACGGCCGACGCCCAGCGCGCCGACGAGGTGGCGGCGCTCGGCGTCCGCACGGGGGTCACCGCGAGCGTCATGGACACCGTGGCGGTCGCCGAGTCCCTCGCCCGCTTCACGCTGGACCTGGCCCGGTGAACGGCCGCGTCGAGTTGCTCCCGGTGGCCGGGCTGCCCGAGGTCACCGCCGGCGCCGACCTGGCAGCGCTCATCGCGGCCGCCGCCGAGCTGCGCGACGGCGACGTCGTCGTCGTCGCGCAGAAGATCGTGTCCAAGGCCGAGGGGGCGTTTGTCGAGCCGGCACCCGGCGAGGATCGCGACGCCGCCCGCCGGCGCGTCGCGTACGAGCAGGCGGTGCGTGTCGTCGCCGACACACCGCACGCGCTGATCGTGGAGACCGCGCACGGCCTGGTGTGCGCCAACGCCGGCGTCGACGCGTCGAACGTGCCGGGGGGACGGCTGTGCCTGCTGCCCGCCGACCCCGACGCCAGCGCCCGGCGGCTGCGCGACGACCTGCGCGCGCGCACCGGCGCCGACGTCGCCGTCGTCGTCGCCGACAGCTTCGGCCGCCCGTGGCGCGTCGGCCAGACCGACGTCGCGATCGGCGTCGCCGGCCTCGCCCCGCTGCGCGACGAGCGCGGCGGCGTCGACCGCGAAGGAACGACGCTGACGGTGACCGAGGTCGCCATCGCCGACCAGCTCGCGGCCGCGGCCGACCTGGTTCGGCGCAAAGCCGACGGGATCCCCGCCGTCGTCGTGCGTGGTGTCCGCTATACCGCCGACGAGGACGCCAACGCCCGTCGGCTCGTCCGCACGCCCGACCTCGACCTGTTCCCGCGCGGGCGCGGGATGCTCGTCAGCGCGCTGCTCGACGCCCCCGAACCGTCGGCTGGCCACGCCTCGGTGACCGCGGAGGAGCTGCAGTCGCTGCGCCGGCTGGCTCCCGACCTGACCGTCGCCGCTTCGGGTCCGCCGACGCGGCTGTACGTCGCCGACCCCGTTGCCGGGGCGCTGGTGGCGGCGGCGCTGGTCGACCTCGGCCACGCGGTGAGGTGGTCGCGCACGCACGACGGCGGGCTCGACGTCGCGGCGGGCCGCCCGCAGGAGCGTCGATAGACTGCGGCCCGACCCGACGCAGCCGGAGGACTTGGTGGCCGACGACAGCCCGAGCAAGCGCGAGCGCCAGAAGCAGCGGCGTGAGGTGAAGCTGCGCGAGCAGCGCGCCCAGGCCGCAAAGGCGCGGCGCAACCGGCTGCTCGCGTTCGTCGCCCTTGGCGTGCTCGTCGCCGGGCTGGTGGGTGCCGCCATCGCGAATCAGGTGCGCCAGCGCCAGGAGGTCGCGCAGCGACGGGCCGCCGCCGAGGCGCGCCTCGACGAGGTCGGCTGCACGCCCGACACCGAGCAGCCGAACACGGGACAGGGCCACCTCGGCGCCCAGGATCTCGCCACCCAGCCGCCTGACGTCCTGTACCCGGACCGCCCCGCCACCTCGGGGATGCACTTCGGCAACTGGCTGAAGACCGGCGTCTACGACGTGCGCGTCGACGAGCGCATTCTCGTGCACAACCTCGAACACGGCTACGTCGTCGCCTACTACGACGAGGACGCGCCCGACGACGAGGTCGAGGCGCTGAAGTCGTACGCGCAGACCCAGATCGACGGGCGGTTCCAAAAGCTCATCGTCGCGCCTTGGGGCGAGCAGTTGCCCGACGAGGCGAACTTCGCCTACGTGGCGTGGAGCTTCCGCCAGCTGTGCGAGCAGTTCGACGAGGAGATCGCCGACGTCTTTTTGACCGCCCACCACAGCGGCGCGGGCATCGCCCCGGAGAAGACCCTGGCGCCGCACCTCCAGGCCGGCAACGGCACCCTGGACCCGGAGGGCAAGGACCTGCTGCTGCCACCGCTGGGAACCTCGCCGACGCAGGCCAACGAGGGCGCGAGCGACGGGGCGAGCGAGGCCGCCAGCGAAGCCGCGAGCGAGAGCGCCGGCGAGGCCAGTGAGGCGGCCACCGACAGGTAGTTCGACGGCGGACAGGTCGGCCGGCGCCGGGGCACCGTTACCATCGCGCCCATGTGCGGCATTATCGGCTACACGGGTCCGGACCCGGCGCTTGACGTCCTGGTCGACGGACTGGCCACCTTGGAGTACCGCGGCTACGACTCGGCGGGCGTCGCGGTGGTCGCGCCCGGCGGTAACGGCCTGTCCGTCGTCAAGTGCGCGGGCAAGCTGTCGAACCTGCGCGCCGCGTTGGACGGCCAGGCGCTGCCCGGCACGACCGGCCTGGGGCACACCCGCTGGGCGACGCACGGCCACCCCACCGACAACAACGCCCACCCGCACGTCGACGCGTCGGGCGACCTCGCCGTGATCCACAACGGCATCTTCGAGAACTACGCCGACCTGAAGGCCGAGCTGGCGGCGGACGGTCACACCTTCACGTCCGACACCGACACCGAGGTGGTCGCCCACCTCATCGGCGCGCTGCGGGAGCAGACCGGCGACCTCGCCGACGCGGTTCGCGCGGCACTGCACCGGGTGACCGGCGCCTTCGCGCTGGCCGTCATCGACCGCCGCGACCCGACCGCGATCGTCGCCGCCCGCCGCGCGGCGCCAATGATCCTCGGCCGCCGTGACGACGCCAGCCTGCTCGCCAGCGACGTCGCCGGGCTCATCGCCCACACCCGCGACGTCGAGGCGCTGCTGGACGGTCAGGTCGCCGTCCTCGAGCCGGGGCGCGTGACCGTCACGGACCTCGACGGCAACCCGGCCGAGGGGCATCGCTATCACGTCGACTGGGACGTGTCGGCGGCGGAGAAGGCCGGCTATGACCACTTCATGCTCAAAGAGATCCACGAGCAGCCGCGCGCGGTAGCCGAGACGCTGCTTCGCCGCACCGACGCCGACGGCCGCATCGTCGTCGACGAGCTGCGCGGCGGCCCCGCGGTCGAGGACGACCTCCGCCACGTCGACAAGGTCTACGTCGTCGCCTCCGGCACCAGCTACCACGCCGGGATGGTCGCCAAGTACGCGATCGAGCACTGGGCCCGCATCCCGGTCGAGGTGGAGATCGCCAGCGAGTTCCGCTACCGCGATCCACTCCTGACGCCACACACACTCGTGGTCGCCATCAGCCAGTCGGGGGAGACCAGCGACACCATCGCCGCCGCCGTCCACGCCCGCGACCAGCGCGCGAAGGTCCTCGCGATCAGCAACGTCGTGGGCTCCACGCTCGCCCGCGAGGCCGACGCGGTCCTGTACACGCGCGCCGGGCCCGAGATCGCGGTCGCCTCGACGAAGGCCTTCACGACCCAGATTGTCGCCCTGGACATCCTCGCGCTGTACCTGGCGCAGCTGCGCCGCGCGCTGTTCCCCGACGAGTGCCGCGATCACCTGGCGCGGATGGACGCACTCCCGATGCTGATGCAGCAGGTGCTCGAGCAAGAGCCGGCGATCGCCGCGCTCGCGCGCCAGTTCGCCGGCGCCGGCTACGTGATGTTCTTCGGCCGCCACGTGGGCCTGCTGATCGCGCTGGAGGGTGCGCTGAAGCTGAAGGAGATCAGCTACATCCATGCCGAGGGCTTCCCCGCAGGGGAGATGAAGCACGGGCCGATCGCGCTCATCGAGGACGGCGGCCCGGTGGTCGCGCTCGCGACGCGGGGCCACGTCCGCGACAAGGTCGTGAGCAACATCCAGCAGGTCAAAGGCCGCGGCGCCGTCGTCCTCGCCGTCGCGACCGACGGCGACACCGAGATCAAGCAGCACGCCGACCACGTCGTCTACGTGCCCGAGGTGCACGAGCTGCTCTATCCGATCCTGACCGTCGTGCCGCTGCAGCTGCTCAGCTACCACATCGCCGTGGTGCTCGGCCGCGACGTCGACCAGCCCCGCAACCTCGCAAAGACGGTGACCGTCGAGTGATCCTCGGCGTCGGCGTCGACGCGATCGAGATCGAGCGCGTCCGGACGGCGCTGGCGCGAACGCCGAGCCTCGCGGACCGGCTGTTCACCGTGCGGGAGCGGGCGGCGTGCACGTCTCGCTGCGGCGACGTCAAAGTCGGCGGCCTCGCAGCGCGCTTCGCTGCCAAGGAGGCCGTCGCCAAGGCGCTCGGCACGGGGTGCGCGGCTTTTCGTTCCGCGACGTCGAGGTCGGCAACGACGAGCTCGGCAAGCCGCACGTCACCCTGCACGGCGCGGCGGCCGACGTCGCGGCGCGGCGTGGCGTCGCGCGCGTGCACCTGTCGCTGTCGACGTCGACCGCGATCGCCGTTGCGACCGCCGTGGCCGAGGCGTGATCCCGCTGTTGCGCCCGGCCGCGGTGCGCGACCTCGACGCCCGTGCCGTCGCCGGCGGCGTTTCGGTGGACGCGCTCATGGCGCGCGCCGGTGGCCACCTCGCCCGTGCGGCGGTCGCCGCCGGCGGGCGTGGGTACGGGCTGCGCGTCGCGCTGCTGTGCGGCAAGGGCAACAACGGCGGCGACGGCTTCACCGCCGGCATTCGGCTGCTCGACGCCGGGGCGCAGCCGCGCGTGTGCCTCGTCGGCGGCGAGACCGACCTGTCGGCGCCCGCAGCGGCGGCGCTGCGCCGCTACCGCGCCGCCGGCGGACGCGTCGTCGCCGACGCCGCGGCGGCGCTCGACGGCGCCGCCGTCGCGGTGGACTGCCTGCTGGGCACCGGTGCGGCCGGCGCGCCGCGTGAGCCGTACGCCGGCGCGATCCGCGCGCTGAACGACGCCGGCACGCCGCACCGCGCCGTCGTCGCCTGCGACCTGCCGTCCGGGGTCGACGCGGACACCGGCGCGGTGCCCGGCGTCGCGGTGCGCGCCGACGTCACGGTCACCCTCGGGGCGCACAAACGCGGCCTGTGGCTCGAGCCGGCACGCGGGCACTGCGGGCGGATCGTGCTGGGCGACCTCGGGCTCGCGGTCGCGACGACACCGCCGGCGGCCGTCGCGCTCGAGCGCGACGACGTCGCAAGGTTGGTGCCGGCGCCGCCGGCGGACGCCGACAAGCGCACCCGCGGCGTCGTCGTCATCCTCGCCGGCTCTCCCGGAATGAGCGGCGCCGCGACGCTCGTCGCGCGCGGCGCGATGGCGTTCGGGGCGGGGCTGGTGACCGTGGCGACCTCGGCCGCCGCCCGGGACCTCGTCGCGGCGACGGTCCCCGAGGCGCTCACCGTCGACCTGCCCGACGGTGACCCGGACGCGGCGTTCGCCCGGCTCGCGGGCCGGCTCGACGGTGCCGACGCGCTCGCCGTCGGCCCAGGACTCGGCCACGACGACGCCGCCGTCGCGCTCGTCCGCCGGGTCGTCGCCGAGGTCGACCTGCCGCTCGTGCTCGACGCCGACGGCCTCAACGCCTTCCGCGGCGACGGCGACGCCCTCGCCGTCCACGCGAGCCGATTGTTGGTGTGCACCCTGCACGGGCGCGAGTTGGCGCGTCTCGTCGGTGCGGCGCCAGACGCGGTCGCCGCCGAGCGCGTCGCGCTTCCCGAGCGGGCGCGGCGCTGGGACGCCGTCGTCGTCGCGAAGGGGCCGGGTTCGCTCGTCGCCGCGCCCGACGGACGGGTCTGGATCAACCCCACCGGCGGCCCCGCGCTGGCGACCGGCGGAACCGGCGACGTGCTCACCGGCATGGCGGTGGCCGCGGTCGCGCAGCGCCCCGACGCCGAGCAGGTCGCCGCGGCGGTGTGGCTGCACGGGCTCGCCGGTCAGCTCGCCGGCGCAGGGCGTGCCGCACGGTCGGCCACGGCCGCCGACATCGCCGCGGCTGTGCCCGCGGCGCTGCGCACGCTCGGAGCGGCCGCATGACGGCCGCCGGTCCGGCCGAGTCCCCGACGACCTTGACCGGCGGCGCCGCGCCGCGGCGCTACGCCGCGAGCCAACCGCCGGACGCCCGCCCCACCTGGGCGCAGGTCGACCGCGACGCCATCGCGGCCAACGTCGCCGCGCTCAAGGACCAGGCGGCGGCGCCGGCGCTCATGGCGGTCGTCAAGGCCGACGGCTACGGGCACGGCCTGGTCCCGGCGGCGCGGGCGGCGTTGGCCGGCGGCGCCGACTGGCTCGCCGTCGCGCTGGTCGAGGAGGGGCGGGCACTGCGCGACGCCGGCGTGGACGCCCCCGTGCTCGTACTGACCGAGCCGCCTCCCGACGCCGCCGGCGCGCTGCTCGCCGCCGACCTCACCGCCACCGTCTACAGCCCCGGGTTCACCGCCGCGCTCGACGCCGCGGCGGCCGGCGCGGGCCGGCGCGTCGGCGTGCACCTCAAGCTCGACACCGGCATGCGGCGCGTCGGCGTGCCCCAGGCCGACTGGCGCGACGCGATCACCCGCGTGCGCGACAGCGCGGCGCTGCGCCTGGCCGGGCTGTGGAGCCACTTCGCCGTCGCCGACGAGCCGCACCACCCGTTCATCGCGGCCCAGGCCGGCGAGTTCGCGCGCGGCCTGGCGCTCGCGCGGTCGCTGAGCGCCGACTACGACATGGTCCGCCCCGGGCTGGCGGTGTACGGCCTGGAGCCGGCGCCGGGGCTGGCCGCCGGCACGCCGCTGCGCCCCGCCCTGTCGTGGTGGACGCGCCTGTCGCTGGTCAAGCGGCTCGCCGCCGGCGAGGCCGTCAGCTACGGGCTGCGTTGGACCGCACCGCGCACGACGACCGTCGCGACGATCCCCGCCGGCTACGCCGACGGGGTGACCCGGCGGCTGAGCAACCGCGGGCAAGTCGTCGTGCGGGGGGTCCGCGTGCCACTGGTCGGGACGGTGTGCATGGACCAGTGCCTGGTCGACGGCGACGACCTGCCGCTGGCCGCCGGCGACGACGTGTGCCTGCTCGGCGAGCAGGACGGCGTCGCGGTGACCGCCGACGACTGGGCGAGCTGGCTGGACACCATCAACTACGAGGTGGTGTGCGGCATCGGCCGGCGCGTGCCGCGCGTCTACGTCGGCGCCGCCGGCGCGACGTGAGACGCACCGCCCTGGGCTGGGCCGCGTTTGCCGCCACCGCTGCGGGCGGCGCGGCGCTGGGCTGGCTCGGCGAACGCCGGGCGCTGCGCGGCGTGACCCAGGGGGACGACCCTGAGGCCGCCGAGCTGCGCCGGCCGGTGCGCGGGCGACCGCTGACCGTCGAGTCGTTCGACGGCACGGCGTTGTACGCCGAAGTGCTCGGCCGCGACGACGCGCCGACGCTGGTGTTCGCGCACGGCTTCGGCTTGTCACAGCACGTCTGGCACTACCAGCGTCGCGACCTCGCCGACGCGTACCGGCTGGTGCTGTACGACCAGCGCGGGCACGCCGGCAGCGAGGAGGCCGCCTCCGGCGACTACTCGATCGAGGCGTTCGGGCGCGACCTCGCCGCGGTCGTCGACGCGGCCGCACCGGCCGGGCACCCCGTCGTGCTCGTCGGCCACTCGCTGGGCGGGATGACGTTGCTCGCCTACGTCGACCAGTTTCCCGAGGTCGTCGCCGACCGCGTCGCCGGCGCGGTGTTCCTGGGCACCAGTGGCAGCGACATCGTGACCGGCGGCGTGGCGTCGACGGGAATCGCCGCGGTCGAGATCCTGCGCAACAGCTCCGTCCAACGCGGTTTTCGGGCGCTGGACCGCGGCGCGCGCTATGCCGACCGCGCGTACGCCGCCTCCACGGACCTGTCGTTTCTGATCACGCGGGCGCTGGGCCTGAACGCCAACGCGTCGCCGGCGCACGTCGCCTTCGTCGAGCAGCTGGTCCTCGACTGCCCCACGTCGATCAAGGCCGCGATCGGGCCGCTGTTCACCTCACTGGACCTGCGCGCGGCGGCGCCGCTGCTCACCGCCCCGGCGCTCGTCGTCGTCGGCGAGAAGGACCGCCTCACCCCACCGGCGCAGGCGGCGAAGCTTGCCGCGCTGCTGCCCGACGCCGAGCTCGTCGAGCTGCCCGGCGTCGGGCACACCACCATGCTCGAAGCCCACGCCGCCGTGTCGCAGCTGCTCCGGCGCTTCGCGGCGCGCGTGTTCGCCGCCGCCGGCTGAGCGACGCGCACCGTCACCGCCGGAAGCGCGCGACCCACTCCTGCAGCCGCGGCGACGACGCCGAGGCCGCCTGCGCCCACGTCTCGAAGGCGACCACGGCCTCGAGGTCGCCGGTGTCGACCGCGATCTTGACGCTGCGTTTCACCGCCCGCGCCAGCGCCGGCTCGACCTGCGCGAAGCGCCCGGCGAGATCGAGGGCCGCCGCGACCGGGTCGGGCTCGACCCCGTCGGCCAGCCCCGCCGCGACGGCCGTCTCGGCGTCGAGCGTCTCACCGAGCAGCAGCGTGCGCAGCGCCCGGCTCGCGCCGAGCGCCTGCACCAGAAACCAGGTGCAGCCACCGCCCGGGTGCAGGCCGATGTTCGTGAACGTCGCCCCGAACGCCGCCTGCGGACCGGCGATGCGCACGTCGCACGCCATAGCGAGGTTGAGCCCCGCCCCGACGGCGGGACCGTTGACCGCCGCGATCGTCGGCAGCGGCAGCTCGAGCACGCTGAAGAACGCGCGGTAGTAGCCCGAAAGGCGCTCCGCACGGGCGGGCACCGGCACCTCGGCGTCGCCGAACAGCGCCGGCAGGTCGGCGCCGGCGCAGAACGCGCGGCCTTCGCCGGTGACGACGACGACGCGCGTCGCCGGGTCGTCGCGCAACGCCGTGGTCGCGGCGATCAGCTCGGCGCCCATCGCGTCGTCCATCGCGTTGCGCCGGTCCGGGTCGGTGAGCGTCACCAGGCGCACACCGTCGTCGTGGGTGTCGACGCGGACCTTCGCCATCACGGCTCCTCGTCAGTTGGGGCCGCGCAGCGTAGTGGGCGTTACGCTGCCGCGGCGTCCGGGGACGGGTTGGACGACGCGACGAACAGGAGCGACGCGGATGTCCGCCGAGGTGGTGCTCGTCTCGCGGACCGCATCCGAGACGCGCGCGCTGGCGGCGACGGTCGCCGCGGCGTTGCGCCCCGGCGACGTCGTCACGCTCACCGGCGAGCTGGGCGCGGGCAAGACCTGCTTCGTGCAGGGCGCGGCCGCCACGCTCGGCGTCACCGAGCGGGTGACCAGCCCGTCGTTTCTGCTGCGCCGCGAGTACCGTGGGCGCGTCCCCGTCCTCCACCTCGACGTCTACCGGCTGGACACGCTCGCGGAGGTCGTCGACCTCGGCTACGACGAGGCGCTGGACCGCCACCGGATCACCTTCATCGAGTGGGGCGACGCGATGAGCCCGCTGCTGCCACCCGAGTACCTCGAGGTCGAGTTGCGCCTCCCGCCGCCGGAGGTCGCCCCGCACTCGGGCGACCACGACGGCGACGCTGCCGCGGAACCTCGGCGCATCACCGTGCGCCCTCACGGCGCCGACTGGTTGCGCCGGCTCGGCGCGCTCGCTGGCGATCTTCAGCCCTGGCGCACCCCGGATCCCGCCTGATGCTCGTGCTGGGTATCGAGACGTGCACCCCGCACACCAGCGTGTGCCTGGGGACGGAACAGGGGCTGCTCGCCAGCGCCGCACTGGGCCGCGGAAACGCCCACGGCGAGTTTCTCGCGCCGGCGATCGCGTTCTGTCTCGCGCAGGCGCGCCAGCCCATCGGCGCGGTCGCGGGCGTCGCCGTGACCGTCGGCCCTGGGCTGTTCACCGGGATGCGCGTCGGCATCGCGACCGCGGCGACGCTCGCCCACGCGCGCCGGCTGCCGGTGGTCGGCCAGACGTCGCTCGACCTGCTGGCCTTCCCCGTTCGCCACGTCCGCCGACTGGTCTGCTCGGTGCTCGACGCGCGCCGCGGCGAGCTGTTCTGGGCGTTCTACCGGCCGGCTCCCGGTGGCGTGCAGCGGGTGACCGAGTTCCGTGTCGGACCGCCCGCCAAGCTCGCCGGCGAGATCGAGGCGGTGCCCGACGACGTGCTGTGCGTCGGCGACGGGGCGTGCGCGTACCGGTCCGTGCTCGAATCGACCGGGGCCGAGGTCGGCTCGCCGTCGATGGGCACACCGACCGCGGAGGCGCTGGTGGAGCTCAGCCTGCCGCGCTTCCTGCGCGAGGACACCCAGCGCCCGGAGGACCTGCGACCCCTCTACATCCGCCAGGCCGACGCCCGCATCAGCTGGCGCAACCGCGGCGCGCTGCTCGGCGGCAAGGCGCCCGACGGCGCCACGATGGTGCGCTGATGGCCGTGCAACCCGACGGCTCGCGGGTTCGGCCGCCCGGCGGGCGACCCGCACTCGCCGCGGTCACCGTCGCCCCGATGCGCCGCCGCCACCTGCGCGGCGTCCTCGCCATCGAGCACCTGGTCTACCCGCGACCGTGGACGGCGGCGCTGTTCGCGTCCGAGCTCGGCCAGCCCGACACCCGCCGCTACCTCGTCGCGCTCGCGCCTGCTGCGGCACGGTCGTTGCGGCCCGCCCGCGTCGTCGGCTACGCCGGCGTGCTCGTCTCCGTGGGCGAGGCCCACATCACGACGGTCGCGACGCATCCCCACCACCACCGGCGCAAGGTCGCGTCACGCCTGCTGGTCGCGCTGCTGCGCCAGTCGCTCGACCTCGGAGCCGAGGCGGCGACGCTGGAGGTCCGCGTCGCCAACCACGGCGCGCAGCGGCTGTACGCCCGTTTCGGCTTCGTGCCCGCCGGGGTGCGGCCCGGCTACTACGCCGAGACGGGGGAGGACGCGCTCATCATGTGGGCCCACGAGCTGCGCAGCGCCGCCTTCGCCGCGCGTCTCGCCGAGCAGGCGGCGTTGCTCGACCGGCCGGGCGGCGACAGCGGGGCGCCGGACCTGCCGGTGCCGTGGGTCAAGGAGCGCGTCGGCCTCGACGGCGGCGGAGGCTGACGGGTGCTCGTCCTCGGCATCGAGACGTCCTGCGACGAGACCGCCGTCGCGCTCGTCGAGGACGGGGCGACCGTGCGCGCCAACGTCGTCGGCTCGTCGGTCGAGCGCCACCGCCCGTACGGCGGCGTCGTGCCCGAGATCGCCGCCCGCGCGCACCTCGAGCTGCTGCTCCCGGTTCTCGACCGCGCGCTGGTGGAGGCCGGTTGCGTCTACGACGACGTCGAGGGCGTCGCGGTCACGGTCGGACCCGGGCTCGTCGGCGCCCTGCTCGTCGGCGTCGCCGCCGCCAAGGCCCTCGCGCTCGCCCACGACCTGCCGTTGATCGGCGTGAACCATCTCGAAGGCCATGTCTGCGCCACCCAGCTCGAGTACGGGCCGCTGGAGCCGCCGCTGCTCGCGTTGATCGTCAGCGGCGGGCACACGAGCCTCGTGCTGCTCGACGCCACCGGCGCGTTCACGCCGCTGGGCGCGACGATCGACGACGCCGCGGGGGAGGCGTACGACAAGATCGGCCGCTTCCTCGGGCTGCCCTACCCCGGGGGTCCCGAGATCGACGCGCTGGCGCGTCACGGCAATCCGGCGGCGATCGCCTTCCCGCGGGCGCTGGCCGGCGACGGGACCTACGACTTCTCGCTGTCGGGGCTGAAGACCGCCGTGGTGCGCGAGCTGCGCCGGCGCGAGGCCGCGGGCGAGGACATCGACCTGGCCGACGTCGCTGCGTCGTTCCAGGAGGCGGTCGTCGACGTGCAGGTGACCAAGACCATGGCCGCCGCGCAGGCGCACGACGTCGAACGCGTCACGGTGGTCGGCGGGGTGGCCGCGAACTCGCGCTTGCGCGAACGACTGTCCGCCGCGTGCGCGGTGGCCGGTCGGCGCCTGCTCGTCCCCGCGCCAGCGCTGTGCACCGACAACGGCGCGATGATCGCCGCCGCCGGCTGGAACCGGCTGGCCGCCGGGGAACGGACGCCGCTCGACGTCGAGGTCGACCCCAACCTCGCGCTGTCGGGCGTCCCCACCGGTGCGGCACCCGGGGCGCCGGCATGACGACGACCCCCGCCACCACGCGCGTGCGTCAGCTGGAGGCCGCCGGCGTCAGCGAGCTGGTTGCCCGGCTCGAGCGCGACTTCGGCCGGCGCACCCTCGACGACGGCATCCTGGCCAACCAGGTGCTGCTCGCCGCCCTCGACCGCGGCGAGCGCGACCGCTGCGTCGTGTGGCCCGGCGACGACCCCGCCGCGGTGCTCTACACCTCGCCGTCGGGAACGCTGGTCCCGGCCGGCAGCGCCGCCGCCGGCCCCGCGTTCGCGGCGGCGACCGAGCACAGCGGGTGGCGGGTCCTCGTCGGCGACGCGCCGATCGCCGACGCGATCCTCGAGGCCTACCCGCGCGGGCTGCTGCGACGCCGGCCCAGCGCGCGCCGCCAGCGGCTCATGATCGTGGGCGGCGAGCTCGTGCTGCGGCCGCCACCCGAGGGTTACCGGCCCGCCGTCGCCCGCGACGTCGACGTGCTGACCGAGCTGGCGTGCCGCCTGCACGTCGAGGACCGCATGGGCCCGCCGATCGCGCGCAGCAACCGTCCCGCGGTGCGCGCACGGATGGCCGACAGCGTCGTGCGCGGCCTGACCTTCGTCGTCGAGCGTGACGGCGTCGCGGTCGCCAAGCTCGACCTGTCCCTGCGCAGCCGCCGGCGGGGGGCGCAGATCGCCGGGGTCTACGTCATGCCCGCCTACCGTGGCCAGGGGATCGCCGCCGGGGCGGTCGCCGCGCTCGCGGGAAACCTGATGATCGACGGGCTGCCCGGCGTCACCCTGCACGTCCGCGCCGACAACCCCGCCGCGATCACGGCGTACCGCCGCGCCGGGTTTCGTGACCGGGGAGCGTGGACGCTCGCGCTGCGGTGACCGGGAGGATCAGACCGAGGCGAGCACGCCTTCGTCCTCCAGGCGGATGACGAGGTCCTCGGGGTCGGTGCCGTAGATCACCGACAGCGCGCGCAGGTCCTCCCCGCGGATCGTCAACACGCTGCCGTTGTAGTCGCCGCGCTGGAGCTGGATCGTGTGGGCGAAGCGCGACACCGGGCGCAGGTCCGGGTCGAGGTCGGAGCGCGACAGGCGGCGCAGATCGAGCATCACCCGCGACGGCCCGGCGGCGTTGGCGCTGGCCGGCGCACCGGGGAGATCCTCCTTGGGCAGCAGCTCGGACACCGGGACGTTGAAGAACTCCGACAGCTCGGCGAGCTTTGCCACCGACACCGCCCGGTCGCCCCGCTCGTACGAGCCGACGACGACCGCCTTCCACTTGCCGGCCGACACCTCCTCGACCTGCTGCAAGGTCAGCCCCTGCTGCTGGCGGATCGCGCGCAGGCGACCACCGAGGCGGCGCTGGTAGTCGGACACGGCGGGACCCTTCGTCGTGCTGTCGCGGTCGTGACTAAGGATAACACCGGGTGACGCTACGTAAACGACCCTCCTCGCAGCGTTCCCTAAGGATAACACCGGGTGACGCTACGTAAACGACCCTCCTCGCTGCGTTCCGTTTGCGGGGTCCGTCGGGCCCGACGCCAGGCGCAGCGACCACGGGGCCGGGGTCCCCGCCGGAGCGGAGCCTGGCGTCGGACCGACGGATTGGCCGCACGCAGACCTGAGCGCAGAAGGCGCAAGTTCGCCCACCACGAGTTGCACTCGAGGCGGGGGACTGCTAGCGTCTCGGTCGGCACTCGGGACATGTGAGTGCCAACGTGCGGGGGACCGCGTATTCCACCATCCACCGACTAAGGAGGGCAACGCATGGCGACCGTCACGCAGGTCAAGCTCAAGCCCCTCGAGGACCGCGTCGTCGTCAAGGCCAACGAGGCCGAGACCCACACCGCCAGCGGCCTCGTCATCCCGGACACCGCCAAGGAGAAGCCGCAGGAGGGCACGGTCATCGCCGTCGGCCCCGGCCGCATCTCCGACCAGGGCGAGCGCATCGCGCTCGACGTCAGCGAGGGCGACACCGTCGTCTACTCGAAGTACGGCGGCACCGAGATCAAGCTGTCCGGCGAGGAGTACCTCATCCTGTCGGCCCGCGACATTCTCGCCGTCGTCGAGAAGTAAGGAGACAGACAACTATGGCGAAGCAGCTGAAGTTCCACGAGGACGCGCGCCGCAAGCTCGAGACGGGCGTCAACAAGCTCGCCGACGCGGTGAAGGTGACGCTCGGCCCGAAGGGTCGCAACGTCGTCATCGACAAGAAGTGGGGCTCGCCCACGATCACCAAGGACGGCGTCACCGTCGCGCGCGAGATCGAGCTGGAGGACACCTACGAGAACATGGGTGCCCAGCTCGCGAAGGAGGTCGCGACCAAGACCAACGACGTCGCCGGTGACGGCACGACGACCGCGACCGTGCTCGCCCAGGCGATGGTCCGCGAGGGTCTGCGCAACGTCGCCGCCGGCGCCAACCCGATGCTGCTCAAGCGCGGCATCGACCAGGCCGTCGAGCGCGTCGTCGAGCAGATCGGCTCGGTGTCCCGCGACATCGAGACCCAGGACGAGATCGCGCACGTCGCGGCGATCTCGGCCAACAACGACCCGGAGATCGGCAAGGTCATCGCCGAGGCGATGGACAAGGTCGGCAAGGACGGCGTCATCACCGTCGAGGAGAGCCAGACCTTCGGTCTCGAGCTCGACTTCGTCGAGGGCATGCAGTTCGACAAGGGCTACGTGTCGCCGTACATGGTCACCGACACCGAGCGGATGGAGGTCGTCTTCGACGAGCCCTACATCCTCGTCGCGAACCAGAAGATTTCGGCGGTCCACGACCTGCTGCCGGTCCTCGAGAAGGTCATGCAGGCGGGTCGCCCGCTGCTGATCATCGCCGAGGACGTCGAGGGCGAGGCCCTTGCCACGCTCGTCGTCAACAAGATCCGCGGCACCTTCCAGTCGGCCGCCGTCAAGGCCCCCGGCTTCGGTGACCGCCGCAAGGCCATGCTGCAGGACATCGCGATCCTCACCGGCGGCCAGGTCATCTCCGAGGAGGTCGGCCTCAAGCTCGACGCGGTGACGATCGACCTGCTCGGCAAGGCCCGCAAGGTCACGGTGACCAAGGACGACACGATCATCGTCGAGGGCGCCGGCGCCGACGACGACATCAAGGGGCGCATCGCCCAGATCAAGGCCGAGATCGACAAGACCGACTCGGACTGGGACCGCGAGAAGCTGCAGGAGCGGCTCGCGAAGCTGTCCGGCGGCGTCGCTGTCGTCAAGGTCGGCGCGGCCACCGAGGTCGAGCTGAAGGAGAAGAAGCACCGCATCGAGGACGCCCTGTCGGCGACCCGCGCCGCGGTCGAGGAGGGCATCGTCGCCGGTGGCGGCACCGCCCTGCTTCAGGCCGCGACCGCGCTCGACAAGCTCGACGCGGACGGCGACTACCTGACCGGCACGAACATCGTGCGCGCCGCGCTCAGCGCCCCGCTGTACTGGATCGCCGCGAACGCCGGCCTCGAGGGCAGCGTCGTGGTCGAGAAGGTCCGTGGCCTCGCGCCCGGCGAGGGCCTGAACGCCCTGACCGGCGAGTACGGCGACATGCTGAAGTTCGGCGTGCCGGACCCGGCGAAGGTGACGCGCTCGGCGCTGCAGAACGCGGCCTCCATCGCGGGGCTGCTGCTGACGACCGAGGCGATCGTCGCCGACAAGCCCGAGCCTCCCGCTGCAGCAGGCGGCGGCCACGGCCACGACGGTGGCATGGGCGGCATGGGCGGCATGGACTTCTAGGAGGTCTCGCCTCTCGCACCACCGCTTCACCCGACGGGGCGGCGCCGATCCGGCGCCGCCCTGTCGCTGTACCCACGTCCCATACCGCCCGTGCGCGGTTCACTGGGGCGATGCTGTCGCAACGCGCGCTCCGGGGGACGTCCTCGGTGCGCTGTCCGCGGCGTCGGACGGCTACGAACGCGGGTGGCTGCTCACGGCGCTGGGGCGCTACGGCGCGGCGCTGGCCGCGCTCGACGGCGCCCCGACCGCCGGTGTGGTCGCGGCCGCCGCGTGCGCGACACGCGCCGCGATCCTGCGCCAGGTCAGCCTCCATGACCGCGCCGAGGACGCCGACCGCGACGGCCTCGCGCGGCTCGGACCGGTCGGCGGCGGCGGCGACAGGACCTCGGTCGACGCAACGGCCGAGGTGACGGCGGCGCTGCGCATCGGCCTGGTCGCGGACGCGGTCGGGTGCGGTGGCGATCCGGCGACGCTGCTGCGACGCCTCGGCGACGCGCGCCGCGACCGCGGCCGCCCCCGCCTGGCGGCAACGCCTGCGACTGGCGTGGGTCACCGGCGAGGTCGCCGTGGTCACCGGCGACTGGGACCGCGCGACCGCCAGCTTCGAAGAGGCGGTCGCGGTGGCGCGCCGCAACGGCGCCCGCCGCCACGAGGCCAAGTCGCTCGCGTTCGCCGCCGCGGCCGGCAACGCTCGGGGCGACGCGGCGACGGCGCTGCGGGTCGCCGTGGCTGCCGGACGTCTGGCGCGGTCGCTCCGCGCGCTGCCGGTCGTGTGGCCGGCGGCGCTCGTCGCCGCCGACGCGGCGACGGCCCTTAGCGACGACGGCGCCGCCGCGCAGCACCGGGGCGTCGCCGCGGACGTCCTGCGGGTCGTCGTCGACACGCTGCCCGCCGACCTGCGCGCCGCGGCGCTGCGGCGCCCGCCCGCGGCCGCGCTGCTGGCCTAGCCCTGAGTTCCGCCGGCGTCGCCGGGGACCCGGTTGCCGTCGGCGTCGTAGTCGTAGACGCCCCGGCCGACCTTGCGCCCCAGGCGTCCCGCTCGGACGTAGGTCTCCATCAGCGGGGCGGGGCGGTACTTGTCGCCCAGGCTGCGGCGCAGCTCGTTGAGCACTGCCAGGCGCACGTCGAGCCCGACCATGTCGGCCATCTCCAGCGGCCCCATCGGATGGTTGAGGCCGAGCTTGACCGCGGTGTCGATGTCGGCGGCCGACGCGACGCCCTCGGCGAGCATGAAGAACGCCTCGTTGCCGATGACCGCGTTGATGCGGCTGGTCGCGAAGCCGGCGACGTCGCGCACGCGCACCGTCTGCTTGCCCATCGCCGCGGCTGCGCGCTCGGCGGCGACGACGGCCGCCTCGGAGGTCTCCAGCCCGACGACGAGCTCGCACAGGCGCATGGCGCGCACCGGGTTGAAGAAGTGCATCCCCACGCCGCGGACGGGTCGTCCAGCGCCGCCATGATCTCGGTCACCGACAGCGCCGAGGTGTTCGTCGCGAGCACGGTCGTCGCGGCGACGCAGCGTTCGGCGCGGGCGAGCAGGTCGCGCTTGACGGTCATGTCCTCGACGACCGCCTCGACGACGAGCTCGCTGCCGGTGACGGCGGCGTCGAGGTCGGTCGTCGCGGTCACCCTGGCGCGCGCACCCTCCGCGTCAGCCGCGGACATTCGCCCCGCGCGACGGCGCCGTCGAGGTCGCGGCCGAGCTGTCGCACGCCGCGCTCCAGCGGATCGTCGCCGACGTCGTACAGCCCCACGTCCATCCCGGCGGCCGCCGCGACGTAGGCGATGCCCGCCCCCATCGTCCCTGCTCCGAGCACACTGATCTGCATCGCCGCAGCGTAGAGACGATGATCACGCGGTGCGCATCCGGCTGGTCGTCGCGGCCGTCGCCGCGGCCGCGGCGTGCACCTCCGCGCCGCCGCCGCTGCCCGTCGCGCAGCCGACGAGGTCGGGCGCGGTGATCGCGTCGCGGGAGGCGCTGGGCGAGCCGCTCGTGGCGCTCGCCGAGGCGGCGGTCGTGCTCGCCGACGACCTCGACACCGTCCGCCACGAGCGGCCGCGCGGCACGGCGGTGCGCGAGGCCCTGCCGACGATCCGGCGCGACGCCGCCGCGCGCTGCGCCGGGCGGCCGACCGCGCGCAACGGGCGGCGGCCGACGCGCCGGTCGCCGCAGCGGCGGACCTCGCCGCGGAGGCCGCCGACGACGCCCGCGCCGCCGCCGACGCTGCCGACGCCGAAGCGGCGTTCCTCGCGTCGCTCAGCGCCGTCGACGTACGGCTGGCGCGGGCCGCCGCTGCGTGGGACGAGCCGGGCAGCCAGAGCGAGCAGCGCGCGCGGCTCGGCGCGCAGGCGGACGCGCTGCGCGCGCTGCGGACGCGAGCGGCGCGCATCGACCCGGTGCCACGCGCGTGCCCGGCGCTGCGCGACGCCCGGGTCGCGTGGGCGCAGACGGTGCGCGCGCGCACGCAGCGGCTCGCCGCGAACGCGACGAGCGAGGGTGGGGCGACCTACGACGAGCTGCGCGACGCGTACCGCCGCCAGCCGCTCGGCGAGGACCCGCTGCGCCGTGACGCCGCTGACCGGGCGTGCTGGCGCGACGCGTCGCGCGTCGCGACGGCCGCCCGCACGTTGCAGGACCGTGTCGCCGACCTGCGGTCGCTGCTGCGCTGAGGGCGGCATCGGCGTGGCCGGCGAACTTGTGAACAGCCACGGGCAACGGCGCCGCTGCCTTGCGGAGGCAAGGCCGCTGGTTAAGGTGGCGCGATGCCGGACCCGACGGGACGGACCGCGCTGACGAGCGACGACGTCGAACCGCTCATCGCGGCGTTGTGCTGGCCGGTTCGCCCCGACGCTGCGGCCGTCGGCGCCGTCGGGATCGAGGTCGAAAGCTTCCCCGTGCGCGTCGCCCTCGACGGCGCCAGCGCCGGCCGGGTGCCCCTCGCCGACGCCGCCGCGGCGCTCGACGAGCGGTTCGGTCCCACCGCGCCAGACCGCGGGCTGCTGCCGTGCTGGTCGCTGCCGGATGGCGCGAGCGTCACGTTCGAGCCGGGTGGTCAGCTGGAGTACGCCACGCCGCCGCACGCCACCGCGGCCGCCGCCCTGCACGACGTCGAGCGCGGCGTTGCGGCGCTGGCGGGGGTCGCGGCACAGCGCGGCGCGGTGCTCGCCGGAACGGGCATCGACGTGTGGCACGAGGTCAGCGACGTGCCGCAGCAGATCGCCGTGCCGCGCTACCAAGCGATGGCCGCCTACTTCGCCGCGCGCGGTGGCGACACCGGGCCCGGGGCGGTGATGATGCGCCACACCTGCGCGATCCAGGTCAACCTCGACCTCGGCCCCGCCGCGGTGGCGCGTGAGCGCCTCATCGTCGCGAACCTCGTCGCGCCGCTGCTCGTCGCGACGTTCGCGACCAGCCCGCTTCCGAACGCGGTGTGCGGTCGGTTCCTCGCCTGGGACGCGCTCGACCCGACGCGAGCGCGCTTCGCGGCAGGGCTGCTCGCCGGCGGGAACGACGACGACCCGGTCGGGTGGTTGGCTGCGGCGGCGCTCGACGCCGACGTGCTGCTGTTCCGCGCGCCGGGCCGCGCGATGACGCCGGGACGCCCAGGCTTTGCGTTCCGCGACTGGCTGCGCGACGGCCACCCGGTCCACGGCCGGCCGACCGCCGACGACCTCGCGTACCACCTGTCCACGCTGTGGCCGGAGGTCCGCGTGCGCGGCTTTCTCGAGCTGCGCAGCGTCGACGCGCTCCCCGCCCGCTGGCGCGGCGTGCCGGTGGTGCTGCTCGCCGGTCTGCTCTACGACGATCGTGCCCGCGCCGCCGTCCGCGCGGTGCTCGAACGCCACCGCGGCGTCCTGCCGCAGCTCGCCCGCCGCGCCGCCGTCACCGGCGTCGCCGAACCCGAGGTCTGCGCGTTGGCCGTGGAGACGTGGTCGCTGGCGCTGGCCGGCGCCCGCCGCCTGCCGCCCGGGTACTTCCGCGGCGGCGACCTCGTCGCCGTCGAGGCCTTCCTCGACCGCTTCACGCTCCAGGGCCGCTGCCCGGCCGACGAACTGCGCGAGCGCCTGGCGGTGTCGCCGGCGACGGCGCTCGCGTGGGCCGCGGACCCGGTGGACACCCTGACCGCGGTCTGAGCGGAGAGACGATGGACGACACCGCGCTCAAGGAGCGCATCGCGCGCCGCCTGGACGCGGGACGGCGGGAAACCTTCCGCCTGCTCGCGCCGCTGGACGACGACGCGGTGCACCGCCAGACCGACCCGATCATGAGCCCGCTGGTGTGGGACCTCGGGCACGTCGGCAACTACGAGGAGCTGTGGCTGCTGCGCAAGCTCGGCGACGACTCCTTCGCCGACGCGCGGCTTGACCGCATCTACGACGCCTTCGACAACCCGCGATGGACTCGGGCCGACCTGCCGTTGCTGCCGAGGGCGGACGCGGTCGAGTACCTCCGCGACGTCCGCGCCGCCGTGCGGCGCCGGCTGCGCGCCACCCCGCTGGACCCGCACGCGCCGCTGCTCGCCGACGGCTTCGTCTACGCCCTGGTCGAGCAGCACGAGGCGCAGCACCAGGAGACGATGCTCCAGGCCCTGGACCTGCGCCCCGACGCGCAGGCGTACCCGCGCGCGACCACCCCGGTCGGCGCCACCGGCCGGCGTGTCGACGACACCGAGCGCGTCGCCGTTCCCGCGGGACCGTTCACCATGGGCACCGACGCGACGACGGTGTACGACAACGAGCGCCCCGCCCACCGCGTCGACCTGCCGGCGTTCGCACTGGACCGCTACCCCGTGACCTGCCGGCGCTGGGCCGCGTTCCTGACCGACGGCGGCTATGACCGCCCGGAGCTGTGGGGCGAGCGGGGCTGGGCCTGGCGTGGCGAGCACGACGTCACCGCCCCGCAGGGCTGGATCCGCGGCGCCAACGGCGGCTGGCTCGTGCGGCGCTTCCACGCGCTGTCGGCGCTCGACCCGCGCGAGCCGGTCGAGCACGTGTCGTGGTTCGAGGCCGAGGCGTTCGCCCGCTGGGCCGGCGGGCGGCTGCCGACGGAGGCGGAGTGGGAGAAAGCCGCCGCGCACGACCCCGCCACCGGCGGGTCGCGGACCTACCCGTGGGGCGAGGCGCCGCCGACGCCGGCGCGCGCGAACGTCGCCCGAACGCGCTGGGGTCCGGCGCCCGTGGGCAGCCACCCGGCGGGGGCGTCGGCGTACGGCGTGGAGCAGCTGCTCGGCGACGGCTACGAGTGGACCGCGTCGCCGTTCGCGGGCTACCCCGGCTACGCGACCTTCCCGTATCCCGAGTACAGCGAGGTCTTCTTCGGCGGCGACTACCGCGTCCTGCGCGGCGCGTCGTGGGCGTCGCGCGCCTGCGTGACCCGCAACAGCTACCGCAACTGGGACCACCCGTACCGCCGTCAGATCTTCGCCGGGGTGCGGCTCGCGTGGGCGCCGGACGCGCCGGCCTCCGGCCGCTGACGTGTGCCGCCTCGCCGGCGTCCTCGCCGACCTCGGCACGCCGCCGCTGCCGCTGCCGAGGCTGTTGACGTGACCGACCCGCACACCACCGGCCGCGCCACGCTGACCCGCCTGGCCGACGCCGAGGATCTGCGAACCCAGCTCGCCCGAGACGCGCGGGTCGGGCTGACCGCGCGACCGCGCTGCCTGCCGCCGAAGTACTTCTACGACGCCCGCGGCTCGCAGCTGTTCGAGGACATCACGCGCCTGCCCGAGTACTACCAGACCCGCACCGAGACGGCGATCCTCGAGCGGGTCGTCGACGACGTCGTCGCCGCGATCGCGCCCGCGGAGATCGTCGAGCTTGGTTCAGGGGCGTCACGCAAGACGCGGCTCCTGCTCACCGCGATGCACCGGCTCGGGTCGGGGGACCGCTACGTCGCGTTCGACGTGAGCGAGGACGCCATCCGCGAGGCGACCGACGCGCTGTGCCGCGACTACCCATGGTTGCGCGTGGACGGGGTCGTCGGCGACTTCGACCACCACCTCGCCGACATCCCGCACGGCGACGAGCGCAAGCTCGTCGCGTTCCTCGGCTCGACGATCGGCAACTTCCACCCCGACGAGCACGGCCGCTTCCTGCGCGACGTCGCGGGGTCCTTGCGCCCCGGCGACGGGTTGCTGCTCGGCGTCGACCTCGTCAAGGACGTCGCGGTCCTCGAAGCCGCCTACGACGACGCGGCCGGCGTGACGGCGGCGTTCAACCGCAACGTCCTCGAGGTGCTGTGCCGTGAGCTCGGGGCGCGCATCGACGTGGACGCGTTCACCCACGTCGCGCGCTACGACGCCGAGCACGCCTGGATCGAGATGCTGCTGCGCGCGGAGCGCGACGTCGTCATCGACATTCCGAGCCTTGGCCTGTCGGTGCCGTTCGCCGCGGGCGAGCACCTGCGCACCGAGATGTCGTGCAAGTTCACCCGCGAACGCGTGGAGGCGCTGTTCGCCGGCGCCGGTCTGACGTTGCGGCGCTGGGACACCGACGAGCGGGACTACTTCGCCGTCGTGCTCGGCGTGCCGGCGGACTGACCGGCGTCGGCGATCGGCGGCTGCGGTCCTCCGCGCAGCCGCTCCACGAGTCCCATGACGCCGAGCACCGTCGCTTCCGCGTCCGGCGCGCCGACGACCTGCACGCCCACGGGGGCGCCGCCGCCGTCGTGGCCGGCTGGCACGGAGCCGGCGGGGACCCCGGTGAGGTTCCACGCGTTCGTCCCGCGGGTCATCGCTCGCACGACGGCCTCCTCGACACCATCGACGACGATCGGGTCGACGCCGACCGGTGGCACGCGGCACGGCAGCGTCGGAACCACCAGCACGTCGACGCGCGCGAACGCCGCGCGCAGCTCGTCGCCCAGCCGCGCGGCCGTCACGCGCGCGGCGTCGACGGCGGCGGGGTCGAGGTCATGCGCGGCCGCGAGCCGCGCACCGACGTCCGCGGCGAAGCCGGCCGGGTCGGCGGTGTAGGCGTCACCGTGAACCGCCAGCGCCTCGGCGGCGAGGATCCGTCCGTTCGCGGTCGGTGCCCGCGGCAAGGTCGGCAGGTCGACCGTGGCGACGACCGCACCGGCGGCGGCGAGGTCGTCGAGCACCGCGTGCCACACCGAGCGGACGTCCTCGTCGACGCGGCTGTCGGTCAGTTGCGCCGGCACGCCGACCCGCAGCGGCGACGGCAACCGCGGGACGACCGGGGCGTCGAGCAGCACCGCGAACAGGCGCGCCGTCGTGGCGACGTCGCGCGCGAGTGGGCCGACCGTGTCCAGGCTCGGCGCCAGCGGTTGCACGCCGTCGACCGGGATGCGCCCGTAGGTCGGCTTGAGACCCACGACGCCACAGCAGGCGGCGGGGATGCGCACGCTGCCGCCGGTGTCGGTGCCCAGCGCCCCGTCGACCAGCCCGGCGGCGAGCGCCGCCGCCGAGCCGCCCGACGAGCCGCCGGCGATGCGGTCAGGCGCCCGCGGGTTGCGCGTCTGGGGCGTGACGATGCCGTAGGCGAACTGGTGCGTCGCGGTCGTCGCGACCAGCGCCGCGCCCGCCGCGACCAGCCGCGCGACGCAGGCGGCGTCGCGGGGCTGAGGCGACGGGTCGGCGATGCCAGGCGCCCCGCACAGGCGGGGGGCGCCGGCGACCGCGATGAGGTCCTTGACGCCGACGCGCACCCCGGCGAGTGGCCCCGGACCGCCGGGGCGCCGCAGCCAGGTGACGACGGCGCCGTACGGGTCGTCGCCGGTCACGCACCCAGCCGCGCGCGGAACCACGCGCCGGTGCGCGCAAGCCCCTCGGCGAGGGGAATCTCGGCCTTCCAGCCCAGCAGCGACTCGGCGAGCGTCGTGTCGGGGCGGCGCACGGTCGGGTCGTCGACGGGGCGGGGATGGAACACGACGCCCGGATGCCGACCCACCGCGTCCTGCACCGCCTGCGCCAGTTCGAGGACCGTGACCTCCTGCGGGTTGCCGATGTTGACCGGTCCGGTGGCGTCGGACACCAGCAGCCGCAGCAGGCCCTCCACCTCGTCGTCGACGTAGCACAGCGAGCGGGTCTGGCTGCCGTCGCCGTGGATCGGCAGCGGCGTGTCGCGCAGTGCGGCCTGGAAGAACGCCGGGATCGCTCGGCCGTCCTCCAGGCGCATCCGCGGGCCGTAGGTGTTGAAGATCCGCGCGATGCGGACCTCGACGCCGTGCTCGCGGTGGTAGGCGAGCGCCATCGCCTCCGAGAAGCGCTTCGCCTCGTCGTACACCCCCCGAGGGCCGATCGGGTTCACGTTGCCCCAGTAGGACTCGGGTTGCGGGTTGACCGTCGGGTCGCCGTAGACCTCCGACGTCGAGGCGAGCAGCAGCCGCGCCCCCTTGGCTCGCGCCAACCCGAGCGCCTTGTGGGTGCCCAGCGACCCGACCTTCAGCGTCTGGATCGGCCAGCGCAGGTAGTCCACCGGCGACGCCGGCGACGCGAAGTGCAGGACGAAGTCGACCGGACCGGGGACATGGAGGTAGTTGGTGACGTCGGAGTCGACGAGCCGGAAGCCGTCGCGTCCGACGAGGTGCGCGACGTTGTCGGCGTCGCCGGTGAGCAGGTTGTCGATCGCGGTCACCCGCGCCCCCGCGGCGACGAGCCGATCGCACAGGTGCGAGCCGAGGAACCCGGCGCCGCCGAGCACGACCGCGCAGCGGCCCTCGAACGGGGTGTGGTCGTCAGCCATCGTTGTAGCCTCGCACGCGCCCGCACCGCCGAGGACCAGGACCGCTCGCATGCCGCTGTTCCCGAGCACCGAGTGGATGGTCGCGTTCTGCGACGCGCTGCGGGTCCATCCCGACGCCGAGCAGGTCGCGTCGGCGCTCGACGGCGTCTACCGCTTCGTCGTCGAGCCGGCCGGACCGCTGACCACACCGCGGCACTACGACATCGGCATCCGCCCGACGGGCGCCGGGGCCCAGATCGGCGTCCTCGAAGGCGAGGCCCACGAGCAGCCGCGCCTGACGCTGGCGGCCGACTACACGCGCTGGCAGCAGTTGATCCGCCGCGAGCTCGACGTCGGCATCGCGGTGATGCTCCGGCGGCTGAAGGTGTCGGGGGACCTGACGTCGCTGCGCGGCAGCCTGTCGAGCGCACAGCCGCTGGTCCACGCGCTCGGCGACGTGGAGACGACCTGGTTGGAGGACACGTGAGGATCGCCGTCGTCGGAGTCGGTCACGTCGGGCTCGTCACGGCCGCGTGCATGGCAGACCTCGGCCACGAGGTCGTCGGGATGGACGACGACGCGGCGAAGATCGCGTCCCTTCGGGTGGGCTCGGTGCCGTTCTACGAACCCGGGCTGCCCGAGCTGCTGCGCGCCGGCGTCGACGCGGGACTGGTGCGGTTCACCGACGAGACCGCCGACGCGGTGCCCGGAGCGCAGGTCGTGTTCATCTGCGTCGGGACCCCCCGCCGCGAGGACGGGTCACCGAACCTGTCCTACGTCCAGGCGGCCGCCGCGTCGGTGGCCACGCACGCGACGGGTCCGGTCGTCGTCGCCGAGAAGTCCACCGTGCCGGTGCGCACCGGCGAGCGGATCCGCCAGGCCCTGCGCCTGGAGGCGCAGGCGCGCGGCGACGACCTCGGCCACGAGGTGGTGTCCAACCCCGAGTTCCTCAAGGAGGGCACCGCCGTCGCTGACACCCTGCGCCCAGACCGGGTCGTCGTCGGTGCTGACTCGGCGGGGGCGCACGCGGCGATGCGGGCGCTGTACGAGCCGCTGCTGGAGCGCCACCCGTGCCCCTACGTCGCCACGGACGTGCGCACCGCCGAGCTGATCAAGCACGCCTCGAACGCCTTCCTCGCGACGAAGATCAGCTTCATCAACGCCGTCGCGCGCATCTGCGAGCTCGCGGGCGCCGACGTGCACACCGTCGCCGACGCGATGGGCCACGACGCGCGCATCGGCCGCGCGTTCCTCAACGCCGGCCTCGGCTACGGCGGCTCGTGCTTCCCCAAGGACGTCGAGGCGTTCGTCCACATCGCCGCGGAGCTCGGCTACGACTTCGGCCTGCTGCGCGAGACCGACCGGATCAACCGTGAGGCGAAGCAGTGGCCGCTCGGCCAGCTGCGCCGGCTGCTGTGGAACGTCGCCGACAAGCAGATCGCGGTCCTCGGCGTCGCGTTCAAGCCCGGCACCGACGACGTGCGCGACGCGCCCGCGCTCGACGTCATCGACGCGGTCATCGCGGACGGGGCGCGGGTGCGCCTGCACGACCCCGTGGCGCTCGACGGTGTCCGCGACCGCTACCCCGACGCCGTGTTCTGCGACAAGGCGGAGGACGCGCTGCGCGACGCGCACGCCGTCGTGGTGTGCACCGAGTGGGACGAGTACCGCGCCATCGCGCCGCAGCGCCTGGCCGAGCTGCTCGTCTACCCCGTCGTCGTCGACGCCCGCGCGGTGTGGGACCACGACGCCCTGGTCGCCGCCGGCCTGACGGTCGCCACCGTCGGCCGCCCCACCGATGCCGCCGCGCAATCCTGAGACGACAAGGAGTGGCATGTTCGGACTGGTTGGAACGCTGACGGCTGCCCCAGGCAGGGGCGACGAACTCGAGCAGCACCTGATCGAGGCCGCCGAACAGCTCGAGGCGGTGCCGACCTGTCACCTCTACGTCGTCAGCCGGCTCCCGGACGAGCCTGAGACCGTGCACATCGTCGAAGTCTGGGACGACGAGGGGGCGCATCAGGCATCGCTGCAACTCGAGCCCATCCAGCAGCTGATCGCGCGAGCGAAACCCATCATCGCCGGGATGGGTGATCGACTCGAGCTGCGCACTGTGGGCGGCAAGGGCCTTCCGCCGAACGGCTGAGACGCCCATCAGGTGATGGAGCGGGCGAGGGGAGTGGCGCCCAACAACCACTCAGGTCGGCCCGAAAGACGCCGAGCATCGCTGCATGACGTCGTTGGGGGGATCACCGCGTGCGGGCCGGCTCGTCGCCGCCTTCGTCGCGGTGGTGTCGCTCGCGACGGCGCTCGGCGGCGCCCCCGCCGGGGGTGCGACGTCGAGCTGCGCCCCGTCGCCGTCAGCGGCGCAGCTGTCGCGGCTGTACACGCTGCGGCGCGGGCACCCGCGCATCCTCGCCAACCCCGCGGACTTCCGCCGGGTTCGGGCGCTGACCGAACAAGACGCGACCGCCGCGCGGTGGCGCGAGGCCGTGCGTCGCGAGGCCGACGCGCTGGTCGGCGAGCCGCCGACGATCTATCACAAGATCGGGCCGCGCCTGCAGTTCTTCGACTACAAGAAGCGTGTCGTGGCGCTCGGCATGGCGTGGCGGCTGGAGGGCGATCGTCGCTACGCGCGGCAGGCGCAGCGCGAGCTGCTCGCCGCCGCTCGCTACCCCGACTGGAACCCGTCGCACTACCTCGACACCGCCGAGATGACGGCGGCGACCGCGACCGGCTACTCGTGGGTCTTCGACGGCCTGACGCGCGACGCCCGGCGCACGATCCGGCGCGCGATCGTCGGCAAAGGCCTGCGGACGTCGCTGTGCCAGTACGCCCGCGGCGTCGGCCCGGTGCACAGCACGTCGAACTGGGGGATCGTCACCAACGCGGGTCTCGCGATCGGGGCGCTCGCGGTCGGCGACACCCATCCCCGCCTGGCGGCGACCGTGCTCGACGGCGCGACGGCGAGCATCCGCCCCGCCCTGTCGGCGTACGGCGCCGACGGCGCGTACCCGGAAGGCCCGGGCTACTGGCGCTACGCGACCGAGCACGCCAGCAAGCTCGTCGCGACGCTGGACGCCGCGCTGGGCCGCGACTTCGGGCTCGCGTCCACGCCCGGGTTCTCGCGGACCGGCGCGTACGCCTTGCACAACGTCGGTCCCACCGGCCAGGTCGCCAACTTCGCCGACACCCGGCCGCTCCTGAAGTCCACCGCCCACCTGTACTGGCTCGCGCGCCGCTTCGGACGTCCCGTCGACGCGTGGCTCGCGCGACGGCTGGCGGGTCGCGACGGCTCGCCGCTGCACCTGCTGTGGTACTCGCCGGCGACGATGGACCCGGAAACCGCCGGTGTCGCCCGCGCCCGCGTGTTCAGCCGACCACAGACGGCGCACCTTCGCGGGCACTGGCGCAAGTCCGCGACGTACGTGGCGCTCAAGGGCGGCACCAACGCGGTGTCGCACGCGCAACCCGAGCTGGGGTCGTTCGTGCTCGACGCCGGCGGTCGGCGGTGGGGCGTCGACCTGGGCTTGGACGACTACAACCTTCCGGGCTACTGGGACTGGTCGACGCGGTCGCGGTACTACCGCGTGTCGACCGCGGGGCAGAACACCTTGGTGATCGACGGCGACGAGCAACCGCAAAGCGCCTATGCCCCGGTGACCCACCTCGACCGCGAGCGCGGTCGGAGCGAGGCGGTCGTGCACCTGTCCGACGCGTACCCCGCCGCGGCGTCGGCGCAGCGCGGCGTCGCGCTGCTCGACGAGCGCGACGTGCTGGTCCAAGACGAGGTCGTCACCGGCCGGCCGACGTGGGTGTACTGGACGATGCACACCCGCGCGCGGATCGCGATCAGCGACGACGGCAAGCAAGCGGTGCTGCGGCGTGGGGGCCGGCGCCTCGTCGCGCGCATCCTCGCGCCGAGTGACGCGACGGCGCGGTTCACCGTCGCGAGCGCCGCGCGACGCGCGCCGGAGGCGACGAACGCCGGCGTGTCGCGGCTGATGGTGCGCACCTACACCAGCGCCCGCGACGCCCGCAGCGCGAGCCGGCTGCGGCTGACCGTCTTGCTGTCCCCGGACGCGCTGCCCGAGACACTGCCGCCGGTCGAGTCGCTCGCGGCGTGGCGGTAGGCCGCGCGAAACGCGTGGGTCTGGGGGCCCGGCCGTCGTGTCAGCCCGGCGGCAGGCTGCGTAGCGGCGGCACCCGCGCCCCGCGCAGCAGCTCGGACACCGCCTCCGACGTCCACCCCCGCTCGAGCAGCGCCCGCGCCATGCGCGCCGGCCCAAGGTGCGTTCCGCAGCCGGGGCAGTACGGGGCGGTGCCACCGTCGGGCAGCGGACGGCCGCAGAACGGGCAGCCGCCGGTCTCCGCGCCCGGCACGGGCAGCACGGGGGTGAGCGCGTCGGCGAGTCCGTCGAGGTAGCCGCCGGCGTACTCCCAGTCGACGTACTCGTCAGGCTGCGGGTCGTACGCCGGCTCGTGGACGGGCACCTCGCCGGACACCAGCAACGCCTCGAGGTTCTGCGCGATGATCGCCCAGTCGTAGAAGTGCTCCTCCGCGCAGTCGGCGCAGAACATGCTCACGCCGCGGAACCCCTGGTTCTCGAAGGTGGCGCGGAACTTCGCGAGGTCGTCGAGGTCGCGGCGCACGCGCGCCATCTCGTGGCGGTCGAGCCTGACCGGCTCGCGGTCGTCGTCGTCGTCGAAGTCGTCTGGCATCCGGGAAGGGTATCGGCTGTCCGCGCTGCGCCGACCGCCTGCGCTACCATGACGGAGACCACACCCGGCCAGCGCGTCACGGCGGCCGGGTGTTCCCTTACTCGCGGAGGTGCGCGGTGGCGGACATCGAGATCGGCATCGGCAAGAGCGGCCGGCGGGCGTACGGCTTCGACGACATCGCGATCGTCCCGTCGCGGCGCACGCGTGACCCCGAGGACGTCGACATCCGCTGGCAGATCGACGCCTACGAGTTCGGTCTGCCGCTGCTCGCGTCGGCCATGGACGGGGTCGTGTCGCCCCGCAGCGCGATCGAGCTCGGCCGCCTCGGTGGCCTCGCGGTGCTCAACCTCGAAGGGTTGTGGACCCGCTACGAGGACCCCGAGCCGGTGCTCGACGAGATCGCCGAGCTCGCGCCCGAGGTCGCCACCGCGCGGATGCAGGAGCTGTACAAGCAGCCGGTCGACGAGGCGCTCATCGGCCGGCGGATCGCCGAGATCAAGGCGGCGGGTGTGACCGTCGCGGCGAGCCTGACCCCACAGCGCGTCGAGGGCTGGCACAAGCACGCCCTCGACGCCGGTCTCGACATCCTCGTCATCCAGGGCACCGTCGTGTCCGCCGAGCACCTGTCCACGCGCAGCGAGCCGCTGAACCTCAAGGACTTCATCGCCCGCTACGACCTGCCGGTGGTCGTCGGCGGTTGCGCGTCCTACGCGAGCGCCCTGCACCTGATGCGCACGGGTGCCGCCGGCATCCTCGTCGGTGTCGGCCCGGGCAACGCCTGCACCTCGCGCGGGGTGCTCGGCATCGGCGTGCCGCAGGCGACGGCGATTGCCGACGCCGCCGGCGCGCGCAGCCGCCATCTGGAGGAGACCGGTCGCTACGTGCACATCATCGCCGACGGTGGGATGCGCACGGGGGGCGACGTCGCGAAGGCGATCGCGTGCGGCGCCGACGCGGTGATGCTCGGCAGCCCGCTCGCGCGGGCGGCGGAGGCACCGGGCCGCGGTTACCACTGGGGGATGGCGACGTTCCACCCGGACCTGCCGCGGGGGGCGCGCGTCCGCGTGGACCAGATCGGGTCCCTGCGCGAGATCCTCGTCGGGCCTGCGTTGCAGAACGACGGCACGCTGAACCTGTTCGGCGCGCTGCGCACCTCGATGGCGACCTGCGGCTACGCCACCATCAAGGAGTTCCAGCGCGCCGAGGTGATGGTCGCGCCGTCACTGCAGACCGAGGGCAAGCACTACCAGCGCAGCCAGGGCGTCGGCATGGGGCGCCGCTGACGCGCCGCCGCCGTCAGGTCCGGTCGCCGAGGAGCATCCCCGCGCCGACGGTGTTGTTCGTCGCCTCGTCGATGAGGATGAAGCTGCCGGTCATGCGGTTGCGGCTGTAGGCGTCGTGCAGCAGCGGCTGGGTGGTCTTCAGGCTGACCCGGCCGATGTCGTTCAGGCCCAGCGAGGTCGCTGACTCGTCGCGGTGCAGCGAGTTGATGTCGATCTGGTAGCGCAGGTCGGTCACCATCGCGCGCGCCGACCGGGTGGTGTGCTTGATCGCGTACATGCTGCGCGGGGCGAGCGGCTTGTCGATCATCCAGCACACCAGCGCCTCGAGCTCCTGCGACGCGGTCGCGTGGTTGTTGACCCGGCAGATCATGTCGCCGCGGGAGATGTCGAGGTCGTCGTCGAGCAGCAGCGTGACCGACATCGGGGGGAACGCCTCGTCGACCGGTCCGTCGTAGGTGTCGATCCCGCGGATGGTCGTCGTCATCCCGGAGGGCAGGACGACGACCTCGTCGCCCGGATGGAAGGTGCCGCCCGCGACCTGCCCGGCGTAGCCGCGGTAGTCGTGGTGCTCGGACGAGTGGGGGCGGATCACCCACTGCACCGGGAAGCGCACGTCGACGAGGTTGCGGTCGCTGGCGATGTGCACGTGCTCGAGGTGGTACAGCAGCGGCGTCCCGCCGTACCACGACATGTTCGTGGACTTGTCGACCACGTTGTCGCCGCGCAGCGCCGACACGGGGATGAAGGAGATGTCGGGGATCTCGAGCTTCGTCGCGAACGCTTTGAAGTCGGCGACGATCTCTTCGTAGCGCTGCTCGGACCAGTCGACGAGGTCCATCTTGTTCACGCACACGACGACGTGGGGGATGCGCAGCAGCGACGCGATGAACGCGTGGCGGCGGGACTGCTCGAGCAGGCCCTTGCGCGCGTCGACGAGCACGAGCGCGAGGTTCGCCGTCGACGCGCCGGTGACCATGTTGCGGGTGTACTGCACGTGGCCTGGGGTGTCGGCGATGATGAACTTGCGCCGGGGCGTCGCGAAGTAGCGGTAGGCGACGTCGATGGTGATGCCCTGCTCGCGCTCCGCGCGCAGACCGTCGGTAAGCAGCGCGAGGTTCGTCTCCGCGTCGCCGCGCCGGCGGCTGGTCTGCTCGACGTGGTCGAGCTGGTCCTCGAAGATCGTCTTGGTGTCGTACAGCAACCGGCCGATCAACGTCGACTTGCCGTCGTCGACGCTGCCCGCCGTCGAAAACCGCAGGAGGTCCATCAGCCGCTCACGTAGCCGGAGGCGGTAGCGGCCTTCACTAGGCCGCTCAAGTAGCCGAAGGCGGTAGCGGCCCTCATCAGAAATAGCCCTCCTTCTTGCGGTCCTCCATGGCGGCGTCGCTGAAGCGGTCGTCGCCCCGGGTGGCGCCCCGCTCGGTGATGCGCGCGGCGGCGACCTCGGCGATGACGTCGTCGACGGTCGCGGCGGACGACTCGACGCTGGCGGTGCCGGTCATGTCCCCGACCGTGCGGAAGCGAACCTTGGCCATGAACGGCTCCTCGCCGTCCTGCAGCGGCAGGAACTCGTTGACCGCGTAGAGCATCCCGTCGCGGCGGAACACCTCACGCTCGTGGGCGTAGTACAGCGACGGGATCTCGATGTCCTCGGCGCGGATGTACTGCCAGACGTCGAGCTCGGTCCAGTTGCTCAACGGGAAGACCCGCAGGTGCTCACCCTTGCGGACGCGGCCGTTGTAGAGGCTCCACAGCTCGGGGCGCTGGTTTTTCGGGTCCCACTGGCCGAACTCGTCGCGGTGGCTGAACACGCGCTCCTTGGCGCGGGCCCGCTCCTCGTCACGACGCGCCCCGCCGAAGGCCGCGTCGAACTCGTGCTCGGCGATCGCGTCGAGCAGCGTCACGGTCTGCAGGCGGTTGCGCGAGGCGCGTGGGCCGGTCTCCTCCACCGCCCGACCGGTGTCGATCGAGGCCTGCACGCTCGCGACGATGAGCCGCTCGCCCAGCTCGGCGACCTTGCGGTCGCGGAACTCCAGCGCCTCCGGGAAGTTGTGACCCGTGTCGATGTGCATGATCGGGAACGGAAAGCGCGCCGGGCGGAAGGCCTTCTCGGCGAGGCGCAGCATGACGATCGAGTCCTTGCCGCCGCTGAACAGCAGCACGGGGCGTTCCCGCTCAGCGGCGACCTCGCGCATGATGTGGACGGCCTCGGCTTCCAGCGCGCGCAGGTGGGACAGCTCGTAGGAGGGCATCGCCGGGAGTGTCGCGCACCGCCTGTCGGACCGCCAACCGCCGCCGGGGCGTCGCAGCGAACCACCGCAGCCGATACCATCCGCGCGACGTGCGGCAGCGGGCCGCGCTGTTCCGGTTGGAGCCCGCGATGACCTGGAGAGCGACGGCGCTGGCGTTGGTCGCGGGCCTGCTGGTGGCGGCGTGTTCGTCTCCGCCGGCGGATCCCGAGACCGCGCAGCAGCCCAGTGCCGCGACCGCCCCGTCTGAGGGCGCGACGTCGGAGGCGCCGGCGTCCGAGGCGTCCGAGGCGGCGCCCTCGGAGGCGGTGACCGAGGAGCCGACCGACGAGGCCTCCGAGGAAACGCAGACGGCCGGCGTCGTTCCGGCGAAGATGTGGGTCAACGACTTCTGCGGGTCCATCAACAGCTGGGTCGGCGGCATCCAGGACGACAACCGCAAGTTCACCAAGAAGCTCGCCGGGGGCAGCAGCAACCCTGCACAGGTCAAACGTGTGCTCGTCGAGTTCCTCAGCAACACCGTCGAGGCGAACGAGGAGCTGCGCGCCGACCTCGATGCGGCCGGCATCCCGGACGTCGCCCGCGGGGACCAGCTGATCCGCCAGCTCAATGGCGCGCTGGACGAAGCCTTCGCCAGGTTCGAACAGACGCTCCAACGAGCGCGCGACCTGCCAACCGGCAATCGCCAAAAATTCCTCGCAGCGCTGAACAGGGCGGAGGCACCGCTGAACGGGATCCAGGAGGCGTTCTCGATCATCGAGCGCGACTTCGACAAGACGCCAGGCGGCCGGCGGTTGGCGCGGCTGCTCGAGCGCGCTCCTGACTGCGCCTGAGTCCCGCGGCGACAGGAGACCGCCCGTGGCAGCCGCACTGCGCGACGACCTCGACACCGTCCTGGTGCTCGACTTCGGAGCCCAGTACGCGCAGGTGATCGCGCGTCGTGTGCGCGAGTGCCACGTCTACTCCGAGATCGTCGCGTGCGACACGCCGGCCGAGGCGCTCCGCGCGCGGCGTCCGGCGGCGATCGTGCTGTCGGGCGGCCCGAAGTCGGTCTACAGCCCTGGGGCGCCGAGTGTGGATCCGGGCCTGTTCGAGCTCGGCGTGCCGGTCCTCGGCATCTGCTACGGCCAGCAGCTGATGGCGCAGACCCTCGGTGGCGAGGTGGCGCGAACGGGGCAGGCCGAGTTCGGCAAGACGACGCTGCGCGGCGCCGTCGACAGCGTGTTGCTGCGCGACCTGCCGCCCGAGCAGACCGTGTGGATGAGCCACAACGACGCCGTCGTCCGTGCGCCGGAGGGCTTCCGCGTCGTCGGCGAGACGGCGGCCACGCCGGTCGCGGCGTTCGAGGACCCGCAGCGCGGCCTGTACGGCGTGCAGTTCCACCCGGAGGTCACCCACACCCCCTACGGCATGGAGGTGCTGCGGTCGTTCCTCGGCGCGACGGGGGTGCGTCCGTCGTGGACCGCGCACTCGGTGATCGAGGCGTCCGTCGAGGCGATCCGCGCCCAGGTCGGCGACGCGCAGGTGCTGTGCGGGCTGTCAGGGGGCGTCGACTCGGCGGTCGCGGCGGCGCTCGTCCACGCCGCCGTCGGCGACCAGCTGACCTGCGTCTTCGTCGACCACGGCCTGCTGCGCCAGGGTGAGGCCGAGCAGGTCGAGGAGGCCTTCGGCGTCCACTCCAAGGCGCGCCTGATCACCGTCAAGGCCGCTGACCGGTTCCTCGAACGGCTCGCCGGCGTGAGCGACCCCGAGCAGAAGCGCAAGGTCATCGGTACCGAGTTCATCCGCACCTTCGAGGACGCGGCCCGCGAGCACGCCGGCGACGCCCGCTTCCTCGTCCAGGGGACGCTGTACCCCGACGTCATCGAGTCCGGGCACGGGACGGCCGCGACGATCAAGAGCCACCACAACGTCGGTGGCCTGCCCGCCGACATGACCTTCGAGCTCGTCGAGCCGCTGCGGTGGCTGTTCAAGGA
>JAUJMS010000011.1:6166-17322 GCA_030446745.1 Egibacteraceae bacterium | reverse complement strand
TGCCCGCCGACATGACCTTCGAGCTCGTCGAGCCGCTGCGGTGGCTGTTCAAGGACGAGGTGCGCCGCGTCGGCGAGGAGCTCGGCCTGCCGGCCGACCTCGTGTGGCGCCAGCCGTTCCCCGGGCCCGGCTTGGCTGTGCGGATCATCGGCGAGGTGACCGGCGAGCGCCTGGATCTGCTTCGCGCCGCCGACCGCATCGTGCTCGAGGAGCTGCGCCGGGCGGGGCTCGAGCGCGACATCTGGCAGTCCTTCGCGGTGCTGCCGGCGATCCGGTCGGTCGGGGTGCAAGGCGACGAGCGCAGCTACGGCCACCCGATCATCGTCCGCGCGGTGACCTCTGAGGACGCGATGACCGCCGACTTCGCGCGGCTGGACTGGGACGTCCTCGAGCGCATCGCCACCCGCGTCGTCAACGAGGTGCCCGGCATCAACCGCGTCGCCTACGACGTGACCTCGAAGCCCCCCGGCACGATCGAGTGGGAGTAACCTCCGGGCCCTTGTCATCGACGGCACCGAACGCGCGACGCCGGTGACAAGGCCCGGGGTGGGGGCGGGTCAGGGGCGGTTGGCGTGGGTGCGCAGCGGCACCTCGCGCAGCAGCCACGACAGGCCGAACGCGACGACGGCGAGCGGGACGGCGGCGCCGAACACGAACGTGATCGCGTCCGCGAGCGCCACCTGCAGCGCTGCCCGGACGGGTTCGGGCAGCGCTGCGATCGCCGCGGGGCTCGCCAGCGACTCGCTGCTCACGCCGCCCGGCAGCACCGCCCCGGCGCCGGCGAGCCGTGACGCGAGGCGGGCGTTGACCAGCGCCCCGAACAGCGCGACGCCGAGCGAGCCGCCGATCGACCGGGCGAACTGCATCGCCGAGGTCGCCGTGCCGAGCTGGCGCACCGGCACCGCGTTCTGCGCGGCGACCACGAGCGTCTGCATCACCGCGCCGATGCCCAGGCCGACGATCACCATGTACGTCGAGATCACCCACCGCCCCGTGTCAACGGACATGGTCGACAGCAGCCACAGGCCAAGCGTCAGCACGGCGGTGCCGGCGACCGGGAAGACCTTGTAGCGACCCCAGCGCGTCGTCAGCCGCCCGGCGGTGATGGTCGCCGTGACCAGGCCGCCGACGAGCGGCATGAGCTGCAGACCAGACGACGTCGCCGACACGCCGGTGACCACCTGCAGGAACAGCGGTAGGAACACGATCGCGCCGAACATCGCGGTGCCGGTGATGAGGCTGATGAGCGCCGAGACGGTGAACACACCGTTGCCGAACAGCTCCGGCGGCAGCAGCGGTTCCGGTGCGCGTCGCTCGACCACGACGAACGCCGACAGCGCGATCGCGGAGACAACCGCGAGGGCGGCGGTCGGCGCCGACGTCCACGCGTACACCTGGCCGCCCCACACGAGCAGCAGCAGCAGCGTCGTGACGCCGGCCGTCAACAGCGCCGCGCCGAGGTAGTCGATGGCGTGCTCGCGGCGGATCCGCGGCAGCTTGAGCGACCGCTGCACGATGTAGAGCGCGACCGCCCCGAGCGGCAGGTTGATGTAGAAGACCCACCGCCACGACAGGCTGTCGACGAAGAACCCGCCGAGCAGCGGACCGAGGACGCTCGACACGCCAAACACGGCGCCGAAGTAGCCGATGTAGCGACCCCGCTCCCGCGGCGAGACGACGTCGCCGAGAATCGTCTGCGCCATCGCCAGCAGCCCGCCGGCGCCGACGCCCTGGACGGCGCGCGACACGATCAGCTGCGTCATCGTCTGCGACACGCCGGCCGCGAGCGATCCGACGACGAACACCGCGATCGCGCCGAGAAACAGCGGCTTGCGGCCGTACAGGTCGGACACCTTGCCGTACAGCGGCACCGACACGGTCGAGGTCAGCAGGTAGGCGGTCACGATCCACGACAGACGCGACAGGCCGCCGAGGTCGCCCGCGATCGTGGGCAGGGCGGTCGCCACGATCGTCTGGTCCAGGGCGGCAAGAAACATCGCGGCCATGAGCCCGGCGACGACGACGAGGATCTCGCGGTGCGACATCTGCGTGGGCCCGGCGGACGCCGGGGGCGCGGTGGTGGTCGTCATCGGGATGTCTGGGTCTTCAGAACGGCGCAGGTGAAGCGGTCCAACAGCTCCGCGAGGGCCGCGACGTCGTCGGGTGGCCAGTCGCTGGTGGCCTCGCGCAGCAGCGTCGTGCGGGCTCGCAGCGCGGCGCGCAACAGGTCGCGGCCTTCCTCGGTCAGGCGCAGCACCGAGCGCCGGCGGTCGCGCGTCGACGTCGTGCGCTCCACCGCGCCCGCGTTGACCGCCTGGTCGACGAGGCGGCTCGCGGTGGAGTCCTCGACGCCGAGTAGCAGCGCGACGTCGCTGACGCCGGGGTCCGGTGCGTCGGTCAGCTCGATGGCGCGCAAGGTGCGGATCAGGGAGGCGTCGACGTTGGCACCCACGAGGTCGACGAGGCGCTGGCGAATCGCCGGGTTCTCCCACAGCCGGCGCAGTCCCGTGAGCGCAGCCTCGAGGTGCTCCAGTCGGGTACGTGTCGTGACGGCCATGCGTACCACGATACCTGTGCCATACAACTGCTGTGCCGTACAGGTTGAATGGACGTTGCCGGACTCCCGTCGGCAGACGTCTCACGGTTAGCGGCGGGGTCGCGCGGTGACAGTCGGCTCATGCCACGCCTGCGACACGCTGACTGCTCGCGCCCCGGTATCACCCGGCGCCGCCGCGGGCGCGGCTTCTCGTACCACTGGCAGCTGACCGGCGAGAAGGTCGACGACCCCGAGACGCTTCAGCGCATCGCCGACCTCGTGCTGCCGCCCGCTTGGCGGGATGTGTGGATCTGCCCGCTGTCCAACGACCACCTCCAGGCCGTCGGCACCGACGCGGCGGGCCGGCGCCAGTACCGCTACCACGACGACTGGCGCCGGAAGCAGGACCACGCGAAGTTCGACGAGATTCTCGCGTTAGCGCGGGCGTTGCCCACGCTGCGCACTGTCGTCGCCGAACACCTCGACCGTGACGGTCTCGGCCGGGACCGTGTGCTCGCGTGTTGCGTGCGCCTGCTCGACCGCGGCTTCTTCCGCATCGGCACGGAGGTCGGTCGCTCCGGCGACCTCGAGACCTTCGGGCTGACGACGATGCGCAAGGAGCACGTCGAGGTCAGCGGCGACGAGGTGCAGTTCGAGTACGACGCCAAGGGTGGCAAGCACCGCATCCATTCGGTCGTCGACCCGGAAGTGCGCGACATCGTCGTGCGGCTAAAGCGCCGGCGCGGCGGCGGCGGCGAGCTGTTCGCGTACCAGCTCGGTCGCACCTGGGTCGATGTCGCCGCCCGCGACGTCAACGAGTGGATCAAGGTGCACAGCGGTGGCGAGTACTCGGCGAAGGACTTCCGCACCTGGAACGCCACGGTGCTCGCGGCGGTCGCGCTCGCCGTGTCGGGCGCTGCGGCCACCTCGCCGACGGCGCGGAAGCGGGCGATGACCAGGGCGACGAAGGAGGTCGCGCACTACCTCGGCAACACGCCGGCGGTGGCCCGCAGCTCCTACATCGACCCGCGGGTGTTCGACCGCTACCTGTCGGGCTGGACCATCGCCGGGGCGCTGAGCGAGATCGGGGAGGCCGGTGACGAGCAGCTGGCGATCCACGCGGGCGTGGAGGAGGCGGTGCTCGACCTGCTCGAGCGCAACACCGCGTCCGACGCCGTGGAGCGGGTCACCGAGCTCGCCAGCTGACGCGCGGCGGCGTCACGCCGCCGTTCGTGCCCGGCCCGGCGCTCAGCCCTGCGGCGCGTGCCAGTCGACGGCTTCGGGGACGACGCGCACGATGATGCGCTCCTCGCCCGGCTGGCGGAACGGGTAGCTGTCCTTTCCGAGGTACTTGCGCGCCATCCGGTCGATGTGCTCGGCGGCGCCCTCCTCGACCAGCTCGGCGCGGCCGCGCACCTGCAAGTAGCTGTAGGGGTTGTCCGCGGCGTGCACCGACAGGGCGACGCGTGGATCGCGCACGAGGTTGCGGTGTTTGGCCCGCCCCTTGGCGGTGTTGAACACCGGCACGCCGCCGTCGCGGTCGATCCACACCGGCGTCGTCTGCGGCATGCCGTCGGGCTGCAGGGTCACGACGTGGGCGAAGTTGGTGTCGTCGAGCACCTTGTAGGCCTCGCTCGGCAGCTCGTTGGTCATCGCGGTCTCCGTTCCTCGTGAGAGGACATTCCCTACCCGCGACAGCGCCGTCCCAAGGCGCCGTCGTCGAGTCCGGGGGCGGCGAAGGGGCGTCGTTACACTCGCGGCATGGTCGACGCGTCCCTCGCCGAGGCAACGGAGTCGCCGCTGCTGGAGGGGCTCAACCCCGAGCAGCGCGCCGCCGTGCTCCACGAGGGCGGCCCGCTGCTCGTCGTGGCGGGGGCGGGGTCGGGCAAGACACGCGTGCTGACCCACCGCATCGCGCACCTCATCCAGGAGCGCGGCGTCCACCCCTTCGGCATCCTCGCGATCACCTTCACCAACAAGGCCGCCGCGGAGATGAAGGACCGCATCGGGCGGCTCGTCGGCGACCGGCTCGTTGGGCTCGAACGCGACGAGCACGGCGTCGCGCGCGGCCGGCGCTGGGGCGGCATGTGGGTCGCGACGTTTCACGCGGCGTGCGCCCGGCTGCTGCGCGCGGAGGCGCCGCGCCTCGGCTACGACAAGGCCTTCACGATCTACGACGCGGCGGACTCGGCACGACTCGTCGCGGCGTGCGTCAAGGACCTCGGCATCGACCCGAAGCGCGTGCCGCCCCGCGGTGCGGCGCACGCCATCTCGGCGGCGAAGAACGACATGGTCGACTTCGACACCTTCGCGCTGCGCGCGGAACACTGGTTCGATCGGCAGGTCGCCGACGTCTACCGGCTCTACGCCGAGCGGCTGCACCGCGCGAGCGCGTTCGACTTCGACGACCTGCTCGTCAAGGCCGTCGAGGTGCTGTCGCTGTTCGACGACGTGCTCGACCGCTACCGCGCCCAGTTCCGCCACGTCCTGGTCGACGAGTGGCAGGACACCAACCGCGCCCAGTACGAGCTCGTCCGGCTGCTGGCCGCCGAGCACCGGCAGCTGACCGTCGTGGGGGACAGCGACCAGTCGATCTACCGGTTCCGCGGCGCGGACATCCGCAACATCCTCGACTTCGAGCAGGACTTCCCCGACGCGACGCGGATCAGCCTTGAACGCAACTACCGGTCGACGCAGACGATCCTCGACGCCGCGAACGCCGTCATCGCGCACAACGTCCGACGCATCCCGAAGAACCTGTGGACCGACGTCGGCGCCGGCGTGCCGGCGGTGCGCTACACCGCCGACAACGAGCACGACGAGGCGGCGTTCATCGCCGAGGAGGTCGACCGGCTCGCCGACGAGCACGGGGTGCGCTACGGCGACGTCGCGGTGTTCTACCGGACCAACGCGCAGTCACGGGTGCTCGAGGAGGTGCTGATCCGCCTCGGACTGCCGTACCAGATCGTCGGTGGCACGCGCTTCTACGAGCGCAAGGAGGTCAAAGACGTCCTTGCCTACCTGCGCCTGCTCGTCAACCCGACCGACGACGTGTCGGCCAAGCGCGTGCTCAACGTGCCACGCCGCGGCATCGGCGCAAAGACCGAGGAAGCCCTCGACCTGTTCGCGGGCCGGGAGCAGACCTCCTTCCTCGACGCCTGCCGCCGCGTCGACGAAAACCACCTGCTCGGCGCCCGTGCCGCCGGCGCGGTGCGCGACTTCGTGCGGCTGCTCGACGGGCTGCGCACCACCGTGGTCGAGGAGCAGCCGTCGCTGCGCCGCATCGTCGAGCTGACGCAGGACCGCAGCGGCTACCTCGCCGAGCTGGAGGCCGAACGCACCGTCGAGGCGCTGGGCCGCGTCGAGAACCTGCGCGAGCTGGCCGGCGTCGCCGACGACTTCGCCGAGCTGCAGCCGGACGCGACGCTGGCCGAGTTCCTCGAGCGCGTGTCGCTGGTCAGCGACGCCGACCAGCCGGTGCTCGGCGGCGAGGGCAGCGACGGGTCGCGCCTGACGCTGATGACGATGCACAACGCCAAGGGCTTGGAGTTCCCGGTGGTGTTCGTCGCCGGGATGGAGGACACCGTGTTCCCGCACCACCGCGCGCTTGGGGACGACGAAGAGCTCGAGGAGGAGCGCCGGCTGTGCTACGTCGCGCTGACGCGCGCGCGGCAGCGGCTGTACCTGACGCACGCGTGGAGCCGGACGCTGTTCGGCGGGACGAACGCCAACCCCCCGTCGCGGTTCCTGCGCGAAATCCCCGCCCATCTCGTCGAGGATCGCTCCGCGGACCGGGGTGGCCCCAGCCGCCGCGCCGTCGGAGCGGTGGGCGTGCGCTCGCAGTACGCGCCCGGACGCGCCGCGGCGGAGGAGACCCTGGCGGTCGGCGACCGGGTGCTGCACGCGAAGTTCGGGCCGGGACGGCTGCTCGAGCTGGCCGGCACGGTCGGCAGCGAGGAGGCCCTCGTGCGCTTCGACGAGTTCGGCACAAAGCGCCTCGTCCTCGCCTACGCCCCGCTCATCCGCGCGTAGCGTCCACCCGGGTTACGAGGCGCAGGCGGGGCGCTCGCCGCGCGGGTCGGGGACCGGCGCCGGCAGCGGCGTCGTCGGGTCGACGTAGACGACGGCGTCGAACACGACGCTGCGCAGCGGCTGCAATGACGCTCCCCGCCCGCCGACGAGGCGTCCGTCGGGGCTCCACACCCGACCGTCCGACGCCTCGATCCGGTCCGTCGCCGGGCACCACGTCGCCGCACCAGACGCCCCCCCGGACGAGGCCGCTCTATCCGGCGCGGCGAAGGCGCGCACTCGCCCGCCGCCGCGCACGACGAGCACCGGGCCCGCGTCCGTGGTCGCGACGGTGGCGCTGCCGGCCGCGAGCTGTTCCAGCGTCGCGACGGACGCGAACGGCGGTCCTGGCGGCCGGTTCGAGGTCCGCAGGAAGACGACGCCGGCGCCCGCGACGAGCACGGCGGCGAGCAGGGCCGCCAACGGCCACCCCACGCCCATCTGCTCGCGCAGGACGATCTTGCGGGCACGCCGCGCCGCCCGCTCCGGCAGGTAGCCGCGCGGGCCGAACTCACTGTCGTGCTGACTCACGCCCTCCAGCCTGCCGCGGCGGGCAGCACCCTCGCTGCGGCGGGGCACCGGTGGTGCTCTATGCTCCGCGCGTCTTCGCTCGCCGGCCGTCGCGCGAGCCGGCGGCACGGCCGGCGGCGGGCGGCCCTGCCCCTGGAAGGAGGCGCCCACCGTGGCCATCCGCGTGCTCATCGCCAAGCCGGGGCTCGACGGCCACGATCGCGGCGCGAAGATCGTCGCGCGGGCACTGCGCGACGGGGGCGTGGAGGTCGTCTACAGCGGCCTGCACCAGACGCCCGAGCAGATCGTGGAGGCAGCGCTGCAAGAGGACGTCCAGGCCATCGGCCTGTCGGTGCTGTCCGGGGCGCACATGACGCTGTTCCCCAAGGTCAAGGCGCTGCTCGACGAACGCGACGCCGCCGACATCGTCGTATTCGGTGGTGGCATCGTGCCGCGGGCCGACATCGCCGAACTGAAGGCGCAGGGCGTCGCCGAGGTGTTCACGCCCGGGGCGCGGACCACCGACATCGTCGACTGGGTGAAGGCGAACGTGACGCCGCGCGACTAGCAGCGCCGACCGTCGCGCCGCGGGACCTCGTCGCGCCGCGCGCCTGCCGCGCCGACCGTACCGACGAAGGGCTTCGCGATGGACCTCATGGAGTACCAGGGCAAAGAGCTGTTCCGCCGCTACAGCATTCCGACGACGCCGCAGGGCCAGGTCGCCACCACCCCGGAGCAGGCCGAGTCGCTCGCGGCCGACTACGGGGTGCCGGTGATGGTCAAGGCGCAGGTGCTCACCGGCGGGCGCGGCAAGGCGGGCGGCGTGAAGTTCTGCCCCGACGCCGCCGCGGCGCGCGACAACGCCGAGCGGATCCTCGGGTTGGACATCAAAGGCCACGTCGTGCGCAAGGTCCTCGTCGAACCCGCGAGCGACATCGCCGAGGAGTACTACCTGTCGCTCCTGCACGACCGGGTCAGCAAGGGCTACAAGGTCATCGCGTCGGCCGAGGGCGGCGTCGACATCGAGGAGACCAACCGCACGAGCCCCGAGAAGGTCGTCAAGGTCGACGTCGACCCGACCGTCGGCGTCACCTTGGCAATCGCGCGCGACATCTGCAGCCGCGCAGGGCTCGGCGACAAGGTCCTCGACGCGGCCTCGGACCTGCTTGTGCGGCTCTACGCCGGCTTCGTCCAGTCGGACGCGACGCTGTTCGAGGTCAACCCGCTGGTCCTGACCGCCGACGGCCGCGTCATCGCGCTCGACTCCAAGGTCTCGATCGACAACAACGCGCTGTTCCGCCACCCCGACCTCGCCGCGCTGGACGACGACCCGGCTGCCGCCGGCGGCGACGACATCGAGGCACGCGCGAAGGCGCTGGGGTTGCAGTACGTCAAGCTCGACGGCTCGGTCGGTGTCCTCGGTAACGGCGCCGGGCTGGTCATGTCGACGCTGGACGTCGTCAGCCAAGCCGGCGGTCGCGCGGCGAACTTCCTCGACGTCGGCGGCGGGGCCGACGCCGACAAGATGGCCGAGTCGCTGTCGCTGGTGCTGTCCGACCCGCAGGTGCACGCGGTCCTGGTCAACATCTTCGGCGGGATCACACGCTGCGACCTGATCGCCGAGGGGATCCTCGGCGCGCTCGAGCGGCTCGGCGACGTCCCGCAGCAACTCGTCGTGCGCCTCGACGGCACGAACGCCGGGCAGGGCCGGAGCATCCTGACCGAGGCGGCGCACCCCAACGTCGTGCCCGCCGAGAAAATGCTCGACGCGGCCGAGCGCGCCGTCGCGCTCGCCGCTGCGGGTGACCGGCCGCTGATCGACACCACGACCGAGGAGACCACCGCGTGAGCATCCTCATCGACGAGCAGACCCGTGTCGTCGTCCAGGGCATCGGCAGCCAGGGGACGTTCCACGCGCGGCGCAACCAGCAGTACGGCACGCAGATCGTCGCCGGCACGCATCCGAAGAAGGGCGGCACGACGTGGGACGAGCTCGACGTCCCGGTCTACACCACCGTCGCCGAGGCAGTCGACGCCGAGGGCGCGAACACCTCGATGATCATGGTCCCCGCCCCGTTCACGCGGGACGCGATCCTCGAGGCCTACGACGCCGGTGTCCCCACCATCGTGTGCATCACCGAGGGCGTGCCGGTTCACGACATGGCCCTCGTCTACAACACCATCTACCCGCGGGGGACCGACGGGACGGCGGACAAGACCGGCCGCCCGGTGCTCGTCGGACCCAACTGTCCCGGACTGATCTCGCCCGGCAAGGCCAACGTCGGGATCATCCCGGGCGAGATCACCAAGCCGGGCAACGTCGGGCTCGTCAGCCGCTCCGGCACGCTGACGTACCAGATCATGCACGAGCTCAACCTCGCCGGGATCGGGATCTCGACCTGCGTCGGCATCGGCGGCGACCCGATCATCGGCACGAACTTCCTCGACGTCATCCCGCGCTTCGCGGCGGACCCCGACACCGAGGCAATCGTGTTCGTCGGCGAGATCGGCGGCACGGAGGAACAGCGCGTCGGCGAGTGGATCGCCGAGCACATCCCCGACACCCCCGTCGTCGCGTACGTCGCCGGCTTCACGGCACCCCCCGGCAAGCAGATGGGCCACGCCGGCGCGATCGTCAAAGAGGGCGGCGAGGGCGGTGAGACCGCCGCCGACAAGAAGGCGGCGCTGGAGGCGCTGGGGATCGCGGTCGGGATGAACCCCACCGAGACGGCCGAGCTGCTGATCGGTCGTCTCGGCGGCGCCTGAGGCGTTACCGGATCGGCAGCACGTAGCGCCAGATCGCGAGGTAGTGGCACACGCTCGCGGCGACCACGAGGAGGTGGAACACCTCGTGGAAGCCGAACCAGGCGGGCAAGGGGTCGGGTCGTTGGCGGGCGTAGACGACCGCGCCCGCCGTGTAGAGCAGGCCGCCGAAGACGATGAGCGCGGTCCCCTCCGCCGGCAGCGCCTGGGCGATCCGCGTGAACGGGACGACGGTCAACCAGCCGACGGCGGTGAAGCCGAGCGTGGCGACCCAGCGCGGCACCTGCAGCGGCGACGCCGCGATGCCGGCGCCGACCGCCGCGATCGCCCACGCCACGACGAGGCTGACCGTGCGGTAGGCCCCGTCGAGGGCATGCAGCGCGACGGGCGTGAAACTCGCGGCGATGAACAGCTGGATCATCGCCACGTCGCAGCGCGACAGCACGTAACGGGCGCGCGCGCTCCAACGGCCGAGGTGGTACAGCGAGCTGGTCGTGTACAGCCCCGTCAACGCGATGCCGAACACCGCGACGGACACGCGTTTGCCGACGTTGTCGCCCGCCGCCTGCCACAGCACCGCGGTCCCGACGACCGCCAACGGCGCCATGACCGCGTGCGACCAACCCCGCAGCCGCGGGCGCAGGGCGGCAGAGGCGGCACCGTGGACCATGGCGGCCAGTCTGGCCGCTGAGCGGCGACGTGACAACGTCCAAGCGTCACGGCGCGTCGAGGGCTCCAGAGGCCGGCAAACGTCGCTGAAGCCGCCGCGCAACTTGTGGCGGCGGCGGTCCGCGGGCATGCTCGGTGCCGTCCAGCCTCCACCACGGGAAGCGCGGCGTCTGCTGTCATGAGCAACATGCGACCGGTCATGGTGTTGGCCCCTGTGATCGTCCTCCTCCTGCTGCTGGCCGGCGCGTTCCTGCTCGTGCGCGGTCCGAACGGGCGGACGGCGCTGAACGGCGCCCCGGGCACGGTCACGGCGGCGCCGAGCGGCGAGCCGTCTGCCTCCACGCAACCGTCGCCCAACGATGCCGCGCCAGAGTCGGCGTCACCGACACCCGGCGAGCCCGCGCCGGCGACCCCCTCGCCCGAGCCGACCGCCGCGGAGGAGCCCGACGACGCCGCCAGCGAGCCAACCGAACCGGACGACGGAGGCGACACCGGCAACGGCACCGGTGCCGGCCGCGGCGGCAACCGTGACGGCGACGCGGGCGAAGACAACGGGGACGGCGGGGCGCTCGACCCGGACGAAGACCCCGGCGACGGTGGGACGCTCGAC
>JAUJMS010000011.1:0-6066 GCA_030446745.1 Egibacteraceae bacterium | reverse complement strand
CGGCGACGGCGACGGCGACGGGGGCGATGACGGCGACCGCGCTCTCACGCGCGCCGACACCCGGGACGACGGTCGCGGAAGGACCCGCAAGCTGCCGAGAACCGGGGGCGCCGGCGCGCTGGTCGGCCTCGCGCTGCTCGGCGGCGCGGCGATGTTGCGCCCCCGTCGCCGCTAGCGCGGCGATGGCCGCTGCTGCTCGGCCGTCCGCGGCCGTTGACACGCGTGTCGTGGTGCTCGTGTCGGGCGCCGGCTCGAACCTCCAGGCGCTGCTCGACCATCCCGGGATCCGTTCCGCGGTCGTTGCGGTCGTCGCCGACGTCCCCACCGCCGGAGGGCTCGCCCGCGCCCGCGCCGCCGAAGTCGATGCGGTCTGCGTCGACCGCCACGGCTTTCCGGACCGGACGGCCTGGGAGGCGGCCCTGGCCGACGCGGTGGCGCGCGCACGCCCCGACCTGGTCGTGCTCGCGGGGTTCATGCGGGTGCTGTCCGGCGCGTTCGTCAAGCGTTGGCCGATCCTCAACGTCCACCCGTCGCTGCTGCCGGCGTTCCGCGGCGCGCATGCGGTCGCCGACGCGCTGGCCGCCGGCGTGAAGGTGACCGGTGCCACCGTGCACTTCGTCGTCGAGGAGGTCGACGCCGGCCCGATCGTCGCCCAGGAGGCGGTGCCCGTCCACGACGACGACACCGTCGCGACGCTGCACGCCCGCATCCAAGCTGTCGAGCACCGGCTGTTGCCGGCCTGCGTCGACCTGTTCGGCCGCAACCGCATCGCGGTGGACGGCCGTCGCGTGAGGATCCTGCCGTGACCGACACCGCAACCGACGCCGCAGCCTCCGCCGTCACACCCGTTCGCCGGGCGCTGGTCAGCGTCTACGACAAGACGGGCCTCGCCGAGCTCGCCCGTGGACTCGCCGACCTCGGCGTCGAGCTCATCTCGACCGGCTCTACCGCGCAGACAGTCCGCGACGCCGGCGTGGCGGTCACCGACGTCAGCGACGTCACCGGCTTCCCTGAGATCATGGACGGTCGCGTCAAGACCCTGCACCCGGCGGTGCACGCCGGCATCCTCGCCGACCGCTCGAAACCGTCACACGGCGAGGCCCTGGACGCGCACGGCATCGCGCCGATCGACCTCGTCGTCGTCAACCTCTACCCGTTCGCGGCGACGGTCGCGGCGGGTGCCGACGACGCGGCCATCGTCGAGATGATCGACATCGGTGGCCCCACGATGGTCCGCGCCGCGGCGAAGAACCACGCCGGTGTCGGCGTGGTGGTCGACCCGGCCGACTACCCGTCGCTGCTCGAGGGACTGCGCCGCGACGGCGGGCTGCGCTCCGACCTGCGCCGCAGCCTTGCCGCCGCGGCATTCGCCCACACCGCGGCGTACGACGCCGAGGTGGCCGCGTGGTTCGCGCGCGCCGAGGCCTTTACCCCCGTGCGCACGACCGTCGTGCACAAGGCGCAGGACCTGCGCTACGGCGAGAACCCGCACCAGGCCGCCGCCTACTACACCGAGACGCCGGCGTGGGGCGTGGGCAGCGCCCGCCAGCTGCACGGCAAGGAGCTGTCGTACAACAACCTGCTCGACACCGACGCCGCCTGGCAGATGGCCGCCGACTTCACCGAGCCCTGCGTCGCGATCATCAAGCACACCAACCCGGCTGGGCTGGCGGTCGCCCCGACGCTCGCGCAGGCGTACCCGCGGGCGCTCGCCGGCGACCCGGTCAGCGCCTTCGGCGGGATCGTCGCGGCGAACCGGCGACTCGACGTGGACACCGCACGTCAGGTGGTCGAGGTGTTCACCGAGGTCGTCGTCGCGCCGGGCTACCACGACGAGGCTCTCGACGTGCTGCGGACCAAGGCGAACCTGCGGGTGCTGGTCGTCGAGCGGCCCGACCCGCCGGGGCGGTGGCACACCGCACGCAGCGTCAGCGGAGGACTGCTCGTGCAGGACGCCGACGTCGCCGCCGAGCAGCCCGCATCGTGGACCGTCGCCACGCGTGTGGCGCCCGACGAGACCCTGGCCGCCGAGCTGCGCTTCGCGTGGCGTGCGTGCAAGCACGTCAAGTCCAACGCCATCGTGCTGACGGCCGGCGGTGCGGTTGTCGGCGTGGGCGCTGGGCAGATGTCGCGCGTCGACAGCGTGCGCCTCGCCGTCGACAAGTCGGCCGGCCGGGCGGCCGGCGCGGTGCTCGCCAGCGATGCGTTCTTCCCCTTCCGCGACGCGGTCGACGCGGCGCTCGACGCCGGCGTGCGCGCGCTGGTGCAGCCCGGGGGCAGCGTCCGCGACGCCGAGGTGGTCGCGGCCTGCGACGAGCGGGGCGTGCCCATGCTGCTCACCGGTCGGCGCCACTTCCGCCATTGAGGGTCGCAGGGTTGGACGTCCCGGGGCGCGGGCAGATCACAACATCCGTTCGCCGCAAGGAGGCTTCGTGTCCGCTGCTCGTCTCCTGCCCTGGCCGCTGCACGGGATCGTCGAGTACGTCGCCGGGCTGTTCGTCATCCTCGCGCCGTTCCTGTTCGGGTTCGCCGACGAACGTCCCACCTTCCCGGTGTTCATCGGGGTGGGCGTCGTCATCCTCGCCGTCGCGGTCCTGACCCGCAGTCCGGCCGGGGTCGTCGACGTGCTGCCGCCACCGCTGCACGCGGCCCTCGACTACCTGCTGGCGCTGTTCCTCGTCGTCGCGCCGTTCCTGTTCGGCTTCGACAGCCTCGCGGCCCGGAACTGCTTCATCTTCCTCGGCGTCGCCCACTTCGTCGTGACGCTCATCACGAGCTTCCCGTCAGCGCCCGCGGCGACCGACGCTGGAGCCGCCTGAGGGTCGCGGCGCTGGACGCGGCGGCGGAGGTCTAGACGGCCGCGCCGCCGAGGTGGCGGCGCCACCAGTCGAGGATCGCCTCGAAGCGCGCGACGCGGTGGCTCGGCAGGCCCGAGCGCGAGAGCTCGTGGCCTTCGCCCGGGAACAACAGCAGCTCGGCGGGCACGCCGTTGCGCAACAGCCGTTCGAACAGCCGCTGCCCCTGCTCGACGGGGCAGCGCCAGTCGTGCTCGGAGTGGATGATCAGCATCGGCGTCGTGATCGCGTCGGCGTAGGTCAGCGGGCTCTGCTCGCGCTGACGTTGCGGGTCGGTGCCGCAGTAGGCGTCGGTGAATAACCAGCCGATGTCCGACGAGCCGGTGAAGCTGTCCCACGCGTTGACGGCGCGCTCGCTGATCGCGGCGCGGAAGCGGTCGTCGTGGCCGACCAGCCAAGTTGTCATGAACCCCCCGTAGGAGCCGCCCATGACCCCGACCCGGTCGCCGTCGAGGTCGGCGTCGGTCAACGCCGCGTCGAGCAGTGCGAGCAGGTCGGCGACGTCGCGGTTGCCCATGTCGCCGACGACGGCACGGGCATGGGACTCGCCGTATCCCGCCGACCCGCGCGGGTTGCCGAGCACGACAGCGTAGCCGGCGCCGGCGTAGACCTGCGCCTCGTCGAACAGGTCCCAGCCGTACTGGGTCTGCGGTCCGCCGTGGATGGCGAGCAACACCGGGAACGGTCCGCTGCCGGCGGGCTTGACCACCCAACCGTGGACCGGGTAGCCGTCCGGCGCCGTCGTGTCGAGCTCGACCATCGGCCGCAGCGACGTCGCGCGGGCCAGCGCCCCGCCAAAGTCGGACAGCGTCCGTTCGCCGCCGTCGCCGTCGACCACGACGAGCTCGCCGGCGCTCGTGTCGGTGGCGACCACCAGCGCCGTCACGCCGGCCGTCCGATCCGCCGCGAGCACCTGGCGGCGACCGCCGACGACGACCTGCGGGTCGCTGGCGTCGAGCGGCACCCGCACGAGCTCCAGCGCCCCGCGGCGCTGTGCGAGCGTCGTGAGGCTGTCCTCGTCGACGAGCAGCGGCGTCGCGCTGCCGGTGCCGTAGCCGTCGAAGCTGTACGCCTCGACGTCGGTCAGCACTCGTGGCGGGGCGCTGCCGTCGACCGGCACGGCCGCGACCACGGTGCTGCGCCCGGCGAGATCAGGGTGGCTGAGGGCGAGCAGGTACAGCGTCGCGCCGTCGGGCGTGAACGCCGCGGCGCCGACGACAGAACTGGTGTCGGTGACCCGGCGTACGTCCCCGCCGGTGGCCGGCGTCACGAAGACGTCGGTGAGCAGGTCGGCGTCGCGGCCGGGATGGCGCGCCGAGACGAACGCGACGTGCGTGCCGTCGGGACTGAAGACCGGGGCGCTGGCGTCGACGTCGCCGGAGGTGAGCTGCACCGGCTTGGCGACCCCGGCGTCGCCGTCGCCGGAGGCCGCCACGACGAAGACGTGCGCGCGCCGGTCGATGATGAACCCGAGGTCGTCGAGGCGGTACTTGCGGGTGGTGATGCGCCGCGGCGGCTCCTTGTCAGCCGGCACGTCGTCGTCGGTCCCGTAGCGACCGGGCTCCGGCACGCGGGCGACGTAGACCAGTCGCGTCGAGTCAGGTGACCAGGCGTGGTCACCCGCGCCGAGCGGGGCGTCGGTCAGGCGGCGTGACTCGCCACCGTCGGCCGGCAGCAGGTGCAGCTGCGCCGGCGTGTCGTCCCCGGCGCGCAGAAACGCGACCCAACGGCCGTCGGGAGAGAACCGCGGACGGCTGTCGCGCGGGCCGTTGGTGAGGCGTCGCGGTGGCGCCGACCCGTCGGTCGCGGCGAGCCACAGCTCGCTGCGGTAGGCATCGGCTTCGAGATCGGTGCGCTGGACCGCGACGACGACGCGCCGCCCGTCCGGTGACAGCGTGGGGTCGGACGGCACGCGGAGCAAGGCGAGATCGCTGGGCTTCATGCGCTGCACCGTAGCGGTAGGCGGTCGCGCGACGGGGTACACGCGCGTGCGTGGACGACGAGGATCGCGAGCACCAGCGGCCGGACGGCGTCACCGACGCCACCGTGGCCGCGGCCGGAAAACTGTCCGAGGCGCTCGAGTGGATCGAGCGCGCGCGGGGCCACCTCTACAGCTTCCACCAGACGATGGGTCGCGGCGACCTGCTGGCGGGCGAGGCCGCGGACGCGCTCGCCGCCGCCGGGCACCCCGCGCTGGCCGAGCAGCTCCGCGACGAGATCGTCGGGCGCAACGTCGTGCAGGGCCGCTGGACCTTCCAGCTCGTCGAGGAGTTCGACGACAACTACTGGGAGCCGTTCCGCGCCGCCGAACGTGCGGTGCGCGACGCGGTCATGGCGGGGCGCCGGCACGTGTTCGAGTCGGAGATGAAAGACCGTCGGCGCAGCGCCGACCGCAGCGGTCACGAACGCCGACCCGGCGACGGCTGAACCGCGGTCGCGGGGTGGGGCGGTAGCGTCGCTGGCGTGTCAGCCGTCGACGACCCGCTCGCGCGCCCCGCGCTGGTCGCGGGCCTGCGGTTGCTGCGGCTGGTAGGCAGCGGCGGTGAGGGCGAGGTGTGGGAGGCCCGCGACGCGCGCGGACGTCCCCGTGCCCTGAAGCTCGTGCGCCCCGACGCCCTGGCGGCCGACGCCGACGCGCGGGCGGCGTTCCTGCGGCGCATCGACCATCCGGCCTTCGTGCGGGTGTACGACGCCGGGCGGATCGACGCCGGTCCTCTCCACGGGTGGGGTTACCTCGAGATGGCGTTCGTCGCGGGACAGTCGCTCGCCGCCGCGGCGCCCGACCCGGCGGTGCTCCAACGACTGACGCCGCTCGCGGAGGCCCTGGACCTGCTCCACGCCGGCGTCTGGTCCGACGGCCTGCCGCTGGTCCACCGCGACGTCAAGCCGGCGAACCTCGTCGTGCGGAACAGCGGCGAGGTGGTGCTCGTCGATCCCTCGACGTTGCGCGGCCTCGACGCGACGGAGCTGACCCGCGTGGGCACGCCGGTGTTCTGTGCGCCGGAGGTCGTCACCGGGCGCGTCGGGCCGCCCGCCGACGTCTACTCGTTCGCCGTGACGGTGCTGGCGCTGGCGACCGGCGCGCGCGGGGCGGAGCTGGCGGAGCTCGTCGACGCCGCGGAGGCGTTCGACCTTCCCGCCGGTGTGCGCCAGGCCCTGTCGCGCCGCCCCCGGGACCGTCCCCCAACGTGTCGTGCCGTGCTCGTCGCCG
>JAUJMS010000034.1 GCA_030446745.1 Egibacteraceae bacterium | reverse complement strand
ACATGGAGATGGACGGCGGGAAGCTGGTCAACTACCAGATCTGCACCCCGTCGACGATCAACGCGTCGCCACGCGACCCGTGGGACCAGCCCGGGCCGTACGAGCAGGCGGTGATGAACACGCCCATCATCGAAGACCTGTCCGACCCGTCGCGCTTCACCGGTATCGACATGCTGCGCGCCATCCGCAGCTTCGACCCGTGCATGCCATGCACGACGCACCTGCACACCGGTTCCGGGACCATCGTGCGAGAGGTGAACACCTGCGCGTGCGGTGACGACTGACGCTCGGCGTCAGCGAGGCCGGAGGCCCAACGGCGATGACCGTCTTCGTCGGCGGCGTCAGTGAGCTGTACCAGGGCGACCTGGACCTGGGGCGCCGCGCCGTCGAGCAGCTCGCGGCCGCCCCGCTGAGCGCCGACGTCGTCGTGGAGGACCTGCACTACGGGGCGGTCGGCGTGTCGCACCGGCTGTCCGAGCTCGCACCGTCGACGCTGATCCTCGTCGGCGCGACGCCACGCGGCCGCCCGCCCGGGACCGTCGAACGCCACCGCGTCGAGCCGCGCACGCTGTCCGCTGACCAGGCGCAGACCGCGGTCGGGCACGCCGTCGTGGGCTACGTCGACATCGACCTCGTCGTGGACGTGGCGTCGGGCTTCGATGTCCTCCCGCCACGCACGGTCGTCGTCGACGCGGAGCCGGCGACGACAGATCCGTCGGATCGCCTCTCCTCCGACGGCGAGGCCGCGTTGCGGCGCGCCGTCGACCTCGTGCGGGTCGAGATCCGGCGGACGCCCCTGCTCGAGCTCGCCGCGACCCTGCGGGAGCTGACCGCCGGCGATCGCCTGGAACCGACGCCCGCGGTTGAAGCGCTGCGGGGCCTGCTCGACGAGCTCGACGGGCTCGACCGTGACGGGACGTGGGGGACGGCGTTCCGGGAGCGCGACCGGCTGCGACTGCGCATCGCCGCCGGCGAGACCGGCGAGGGGATGGATCATCTGGACTGGGGGCTGTGGTGGGCCCTGATCGAGGAGATCGACCGGCTCCAGCAGGTCGAGGCGGTCGAGCAGCTCGCCTACCAGGGCCCGTCTCCCGAAGGGACTGGCTTGACATGAAGCCGCCCGGCGTGTGAGGTGCCGTAGGACGCCTCACACGCCGGAGGGCGTGTCGAGTACACCGAGGTGCTGTGGCGGCACCGCGACGCGGCGCCCCTCGTCGGTGACGATCACCAGCGACCCGTCGTCGCGGAGGTCTGCGGCGGTGCCCGTGACGACCACCCCCGACGGTCCCATCGGGATCAGGCGTGCCGCGAGACGCTGCCCGAGCGTCGTGCAGCGCGCCCGGTAGCCGTCGAGCACCTCGCGGGACGGCGTCTGCATCCGCTTCTCGATCGCAGCCAGGACGCGCGCGAGCAGCGCCGCCCGCGGCGGCACCGCGTCCTGGACGAGGACGGTGACCGTGGCCCACGCCACACCTTGGGGGCCGAGCTCGGCGTGGACGCCGACCGCGGCGGCCCGGGCGCCGGCCTGCCACACCTCGTCGGGCCAGCCGATGGTCGCCGCCGGACCGACCACGTCGGCCAGGCCGGACACGGCCGCGGTGTACAGCCAGCCCTCCCGCTCGGCGGACAGCGACGGCCGGAGGACGAGGGAGAACCCGAGCCCCTGTCCCGGCTCGACCTTCCACTCCAGCCCTGCCCGTCCTCGCGCCGACGCCTGGTAGTGCGCCACGACCACGGCGCCGGACGGCGCCCCGGCGCGCGCCCACGCGAGCGCGTCGGCTTCGGTGGACAGCATCGCGGGGTAGACCCGCACCGCGCGACCGGCCAGCGCCGCGGCGAGGACGTCGGCTGCGAGGTCGGGCGCTAGCTCCACGCCGGCTCCTGCCCCAGCTCGACGGCGAGATCGTTGAAGCGGTCACGGACCCGCAGCAGCTGGGGGACGGGCAGGCGCGCCATGGCCCGCGTCGTCTGCGAGCGGAAGCGCCGTGCCGTCTCGCTGTCGACCTGCGCTGTCGCCTCGAGCACGGTTGCGATCACCGCGTCGAAGTCGGGTCCCGGCAGCTCCAGGACCGCCGACAACCACGACTCGGCGAGCGCCTCGCTGCGCTCGGGGCGCGCCACCTGCCCCTCGACCCACCCGCGGGCGTCCTCACGCCGCTCGTCGGGATCGCAGGCCGCCCAGCGAACGACCTCCTCGCGAAGCGCGACAGGCCACAACGGCGCCGGCTCGGTGTCCAGGACGGCCAGCAGGTCGCCGGGGTGCGCGCCCAGGAGCGCGACGACGCCACGCGACTGCTCGGCGACGGCGTCGGGGGCCTGGGCGACCGCGAGGGCCTGCCGCGCAGCCAGCCGGGCCCGCGGCGCATCCCCCGCGCGCTCGTGGGCGACCGCGAGGTTCGCCTTGGCCATCGCGAACCCCTCCGGCCGCAGGGAGCGGGGCTGCGCCGCAACCGCGGTGCGCAACGCCTCGACGGCGCCGTCGATGTCGCCGGCGGCCAGTCGCGCGAGTCCGAGGGCGTTGGCGGCCGCGCCGAGCCCGTCCCGGTCGCCGAGCGCGTCGGCGAGGTCGGCAGCGCGCTCCAGCGCCGCGCAGGCACGCTCGGGCTCGCCTGCGGCGAGCAGGGCGCTGCCCAGCTGCAGGCTTGCGGCAGCGGCCTGGGCGCGCGCGCCGGTGGCGGCGAACCGCCGCCCGGCCTCGGCGAAGAGCTCGGCGGCAGCGGCGGGGTTCCCGGCGTCGAGCGCCACGAGCCCGAGGTTGAACACCGCCGCCGCCCGCTCGGCGTCCAGGCCGTGCTCTGCGAACACGTCGGCCGCGCGCGCGAACGCTGTTCGGGCCGCCTTGACGTCGCCTTCGCCCCGCAGCGCCGCGCCGAGCAGGTTCTGCGCCTTGGCGTGCTCGACGGGCAGCATGCGGGGGTCGAACAGCGCGGCCGACGCCCGCAGTGCCGCCAGCGCGTCGCGCGAGCGGCCCGCCTGCAGGAGCGCCTGTCCCAGGTGGAACTGCGCGGTTGCGTGCTGGACGGGGTACCGGTCGGGCCGGTACCGGCGCAGCCGCTCCTGCAGCGCCGTGACGGCGTCGTCGGGGTTCACCCGGCGCTCCGTATCCTGCGCGGGTGCAGATCCTCGTCGCGTGCTTCGGAAACGTGTTGCGCGGCGACGACGGCTTCGGGGTCGTGGTGGCGCAGCGCCTCGTCGAGGACGGTGTTCCTCCGGGCGTGCGCGTCCTGGACATCGGTATCGGCGGGATCCATCTCGTGCAGGAGCTGCTGGATCCCGTCGACGCGCTTGTCGTCGTCGACGCCGTCGACGTGGGGCGACCACCCGGCACCGTCGTCGTCATCGATCCCGAAGTGACCGATGTCGCCGCCCTGCCGATCGACCAACGACGCGACGCCCTCGCCGACATGCACTACGCGACACCCGACCGCGCGTTCACGCTCGCGCGAGGGCTCGGCGTCCTGCCCCCCGTGACGGTCGTCGTGGGCTGCCAGCCGCTGGACGCGCAGCGTTACGGCGAGGGGTTGTCCGAGCCCGCCGCGGCGGCGGTGGACGCGGCGATCACCGCGGTGCGCACAACCGTCGCCGCGCTCGGCGTGGACTGGCACTGACGCGCCTTCTACAGGCCGGTCGGCCGCGGCCCGATCTGCACCAGCGCCGTCGGCGGCGGCGGATGCGCCGGGGCGTCGTCGGGTTCGACGTCGATCGCGACGAACCCCGGGTAGTGCTCCCGCAGCGCCTCCTCGATGCCCTCCGTGAGCGTTGCGGCCGAGGCGGTGCATCCCGAGCAGGCCCCCGACATCCGCAGGCGCACGACGCCGGCCTCGGCGTCCAGCACGTCCACGCGCCCGCCGTGGGAGGAGATGTAGGGCCGCACCTGGTCCAGCGCAGCATCGGCAGCGCTGACCTCGTCGACACCGACCGCGTAGGCCTCGAGCAGCCACGCGATCGCGGGGTGCTCGGTGCGCACCCGGTCGATGGTCTGGGCTCCCAGCGCCTCCCCGAGCGCACGCAGCGCCCCGCGATGCACCGCATCGACGCCGTCGAGCAGCTCGAACACAAGGTCGCGCACGGGCTCGTCGAGCTCCTCGACGGCGGCGAGGTTGTCCTCGAGCCGCGTCAGCAGCGCGTCGAGGTCGTCCACGGTCACGCCGACGAGCCGGAGCCGCCGCCCGACTGACGCACGCGGCTGGCGGCGTAGTCGACGAGCGTGGCGTTGAGCTCCACCCCGTGCTGCTGCCTGGCGTGCTCGGCGACCTTGGCCAGCAGCTCTTCGGAGCTGTCCGCCTTCGTGACCTTCGAACAGACCACCCCGACATCGGAGCAGTGGAACTCCAGCGCCATGTCGTCGCCTCCCTATGACGCCTTCGCCGCCGGGCGGTCCAGCGACGCGGCGAGGTCCTCCAAGGCGTCGGCGACCGGGATGAGGTTGCCGTTGATCTCTCCGATGACCGGCCCCAGCGGCGCCGCCCGATGCGCGATCGCACGCACGCCGAACGTCACCTTGCCCAGTGTGTCGTGGATGGCGCGCAGCAACACGACCACCCAGGCCAGGTAGAAGGCGAGCGCGGCGACGAGGAGTCCGGTCAGAACCAGCGTGACGATCGCGACGACGGGCATCTGCGCTCCGGTGCTCTAGACCATCCGGCGGAGTGCCGTCACGTACGCCACGGCGTCGGCCTTGACCTGTTCGGACAGCGCTGCGGTCTCGTTCAGGGCCGGCACGGGGTCGAGGTTTCCGGTGATCCCCACGCCGTGGACCAGGATCTCGTCGGCATACTGCCTGATCGCGATCGCCTCCCTGATGAGGCGGTCGGCAAGGAAGACGACCAGCGGGATGACCACGACCAGACCGACCGCGTTCGCGATCCACCACAGCACCATCGGCGCCTCCCCTGCTGTCCGGTGGCCCATTGTCGCCGCGGTAGATGTTGCCGTCCACTACCGGTTCTCCCTCCGCCTCCGACCGCGGGCGGTGCTACCGTCGGCGCGAGAGCGAAGGAGGCGTCATGAAGGTCGGCGTGGTCGGCAAGGGTGGGGTCGGCAAGACGACCGTGTCGGCCCTGCTCACCGGTGCGTACGTCCGCCGCGGGGCGAACGTGGTGGCCATCGACACCGACTCCAACCCGAACCTCGGGCTGTCGCTGGGCCTCACGCTCGACGAGACGGAGGCGATCCCGGTGCTGCCGCGGTCGGTGCTGGTCGGTGCGGGCGGCGACGTGACCGCCGACGAGCTCATCACCGAGTACGGACGCACGACACCCAGCGGGGCGACGCTGCTGTCGGCGATCCGGGTCACGGAGGCGGGGGCGGGCTGCACCTGCGCCGGCCACGGGACCGTGCGGACCTTGCTCGGACAGGCCCTCGGCGAGCACGCCGACGTGACCCTGGTCGACATGGAGGCCGGGCTGGAGCACCTCAGCCGCGCCGGCGGAACCCTGGCGTACGCCGACGCGCTGCTCGTGGTCATGGAGCCCAGCCGCAAGTCGGTTCTCACGGCGGCGCGGACCGCCGCCCTCGCCGAGGAGCTCGGGATCCCACGCGTCTACGGGCTCGGGAACAAGGCTCGCCTGCCCGACGACGCCGCGTTCTTCGAGCAGGCCGCGACCGACCACAACCTCCCGCTGGCCGGCGTCATCCCGTCCGACCCGCGCCTCGCGCAAGCGGACCGCGACGGCGTGTCGGTCGCCCGGGCCCCCGTCGAGCCGGTGCGCGAGGCGATCGACCGCGTCGTCGACTTCCTCCAGCAGGAGGCGAAGGTCGCGTAACCACCGCGTCGTCGACTTCCTCCAGCCAGAGGCGAAGGTCGTGACCCGTGGCCGCGCAGCCGCCGCCCGTCGCCACGACGCGCGGGACGGGCTGCGACCGCGCTGCCCTGCGGCCGCTCGCTAACCGCCGTCGGGCACGAGGCGCTGGGCGAGCTCGGCGAGGGTGCGAACCGCCGGCGCCTGCGGCGCGACGTCCAGCGGCGCGAGCCCCTCGCGTTCGGCACCCGTGATCGCAGGGTCGTCGGGTACCACGACGATCTCGGCGTCGCCGAAGACGTCGCGCACCGACGCGAGATCGCTGTCGTCGCGGACGCGGCTCGCCACGACGATCAGGCGGCCGGCGCGCTTGTCCCGTGCCAGCGCCGCGGCGCGCGCGCCGACCTCCAGCGAGTTGGGCGTCGGCTCCACGACGACGAGCACCACGTCGACGTCTTCGTCACCCAGCCGCGTGAGCGTGCCGATCCCGGCCTCGAGGTCGGCGATGACGACCGCGCTTCCGAAGTCAGCGGACCCGAGCAACTGCTCGGGTGAAAGGCCGCATCAGGGTCACCCGGGCTCCGGGTTCTGGATGCGCGAGACCACCGCCAGCCGCACCCCGTCGGGGCCGTCGCTGCCGAACCGGTCGATGAGCTCGTCCCACGAGGGGGCGTGCTCGGCGTCGCCGGCATCGAGCTCGTCGCGCATCGCGGCGAGCCGCTCGGTCTCCTCGTCACCGAGCCCGAGGGAGATGCCCAGGTTGGGGTTCGTGTCGCAGTCGAGGGCGACGACGCGCAGGCCCCGTCGGGCCAGCGTCCGCGCGATGACGGCAGAGGTGGTCGTCTTGCCCGACCCGCCCTTGCCGACGACCGCGACCCTCATGAGCAACCCTTTCGGAGGCGTTCGAGGAGGGAGGCTACCGCGGCCACCGCCGGGGCGTCGGGCACGGCGTCCATCGGCGCCCTCCCGGCGCGTTCGGCCGCCGCGAGCGATTCGTCCCACGGCACGGCCGCGACGACCGGCAGACCGCTGCGCTGCGCGACGAGGTCGACGTCCGCCGGTTCGCGGACCTTGTTCGCGACGGCGAGCAGGGCTTCGGGCGGATGCTCGGCGAGCGCGAGACGTGCGAGACGACGGGCGGACAACAGGGACTTCGCCGTCGGCTCGACGACGACGAGGACGGTCTGCGCGAACCGTGCCCAGCCGAAGAACGGCTGGCGGGTGCCGCCGGGCAGGTCGCCGACGAGGCTCCAGTCGTCGGCAGGCAGCTCGGCGACGATCTGACGGAACGCGAACTGCGACCGCGCGAGCGTTGCGACGTGGCCGCGCAGCTTCCCGAACTGCAGGAACCGCACCCCGTCGGGTCCCTCGACCGCGTAGCGCTGCACGGCCTCGGCGGCCGACAGCCCCGCCCGGAGGCGGTAGCGAGGGCCCTGTTCACCCTCCGCGCGCTCCTCGACCGCTTCGTCAGGGATCGGCGCGTCCGACGACGGCACACCCAGCGACAGGGCCAGACCCGGCATCGGGTCGGAGTCGATCGCCAGCACATGGTCGCGGGAGCGACCGAGCAGCCGCGCGAACGTGCCGGCGATCGCGGACTTGCCTGCGCCACCCTTGCCGACGAACGCGACTCGCACGCCCGAGACCCTACCGTTGCGGTGTCATCCCGACAGGTGTGGACCGACGAGTCGGCCCGGCGCCGTCACACCTCGAGCCCCAGCTCGTTGAGGAAACGGCGAGTCTCGGCCGCCTGCGTGGCGTCGATCTTGGCCATCGCGAAACCCAGGTGCACGAGCACCCAGTCACCAGCCTCCAGTGACTCCTCACGTAGGAGCGCCAGCGACACGTCGCGCTGCCTGCCGTCGTCCTGCACACGGGCAAGCCCGTGGTCTGGGTCGAGGATCTCGACGATCTCACAGGGAAGCCCGAGGCACATACCTGTCTCCTGCACCTACCGCCGGGCCACGACTCTACACGCGGTACGAACACTGGCGCGTCGCTGGCTCATGGCGTGGTGACGGCAAAGGGGCCGCGGGTCATCGGATGCTCGGCGGGATGAGCTGGCAGAGCGGCGCCGAGCACTACCGGGTGGCCAACGAACTCGTGCGTGAGCGGTTGGGTGAACTGCACTCCGCGCGGGTCGTGCTGGCGTCGGTGGACTTCGCCGATGTCGAGTGGCTGCAGGTCGCCGGACGCCGGGACGACGCCGGCCAGCTGCTCGCCGGGGTGGCGAAGGGACTCGAGGCGGCCGGCGCGGAACTGCTGGTGCTGTCCCGACCACCCGTCTGCACGCGGAGGCAACCGTTGGTCAGTCCCTGCCCCGCAGGCAGCGCTGCCGTTGGAGGATCGGCGACTGGGACGTAGACAGCCGTCCCAGGCACGTACCGAGATGGCGGGGCCTCGTCGCCTTGCCTCCGGGCTCCCGTGCTGTCAGCGGGCTGCCGGGTCCAAGAAGGTGGCGAGCTGCGCGGCCAGCTGCTCGGGGGCGTCCTCGGCCATGTGATGCCCGCCGTCGATGCGACCCCCGCGCAGGTCGGTGGTCCAGGGTCGCCACACGGCGAGGACGTCGCCGTACAGCTGTTCCATGTCGTCCCGCGTGGACCACAGCACGAGCGTCGGGCAGGCGATCCGGTGGCCCGCGGCGCGGTCGGCGTCGTCGGCCGCCCGGTCCACGCCCAGGCCGGCGCGATAGTCCTCGAGCATCGCCCCGACGGTGGCGGGGTCCCGGATGGCGTGCTGGTAGTCGGCGTGGTTGTCCGCGCCCATGCGGTCGGCGTCGCCGCCGTACCAGGCGTCGGGGTCGGCCAGGATCGCCCGCTCGGGCTTGCCCGGCTGAGCGAAGAAGAACCAGTGCCACCAGGCGGCCGCGAAGCGGGCGTCGGCGCGAGCCAGGGCTTCACCGATCGGGACGCTGTCGAGCACGGCGAGGTGGCTCACGGCGCGCGGGGTGTCCAGGGCCAGGCGCATGGCGACGTAGCTGCCGCGGTCGTGACCCACCACGGCGAACCGCTCGTGGCCTAGCTGGCCCATGAGCGCCACGACGTCAGCGGCCATCGCACGCTTGGAGTACGGGCTGTGGTCCGCCGTCGTGGCCGGCGTGGAGGACCGGCCGTAGCCGCGCAGGTCGGGGCACACGACGGTGTGCCCGGCGGCCGCCAGCAGCGGCGCCACCCGGTGCCAGGTGGTGTGCGTGCGCGGATGCCCGTGCAGCAGCACCACCGGCGCTCCCTCTCCGCCGCTGCGCACGCGCAGCTGCACGCC
>JAUJMS010000010.1 GCA_030446745.1 Egibacteraceae bacterium | reverse complement strand
GGGGGGGGGGTGTTTTTCTCGCTTTGGTTTTTTTTTTTGGTGTTTCTCGTCTTGTTTGTGTTGGGGGTGGCGGCTTTTTTCTTCGATTGTGTCATACATCTAAAACGGGGGGGGGGGGGGGCGGGGTGTTTTTTTGTGGTGTTGGGTGGGGGCGCGCGGGTGGGCCCCCCCGGCCGGCGGGGGGGTTTTTTTTTGGGGGGGGGGGGGGGCGCGGCCCCCCGCGGCCCCCCCCCACGGCGAAACAAGCCGGGGAGAGCGCACCGCCCCCGACAGGAAGCCCCGACCATGGCGCAGCGAGCGTGCAACGACGACCGGCACGACGTGCCGGCGTCGCCAACCGCGGTGCAGCGCAGCGACGCGGCTCGTCGCCAGCTCGTGGAGGCGTTGTGCGGGTGCGCTCAGCGCTATCGGCACGCCACGACCGTCGACCTGGCGCTGCTGGAGATGCTGCTCGAGCGCGACGAGCCCGAGGTCGCCGTCCGTGCCGTCGAGGAGCAGCGCAGCGCGCTGCGAAGCTTCGCGCGTGACCTGCAGGCAGCGGTTGCGGACGCATCGCTTGGCGGGTCGCGACTGCGCCGGGACGCCGGCGACGACGTCGGCGTGAAGCTCGCCGACGTCGTGCCGATTCGGCCAGGGATCCACGTCCCAGGTCCCTTCCGCACCGGCGCAGCCAGCCCGACCGCCTGACGCTTCGACCGCCGTGGGGCGGGCTACACTGCGGGCCTTCCAGCCAGCCAGCCAGCCAGCGTCCGTGCGGAGGATCGTTCGATGTCCAAGCGCCTGCTCGGCGTGCTCGTGGTCGTCCTCGCGGTCGCGTGGGGCGTGCTTGCGGCGCCCGCGCTGGCCGTCGAGGGGGAGGGCGGCGAGGTCGAGGAGCGCGAGCCGGCCCCGAGCATCAGCGAGATCGGCACGCAGAACGAGGTGTCGCGCGAGTTCCTGCCGCCGCCCGCTGACCCGCCCAAGTTCTTCCCGTGGCTGTACTACCCGTTGTTCATCGTCGGGGTGCTCGTCGCGTCGCTACTGTTGTTCGCGTTTTTGCTGTGGCAACCGCGCTTCGCCCAGGAGCGCAGGAGCCGGCGTCGTCGCTGACGCACTCCCGGCCGTTCGCGCCGGTCAGCGCCTGGCTGACTGGGACCTCGCGGCGCGGGTCGCGTGGATGGTCGCCTCGGCGAGCGCCCCGACGGTCAGCGACGCCGAGGTGGCCGCGCTGCGCGACGACGTCGACCGCGCCGTCGCCCGGGCCGACGGGCTCGCCCGGCGCGCGACCGGCCTCGGGGCGGACCTGCCGCCGGCGACTTGCGCCGTGGTCGGCCGGCGGGCGTGGATCCGCAGCAACCTCGACAGTCTCGCCTGGCTGACCGACCCCGTCGCCGACCGGCTGCTGCGGTCGGCCGGCGTGTCGCGAGGTCTGGCGCGAACCGCGCTGGGCGTCCAGCTCGGCGTGGTCTTCGGCTACCTCGCCACCAAGGTGCTCGGCCAGTACGAGGTCTTCCGCCCGGGCGACGCGACCCCGGGGCGCCTCGTGCTGGTGGGTCCGAACCTGCTCGAGCTGGAGCGCAACCTGCGCGCCGACGGTGGCGACCTGACGCCGTCGGAGCTGCGCCTTGGCGTGTGCCTGCACGAGATCGCGCACCGGTTGCAGTTCGAAGCGGTGCCGTGGCTGCGACCCCACCTGCGCGGGCTGCTCGACGGCTATCTCGCCGAGACGCGCGTCGACCCCGAACGGGTGCGCCAGGTGCTCGCCCAGCTGCCGCGCCTGCTGCGCGAGCCGGGGGCGCTGTCGGACCCGACCCGGCTCGTCGAGATCGTGCTGACGCCGGCGCAGGCCGCGACGATGCGCTCCGCGCAGGCACTGATGTCGCTGCTGGAGGGCCACGGCAACGTCGTGATGGACTGGGGCGCCGAGGTAGCCGCCGCGGACGGCGCGCCCATCGCCGATCCCGCCCGGGTGCGCACGGTGCTCAACCGCCGCCGCGCGCGCGCCGGCGACCAGGTGCTGCGGCGGGTGCTGGGCCTGTCGCTGAAAGCGGAGCAGTACCGCGTCGGTGAGCGCTTCATCCTCGACGTCGCCGAGCGCCACGGGCGCGACACCTTCGCGCGAGTGTGGGACGCGCCTGACCACGTGCCGACCCGCGACGAGCTCGAGGACCCCGACGCATGGGCCGCCAGGGTCGTACCCGCGCCGTGACGGTGTTCCCGGCGCCAGGCACGGCCGTGGTGCCGGCGGCGGCGCGCACCGCGGTTGCCGCAGCACTCGCCCCGGTCGTCGGCCACGGGGAACGGGTCGTGCTCGCGGTGTCCGGTGGCCCGGACTCCGTCGCGTTGGCGGTCCTCGTGCGCGCCGCCCGGCCGGACCTGCGCGCGGTCGTCGTCCACGTCCGCCACGGGCTGCGCGACGACGCTGCGGACGCCGCCGCGGCGACCGCCCACGCGCGCCCCCTCGGGCTTGCCGCGCGCGTCGTTTCGGTGACCGTGCGCCCAGCCGGTGCCGGCGTCGAGGCCGCCGCGCGCGACGCGCGCTACGCGGCCTTGGCGGCGGCGGCGCGCGCCGAAGGCGCGGGACACGTCCTGGTCGGTCACAGCGCCGACGACGCCGCGGAGACCGTGCTGCTCAACGTGGCGCGCGGCACGGGCCTGCGCGGCTTGGCCGGCATGCCCCCGGTCCGCCCGCTCGCCGACGGCGTGACGCTCGTGCGGCCGCTGCTGACGTTGCGCCGTGCGCTGCTCGGCGAGATCGCGGCGTCCACCGGCCTGCCGGTGGCGGCCGACCCGACCAACCACGACGCCGAGCAGCGCCGGGCCCGGGCGCGTCACGACCTGTTGCCGGCGCTCGCCGAGCTCACCGGTGCGAGCAGCGACCCGGTCGTCGCCCTCGCGCGGCTGGCCGAGCACGCACGCCGCGACGCGGACGCCCTCGACGCGATCGCCGCGCGCCACGCGCGCCGGTTGCTCCGCCGGTGGGGGCCCGTGCGGTCTATCGACCGCGGCGCGCTGGAGCGGCTGCCCGCCGCCGTCGCGACGCGGGTCGTGCGGCTGCTGCTGCACGCCGCCACCGGCCCGGCCGGGACCGGGGCGCACCCGCTATCGGCGGCGACCGTCGCCGCGGTGCTCGACCTGCGGCCGGGGGGCGCGGTGTCGCTGCCGGGAGGACTGCTCGCGACGGTCGGCGGCGGCGTGCTCGCGGTGGCGCCGGCGGCGCCGGCGACGCTGGCCGAGCGCCCCGTCGACGGCGCAGTCGACCTGCCGGAGATCGGCGTGCGACTGCGCTGCGACGACGGGCAACAGGGCCGGCTGGGCGCCCTGCCACCGTGGGCCCCGCCCCGCGCCGCCGCGATGGTCGCGGTGCCGCTGGACGGGGCGCTGCACGTACGGGCCCGCCGCCCGGGCGACCGGATCCGCACCGCGGCCGGCACGCGGACGGTCGCGGCGGCGATGGCCGACGCCGGCGTGCCGCGGCCCGCGCGCGGGCTGGTCCCCGTGGTCGCTGACGCCCGCGGGCCGGTGTGGATCCCCGGCGTGGCCGTGCGCGCGGACAGCACGGGGCCACTGCGCCTGCGCCTCGAGCCACTCGCCGCCGACCGCGCCGGCGCGGGACCGGCGACATCGTGACCACCGACGGCGCGGGCGACGGGATGGCGCCGCCCATGGTCGTGTCCGGTGGACCGCACCCCGACATCGAGCGGGTGCTCGTGTCGTCCGCGCAGATCCAACGGCGGCTGCGCGAGCTCGCCGCGGAGATCGACCGCGACTACGCCGGCCGGCAGCCGCTGCTCGTCGGGGTCCTCAAGGGCGCCTTCATCGTCATGGCCGACCTCGCGCGTTACGTCACCGTGCCGCTGGAGTTCGACTTCATGGCGGTGTCGTCGTACGGCTCGGCGACGAAGACCTCGGGCGTCGTGCGCATCCTCAAAGACCTCGACCTCGACATCGCCGGCCGGGACGTGCTCGTCGTCGAGGACATCGTCGACTCCGGCCTGACGCTGAACTACCTGCTGCGCAACCTGCGCGCCCGTGGTCCTGCCTCGCTGGAGGTGATGACGCTGCTGTCCAAGCCCGACCAGACCCGCGTCGAGATCCCGATGCGCTACCACGGCTTCGCGGTGCCCAACGTGTTCGTCGTCGGCTACGGGCTCGACTACGCCGAGCGCTACCGGTCGCTGCCCTACGTCGGGACGCTCAAGCCGGCGGTGTACGACCCGTCGTGAGCACGCCCGCGCCTCGGGGCGAACGGGGGTCCGATGCTAGGCTGGCTCGTGCGGCGGCGGACGGCTCGCCGCTTCCACGACAAGGTCGGACATGAACTTCCAGCGCCTCATCCGCGGTCCGTTCGTGTGGATCACCGTCCTGCTGGTGCTGTCCTTCGCCTTCCTGTCGGCGCTCAACGGCGTCAACGCGCCCGAGGAGATCGCCTACGGCGAGTACCTCACGTTGCTTGCCGACGACAAGGTGCGCACCGCGACGGACCTGCGCCGCGACGGGCGTGTGGAGGGCGAGGTCGCCCCGGGCGTGCTGCCCGAAGGCAAGACCGAGTACCTCGTCACGTACAACCCCGACCTCAACGGCGACCAGTTGTCGGCCGCGCTCGCTGAGGCCACCGAGCGCGGCAGCCTCGAACCCGCCGACTACGACGTCGACGGCCAGCCGAGCAACCTGTTCGTGTCGCTGCTCGTCAACCTGTTGCCCTTCCTGCTCATCATCGGGTTCTTCTTCCTGGTCATGGGCCAGATGCAGGGCGGCGGCAACCGCGTCATGTCGTTCGGCAAGTCCAAGGCCAAGGTCATCAGCAAGGACGCCCCGAAGGTCACCTTCGCCGACGTCGCCGGCGCGGACGAGGCGGTCGAGGAGCTCCGCGAGATCAAGGACTTCCTGGAGAACCCCGCCAAGTTCCAGGCGATGGGCGCCAAGATCCCCAAGGGCGCGTTGCTGTTCGGCCCGCCCGGCACCGGCAAGACGCTGCTCGCGCGCGCCCGCTGGCGAGGCCGGGGTGCCGTTCTTCTCGATCTCGGGGTCAGACTTCGTCGAGATGTTCGTCGGCGTCGGCGCAGGCCGCGTTCGCGACCTGTTCGAGCAGGCGAAGGCGAACGCTCCGGCGATCATCTTCATGGACGAGATCGACGCCGTCGGCCGCCACCGCGGCGCCGGCATGGGCGGCGGCCACGACGAGCGCGAGCAGACGCTCAACCAGTTGCTCGTCGAGATGGACGGCTTTGACATCAAGACCGGCGTCATCCTCATCGCCGCGACGAACCGCCCGGACATCCTCGACCCGGCGCTGCTGCGCCCCGGCCGCTTCGACCGCCAGATCGTGGTCGACCGCCCCGACCTCGTCGGACGCCAGGCGATCCTGAAGGTCCACGCCCGCGGCAAGCCGCTGGGCCGCGACGCCGACCTCGACGTGATCGCGCGGCGGACCCCGGGGTTCACCGGCGCCGACCTCGCCAACCTCATCAACGAGGCGGCGCTGCTGTCGGCGAGACGCGGGTTCAAAGAGATCTCGATGGCCGCGATGGAGGAGGCCATCGACCGGGTGATCGCCGGACCGGAGCGCAAGACCCGTCTGATGGGCGAGAAGGAGAAGAAGGTCATCGCCTACCACGAGGGCGGGCACACGATCGTCGGCCACGCGCTGCCGCACGCCGACCCCGTCCACAAGGTGTCGATCATCCCGCGCGGGCGGGCGCTGGGCTGGACGCTGACGCTGCCGACCGAGGACAAGTACCTCGTGTCGCGCGGCGAGTTGATCGACCAGCTCGCGATGATGCTCGGAGGCCGTGTCGCCGAGGAGCTGACGATCGGCGACTTCACGACCGGGGCGTCCGACGACATCTCGCGCGCCACCGCCACCGCCCGCGACATGGTCACCCAGTACGGCATGAGCGCGAAGCTCGGTCCGATGACGTTCGGTCAGAAGGAGTCGCAGCCGTTCCTCGGCCGCGACTTCGGCCACCAGCCCGACTACTCGGCGGAGGTCGCGTTCGAGATCGACCGCGAGGTGCGTGCGCTGGTCGACCAGGCGCACGACGAGGCGCTGGAGGTCCTCGTCGCCAACCGCGCCGTGCTCGAAGAGCTCGCCGACATGCTGATGGAGCGCGAGACCGTCGAGAAAGAGGAGCTGGCGGCGCTGCTCGCCAAGGTGACGCCACGGCCGTCGCGCAAGATCAAGCCGTTGATGAACGGCAGCGGCAACGGACGGGCGCCGAGCGGCAAGTCGGTCGTCGGCAAGCTGCGGCGCATGCCCACCGAGCCGGTCGCCCGCGCCACCCGCAAGCCCGCCCGCGACGCGTAGCACCGCCGACACCGCCACGATCGTTTCGCGCGGGCGGGCGTCGATGGCGCGGCCCACCGAGGGGTAGACACGGCGCATGACCGAGTCCGCCGACATTGCGCCCGCCCGCGCCCCCGCCGCCACGTCGGACGAGCGCATCCGCGTCACCACCGGTGCAGTGCCCACCCGTGGCTTCGACCACGCCAAGCTGACCGCCGGGGTGCGTCTGCTGTTCGAGGGTCTGGGTATCGACGCCGAGGCTCCGGGGACCCGCGACACGCCACAGCGCGTCGCGCGCATGTTCGACGAAATCTTCGCCGGGCTGCTCATCGAGCCGGCGGACGTGCTCGACGTCGTGTTCGAAGAGGGCCACGACGAGCTGGTGCTCATCCGCGACATCCCGTTCAGCTCGATGTGCGAGCACCACCTCATCCCGTTCGTCGGGCATGCCCACGTCGGCTACCTGCCGAACACCGCCGGTCAGGTCACGGGGCTGAGCAAGCTCGCGCGGCTCGTCGACCTCGTCGCGAAACGCCCGAACCTGCAGGAGCGCATCACCACGACGATCGCCGACACCCTGGAGAAGGCGCTGTCGCCGCGCGGCGTCCTCGTCGTCATCGAGGCCGAGCACTACTGCATGACCATGCGCGGCATCCGCAAGCCGGGCGCGGTCACCGTCACCAGCGCCGTGCGCGGCCTCATGCGCGACGATCCCCGGACGCGCGCCGAGGCGATGGCGCTGGCGTTCGGTGCCCGCCGACCGATCGCCTGAGCAGCGTGGACGGCGCCCCGGCCGCGGTCGTCGTCCGCGTCGAGGACGCCGGCCTTGGCCCCGGCGCCCCGGTGCGGCTGGTGGTCGCCGGCGCGAGCGACCCGGAGCGGCTGCGGTCGGTGTGGGCCGCGTCCGGCGCGGCCGTCGAGCGGGTCGGGCAGCGGCTGCGCGCGACGACGACCGTCGCGGACCTGGAGCGGGCGGTGGGCCGGGCCTTCGGCCGCGAGGCCGCCACCTCCGTCGCGGCCACCGCGCGCGCCGCGATCGCGGCGTGGTCGGCGCCGCCGCCGGCGGTGGAGCTTTCCCAGGGGATGCTGCCAACCGACGCGCGACCGTTGGTCATGGGGATCGTCAACGTCACGCCGGACTCGTTCTCCGACGGCGGGGCGCTGTACCCCCGCGACCACCCGGACGCCGCCGTCGCGCACGGCAGGCGACTGGTTGCCGAGGGCGCCGACGTGCTCGACGTCGGCGGCGAGTCCACCCGTCCCGGCGCCGAGCCCGTTGCGGTCGACGAGGAACTGCGCCGCGTGGTTCCGGTCGTCGCGGCACTGGCGGACAGCGGGATGATGGTCAGCGTCGACACCACCAAACCGGCCGTCGCGGCCGCGGCGCTCGACGTAGGCGCGGTGCTGGTCAACGACGTGTCCGGCGGCGCCGACGACGACCTGCTCGCCGTCGTGGCCGACGCGGGGGCCGGCTACCTGCTGATGCACACCCGCGGCACTCCGGCCACGATGGCCGAGCTTGCCCACTACGACGACGTCGTCGCCGAGGTCTACGAGTTCCTCGCGCACGGGCTGCAACGCTGTGCCGCCGCCGGCATCGCCGTCGACCGTGTCGTGGTCGATCCGGGGCTCGGGTTCGCGAAGACGGCTGCCCACAACCTCGTGCTCCTACGCGACCTTCGTCAGCTGCGCGGCTTCGGCCGCCCCGTCGCGGTCGGTGCCTCGCGCAAGCGCTTCCTCGGCGCGCTGCTCGGCGGCGCCGACGCCGGCGAACGGCTGGAGGGCAGCCTCGCCTGCGCCGCCGCCGCCGTGGGTGCGGGGGCCGCGCTGCTGCGCGTCCACGACGTCGCGGAGACGGTGCGCACCGTGCGCGTGGCCCACGCCGTCGCGACCGGCTCCCCGACGTGACGCTCAGCCGCGGGCGTTCAGCTCGTCGCGCAGCGCCTCGAGGTGCATCAGGTGCGTCGCGTCCTTGGACCGGACCGACGCCTGCTTCATCGCGATGAGGTCGTCGACCGCCGCGGCGAGCACCGAGAAGCCGCCGAGGTCGACCGTGACGGCGCGCGACCGCAGGTCGTCGTATCCGCGCGCCCCCGACGGCGTGCCGAGCACGTCGAGCGGTCCGGCGTCGGTGGCGAACGTGAAGCAGTCGCCGGCGGCCAGCGTGTCGGCGTCGAGGCGGAACGGCAGGCCGTCCGGGGCGCCGCGCAGCCGGGCGTGCAGCTCGGCGAGCGCCGCGGCGAGCCGCTCGAGGTTGTCGCGCCGGCGGTCGCAGCAGACGTCAAGGTCGGTGGTGACGATCGGGGAGCCTTGGCTGACCGCAGCGAGACCGCCGATAAGGACGTAGCGCACCTCATGGCGCGCCAATGCCGCCACGGCGGCCAGCGGGTCGAAGGTCATCCCGCTCGGGCGGTCCGCGCCTCGGCGACGCGGTGCGCCAGCTCGGCCGCCACCACCATGCTTTGGACGCGTTCGGTGGGCGTCCTGTCGAACTGCGACCGGATCAGCGTGCGGTCGATGCCGTTGGCGTCGACGCTGAGACGCTGCACCGTCAGCTCCAGCCCGCACGCGCGCAGCAGCGCGTTCAACGTGCTCGCGCGCGGGTCGATCCGGCCACGCTCGATCCTCGCCACGGTCGACTGCGGGACGCCGGCCCGTTCGGCGAGCGCGCGCTGGCTCAGCCCAGCGCCCCGCCGGGCGAGGAACAGCAACAGCTTCGGCTCCACGCGGGTACGATAGCGTTCACGCCATCACGCTGGGGGACGCCACGGAAGGCAGGGAGTGACCCGATGACCGACCACGGGTTGCCGTACGCGCCGGAGCGGCTCGAGCGCAAGCCGGACGTCGGCGCCTCCGGCTTCTTCGCCCTCGACCTGCGCGCCGGCGTCGTGACCGCCGTCGAGCCGTTCCCCGAGGCCCGCAAGCCCGCGTGGAAGCTCACCGTCGACTTCGGGCCGGTGGTCGGCACGCTGCAAACCAGCGCCCAGGTGACCAACTACTCGCGCGAACAGCTGCTCGGACGCACCGTCGTGGGGGCGCTCAACCTCGGCCGCAAGCGCATCGCGGGGTTCGTCAGCGAGTTCCTCGTCCTAGGGGCGCTCGACCCCGACGGCACCGTGCGGCTGCTCGAGCTGCCCGACGGCGTGGCGCCCGGGGCGCCGATCGCCTAACGGAACCGCGCGGCTCCCAGCCGTCGCGCCAGCAGCAGGCCGAGCCCCGTCGCCGCGGCGGTCAACGCGCGCTCACGGTGCAGCACGAGGGCGCTGTAGAGGCTGCTGCAAGCAACGTGGCCGGCATAGGCGCCGTCTTCGCGCACGTCGCCGCCGGCCGGCTCGTGGAGCGTCGGGCGGCGGTCGGGGCGCCGGAGCTCGTCCGTGCGCTGCTGGCCGTAGATGACCGTCTCCATGTACTTGTCGGTCAGCCGCGGGGTGGTGGTGCCCAGCCGCATCATCAGGCCGGTGACCCAACGTAGGCGTCGCGTTGCGGCCGCTCGGCGCAGGCCAGGATCGCCTTGGCCACCACCTCGGGGGCGTAGGCCGGGGGTGGGAGCGTGGCTTCGACGTCCATGTGGTTGGCCGCGTGCTGCGGATACGGCGTGTTGATCGAGCTCGGCTTGACCAAGGTGACCGAGATCGGTACGCCGTCGCGCTGCAGTTCCATGCGCAATGCGTCGGTGAAGCCCTTGACGGCGTGCTTGCTCGCGCAGTAGTGGCCCTGCAGCGGGATCGACCGGTCACTGAGCACGCTGCCGACGTTGATGAGCGCACCGCCACGGTCGCGCAGGTGCGCCACGGCGGCGAGCGAGCCGTTGACCACGCCCCAGTAGTTGGTCTCGAACAGGCGCCGCGCGTCGGCGACCGGCACGTCCTCGAGGTCGCCGAAGATCGAGACGCCGGCGTTGTTGACCCACGTATCGAACCCACCGAACTCCGCCTCGGCGACCTTGACGATGCCCTGCACCTGTTCGGCGTCGGCGACGTCGGCCACGGCGTAGACCGCCCGACCCGGCCCCACCGCGCTGACGCGCTTGGTCGCCTCGCGCAGGTCCGGTTCGTCGCGCGACGCCAGCACCACGTTGGCGCCGCGCTCGACGGCGAGGCGAGCGGTCGCCAGACCGATCCCACTCGTCGCGCCGGTCATGACGACGGTCTGCCGCGTGAGCGGCTGGAGATCGACCGTCATGGCCGCGTGCGGTCGAACACCGCGCCCGTCGCCTGCGCCTGCACGTACTTGTCGACGATGTCGACGACGAGGTCTCTCTTCGACCAGCTCTTCGGGTCGTACAGGCCCAGCGCCGTATTGAGCACCACGTCGCCGGTGTAGACGGTGGCGAACACGGCGTTGACCGCCTTCTGCCCATGCAGCCCCGCCCGCCCCGCGACGGCGAAGGCGGTTCCCCACATCGCGCCGAGGGCGATGTGGGTCGCCCAGTTCAGGCGGCGCCGCTCTCGCGGACCGCTCGGGTCGACCGGCAGGACCTGCTCGGCGAGGTTCGCGGGCGCGTAGCTGTCACCGCGACGCGTCAGCGGCATCTCGACGAGCTCCTGAAACGCCGTCATGACCACGGTCCCCGCGACGCCCGCGACGACGCCCCGTCCGATGTTGCCGGCGAGTGGAGACGGTGTGCTCATGGCCAGCGCCTACCCGACGAGCGGTCGCGTGAACCGACGGTCTGCCGCCGCCTATCCTCCGCCGTCATGGATCGCATCGAGATCCGAGGGCTGCGCGTGCGGGGCCACCACGGCGTGTTCGAGCAGGAGCGCCGCCACGGTCAGACGTTCGTCGTCGACGTCACCCTCGAGCGCGACCTGTCGGCGCCGGCGGCCAGTGACGCGCTCGGCGACACGGTGGACTACGGCACGCTCGCCCAGCAGGTCGCCCAGGCGGTCGCAGCGACCCGCTTCGATCTGATCGAGGCGCTCGCCGGTCACCTCGCCGACCTCGCTCTGACCGACCCGAGTGTGACGGCGGTGCAGGTTCGTGTCGCCAAACCCGAGGTCGTGTTGCCGGTCGAGCTCGACGAGGTCGCCGTCACGCTGCGGCGGGAACGGGCGCGTTGACGTGCGGCATGCCGAGCGGCTGGCGTTTCTCGGCCTCGGCAGCAACGTCGGCGAACGGCTCGACCATCTCCAGGCCGCGGTCGACCGGCTCCACGCCGCGCGCGGGCTACGCGTGGAGGCGGTCTCCAGCGTCTACGAGACCGCGCCGGTGGGTGGCCCGCAGCAGGGTCCGTACCTCAACGTCGCCGTCCGCGTCGCGACGCGCCGCTCACCGCGAGAGCTGCTGCGCGCGTGCCGGCGCGTCGAGCGTGCCGGAGGGCGGGTGCGCGACGAGCGCTGGGGGCCGCGCACGATCGACGTCGACGTGTTGCTCTACGACGACGAGGTCGTCGACCGGCGCGACCTCCAGGTGCCGCATCCACGCCTGACGGAGCGAGCGTTCGCGCTCATCCCACTGATCGAAGTGGCGCCGGGCCAGCGGCTTCCCGGCGGAAAGACGCTCACGTCGGCGCTGGTCGCGCTCGCCCCGGTGACCGGCGTCACGATGATCGGCTCGCAGGTGACCGCGCCGCTCGGAGCCCGCCGGTGACCGCGACCGCGGTGATCGGGCCGGGCCGCGTCGGCACCGCGCTCGGGATGGCGCTGGACGCGGCCGGCTACCACGTCGTGGCGGTCGCCGGGCGGCGGTCGCAGCGGGTGCGCGACTTCGTCGCCCGGGTGCCGTCCGCGGCCGCCGTGTCCCCCACCGAGGCGGTCCGCCGTGCGCAGCTCGTCGTGCTCGCTGTGCCCGACGACGCGCTGGCCGGGGTGGTCGCCGCCGTGGCCGCCGGCGGCAGCGTCGGCGCCGGTCGCCGCGTCGTCCACGTCGCCGGAGGTCACGGCACCGCCGTGCTCGCCGCGGTTCGTGACGCCGGTGCCGCGGTCGCGGCCTGCCACCCGGCGCAGACCTTCCCCGACGCGGACGCCGGTCTCGCGGCGCTGCCCGGCACCGCGTGGGCGGTGACAGCCGACCCACCGGACCGCTCGTGGGCCTACGCGCTCGTCACCGACCTCGGTGGCCGTCCCGTGCTCGTGGCCGACGAGGCCCGGGCGCTGTACCCCGCGGCGCTCGCGGTCGGCGCCACCGCCACGGCGACGGTCGTCGCCATCGCCCGCGAACTGCTCTACGCCGCCGGCGTGGGTGACCCGACGGCGCCGCCCCCGCCGCCGGCCCGCGCCGCCGCCGCCAACGCCGCCGCCGCCGGCCCCGCGGCGATCACCGGGCCGGTTCGCCGCGGCGACGCCGCCACCGTCGCCGCGCACCTCGCGGCGGTGCGCGCCGCCGTGCCCGACGCCGCCGACGCCTACCGCGACCTTGCACGCCTGGCACTGGTGCAGGCGCGCCGGGCCGGACTGGACGCTGTGTCCGCCGACGCCGTCGCGGCGGTGCTGCGGCCGTGACGCAGGTCGCCGACACCGTCGCCGACCTGCGGCTGCTGCTCGCCGCAATCGCGCCGCACACCGGGGTGGTGCACCTCGGCGACGACGCGCACCGCCTCGGGCTGGTTCCGACCATGGGGGCCTTGCACGACGGCCACCTGTCGCTGGTGCGTCGCGCGCGCGACGAGTGCCGCGTCGTCGTCGTCAGCGTGTTCGTGAACCCGCTGCAGTTCGCTCCGGACGAGGACCTGGCGCGCTACCCGCGCGATCTCACCCGCGACGTCGCGTTGCTCGACGGCCTCGCCGACGTGGTGTTCGCCCCGGACGCCGCGACGTTCACGCCGCCCGAGCGGCGCACCACCGTGTCGGTCGCCGGACTGACCGCCACGCTGGAAGGTGCCAGCCGCCCCGGGCACTTCGACGGCGTCACGACGATCGTGGCGAAGCTGCTCAACGTCGTGGCGCCGGACCGGGTCTACTTCGGCGAGAAGGACTTCCAGCAGCTCGCCGTCGTGCGGTGCATGGCGGCCGACCTCGACGTGCCGGCGGCGGTCGTCGGCTGCCCCATCGTGCGCGACGCCGACGGCCTCGCGCTGTCCAGCCGCAACGCCTACCTCACCGCGGCCCAGCGCCACGACGCCCTCGCGCTGTCGCGCGCGCTGCGCGAGGTCGCCGACACATGGGACGGCGACGCGACATCGGCCCGCCGGCGGCTGCGTCGTAGACTCGACGGCGCGCCGGGCGTCCGCGTCGACTACGCGGAGGTCGTCGACCCCGAGACCCTCGCACCGCTGGAGGGCGTCGGGGCGGGACCGGCGCAGGCGCTCGTCGCGGCCGTCGTCGGCACGACGCGCCTGATCGACAACACCCGGTTGGAGCCCGCCGTGCGGGCCTGACACGAGGAGCGCCCGTGTTGCGCACGCTGATGAAATGCACGCTGCACGGCGAGACGATCCCCGCCGCGTGACCGACATCGTCGCGCTGGCGTTGGCCGAGGACCTCGGCACGCGCGGCGACGTCACCAGCGCGGCCACCGTGCCGGCCGGCGCCTGTGCGACGGCGCGCTTCGTCGCGCGAGAAGGCGGCGTGGTCGCCGGGCTCGACGCCGTCGCGGCGGTGTGCGCGGCGGTGGATCCGGCCGTCGTCGTCACGCCGGAGACGCGCGACGGGGACCGCATCGGCGCCGGCGCGGTCCTGGCCACCGTCGCCGGACCGGCCCGGTCGCTGCTCACCGCGGAACGCACGGCGCTGAACCTGCTCACCCACCTGTGCGGCGTCGCGACCGCGACGGCGGCCTACGTCGCGGCCGTCGCCGGCACCGACTGCGTCGTGCGCGACACCCGCAAGACCCTGCCCGGCCTGCGGGCGTGGCAGAAGGCCGCCGTCGTCGCCGGCGGCGGCGTCAACCACCGCCGCGGCCTGTTCGACGGGGTCCTCGTCAAGGACAACCACGTCGCCGCGGCGGGCGGGGTGGCAGCCGCGACGGCCGCCGCGCTCGCCGGCGCCGGTGGCCTCGAGGTCCAGGTGGAGGTCGACGACTTGGACCAACTCGACGCGGCGCTCGCCGCCGGCGCGCGCAGCGTGCTGCTCGACAACTTCTCCGTGCCGGCCACCCGTGAGGCCGTCAGCCGCTGCCGCGAGGTCAGCGAGCCGGTGTTCGTCGAGGCCTCCGGCGGCCTCACGCTGGACACCGTTGGCGCGGTCGCCGCGACCGGCGTCGACGCCGTCGCGGTCGGGGCGCTGACGGCCTCCGTCACGGCGCTCGACGTCGGCCTCGACTTCGCGCCGGAGCGCCGCTGATGCTGCTTGCCGTGGACGTCGGCAACTCCCAGACCGTCATCGGCGTGTTCGACGGCGACGAGCTGACCCAGCACTGGCGCATCTCGACCGACGCGCAGCGCACGCCCGACGAGCTCGCGTTGGTGTTCTCGGGCTTCATGGCCTTCGAGAACCTGTCCTTCGCCCGCAACGTGCACGGCCTGGTGGTCAGCTCGGTCGTTCCGGTCGTCACCGAGATGCTGCGGGTCATGACCCACAAGTACTTCCACTTCCCGCCGCTCATCGTGGGGCCAGGCGTGCGCACCGGCATGGCGCTGGACGTCGACAACCCCCGGGAGGTGGGTGCCGACCGGGTGATCAACGCGCTCGCGGCGTTCACCGAGCTCGGCGGGCCGGGCGTCGTCGTCGACTTCGGGACCGCTACGAGCTTCGACGTCTACAGCGCGAAGGGCGCGTTTCTCGGCGGCGCCATCGCCCCGGGCGTCGCCACCTCCATCGCCGCGCTGTCCGCCCGCGGGGCGCAGCTGCCGCGCATCGAGCTGTCCACTCCCGCTCGGGTGATCGGCCGCAGCACCGTCGAGGCGATGCGCTCCGGCGCGGTGTACGGGTTCGCAGGGATGGTCGACCGCCTCGTCGCCGCCATCTGCCAGGAGCTGCGCACGCCAGCGACCGTCGTCGCCACCGGCGGCCTGGCGCCGAGCATCGTCGAGCAGTGCGCGAGCATCGACCACCACGACCCGTGGTTGACGCTGAAAGGGCTGCGCATCGTCTGGCAGCGCAACACCGACGACCGCTGAGGAGGCGGCATGGACAACGTGTGGCTGTGCAGCGGCGACGAGGTTCCGCTCGACGCCGTGCCGGGTGATGCGGTGCTGCAGCGCCGCGGCGACCTCGTCGCGGTCGCGGTGCTCGGTGAAGACGGCTCACCGGGAGCGGCGAGCGACGTCAGCCCTGACCTGCTGCCCGGCTTTCTGCAGTCCCCGGCCGGCCGCGTCGACGACGAGGCCCTGCTGCGAGCGGTGCGCGGCGTCCTGACCGCCGAGCGCGACCGGGGCGCCTGACGCGCACGGCGGGCGAACCCTTCCACGCTGTCTGTCTACCGTCGGCGTGCCCTCTGACCGACGACGAAGTCGCACTCACGGGAGAGTGGCGAGGGCTATCGCACTATCTTCGGGATGGTGAGCGAGGACGACCGCCGACACTGGGATGGTCGGTATGCCGATGGTGGGATGGCGCCAGTCGGTGAACATGGTCCGCCTCCGGTCTTCGCTCCCTCCGAGCACCTCTTTCCGACCGAAGGCCACGCCCTTGAGCTTGCGTGTGGACGTGGACGAGGTGCCGTGTGGCTCGCTACCCGCGGGATGGAGGTATGGGGCGTTGACGTCTCACCCGTCGCTATCGATCTCGCCCAGGAGCTGACCTTGCTCTCCGGCGTCGCCGACCGTTGCCGGTTCGACGTGGTCGATCTTGACGGGGGTCTTCCCGAGGGTCCGCCCGTGGATCTTCTTCTCTGCCACCTGTTTCGAGACCAGCGACTCGATCAGGCCATGATCGAGCGCCTTGCGCCCGGCGGTCTGCTGGCGGTCGCGATTCGAAGCGAGGTGGGTGCCGGTCCGGGACCGTTCCGTGCCCGCCCAGGTGAGCTGCGTGACGCCTTCGGGCAGCTCGATGTACTTACCGACGGCGAGGTAGAGGGTATGGCGTGGATCATAGTCCGCCGCCCAATCGGCTGATACCGCGGTGAGCAACGAATATCCGCAGCAGGCTTGAGAAGCCAAGCGGCATCAGCGGTTATCACACCGGACGAGCGCCCGTGGGGCCCGGCGCGCTGTCGTCTCGATGGTCAGCGGCTGCGGTTGCCGCGCAGGACCTTGGCGATGGCCGCGACGGCGCTGAGCACGAACGCGCCTTTGACCAGCTTCTTGGCCGCGTAGAGCGCCGCCGCCCCCTTGGCCGCGGTCTTCGCCGGGCTGCCGTCGCTCATGGCGACCTCCTTGTCGTGGCGTCGTTGCGTGCGTGGGTGCATCCCTTCCCCGCGGCGGCGCGCCCGACGCTCGCCGGGGTGGCTAGCCTGCGCCGCAATGGACGGCGCCGCCCCACCGGATCCCCCGCACACCGCAACAGGCCCCGACGGGCACGCCGAGCAGCCGGCTGAGGAGGCGGGGCGCCTCGACGCGCTGATCGCCGAGCGGCGCGCGAAGCTGCAACGCCTGCGCGCCAGGCACATCGAGCCGTACCCGGTCGGCGTGACCGTCACCGACGCGCTGGCCGACGTGACCGCCCGCTTCTCCGACCGCCTGGAACCGGGGGAGGGCAGCGGCGAGGCCGCCAGCGTCGCCGGGCGCCTGGTGGCCCGCCGTGGCCACGGCAAGATCGTGTTCCTCCTGCTGCGCGAGGCCGACGCCGAGCTGCAGGTCATGGCGCAGCTCGACGTGCTCGGCGCCGAGGCGATGGCGCTCGTCGCCGACCTCGACGTCGGCGACTGGGTCGCCGCGACCGGCGAGGTCGTGCGCAGCCGCCGGGGCGAGCTGTCGGTGCAGGCCACCGCGGTGACGCTCATCGGCAAGGCCCTGCGGCCGCTGCCCGACAAGTGGCACGGCCTGCGCGACACCGAGACGCGCTTCCGTCAGCGCTACGTCGACCTTGCCGTCAACGCCGACGCCCGGCGGGTGTTCACGATCCGCGCCCGCGTGCTCGCCGCGCTGCGCGGCGAGATGACCGAACGCGGCTACGTCGAGGTCGAGACGCCAATGCTCCACCCGATTCCGGGCGGCGCCGCGGCCAAGCCGTTCGTCACCCGCTCGCACGCGCTGGACATGGACCTGTACCTGCGCATCGCCCCCGAGCTGTACCTCAAGCGCCTGGTCGCCGGTGGCATGCCGCGGGTGTTCGAGATCAACCGCGTGTTCCGCAACGAGGGCATCAGCCCGCGCCACAACCCCGAGTTCACGATGCTCGAGTCGTACGAGGCCTACGCCGACTACACCGACGTCATGGTGCTGGTCCAGGCGCTGGTGCAGCGCGCTGCGCACGAGGCCGTCGCGACAACGACGGTGACCTACGGCGGCCGGGCGGTCGAGCTCGGCGGGCCGTGGCCACGGCGCACGATGCTCGAGCTGGTGCGCGAGGCGACGGGGCGCAGCGACCTCGACTACGACACGTCGATCGAGGCCGTGCGCACGCTGTGCGGCGAGCACGGCATCGCCGTCGAGGATGCCTGGGGGACCGGCAAGCTCGTGCTCGAGCTGTACGAAAAGCTCGTCGAGCACACCCTGTGGGAGCCGACGTTCGTCACCGACTACCCGGTCGAGGTGAGCCCGCTCGCGCGGCGACACCGCGACGACCCGCGGGTCACCGAACGCTTCGAGGCGATCGTCGTGGGCCGCGAGCTGGCCAACGCCTTCTCGGAGCTCACCGACCCCGACGACCAGCGCGCGCGCCTGGAGGCGCAGGCGCTGGCCAAGGCCGCCGGCGACGAGGAGGCGATGGTCGTCGACGAGGACTACCTGCGCGCGATGGAGTTCGGCATGCCGCCGATGGGGGGGCTCGGTCTTGGCGTCGACCGCCTCGTGATGCTGCTCGCCGACGTCCACACGATCCGCGACGTCATCCTCTTCCCGACGCTGCGCCCGGAGTAGCCGGCGGCTGCCGCTGCGCCCAGTGACCCCTGCGACCGGACCACCGCGACGCTACCGTGGACCGGCTCGAGGCCCCTGCGGGTCGCCCCTCACGCCGCCGCCGGACGGGGTGCTTGCAACCCGTCACTGGGGGAACACCGCAGCCGCGAGCGACGTTTCACACAGGTCCGGCCAGCGGGCCCAGGAGACCCCCAGTGGTAGAGTCTCCACCCAGCACCCAGTAGGGGGCAGTGATGTTCGAGAGGTTCACCGACCGGGCTCGCCGCGTGGTGGTGCTCGCGCAAGAAGAAGCGCGAATGCTCAACCACAACTACATCGGGACTGAGCACATCCTGCTCGGCCTGATTCACGAAGGCGAGGGTGTCGCGGCCAAGGCGCTCGAATCGCTGGGCATTTCGCTCGAGGGTGTGCGCGAGCAGGTCGAGGAGATCATCGGCCAGGGCCAGACCGCCCCCGCCGGCCACATCCCCTTCACCCCGCGCGCCAAGAAGGTGCTCGAGCTGTCGCTGCGCGAAGCGCTGCAGCTCGGCCACAACTACATCGGCACGGAGCACATCCTGCTCGGCCTGATCCGCGAGGGTGAAGGCGTCGCCGCACAGGTGCTGCAGAAGCTCGGCGCGGACCTCAACCGCGTGCGCCAGCAGGTCATCCAGCTGCTTTCCGGCTACGCCGGCGGCGAGCCCGGCCAGGGTGGCAGCGGCAAGGCCGGCGTCTCCGGCGGCCCCGCCGACGAGGGCAAGGGCAGCCCGGTCCTCGACCAGTTCGGCCGCAACCTGACCCAGCTCGCGCGCGAGGGCAAGCTCGACCCGGTCATCGGCCGTACCCGCGAGATCGAGCGGGTCATGCAGGTGCTGTCACGCCGCACCAAGAACAATCCCGTCCTGATCGGCGAGCCCGGTGTCGGCAAGACCGCGATCGTCGAGGGCTTGGCCCAGATGATCGTCAACGGCAACATCCCCGAGACGCTGAAGGACAAGCAGCTCTACACCCTCGACCTCGGCGCGCTCGTGGCGGGCAGCCGCTACCGCGGTGACTTCGAGGAGCGCCTGAAGAAGGTGCTCAAGGAGATCACCACCCGCGGCGACATCATCTTGTTCATCGACGAGCTGCACACCCTGGTCGGGGCCGGCGCCGCCGAGGGCGCGATCGACGCCGCGAGCATCCTCAAGCCGATGCTCGCCCGCGGCGAGCTGCAGACCATCGGTGCCACGACGATCGACGAGTACCGCAAGCACCTCGAGAAAGACGCCGCGCTGGAGCGCCGCTTCCAGCCGATCACCGTCGAGGAGCCGTCGGTCGCCCACACCATCGAGATCCTCAAGGGCCTGCGCGACCGCTACGAGGCGCACCACCGGGTCACCATCACCGACGACGCTCTGGTCGCGGCGGGCAACCTCGCGGACCGCTACATCTCCGACCGCTTCCTGCCCGACAAGGCGATCGACCTCATCGACGAGGCCGGCTCTCGCCTGCGCATCCGCCGGCTGACGGCGCCGCCGGACCTGCAGGACCTCGAGGAGGAGGCGGGGCGGGTCCGCAAGGCCAAGGAGTCCGCGATCGACGAGCAGGACTTCGAGAAGGCTGCGAACCTCCGCGACCAGGAGAAGCGCATCCTCGAGCGCAAGGCTTCGCGCGAGCGGGAGTGGAAGTCCGACGGCATGGACTCGGTGCTCACCCTCGACGAGGAGGACATCGCCGACGTCTTGTCCAACTGGACCGGCATCCCGGTGTTCAAGCTCACCGAGGAAGAGACCGCCAAGCTGTTGCGCATGGAGGCGGAGCTGCACCGGCGCGTCATCGGGCAGGAGGACGCGATCGCCGCGGTGTCCAAGTCCATCCGCCGCACGCGCGCGGGACTGAAGGACCCCAAGCGCCCGTCGGGCTCGTTCATCTTCCTCGGGCCATCGGGCGTAGGCAAGACCGAGCTCGCCAAGACGCTGGCCGAGTTTTTGTTCGGCGACGAGGACGCGCTGATCCACCTCGACATGTCCGAGTACATGGAGAAGCACACGGTCTCACGCCTGATCGGCTCGCCGCCGGGCTACGTCGGCTACGAGGAGGGCGGCCAGCTCACCGAGGCAGTGCGCCGCCGACCGTTCAGCGTGGTGCTGTTCGACGAGGTCGAGAAGGCCCACCCCGACGTGTTTAACGCCCTTTTGCAGATCCTCGAGGACGGTCGCCTGACCGACGCGCAGGGCAAGCAGGTCGACTTCAAGAACACCGTGCTGATCATGACGTCGAACCTCGGTACCCGGAACCTCGGGGCGCAGGCGCTTGGCTTCGCCGCCAAGGACGACGCCAAGGACACCTACGCGCGGATGAAGGAACAGGTCGACGAGGAACTCAAGCGCCACTTCCGCCCCGAGTTCCTCAACCGCATCGACGAGACGATCGTGTTCCACCAGCTCACCCGCGAGCAGGTCAAGACCATCGTCGACCTCATGATGAAGCGGATCCGCGAGCAGATGCGCTCCAAGGACCTCGACATCGAGCTGACCGAGGACGCCAAGACCTGGCTCGCGGACAAGGGCTACGACGCCGCACTCGGGGCGCGGCCGCTGCGCCGCACCCTGCAGCGCGAGATCGAGGACGCCCTGTCCGAGAAGATGCTGCTGGGCGACTTCCGCGCCGGCCAGCTCATCGTCGTCGACATCGAGAACGACGCGGTGGTATTCCGCGCCGTCGACGCTCCGCCGGACTCCCCGCCGGTCGAGCTCGCCGGCTCCGGCGGCGCCGAGGGCCCCGCCTAGACACCGCTCGAACGTTGCCTGGACGCAATCGGCGGGATATCGCCGATCCGGTCCAGGCGACCTCGCAGTCCACGGAAACCGCTGCGCCAATGCCGTCTGCTAAGTTGGCGTTTGTTAGCAGACATCAGGAGATGCGTTGCGCGTGCCGATCGCCCCTTCGGCACCCGAGATTGCCGAACGGATGCCACCCGCGCGGCTCGCTGCGTGCTCAGCAGTGGCGTGCGCGCCGACGACCAGGGGCGATACCGGCACTGGGACACGCTGCGTCATGTCACCCCGCCTGCTGGCCTGACCGCCGAGGAATGGTGGCTTGCAACCTGGTTGGCGCGGCGTGCGCTGCGACGGGAGTTGCCGCTGCGCAACATGACCGGGCAGCCATTCGCGTATGCGCTGACCGACGCGGCCTACGAGATGCTGCACCGCATCGACCAGCAGGCTGCCGGGCGGCTGACGGCGCCCGAGCAGGTGACCAACCCGCACGCGCGCGACCGCTACGTCGTCAGCTCCCTGATCGAGGAGGCGATCACCTCCAGCCAGCTGGAGGGTGCCAGTTCCACACGGCAGGTCGCCAAGGAGATGTTGCGCACGGGTCGCCCGCCACGCGACCGCAGTGAGCGCATGATCTTCGCCAACTAGCGTGCGATGGTCGCCGTGCGGGAGTGGCGCGACCGCCGCTTAACGCCCGCCCTGGTCTGCGACCTGCACCGCATCGCGACCGACGGCACGCTACGCGACCCGTCCGCGAGCGGACGGTTGCAGACACCTGGCGATGAACGCGTCACCGTAATCTGGAGTGACGGCACGGTGCTCCACCGCCCGCCACCCCGGAGCAGCTGCCGGCGCGCCTCGAGGCGATGTGCAGATTCGCCAACGGCGACGAGGCCGAGGGCTTCATGCATCCCGTCGTGCGCGCCGTGCTCTGCACTTCTGGCTCGCCTACGACCACCCGTTCGAGGACGGCAACGGCCGGACCGCCAGGGCGTTGTTCTACTGGTCGATGCTCTCGCAGGGTCTGTAGCTGACCGAGTTCTTGTCCATCTCGAGCATCTTGCGCGCAGCGCCGGCGCGCTACGCGAGATCGTTTCTCTACACCGAGACCGACGCCGGCGACACCACCTACTTTGTGTTGTCCCAGCTCCGCGTGATCTGTCGCGCGATCGACGCGCTCAACGACTACCTGCGCCGCAAGTCCGCCGAAGTGGCCGAGGTGGAGGCACTGCTGCGCCGAGCGCCGGGGTTCAACTACCGCCAGCTTGCGCTGCTCGGCCATGCGCTGCGTACACCCGGCGCCGAGTACACCTACGCGTCGCACGCGCGAAGCCATGGCGTCGTGCACCAGTCCGCGCGCACCGACCTCATCGCGCTGATGACCGCGGGGCTGCTGGAGCGGACCGTGCGCGGCAAGACGCACCGCTACTTCGCGCCGGTGGATCTCGACCGGCGACTGCGTGCGGTCACCGCGGCGCGCGGCTGAGGGCCGGGTCGGGCCGGTCGTTACAGCTTGCGGTAGTGCGCCACGCAGCAGTAGCGGTCGTCTTCCTGCGGATCGTCGATCTCGATGGGGCCGACGGTGAGCGGGTCGCCCGAGGTGTCCTCGCCGACGTCGAGCTCGTAGCTGCGCCGTTCCAGCGCAAGCTCTGAGACGGCATCGGTCTCGCCGTCGCGGTTGCGCAGCAGCTCGACCTGGAAGTAGTGGCCCTCGCCGTCGACGATCTGGCCGACGTCGCCGGCGGCCACCCACGCCCGGCAACCGAAGGCGGCGGTGTCGGCCTCGTTGTCGAAGTGGCCGTCGATGACGACGACCATCCGTTCGGACGCTGAGGGATCGGTGTCGGTCCGGAGCGTTCGCGGAAGTGGTCCTTGTGGGTCGTCACCCACGCCCCGTTTCGGCGCGTGTAGTCGTTTTTGCTCGCGCGGCTGCCGTCGTCGCCGGTGTCGCCATCGCGGCGCTCGATGACCACGCCTCCGACGCGCGTCTCGTCCGTCGGCGTCGCCGCCGGGTCGCTGGGCTGCGCCGGCCGGCTTGTCGGAGGCACGAACCCACGCCACGGGCGCCACACGTTCGAGGAAGGACCTTTCCCACGGTCAGGGGTACAGGCGGCAAGCCGCATCGCTAGCCTGCCCGGCGTGCGTGTGGTCATCGCCCGGTGTCGCGTCGACTACGCCGGGCGGCTGAGCGCCACGCTGCCCAGCGCCGTACGCCTGGTCCTCGTCAAAGCCGACGGCTGCGTGGCCGTGCACGCCGACGGCGGCGCCTACAAGCCGTTGAACTGGATGAACGCGCCGAACACGCTGGTCGACGAAGGGTCGCGGTGGACCGTGACCAACCCGCAGGGCGAGGCCCTGACCATCACGTTCGAGCAGGTCCACGTCGACATCGCGCATGACTGCGGCGAGGACCCCGGCCTGACGAAGGATGGCGTCGAGGCGCATCTCCAGGAGCTGCTGGCCGCGCATCCGACCGCGCTTGACGACGGGCTGACGCTCGTGCGACGCGAGTACCCCACCGACATCGGGCCGGTCGACCTGCTGTGCCGCGACGGCGACGGCGCCTCCGTGGCGGTCGAGATCAAGCGTCGCGGCGAGATCGACGGCGTCGAGCAGCTCAGCCGTTACCTCGAGCGGCTCAACCGCGACCCGCTGCTACGGCCGGTTCGTGGGGTGTTCGCCGCCCAGCGCATCCGCCCGCAGGCGCGGGTGCTGGCCGAAGAGCGCGGAATCTCCTGCGTCGAGGTGGACTACGACACGCTGCGCGGCCGCCCCTCCGACGAGCTGCGCCTGTTCTGACGACGGGTTTCCGCCTGAGCAGGCGGAAACCCGACATCTAACCCGCGTCATGAACGGTCGGCGCCTCCGTTTCTGCCGGCTCGCGTCGCCTACGCTGCGCCGCGTGTCCGAGGTGCAGGCGTTACTGCTGGACTGGTATGCGCGGGAGGGGCGCACGCTGGCCTGGCGCCGCACGCGCGACCCGTACGCGGTCCTGGTCAGCGAGATCATGCTCCAGCAGACGCAGGCCAGCCGCGTCGAGCCGGTCTACGAGCGCTTCCTCGCTCGGTTCCCCACCGCGGGGGAACTGGCGGCGGCGCCACCGGCTGAGGTGGTCATCGCATGGCGCGGCCTGGGCTACAACCGCCGCGCCGTCGCGCTGCAGCGGGCGGCAGCTGTCATCGTCGCGCGCCACGGTGGCCGCGTCCCGGCGGACCTCGACGCGCTGCGGGCACTGCCAGGTGTCGGCGCCTACACCGCGCGGGCGGTGCTCGCGTTCGCGTTCGGGATCGACGCCGCCCCGGTGGACACCAACGTCGCGCGCGTCGTCGCCCGCGCGATCGCGGGGCGCCCGCTGCGCCCCGCCGCCCTGCAAGCGGCCGCGGACGCGGCCGTACCGCCCGGCCGCGGGCGCAACTGGAGCGCTGCGGTGATGGACCTCGGTGCCCGCCACTGCACGGCGCGGGCACCGCGCTGCGCCGGCTGTCCACTGGCCGACGTCTGCGCCTGGCGCCGCGCCGGCGGCGCGGACCCGAGTGCCGCCACCGCCCCGCGCCGCACCGCACCGGCGTTCGCTGGATCCGATCGTTTCCACCGCGGGCGCCTCGTGGACGCGCTGCGCCAGGGGCCGTTGCCCGCCGCCGACGTGCCGGCGGCCGCGGGCGTGGACCACTCCGACCGCGCCGCGTCGCTTGCCGCACGCCTGGTCGCCGACGGGATCGCGCAGTGGGACGGCGCGACGCTGCGACTGCCGCGATGACGTTTTCGGCCGGGGCGCCGCCGGGCATCGAGGGGCCATGAGCAGCAACGCGACCGCCGGCAAGCCGATCCAAGGCCCGACCGACCTGACCCGCGCCGACTTCAAGGCGGTCCTGCGCCGCACCGTCAAAGAGGTGAAGCAAGACGACGTTCCGGGCCTGGCCGCCGGCGTCGCGTTCAAGATCTTTTTGGCGCTGTTCCCGTCGCTGATCGCCGCGGTGGCGGTGTTCGGCCTGGTGACCGACCCGGTGGAGCTGCGCGAGGCGCTGAGCAAGCTCGCGGCCGTCGTGCCGCGAAGCGCGTTCGACGTCATCGACGAGCAGCTGCGCACCCTGACGACCGCCGACGAGAACAAGGCCGGGTTGACGGCCGCCCTCGGCGTCGCCGCCGGGGTGTTCGCCGCGACGTCGGCGGCCGTGTCGCTGATGAAGGCGCTGTCGCGGGCCTACGACGTCGCCGAGACGCGGACGTTTCTCAAGCAGCGCCTCCTCGGCCTGGTGCTGATCCTGGGGCTGCTCGCGGCCCTCGTGATGCTCGTCGTGCTGCTGGTCGCTGGACCCCAGCTGCAGGAGGCACTGCTGCCCGACTTCGTCGCGCCGGTCGACGTACTGCTCGCGTTGGCGCGGGCACTGCTCGCGCTGCTGGTGCTCATCGCGCTGTTCGCCTTCGTCTACTGGGCCGGGCCCAACCGCGATCGCCCCGCCTGGGAGTGGATGAGCCCAGGGGCGCTGCTGGGCGTCATCGGCTGGCTCGCCGTTGCGGGCGGCTTCACGCTGTACGTGCAGACGGCCGGCAACTACAACGCCACCTACGGCACCTTCGCGGGCGTTGCGGTGCTGCTGCTGTGGCTGCAGCTGTCGATGCTGGCGATGCTGTTCGGCGCGGAGTTCAACGCCGAGGTCGAGCGCACCAGGGGCGCCTACGCCAGGGGCGACGAAAGGCTCGCCCCGGGCCTGGCCGAGCAGACCGCGGCCGACAAGCCAGCCGCGAAGCCCGGCGCCCCGCCCGCCGCGACACCACCCGCCCCACCGACGGCCGCCCCGCCGGTCCCCGTCCCGATCGCGACGGCGCCGTCGGCCGCCCCGGCAACCCCCCCGCCGATCGCCGACATCGACGCCTTCCCGCCCGGGTCGCCGGTGGTCATCGCGCACGGCCCACGACGGCGCACCGGGGCGGTCGTCGCCGGGCTCATGACCGTGGCGGTGTTCCTCGGCTTCGCGCGCCGCCGCCGGCGGTGAGCGGCGCACCGGCGCGGTAGCCTCGGTCACGCTGCGCCGCCTGGTCGGCACCCGAGTCCGACGCGAGCCGGAGCCACGCGATGCCGTCCGCCCCCCGCACCACCTCCGACAGTCCGCCCCTGCGCGCGCCGTGGTCGTCCAGCGACCGGCCGGTGCCGCGCGCGATCGTGCAACCGCTACAGGCGTTCCTGCACACCGAGATCGCGGGCGGCGTCGTGCTGCTGGTTGCGGCCGTCGCGGCGCTGATCTGGGCCAACTCGCCGGCCAGCGCGTCCTACACCGCGCTGTGGGAGACGCCGCTCGCCATCGAGCTCGGGCCGCTGCGTCTGGCCGAGGACCTGCGCCACTGGGTCAACGACCTCCTCATGGCGCTGTTCTTCTTCGTCGTCGGACTGGAGATCAAGCGCGAGCTGGTCCTGGGTGAGCTGCGCGACCGCCGGGCGGCGGCCCTACCGCTGCTGTGCGCGCTCGGCGGGATGGTCGTGCCAGCACTGCTGTACACCGCGTTCAACGGCGGTGGCCCCGGCGCAGCGGGATGGGGCATCCCCATGGCGACCGACATCGCCTTCGCGGTCGGCGTGCTCGCCCTGGTCGGCACGCGCGCGCCGACCGGCCTCAAGGTGTTCCTGCTCACCTTGGCGGTCGTGGACGACCTCGGCGCGATCGTCGTGATCGCGCTGTTCTACAGCGACGGCGTGTCGGCGGCCTGGCTGGCGGCGGCGGCCGGAACCGTCGCGGTGATCCTGGTGCTCCGGCGCCTCGAGGTGCGCGCCTTCGCGCCCTACGTCGTGTGCGCTGGTGTCCTGTGGCTCGCGGTGTTCGAGTCGGGCGTGCACGCCACCATCGCCGGCGTCGTGCTGGGCCTGTTGACCCCCCCGCGGCCGTTTCAGCCACCGGAGGCGGTCACCGACGTCGCCGCCTCCCACCTCGACGAGCTGCGCAGGCTGCGCCCCGACGGCGTCGCAGACGAGGGCGAGCAGGCGTCGCTGCTGACGGTGTCGCGGCTGGCCAACGAGGCGGTGTCACCCCTCGCGCGCCTCGAGGCCCAGCTGCACCCCTGGACCTCGTACCTCGTCCTGCCGCTGTTCGCGCTGGCCAACGCCGGCGTCGTGCTGTCTGGCGAGGGCCTGCGCGCGGCGGTGAGCGAACCGGTCACCATCGGCATCGTCGTCGGTCTGGTGCTCGGCAAGCCGCTCGGCGTCGTCCTCGCGGCGCTTGCCTCGGTGCAACTGCGCGTCGCGCGGCTACCGGCGGGCGTGGGGTGGCTCGAGATGCTCGGGGTCGCGGGTCTCGCTGGCATCGGCTTCACGGTGTCGATCTTCATCGCCGGCCTGGCGTTCGACGGCCCCCTCGCCGACGCCGCGAAGGTCGGCATCCTCGGTGCGTCGTTGATCGCCGGCGTCATCGGTGCGGTGTCGCTGGCGGCTCGCGACGCCGCGAAGGATCCAGCCAACCCCGGCTACGCCGGCGACTGAACAGGCCGCGGACGCCGCCGAGCGGGTGCCTCGCCGGTGTCGCGTAGGGTCGGTGGATGCCCAAGCCGAGGACGCTCGCGCGCTGCCGCGAGTGCGCCCACAGCGAACCGCGCTGGGTAGGACGCTGCCCGCAGTGCGAGGCGTGGGGCTCGATGGTCGTCGAGGCGGTCGCCGCGTCGGGCCACGCGCGGGCGGACGGCGCCATCGCCCCGCCGGCGCGCCCCGCGCGCCCCATCACCGCGGTCGCGGTCGACACCAACGCGCGCGCCGCGACCGGTGTCGCGGAGCTGGACCGGGTGCTCGGCGGCGGGCTCGTGCCGGGATCGGTCACGCTGGTCGGCGGCGAACCCGGCGCGGGCAAGTCGACGCTGCTGCTGCAGGCCGCGGCCGCGCTCGCCCGGTCGGGTCGCAGCGTGCTGTACGTCTCGGCCGAGGAGTCCCCGGGGCAGGTCCGCCTGCGCGCCGAGCGGTTGGGAGCGCTGTCGGACCGCCTGCTGCTCGCCGGCGAGACCGAGGTCCCCGCCGTGCTCGGTCTCGTCGCGGCGCACGCCCCTGACGTCCTGGTCGTCGACTCCATCCAGACCGTCCGCGATCCCGAGGTGCCCGGGACCGCCGGCGGCGTGAGCCAGGTCCGCGAGTGCGCCGCCGCGATCGTGCGCGTGGCCAAGGAGCGCGACATGGCCACGCTGCTGGTCGGCCATGTCACCAAGGACGGGCAACTGGCCGGGCCGCGGGTGCTCGAGCACCTCGTTGACGCCGTGCTCGAGGTCGAGGGCGACCGTCACCACGCGCTGCGGCTGGTGCGCGCGGTGAAGAACCGCTTCGGCGCCGTCGGCGAGGTCGGCTGCTTCGAGATGACCGGCACGGGGCTCGTGCCGATCGACGACGCCGGCCGCCTGTTCGTCGGCGAGGCGCCGGCCGGCACCAGCGGCGTTGCGGTCACCCTCGCGCTGGAAGGTCGCCGACCGCTGGCCTGCGAGGTGCAGGCGCTGGTGTCCGCGACCGCGCTGGCCAACCCTCGCCGGGTCGCCAGTGGCCTCGACGCCCAGCGCCTGGCGGTGCTCGTGGCGGTGCTCGAACGCCGGGCGGCGCTGGCGTTAGGCAGCTGCGACGTGTTCGCCTCGAGCGTCGGCGGCGTGCGGCTGGCCGAGCCGGCGGTCGACCTCGCGCTGTGCCTTGCCATCGCCTCGAGCCGCCGCGACGCGGCGGTGCCGCGCACCCTGGTCGTGCTCGGTGAGGTCGGCCTCGCCGGCGAGCTGCGCCTGGTCGCCCAGACCGAGCGCCGGCTCGCCGAGGCGGCGCGGCTGGGCTTCGGCGGTGCGCTGTTACCCGCTGCGTATGATGGCCCCGCGCACGGCCTGCGCCTGCAGCGGGCGCGCGACCTTTCGGCGGCGCTGGAAGCGGGCCTTAGGAACTGATCGGAGCCGATGCCGGTGGCGCCTCGCGACGAGCGGGTTCGGGCGGTGCTCCAGAAGGTGGCTCCCGGCACGTCGCTGCGCGAGGGCATCGACCGCATCATCAAGTCCGGCAAGGGCGCGATCATCGTGGTCGGCGACTCCGGCGTCGAGCCGCTGGTGTCGGGCGGGTTCAAGCTGGCCACCAAGTTCACCGCCCAGCGCCTGTCCGAGGTGGCGAAGATGGACGGCGCGATCATCGTCGACGACGACGTCGACAAGATCCTCTACGCCAACGTCCACCTCATGCCCGACCCGTCGATCCCCACCGCGGAGACCGGCACGCGCCACCGCAGCGCCGAGCGGGTCGCACGGCAGACCGGCAAGCCGGTCATCAGCGTCAGCGAGTCGATGCGCATCGTCAGCCTCTACGTCGACGACACCAAGCACGTGCTCGAGGAGATCTCGTCGATCCTGTTCCGCGCCAACCAGGCGCTGTCGACGCTGGAGCGCTACCGCACCCGGCTCGACGAGGTCTCCGCGTCGCTGTCGGCCCTGGAGCTGCACAACGCCGTGACCTTGCGCGACGTCCTGATGGTGGTCCAGCGCGCCGAGATGGTGCGACGCATCGCCGACGAGGTCGAGCTGTACGTCGCGGAGCTCGGCTCCGACGGGCGGCTGCTGCAGCTGCAGCTCGACGAGCTCATGCACTCGGTGGAGGACGAGCGCACGCTGGTCGTCCGCGACTACCAGCCTGACCGGCGCCGCCGGCTCGACACCATCCTCGTCGACCTCGGCGCCATCCCCGCCGGACGGTTGCTCGACGTGTCGATGCTCGCGGCGGCGCTGGGCTACGGCAACGCGGTCGACGGCTTCGACGAGCCGGTCGCCCCGCGCGGGTACCGGCTGCTGTCGCGGATCCCGCGGCTGCCGGAGCGCACCGTCGACCGGCTGGTCGCCCGGTTCAACTCCCTGCAGCGGCTGATGAACGCCAGCCTTGCCGACCTCGACGAGGTCGAGGGCATCGGCGAGATGCGCGCCCGCTCGATCAAAGACGGCCTCGTTCGGCTCGCCGACACCGCCACCCTGGAGCGCTACACCTGACAGGTGGGGGACGAGGTGCCTCCCCCAACCGGGGAGGACCCCCGTAGCGCGCTGACCAGCACTTTCATTACCGCTGTCGCGCGGACTGTGCTACCATGTGGCTACCAATCGACAGCGCCGCCCTTCCGGCTGGCGCGCCACAAGGGGCGACGCGCATGAGCTATCGGGTTGGGGACACCGTTGTCTACCCGCACCACGGTGCGGCGGTCATCGAGAAGCGCGAGCGACGCAACCTGCAAGGCGAGGAACGCGACTACCTCGTGCTCCGGCTGACCTACGGCGACCTGACGCTGATGGTTCCCGCCGACGCGACCGACGAGGTCGGGCTGCGCGACGTCGTCTCCAAACCGCAGGTCGACAAGGTGTTCGCGCTGCTCGAGGCACGCGACGGCACGATGCCGACCAACTGGTCGCGCCGGTTCAAGGCCAACTACGAGAAGCTCAAGAGCGGCGACATCTTCCAGGTTGCCGAGGTCGTGCGAAACCTCGCGCTGCGCGAGCGCGAGAAGGGCCTGTCGGCCGGCGAGAAGCGCATGCTGACCAAGTCCAAGCAGATCCTGGTGTCCGAGCTCGCCGCGGCGATCAAGCAGGACGACGAGTCGACCGAAGCTCTCATCGACGACAAACTGTCCGACTAGCTCCACCCCGGTGTCGACCGACCGGTCGCCCGGCCGGACCGCCGGGAGACCGATGACGCACCGCAGCACCGCGACGAGCGGCTCGACGCTGGTGGAGCTCGTGCGCCTGGCCGTCGTGGTGCTGACCACCGCGGTCGCCTTCCGCCTGACCCCCGCGCTGCGCAGCGGTGACACCGCGCTGCTGGTCGGCACGTTGCTCGGTGCCGGCGTTGGCTACGTCGTGGGCGGCGTCACCGGGCGCTTCGCGCTCGGGCGCATCGACGCCGCCGAGCGGCGGCTGCGCGCGGTGTCGTCCCAGGAGCTGCTGGCCGGCGCGATCGGGGGGATCGTCGGGCTGGCGATGTCGGCGGCGCTGGTCTGGCCGGTGCTGTTGTTCGGCGCGAAGATCTACACCGTCCCGGTCGCCGCGCTCGTGGCGGTGGTGCTGACCGCCACCGGCATACGCGTCGGCGTGGCGCGCGGCGGCGACCTGCTGCGGTCGCTCGGCGCGACGGGGCGACTGTCGGTCGCGTCACCCAGCGGCGGACGCCGGACGAAGATCGTCGACACCTCGGCGCTGATCGACGGCAGGCTCGTCGACGTGTGCCGCTGCGGCTTCCTCGAGGGCACCCTGGTCGTGCCACAGGTCGTGCTCTACGAGCTGCAAGGCCTGGCCGACGCAGGCGACGAAGAGCGGCGCGCGCGCGGCCGGCGCGGGCTCGACGTCCTGGCGGCGCTGCAGCGCTCCGCAGGGGTCGCCGTCGAGGTGACCGACACCGACTTCCCTGAGATCGAGGCGGTCGACGCGAAGCTCGTCGCGCTGGCGCGGAACCGGGGCGCGGCGCTGCTGACGGTGGACGGCAACCTGGGGCGCGTCGCCGAGGTCCAAGGGGTGACGGTGCTCAACCTGCACGCGCTCGCCGACCGCCTGCGCCCGCCGGTGCTGCCAGGCGATCGCCTCAGCGTCCGCGTCGTCAAGCCGGGGCGCGAGCGCGAGCAGGGTGTCGGCTACCTCGCCGACGGCACGATGGTCGTCGTCGAGGGTGGCCGCGGTCGCCAGGGGACGACAATCGACGCCGAAGTGACGAGCATCCTCAGCAACCCAAACGGACGGATGGTGTTCGCCACCGCCGTGCCGCCCGACCGGCCCGCGAGGCTGGTCCCGCGAGCCAGCGCCTGAGTGGACGGCACGGCGATCATCGTCGCCGCCGGCGCCGGCGAACGGCTCGAGGCGGGCACGCCCAAGGCGTTCGTCGAGCTGGCCGGAGAGCCGCTCGTCGTGCACGCCGCCCGGGCGTTCGCGCGGGCGCAGAGCATCGCCGAGATCGTCGTCGTCGTACCGGCTCACTGCGACGCCGACCGCGTCGCCGGATGGCTGCGCGACGCGGGCCTGCCCGACGCCGTGCTGTGCCCCGGCGGTGAGACCCGCCAGGAGTCGGTGTCGCGTGGCCTGGAGTCGTGCGGCGCCGGCGACGGCGTCGTCGCCGTGCACGACGCCGCCCGCCCGCTGGTCACCCCACGGCTGATCGACCGCACCGTCGCGGCGTTGATGCCCCCATGGGACGCGGTCGCGCCGGGGCTCGCGGTCACCGACACGCTCAAGCTCGTCGACACCACGCGCAACAGCGTCCTGCGAACGGTCGACCGCCGCGGGGTGTGGACGGTGCAGACGCCGCAGGTGTTCAGCCGCGTCACGCTCGCGCGCGTGCACGCCCGCGTCGCGTCGGCGGCCGACGCGGCGACCGACGACCTGTCGCTGGTCGAGCGTGCCGGCGGGCGGGTCCGCCTCATCGAGGGGGAGCGCAGCAACGTCAAGGTCACCTACCCCGACGACCTCGCGCACGCGGCGGCGCTGCTCGCCGGGGGCGCGGGTCGGGACGCCCGATGATCCGCGTCGGCCAAGGGCTTGACGTGCACGCCTTCAGCGACGACCCGGCCCGGCCGCTGGTGCTCGGCGGGCTCGTCGTGCCGGAGGGTCCCGGCCTGGCCGGCCACAGCGACGCCGACGTCGTCCTGCATGCGGTCACCGACGCCGTGCTCGGCGCCGCCGCGCTGGGCGACCTCGGCACGCTGTTCGGCAGTGACGACCCCCGTTACGCCGGAGCGCCGTCGTCGCTGTTCGTCGCCGACGCGCTGCGCCGGGTGGGCGACGCCGGCTGGGCGCTGTCCAACCTGGACTGCACGGTCGTGGCGCAGCGTCCGCGCCTGGCGCCGTACCGGACGGCCATCGCCGACGCCGTGCAACGGCTGCTCGGGGTGCCCCCCGGCACGGTCAGCGTGAAGGCGACGAGCACCGACGCCCTGGGGGCCATCGGGCGCGGCGAAGGTATGGCCTGCCTTGCCGTCGCGGTGCTCGAACGGCGCTGAGCAGCCTCTACGCTGCCCGTTGATGCGGCTGTACAACACGCTGACGCGCACGGTCGAGGAGCTGGTCGCGCGCGACGACGGCCGCATCGGCATGTACACCTGCGGCCCCACGGTCCAGGCGGCGCCGCACTTCGGACACGCCCGCGCGGCGCTCGTGCCAGACGTGCTGCGGCGCTGGCTGGAGTACCGGGGCTACACGGTGTTCCACGTGCGCAACGTCACCGACGTCGACGACAAGATCATCGCGCGCGCGCAGCTCGAGGACCGGCCCGCCGCCGCCGTCGCCGAGGAGTACACCCGCGTCTACGACGCGGCGATGGCCCGCTGCAACGTGTTGCCGCCACACGTCGCGCCGCGCGCCACCGGCCACATCATCGAGATGATCGAGCTGGTCGAGCACCTCGTCGCGCAGGGGGCGGCGTACGCCGCCGGCGGCGACGTCTTCTTCGCCGTGCGCGCCTTCGACGGCTACGGCCGGCTGTCGGGGCGCAATGTCGACGAGCTGCGCGCGGGCGCGCGCGTCGAGCCGACCGAGCGCAAACGCGATCCGCTCGACTTTGCGCTGTGGAAGGCGGCCAAGCCGGGCGAACCGGCGTGGCCGTCGCCGTGGGGGCGCGGGCGCCCGGGGTGGCACATCGAGTGCTCGGCCATGGCCGCGAAGTACCTCGGCGAAGCCTTCGACATCCACACGGGCGGGCTCGACCTGATCTTCCCCCACCACGAGAACGAGATCGCGCAGTCCGAGGCCGCGACCGGCCGACGCTTCGCCCGCTGCTGGGTGCACAACGGACTGCTCACGCTCGGCGAGCAGAAGATGTCCAAGTCGGTCGGCAACGTCATCGGGCTCGACGACGCGCTGGACCGCTACGGCGCCAACGTGCTGCGGCTGTTCTACCTGTCGGCGCACTACCGCTCGCCGGTGGACTTCAGCGAGGAGCGACTGGCCGAGGCGCGGGCCGGGTTCGCGCGCTGGACGGCGTTCGTGCGGGCGAGCCGCGGGGCGCCGGCCCAGGCGCCGGCAGCGGCCGGAACGGGGACGCCGCCGGCCGCGGCCGCCGCCCGCGAGCGCGTCGTCGCGGCGATGGACGACGACCTCGCCACGCCCGCCGCCCACGCCGCGCTGTTTGACCTCGTCTCCGAGGGCAACCGTCTGCTCGAAGCCTGCCGCCGCGACGAGGTCGCTGCGCTGCGGGCCGTCTTCCTCGAGCTGGCCGGGGTCCTCGGCTACACCTTCGACGAGGACTCGGGCGCCGCCGGCCCGACCGGCCCGCTGGTCGAGGAGTTGCTGCGGCTGCGAGCCGAGGCGCGCGAGCGGCGCGACTTCGCCACCGCGGACGCCATCCGCGCGCGGCTCGGGGCGCTGGGCGTGGTTGTCGAGGACACCGCCGGCGACTCCCGCTGGCACCTTGCCTGACGGCGGCCGCCCGCCCTTGGCCCACGCCGTGCCGGGGCGCCAGCCCGTTCGCGAGGCACTGCGCGCCGGTCGGGCCCTGTCCGAGGTCGTCATCGACCGCCGGGGTGGGACGGTGCTCGCGGCGCTGGCCGACGCCGCGGCCGTGGCCGGTGTGGCGGTGCGCCGGGTCGACGCAGCCGCCTTGGACCAGCTCGCCGGCGGGGTGGCGCACCAGGGCGTCGTCGCGCTCGCGCCGCCCTACTCTTACGCCGCCCTGGTCGACGTCGTGGACAGCGACCTCGTCGTCGTGCTCGACGGCGTGACCGATCCGCACAACCTCGGCGCGATCGCCCGCAGCGCCGAAGCCGCGGGCGCCGGAGCGCTCGTCGTGCGCGAGCGGCGCGGCGCTCCGGTGACGCCGGCGGCGGAGAAGGCCGCCGCCGGGGCGTTGTCGTGGCTGCCGGTCGTGCGGGTCGGCAACATCGTGCGCACGCTGACCGATCTCGCCGGCGCGGGGTTCTGGTCGGCAGGCCTGAGCGCCGACGGTCCGGAGTCGGTGTGGGACAGCAGCGTGCTCGACGGCAGGGTGGCGCTGGTCGTGGGCTCGGAGGGCGCGGGACTGTCGCGGCTGGTCGCCGAGCGCGTCGACGTCCGCGTCGCGATCCCGCTGCGCGGTTCCCTCGACTCGCTCAACGCCGGCGCCGCGGCGGCGGTGGCGCTGTTCGAAATCCTGCGACGACGCCAGTCCGGGGCGGACGTCGCTGCGAACTCCTGAGCGTCCGCCGCCCCACCGCCGTGTGCGTGTTGCGGGCGCCGCATGCCTCGCTTGTGACGATCACCGAACCAGGAGCGCCGCCGCTGTGACGGATCGTGAAGTTGGGCCCCAGCGATGAATTCTCGGTCCGGCCGAGTGATCGCGCATCCATCGCGCCGCACACTCGTTGTCACATTCAGGCAGCACATCGCAGCCCCGCACCGCACCCGCGCAGCCGATGGAGGGATAGCTTGACGCCGGAAGCCATTCCCCTCTGGTCGGCCCCGCCCGCCGCCGAGTCCGACGAGGACCTCGTCGCTCGCGCGTGGGGGGACGCGCAGGCACTGGAAACCGTACTCGAGCGCTATCGCCCCTTCGTCCGGGCCAAGGCGCGGTCCTACTTTCTCGTTGGCGCCGACCGCGAGGATGTGGTGCAGGAAGGCATGATCGGCCTGTACAAGGCCATCCGCGACTACGACGCCACGCGCCGGGCCAGCTTCCGTGGCTTCGCCGAGCTGTGCGTCAGGCGCCAGATCATCACCGCCATCAAGTCGGCCACCCGCCAGAAGCACGCGCCGCTGAACTCCTACGTGTCGCTGTACCTGCCGGCCTACCACGACGACGAGAGCGACCACGAGATCGTCGACTCGTTCGTGTCGAACAGCGCCGACCCCGCCGACAGCGTGGTGTCCAGCCAGGAGCTCGCCGTTCTCGAGGCGTACTTCGGCGAGATCCTGTCTGACCTCGAGGCCGAGGTGCTCCAGCGTTACATCGAGGGCCAGAACTACCAGGAGATCGCCCTGGAGCTGGACCGCCACGTCAAGTCCATCGACAACGCCCTGAAGCGGATCAAGCGCAAGCTCGACTGCCACCTGCAGAGCCGCCGCCTCACCGAGGCCGTCTAGTTTCCAGCCGCACGACTTACAAGCACTCCGTGGAGACACGGAGTGCTTTCTTGTTTCGGGGCATTACTCTCGGGTAGAGTGACTCCGCGTAGTCCGCTGCAGTACCGGGAGCAACGATCTCCGAGGCGATCACGGTCGCCCTGACGCACAGCCGCCAGGCCTCGGAGGGAGCAAGTGGCGAGACCGCCCCGGAAGCCGACAGTCACGTCGTTTCCGACGGGAGATCGCCACGATGCACGCACTGCCTGCTCGACGCCTCGCCACGCTGCTACTTGCGTAGCGGCGTCATTGACGCTTGCCCTGTCCGGCCTCGCGGCCGCCGCCCCTGACGGCGGGCGCCCCGACGATGCCGGCCAGACCGACACGCCCGCGGAGGGCCGCGGCGGTCAGGGCGGCGAGACCGACCAGCAGCGCCCGGCGGACAAGCCTGCCGCGGCGCAGTCCCAGCGCGAGGCCGAACCAAAGGCGCAGCCGGCCGCGAAGGCCAAGCCGAAGCCGCAGCCCGAGCCGCAACCCGCGGCGAAGCCGAAGCCGAAGCGCCGCGGCCGGCCGCGAAGCCGAAGCCGCAGCCGGCCGCGAAGCCGAAGCCGCAGCCGGCCGCCAAGCCGAAGCCGCAGCCGGCCGCCAAGCCGTCGCGGGGACCGCGCAACAACGGGGCGTCAGCCAGCGCGCCGGGGCACGGGCCACGGGGGGAGCGAGGCAAGTCCGCCGGCGCCCCGGGACAGGCGCCACGCGGCGAACGCGGCAAGTCGGCCGGCGCGCCTGGCGACCCGAACCCGGGCGGCGACAACGGCGGGCAACGGTCCGGGCGAGGGCAACGGTCCCGGCGTCCCGGTCGGCGACAACGGCCAGGGCAACGGTCCGGGCGAGGGCAACGGTCCCGGCGAGGGCAACGGTCCCGGCGAGGGCAACGTGGTCCCGGGCGAGGGCAACGGTCCGGGCAGGGCAACGGTCCGGGCGAGGGCAACGGTCCGGGTCAGGGCAACGGTCCCGGTGAGGTCAACGGTCCGGGCGAAGGCAACGGTCCCGGCAACGGCGACCGCCCCGACAGGGGCAAGGGCGGCGGCACCGACAAGGAGCGCGGCCGCGGTGGCAACACCGGGACCATCAAGATCGACGGCCGCCCGTTCGACGACCACCCGGACAACGAGCCCCACCCCGGCTGCGACTTCGAGGTTGACTTCTTCGGCTTCGACGACGACTTCGCGGACGTGACCTTCACCACCCAGCCGCCGACCGGTCGCGGGGACGTTCTGGCCACGACCGTGTCACCTTCACCAAGGACGGCAAGGTTCGCGGCAACACCCTGGTCGGGTCGGCGTTCTACGACCTGAGCGACGCGCTCGCCGCCTTCGAGCAGTCCAAGCAGGGCTTCCACATCAAGGTCACCGTCGAGAGCAACAACGAGCGCGGCAACAACGTCAAGCAAGGTCTTCTGGGTGCAGTGTGCCTCCGGGCACTGACGGCACTGACGACGGCACTGACGGCACCGACGGCACTGACGGCACTGACGGCACTGACGGCACTGACGGCACCCAGGTGACGCCGCCGATCGACGAGGGCGTGCTCGGTGTCGTCATCGAACGCGAGGGCGACACCGAGGTCGCCGACGTCGTCATCACTCGTTCCGGCGGGACGCCGGACGCGCAGACCACGGTCGGCCAGCCGCCGGCCGAGGGCGTACTCGGCATCGCCGGGATGACGCCGACCGCGCTCGTCGGGGCAGCCGGCAACGCATCGCGCGCCGCGCGCACGCTGGGGGCGGTCGGCGTCGTCGACGCCCTCGCCTCCACCGGCCTGGGCATCGTCGCACTGGTCCTGCTGGGTCTGACGAGCCTGGCGGTGGGCGTCGGCCTCCTGCGGACGCGTGAGACCGGCGCCACGCTGCCGTAGCAAGCCGCGAAGCATGACAACGGGCCCCCGCTTCGGCGGGGGCCCTGTCGTCTTGTGGCACGTCGCTGCCGCGGTCACGGCAGACTGGCGACGTGTACCGCTTCCTGCTGAGGCCGCGCTGGCTGGTGGCGCACACGGCGGTCCTGGCGATCGCGGTGCTGTTCGTCAGCCTCGGCTTGTGGCAGCTGCGCCGCCTCGACGAGCGCCGCGCCGACAACGCCCTGATCTCACAACGCCTGTCGCAGCCGCCCCAAGCCCTCGCGACCGCCGTCGCCGGCGCCGGCGGCGACGCAAAGGCGCTCGCCTACCGGCGGGTGTGGGTCACCGGGCGCTACGACGTCGGTGACGAGGTGCTGCTCACGCCGCGCGCCGACCGCGACGCCCCGGGCCACCACGTCGTGACGCCGCTGCGCACGGCAGCCGGCCGCGCGGTGCTGGTCGACCGTGGTTGGGTGCCGTTCGCCCTCGACGAGCCACCGGTCGCGCAGGCGGCGCCGCCCGACGGCGAGGTTCGTGTCGAGGGCATCGTCCTACCCCCCGCCACGGCGGCACGCGCCGGCTCGAGCCGAGGAGACCCTCAGCGCCTGACGTTCGTCTCGGCGGTCGACGCGGAGCGCCTGCAGCCGCAGGTCGCCGCGCCGCTGTACCCGTTCTCGTTGCTGCTGGAGTCCCAGCAGCCGGTCGCGCCCGGGGAGCTGCCCCGCCCGCCGGCGCTGCCGCAGCCCAGCGAAGGGTCACACCTGTCGTACGCCATCCAGTGGTTCTCGTTCGCCGCCATCGGCGTGCTCGGCTACCCGCTGTTGATCCGCAAGAGCCTGCGAGCCCGCCGCGACGGCCGCGCGGCGGGCTGACGACGGGTGCCTCAGGCCTTGCGCAGCGCGAAGTTCGCGGTCGTCGTCGCACCCGACGACACCGTGACGCTCTGGCGCTTCGAGCGGTAGCCGGTCGCGCTCGCCGTGCAGCTGTAGCTGCCGGGGGTCACGTCCGTGATCGTGTAGCTCCCGTCCGTGGCGGTCTTCGCGCTGCCGGCCGTGCCGCAGTCGACGGTGGCGCCGGCGATCGCGCCACCCGACTTGGTCGACGCGTCGGTGACCTTGCCGGCAATGGCGCCGGGCTCGGTCGGCGGCGGCGGCTCGGTCGTCGTCGTGCCGCCCAGCGCCTTGGCGAGGTTGACACGCCCGACGCCGCCGCAGCCGCCGTCGCCCTCGGTGTTGTTGCGCAGCGCGCTGCGCGTCTGGGCGGCGTCGAGTCCATTGCGCCACATGATCATCGCGGCGACACCGGACACGTGGGGCGTCGCCATGGACGTCCCGCTGATGGAGACGTAGGTGTTGCCCGGCGCGGTGGACCACACGTCCACACCCGGAGCGCCGATCTCGACATCGCTGTTGCAGTTGCTGAAGCTCGCGCGCTTGCCCGCGGCGTCGACCGCCGCCACCGACATCACGTCGCGGTGAAAGGCGGGGTAGTTCGGCGTGTCGTCGCCGTCGTTGCCGGCGGCGGCGATAAGCAGCGTGCCCGCGGCGGCGGCCTCGGACAGCTCCTTGTCAAGCGCGTTGTCCTGCGGCCCGCCGATGCTCATGCTGATGATCCGCGCCCCACCGGTCGTGTGCAGCCAGTGGACGCCCGCGACGATGTCGGCGTAGAACCCGACCCCCGCGGCGTCAAGACCCTTGAAGATCGCAAACTCGGCGTTGGGAGCCACGCCGGCCACTCCGACGCTGTTGTTGGCGATCGCGCCGACTGTTCCCGCGACGTGGGTGCCGTGCAGGTTGTCGTCCGAGCAGCTTCCGTTGACGACGATGCCGGTGCCGGTCAGCGCGTTGGCGCACGCCTTGGTCTTGCCGAGCAGGTCGACGTGGCTCAGGTCGATGCCGGTGTCGAGGATTCCGACGCGGGCGCCGCCGCTGCTCGGGAAGTTGCCGGCTCCGAAGGCCGCGTCCCAACCCTCGGGCGCATCGACGTCGGCGTCGGCGACACCGCGCACGAAGCTTCCCGTCACCGGCTGGCCGGTGTTGTGCAGGCCCCACTCGTCCTCGAACAGCACGTCGTTGGGCGCGCTGGCGATCCGCATCTGCCAGTTCGGCTGCGCGTAGGCCACCGGTGCCAGCGCGGCGTACGCCGCCGAGACGGTCACCGGCGCGAGCCCCGCGGGGATGCGCACGACGTCGAGGTTGAGGTGGTCGAAGCGGTTCTCGACGCGCCCGCCCATCCGCGCGTGGACGACGGCGCGCACGTCGGCGGCAACACCGTCGGCGAAGCCGACGAGGACGAGGTCCGGATGGTGCGCGGGAACGGCGGCGCTGCGAGCCGGCGCCGAAGCCGCCGGGAGGGCGGGGAGCGCGGCGAGCACCAGTGCGGCGAGCACCAGGGTGCGCACGATGCGGGAGGCGAGCAGCGGCATGTTGTCTCCACGGTCGGCGGGGCACGGCGGTGTGCTTCCCCCTTCCTTCGCCGCCCCCGCCGAGATTCCTCCCCGCGACGTCAGCCCGCGTCGCGCGACAACCGGCGGCGGAACGCCGTCGCGACGACGGGCAACGTGACGGCGTGCGGCGTGACGCGCGACACGGCCGCCGTCAGCTGATAGCCGACGCCCGGGACGACGACCGCTCGGCCGCGGCGCAACCCGCGCAACCCGGCGTCGACGACGGTGTCGGCGCTCATCCACAACAGCGCGGGCACCACCGACTCCGAGACGCCGGCGCTGTCGGCGAACTCGGTGCGCGTGAAGCCAGGACACAGCGCCGTGACCGTGACGCCGCTGCCGGCCAGCTCGGCGTGCAGGGCCTCGCTGAAGCTCGTCACGAACGCCTTCGTCGCCCCGTAGGTCGCCGCGTACGGCTGCGGCTGGAACCCCGCCATCGACGAGACGTTGAGAATCGCGCCGCGTCGACGGGGGCGCATCGCGACCAGCGCTGCATGGGCCAGCTGCTGGACGGCGATGACGTTGAGCCGGACCTCGTCGGCTTCGCGAACGGGGTCGGTGTCGGCGAACGCTCCGTGCGACCCGAACCCGGCGTTGTTCACGAGCAGGTCGACCGGCCGGTCGGCGTCGCGCAGGCGCCGTGCCACCCGGTCGACGGCGTCGGGTTCGGTCAGGTCGGCGTCGAGCACCTCGACGCTGGTGCCGTGTTCGTCGCGCAGCTCGGCGGCGATCGCCTCGAGCCGGGAACGGCGGCGCGCGACGAGCACGAGCTGCGAACCCTCGCGCGCGAGGTGGCGGGCGAAGGTCTCGCCGATGCCGCTGGAGGCGCCGGTGACCAGCGCGACGGGCCAGGAAGCGGACATGAGGTGGAGCTCCTCGTCGTGGTGGGTACGCCTGGCGGTCCAGCCGCCGATGTCAGGAGTACCCGTGGAGTACGTGTCCGTGCACGGTGCCCGTGTCCCGTCACTCGGCCTCGGGACGTGGGAGCTCGAGGGCGAGCAGTGCCGCCGCGTCGTCGCCGACGCGATCGAGCTGGGCTACCGCCACCTCGACACCGCCCAGGCGTACGGCAACGAGGAGCAGGTCGGCGCCGGGATCCGTGCTGCCGCGGTCGACCGCGGCGAGCTGTGGGTCACGACGAAGGTGTGGATCCGCAGCCTCGCCCCCGACGACGTTCGCCGCACGACCGAGGAGAGCCTGCGCCGGCTCGGCAGCGACTACGTCGACCTCCTGCTCATCCACTGGCCCGTTGCGATGGACATCCTCGACGCGACGCTGGCCGCGATGACGGCGCTGCGCGACGAGGGCAAGGTGCGCCATCTCGGCGTGAGCAACTTCACGCCGAGCCAGTTCGAGCGTGCGGTCGGCCTCGCGCCCGTCGTCTGCAACCAGGTCGAGTACCACCCGTTCCTCGACCAGCGCGAGGTCATCGCCGCCGCGCGCAAGCACGACGCGATGGTGACCGCCTACTCGCCGCTCGCGCGCGGCAAGGTCACCGCCGACCCGGTCCTGGCCGAGGTCGGCCAGGCGCACGGCAAGAGCGCGGTGCAGGTCGCCCTGCGCTGGCTGGTCGAGCAGGACGGCGTCTCGGCGGTCCCCAAGGCGTCCAGCCGCGGGCACCTCGAAGCCAACCTCGCGATCTTCGACTTTGTGCTCACCGGGGCGCAGCACGAACGCATTGCCGGCCTCGCCCGTGGCGAACGGCTCATCGACCCGCCGTTCGCGCCGGACTGGGACGCCTGACCGGCTGGCGTCGCGGCCCGGCGCCCGCCACGATGGGCGCGTCGCCGTCCTGATGCGTCCGAAGGGCCGTCGTGTCAACCGCTGACAACCTCACCCGCGCCGAGGCGGACGCGCGGGCACGGCTGCTGTCCGGCGTCGCCTACGACGTGACGCTCGACGTCACCGGCGGCAGCGAGACCTTTCGCAGCGAGACGGTCGTGACCTTCGCGTGCGGTCAGCCCGGCGCCGACAGCTTCGTCGACCTCGACGCGGCGGTCGTGCACAACGCCGAGCTCAACGGCCGTTCGCTCGACGTCGGCGCGTACGAGGGCGCGCGGCTGCGCCTGCCGGGACTCGAGGCCCGCAACGAACTGCGCGTCGTCGCGGACTGCCGCTACTCGCACACCGGTGTCGGGCTGCACCGCTTCGTCGACCCAGTCGACGGCGAGGCGTACTGCTACACGCAGTTCGAGCCGTTCGACGCGCACCGCGTGTTCGCGTGCTTCGACCAGCCCGATCTCAAGGCGCCGTTCGCCCTGCGGGTCGACGCGCCGGCCGGCTGGGTCGTCGTCAGCAACGGCGCGGTCGTCGCTCGCCCCGACGACGGCGCGGCGGGCCGCTGGCAGTTCGCGCCGACGTTGCCGTTGTCGACCTACGTCACCGCGGTCGTCGCCGGTCCGTACACCGGGGTGTCCGACCGCCACGGCGACGTCGAGCTGGGCGTGTACTGCCGCCGGTCGCTGCGCAGCTACCTCGACGCCGACGAGATCGTCACGCTGACGAGGCAGGGCTTCGACTTCTTCACCGACGTCTTCGCCTACCCCTACCCGTTCGGCAAGTACGACCAGGTGTTCGTGCCCGAGTTCAACGCCGGGGCGATGGAGAACGCCGGCTGCGTCACCTTCTCGGAGAGCTACGTGTTCCGCTCGAAGGTCACCGAGGCGAACCGTCGGCGGCGCGGCGAGACGATCCTGCACGAGATGGCCCACATGTGGTTCGGCGACCTCGTGACGATGCGCTGGTGGGACGACCTGTGGCTCAACGAGAGCTTCGCGACGTACATGGCCTACCTCGCGCTCGTGCGCGCCACCCGCTTCACCGACGCGTGGTCGGACTTCGCGGCGGACCTCAAAGCCTGGGCGTACGGGCAGGACCAGCTGCCGTCGACCCACCCCGTCGTCGCGGACATGGTCGACACGGACGCCGTCCGCACCAATTTCGACGGCATCACGTACGCCAAGGGCGCGTCGGTGCTGCGCCAGCTGGTCGCCTGGGTCGGCGACGACGCCTTCGTCACGGGGCTACGCGCGTACTTCCCGCGCCACGAGTACGCCAACGCGGAGCTGAACGACTTTCTGGCCGCGCTCGAGCAGGCGTCAGGCCGCGACCTGCGCGCGTGGTCGGCGCAGTGGCTGCAGACCGCGGGCGTGACGACGCTGCGCCCGGTCGTCGACGTCGACGCGGCCGGGCGCTACACCACCGTCGCGTTGACCCAGGAGGCGCCGGCGGAACACCCGACGCTGCGCGTCCACCGGATCGGCCTGGGTTTGTACGACCTGCGCGACGACGCGCTGGTGCTGCGCCGGCGCGTCGAGCTGGACGCCGACGGGGCGCACACGCCGGTCGCGGCGTTGACCGGCGAACCCGTGGCCGACCTGCTGCTGGTCAACGACGGCGACCTCGCCTACGCGAAGGTGCGCCTGGACTCACGTTCGGTCGACACCCTGCTGCGCGGGCTCGGTGAGCTCGGCGACCCGCTCGCGCGCGCGCTGTGCTGGGGGGCGGCGTGGGACATGACCCGCGACGCGGAGCTGCCGGCGCGGCGCTGGCTGCGCCTGGTCGTCGACCACGCCGACGCGGAAGACGACGTGGGCGTGCTCGCCAACCTGCTGCGCCGCGCGGAGGCCGCCGTCGAGCGCTACGGCGATCCCGCGAACCGCGCGGACGCGCGCACGCTGCTCGCCGACCGCGCGGCCACGGGGCTGGGCGCCGCCCCGCCGGGCGGTGACACCCAGCTGGTGTGGGCGCGGACGTTCGCGTCCGCGGCGCACAGCGACGCGCAGCTCGCCCGGGTCGCGGCGCTCCTCGACGGCACCGAGACCGTCGCCGGGCTCGCCGTGGACACCGACCTGCGCTGGCACCTGCTCGTCGCGCTCGCGGCCGCCGGAGCGGTCGGCGAGGACGCCATCGCCGCTGAGTACCAGCGCGACCCCACCGACCTCGGGGCGCGGCGGGCGGCGACGGCGCGGGCCGCACGGCCCGACGCCGACGCGAAGCGCGCGGCGTGGCACGCGCTGGTCGACGACGCGACGCTGCCGTTGGCGACCATGCGCGCGATCGTCGCCGGGTTCGGCCAGCCGGGGCAGGAGGGGCTGCTCGCCGAGTACGCCCCCCGCTACGTCGACGTGCTGCCCGACGTGTGGTCCTCGCGCGGGCCCGAGGAGGCCCTGCTCCTGACCGGCGGGCTGTACCCGGCGGTGCTCGTGTCGGCCGAGACCGTCGCGATCGCCGATGCCGCGCTCGCGCTCGACGGCGTTCCGCCGCCAGGCAAGCGGATCGTGGCCGAGGCCCGCGACGCGACGTTGCGTGCCCTGCGCGCTCGCGCCGCCGACGTCGCGGCGGCCGAGACGCTGTGAGCGACGGCGGGGCGTCGGCGGACGCCGGGGCCTCCGTCGCGGCGCCGGCGCTGTCGCTGTTCGACGTCGCCGAGGCGCCGGACATGGCGCACGGAGGGGCGCCGGCGCGGCAGGCGATCGCCGCCCCCGTCGCGCGCCGTGCCGCGGCGGGCCGACGCCGTCCCACGCTGCTCGCCGTCGACGGCAACTCGCTGGTCCACCGGGCGTTCCACGCCTACGGGGCGCCCGACCGTGACTCTGCTCTCGGCGCGCGCGGCGGGCTCTACGGCTTCCTCGCGCTGCTCGCCGCCATTTGCGACCGCGTGGGACCCGCCGGCCTGATCGTCGGCTTCGACTGCCGCGTCGCGTCGGCGCGCAAGGCGCGCTACCCCGCCTACAAGGCGGGGCGCGGCGACAAGCACGCCGACCTCGACGAGCTGCTCGACGAGGCGCCGACGATCCTGCTCGAGCTCGGCGTCGCCGTCGTCGTCGCGCGCGGCTGGGAGGCCGACGACGTCTGCGGCTCGGCCGCCGCGACCGCCGAGGCCAACGGCTGGCACTGTGTCGTCGCGACGTCGGACCGTGATGCCTACGCGCTGGTCAGCGATGCCACGACCGTCCTGCGGCTGCGCTCGGGCATGGACAACGCCGTCGAGGTGACTCCGCAGCGGCTGCGCAGCGAGTTCGGCATCGACGGAGCGCGTTACCTCGAGTTCGCGGCACTGCGCGGCGACACGTCGGACAACCTTCCCGGCATCCCGGGCATCGGACCGTCGCGGGCGGCAGCCCTGCTGCGCGCGTATCCGACCGTCGCCGACGCGGTCGCCGACCCGCTCGGCTGCCGCAGCGTCCTCGGCCGCCCGCTGGGCCAAGCGCTGATCGACGACCTGTCCGACGCGGCCTCGTCGGTGTTCCTGCGCAACGTCGCGCTGATGCGCATCCGCCGCGACCTGCCGGTCGAGCTGCCGGCCACGCGGCTGCGCGTCGCCCCGGGAGTGGTGCGCGACCGGTTGGCGGCGTGGGGGGTGCTCGGCCTCGACGCCCGCCTGTCCACGGCGCTGTGCGACCGTCCCGCCGTCGTGCCGCTCGGCGACCTGGCACCGCCGCCCGCCGACGGCGACGTTGGGTCGGGACCAAGGCCTTAGTGCTCGAAGGGGTCCCCGGCATGCCGCACATCAGCCTGGTCACCTTGGGGGTCGACGACGTCGAGCGCGCGTCGCAGTTCTACGCCGCGCTCGGCTGGACACGGTCGTCCGCGTCGGAGCCGTCGGTGACGTTCTTCCACGGCTCCACGGCCGCGCTCGCGCTGTTCGGCCGCGACGCGCTCGCCGCCGACGTCGGTCTGCCCGGTCCGGCGCCTCGCGGGTTCGCGGGCGTCGCGCTCGCGATGAACTTGCCGACGACGGCGGCGGTGGACGAGATGCTCGCCGGCGCGCAGCAGGCCGGGGGGCGGATCGTCAAGCCGGGACAGCAGACGCCGTGGGGCGGCTACGCCGGCTACTTCGCGGATCCCGACGGTCACCTGTGGGAGGTCGCCCACAACCCGTTCTTCCCGCTCGACCCCGACGGTCGGGTGTCCCTGCCGTAGCCGTCGTCAGGTCGGCGGAACGACGGGGAGCACGACGTGGGAGGGATGCGCCGCGTCGTGGTAGATCGTGTTCTCGGCCGTCACGCGGGCGCGCTCGGTCCCGAGCGGCTCACCCGTGCCGGGGTTGACGTCGAAGCGCGGGAAGTTGCTCGACGAGATGTCGAGCCGGATCCGGTGGCCGGCGGCGAACAGGTTGCTCGTCGGGTACAGCACGATCTCGACCTCGACCACCGCGCCGGGTTCGTAGGCGGCGGCGTGGCGCCCCGACCGGTAGCGCAGCCGCACGATGGAGTCGGTGAGGTTCATCGCGTAGCCGTACGGATGCCACGGTGACGGCGGATAGACGTCGAGCAGCTTCGCCGTGACGTCGGTGTCGCGCGCCGTCGTGGCCACCCACAGCCGGACCGTCACGGGACCGGTGACCTCCACCGCGTCGGCCAGCGGCTCGGTCTGGAACACCACGACGTCCGCCCGCGCCGCGAGCGGCAGGTAGGGCGGCGTGCATCCGAACAGCCCGGGATGCGTCCGTTGGTCGAACGGCCCGGCCGTCAGGACGTCGCCGAGGCGCTCGGCGAGGCCGGCGTAGGCCGAGTCGCCGATGCCGGCGGGAAGGGCCACCAGCTCGGTCAACGACGACACGTTGCCGCCGACGGACGGGACGGGATCGTTGGGGTTGAACAGGTAGCTGGTCGCCGCCGCAGCGACCGCCGGCGGCTCCGGTCGCAGGCCGCCGTCGGGATGCAGGTGGTAGGGGGTGTAGATGGTGCGGGCGAGCGGCCACTCGTACTCGTCGCGCCACTGCCCCCCGTGGCGCAGCCGCCCGGCCGACGAGCGGTCTCCCGGCCCGCCGCCCATCACGAAAATCCGCAGCGGCGCGGGCGGACCGTCACCCCGGTCGATGCCGCGTAGATGCTCGTCGTAGAACTCCAGGTGCAGCTTCGCGAAGTCGTCCAGCGCGGCCTCGGGACCGAAGTCGACATCGCCGGCCCACGGCTGCTCGACGGTGGCCTGGCCGTGGACCCACGGTCCCACGAGCGCCCTGACCGGACCCGTGCGGCCTGTGGCGGTCAGCGCGGTGAACAGCTCGAACGTAGAGCGCGTGTACGAGTCGTACCAGCCGCCCACCAGCAGGATCGGCACGTCGGGCCAGTCGTCGACGTAGCCGATCGGGTTGACGCTGGGATGCGCCCAGCGGTCGTTCCAGTCGCTGCTCGTCAGCAGTTCGAGCGCCCACCGCTCGTAGCTCGGGACCAGCGCGAGCTGGGTGTGACCGCGCCGCAGCGGCATGGCGGACAGCCACTGGCGAAACGACGGGGCGCCGAGGTTCAGCGCCTGGTCGATCCACGGCTCGGGCTTGAGCTCGCGCTGGGTGTTCATCGCCGAGTGCCAGAACGCCCATGCGAGAAACCGCAGCTCCAACGCGCCGGCGTGGCGCACCGTGTGGGCCCAGGCGCACGCGCCGCTCATATTGGGCACCATCGCGGCCAACGCGGGCGCCCCAAGGGCGGCGCCGGCGGTCTGGGTCCAGCCACCCCACGACGTGCCGAAGGTGGCGACCCGGCCGTCGCACCACGGCTGCGCGGCGACCCACGCGACGGTGTCGTAGGAGTCCTCGGCCTCCGGCCACAGAAAGTCGACATCGCCCTGCGACGCGTGGCAGCCGCGACAGTCCTGGACGACGACCGCGTACTCGCGGCGCGCGAAGCGACTCGGCCAGCCGCACATCGCCTCGTAGTCGGTCTTGTTGTACGGCGTGCGCAGCAGCAGCGCCGGCAGTGGGCCAGCGTAGTCGAGGCGGTAGACATCGGCGGCGAGCTGCACGCCATCGCGCATCGCGACCATGACGTCGCGCTCGACGGTCACGGCGGGGCGGCGCACTGCCTGCCGATCAGCCCCGGCGGCGGCGGTCAGCGCGCCTCACCTTCCCTCGCGGCAACCACAGCGGGGTCGACGGCGCAACCGATACGTGACGCGGCAGCGCCAAGGCGTCGGTCGGTGGTCCAAAGCTGTTCGTCAGGCGTCAGTTGTGTCGCCGCAAGAAGGTGCGCGTCGACGTAGCCGATGCCATGGCCGTACAGGCCGTGACGCTCGACGAGCGTCAGCACTTCGTCTGTCGTCGCGACCGTCTCCTGAGGGATGCTCGTCAACAGTCCAAGGATTTCGCGCGTCGGGGGAGATGGCCGAGCGCGAGTTCGCCGATCACCCACTGATGCCCCAGGACGAGGCTTCGCTCGAGCAGCTGTGTCAGCGTGGCCGTCCCGGCTCTCAGATGATCGATCCAGACCGAGGTGTCCGCCGGGCTCACGAGGGTTCGGTACGGTGTCTCGGGGCCTGGAGCGCGGCCTCGCTACCGCCGAGCCTGGCCAGACGTCGGGCGCTCTCCCGCTGGATCAAAGCCCGCAACGCCTCACGCACGAGCGCGCTGTTCTCACTCGTGCCCGTGAGCCTCTGCGCCTCCGCAAGCAACTCGTCATCGAGGGCGAGCGTCGTTCGCATCGTCACGTCCCCGATCAACGGCATCCAGAGCAGCGTCTCATGATGCTACAAGCCGTGCCAGTGGACGCGTCTTCGGCGCATTTGGTCGGTGCGGTCTTCGACGTTGACGTGGGCTGCGGCCGCCACCCTTGACGAGCTGCCCGGCGCGGGCGTTGCGGCGATGAAGGGTCCTCAGCCCGCCGCGTCCACTTCGCGCCTCCATCGCGTCCGTGTGCGCGCAACGCCGCGAGTGGGGCCAACCGAGAAATTACCCGACTGTCGACAAAGCGCCCAGCGCTGCGTACCTTTCACAGAACCGCCGTTCCTCGCAAGACTGGCGGTCGTAGGCCGATCGAGCGGTTGAGGGCAGACCCCCGGTCGTGGCCGACCTCCACTCCAAGCGCATGCAACGGGCGGCATGGTGGGCGGCGCTGCGATGCGGCTGTGCTTTTCGGCGCGCCGCCCTTCCAACGCTGGGCACAATATGTACGCACACCAGGGACACTCCACTCGAGGTCCTCTGCTGCTGGTCGTCTTCTTGATCATGTCGACGACCGCCTTGACGCTGTTCGCGACGCCGCCGGCGGCCTACGCCGACCGCGCCGGCTTCAGCGATCCGCGGGACGCCGACGGCCTGTTGGACATCAGACGCGTCGAGCATGGTCATGCCGTGCTCGGTGACTCGCCGCAGCGCTTGCTGACACATCGTGGCGTCACTCACGAGCCGTGGCAACGACGATCTTGGAAACTTCGATATCTTGTTTGACACACGCGGGGACCGGAGACCCGACCGTGTGCTAACCGTTGCGGAGGCGAGTGACGGCAGCCTCTTCGCAGAGATGAAGAATACTCGAACCGAGCGTGTGACCGGCTATGCAAAGGTGTGGCGGCCTGGACCGCGCAGCTTCTAAAAGTACAGTTCCCCAGACAGTTGTTGGGGGATGGCGTGACTGCATACCGCTACTACGTTGAAAGCACGTACCGGGGCGACAAGGACCCCGCGTGCGGTACGCAGGGGGGCGTGTCGGTCCTGTGCGCGGATCGGGCTCCGAATCGGGGAGCTTACAGCCACAGCACGCGCTGACGGGCTGTTCTTTGGAGAGGAGGCCCGCCGCTTCCCCACCCGCGTGAACGGGTGGGAAGCGGCGGCCCGGCTTTGCCGGTAGTCCTATCACGACGGCGTATGTTGACGGCTCGTCGCCTCTGACCGTGGTGCGTTCGGCAGTTCGTCGTCTACGCCCCGCCTTCGGCGCTCGCGCGCCCTTCGGCCTTTTGTGATCGCCCAGGCGGCGCTGACGAGTCCGATAGGCGAGAACGCCTGCCGTTCCCCTCGCCGTCGCCGACGACGAGTTCGCCGCGGACGTCGTCATTGACGGCCTGCTCGGCTACGGGCAGCGCGGCGCACCCGCGGGCCCCGTCGCCGAGCTCCATCGAACGGACCGCGGACTTGCCGGTCGTCGTGTCGACGCCCCGTCCGGGCTCGGGAACTCGCCACCGGCACGCTGAGTTGTCGCTGCTGGCGTGTTTCCCTGTGATGGCGACCCAAAAAGAGAGGAACCACTGTGGCCACGGACCGTGAGTACGACGTCGTCGTGATCGGCGGCGGTTCTGCCGGCGAGAACGCCGCCTGGTACGCGATCGACAACGGCTTGTCGGCGGCCCTCGTCGAGTCGGCCCTCGTCGGCGGGGAGTGCAGCTACTGGGCGTGCATGCCGAGCAAGGCGCTGCTGCGCCCAGGCGAGGTGCTGGCGGAGGCCCGGCGGGTGCCGGGCGCGGCCGCAGCCGTGACCGGCGACGTCGACGTCGAGCGGACGCTGCACAGTCGCGACGAGTTCGCGGCTCACTGGGACGACAAGTACCAGGCGCAGTGGGTCGAGAGCATCGGTTGCGACCTCGTGCGCGGCGTGGCGCGTCTGGCGGGTGAGCGCATCGTCGAGGTCGACACCGAGGACGCCACCCTCGTGCTGCGCGCGCACAAGGCGGTCGTGGTGGCCACCGGCTCCGGTGCGGCGATCCCGCCGGTCGAGGGGCTGCGTGACATCCGGGTGTGGGACAACCGCGAGATCACCAGCGCGAAGGAGGTCCCCGGCCGGCTGCTGATCCTGGGCGGCGGTGTGGTCGGGGTCGAAATGGCCCAGGCCTGGCGTTGGCTCGGCGCTGAGCAGGTGACGATCGTCGAGATGCAGGACCGGCTGGTCCCCGCCGAAGAGCCGTTCGCGTCCGACCTGCTGCGCGCGTCGTTGGAAAGACTGGGGATCGAGGTGCTGACCGGCGCGACGATGGTCAAGGCGGCACGCGAGGGCGTCGACGGTCCGGTCACGATCTCGCTCGAGGACGGCCGGGAGCTGACGGGGGACGAGCTGCTGGTCGCGGTCGGCCGGACCCCGAACACCCGCCACATCGGCCTCGAGACCGTCGGCCTCGAAGCCGGCGGCTACCTGGAGACCGATGACCGGCTACGGGTGCAGGGCGTCGACGGCGACTGGCTTTACGCCGTCGGTGATGTCAACGGTCGGGCGCTGCTGACCCACCAGGGCAAGTACCAGGCTCGGCTCGTGGGCGACGTCATCGCGGGCAAAGACCGCCACGACATCGCCGACGACATCGCCGTCCCGCGCGTGGTCTTCACCGACCCCCAGATCGCGGCGGTCGGGCTCACGCAGGCCCAGGCCGAGGAACGCGGCCTCGGGGTGAAGGTGCTACAGGTCGCGCTGACCAGCGCAGCCGGAGGTGCGCTGCGGGGCAAGGACGTCGAGGGGGTCGCCCAGCTCGTGGTCGACGAGGCGCGCCGCGTGGTCGTCGGCGCCACGTTCACCGGTCCGGGCGTTGGCGAGATGCTGCACGCGGCGACCATCGCGATCGTCGCCGAGATCTCACTCGACCGGCTGTGGCACGCGGTGCCCGCTTTCCCCACCGTCAGCGAGGTCTGGCTTCGTCTGCTCGAACAGGACCGGGGCATCGCTTGACGCCAGTCCGACCGACACCGCGATCCTGGCGCAGAAGGCGTACGGTCGCGCCTGCCGGATCGATCACAGCGTCGCGTCGAACCAGTCGACCAGCGCGCGCAGCGCACGATAGGCGGCGTGCCGCGAGGTCAGGAGATGGTCCGTCGAGCAAGGGCATGAACGCCCTTCGGCTCGGCCGCCGCCGTGAAGATGCGCTCGCCTCCGGACACCTCGACGGTTGTGGGACACGGTCGTGGCTTTGAACTCACCGTGTGACGGTCGTCTGTCATCCGATGTGGGGCTTGTGTTCATGTTCCTGCTCGCGGGTGTTGCCCTCGGGCGGGATGGGATGGGCCCGCAGGATGCGCGCCACGTGCACGAGGTTGTGCGCCATCCACCGCGTGGTGCGCTTCGTGTAGTCGTGGTCGGCGCCGCCGGCCTCGATGTAGGACGGGCCAGGACCGGCGTCACCCACCCAGTAGGTGTCGGCGTTGGGCGGGATCGTCAGACCCAGGTGTGTGAGGTTGAACAGCGTCGTCTCGGCCGCGGCGTGGGCACCGTCCTCGTTGCCGGTCACGACCACACCGCCGACCTTGTTGTACAGCGGATACTGCCCCACCTCGTTGTGCTCGGCGTAGGTGCCGTCGAGTCGCTCGATGACCATCTGCGCGACGCTGCTGCGTACGCCGAACCAGATCGGCGTGCCGATGACCACGATGTCGGCCGCTTTGATCTTGGCGAGCAGCAGCGGCCACTCGTCGCCGTCGCCCTCGTCGGAGGTCACGCCGAACCGCACGTCGTAGTCGACGACGCGAACGATCTCGCTGGTCACGTTCATGGTGTCGAACCAGGCCGTCACCTGGCGCATCAGCGCCTCGGTGTTCGACGTCTCTGCGGAGCGCTTCAAGGTGCAGTTGAGCAGCACCGCACGCAGGGGCACGGCCTCGACCTCGGTCACGAGAGCCTCCAATCCATCCGGTGACCCACCGTCCGGTGGCACCGATCACGACCACGTCGTACTCGAACGCTCGTGGCTCCTTGTGGAGCCTTGACGGCTAGTCGGCCGCACAGGGAAGACGCTGAGCCGGGGATGGGAGTCGAACCCACGACCTTCGCTTTACAAGAGCGCTGCTCTGCCGAACTGAGCTACCCCGGCGTTCCGCGACAGCGTAACGGCGGCGCTTGCACACCTGGCGCGGGTCGCCTTCCTAGACTTGCACCATGACGACTCCGGGCCTGGATGAGCGCGCGCGTGCGGTGCTGGACTTCGAGCGTGACTGGCCGGTGCACCGTGGGGCAAAGGACGTGGCGATCCGCCGGGTGTTCGGCGTCACGCCGGCGCGCTACTACCAGCTCGTCGCGCGGATCGTGGAGCTGCCGGCCGCCGCCGCGTACGACCCGCTGACCGTCAAGCGGCTGCGCCGGCGCCGCGACGAGCGCCGCAGCAAGCGCACGGCGCGAGCGCTCGGGGAGCGCACCGGGCGCTGAGATGGCCCGTCACACGTCGCCAGGGGACGACTCGTTCCGCCGCTCGCTCGGGCGGGCGGTCGCGGGTGGGCTGGTGGCCATGGCCGTCACGGCGCTGGTCACCGGCGTGTTGACGCAACTCGGCCGCGACGACGGCAGCGGCGGTCCCGCGGTGGTACTCGAACCGGGAGTCAGCGGTGAGGCGCCCACGGCGAGCGCCGCGCCGACGCCCGAGCGCAGCGCCCGCCCGCGCCCGCGTGCGGCGCCGTCGAAGCGTCCGCGGCCGGCGCGCCGCCCAGAGCCGGAGGAGAAGCTGACCATCCCCGAGCTGGAGGACGGTGAAGACGACAAGAAGCGGGGCGACGACGTCGCGCGGCGGGACGACGACGTTCCGCCGCCGGCGCAGACCAGCGTCCAGGTGCTCGACGGTGTGGGCACCGGCGAGCAGGCGGCCGACGCCGCCGAGACGCTGCGTGACCTCGGCTACGACGTCGTCGTCGTGAACCCGGCCGGAACCGATGTTGCGGCCACGACGGTGCTCGCCACAGACGGCCACGAGGCGGAGGCCGAGGCGCTGCGCGACCGCGACGAGCGCTTCGGCGAGGTGGCGCCGAACACGGCGTTCAGCGACAGCGTCGACCTGCACGTCCTCGTCGGCGCCGACTGGCCGGGGTAAGACGCGGCCGACCGTCGGGTTGCGGCAGCCCCCCGGCAGTGTCAAGGTTGGGCACACAACCGCATACGCACGCCATCACGAGAGGCTGAGGGACCCGGCCCGCTGACGCCTCCGCAACCCCCCGCTCGCGCGCCCGCGCGGTCGGGACGGTGCGACATCCGGCCCCGCACGGGGGAAGATGGTCGCGATCGCTCGCCGCCGCCTCCCGCTCGTCGGGAGGCGTTGTTACGTTCCGAGGCGAGGACTGCGATGAGCTACGTCACCGGGTTGCGATGCCGTGAGTGCGGCCACGCCGTGGAGGTCGCCGCGGTCCATGCGTGCGAGTTCTGCTTCGGGCCGCTGGAGGTCGCGTACGACTACGACGCGATGCGCGGCGCCGTCACGCGGGAAGGCATCGCCGAGGGCCCGCCGACGTTGTGGCGCTACGCCGACCTGCTGCCACAGCTGCCGGGCACGACCGCCGACGACCGCGTCGACCTGGGTGCCGGCGTCACGCCGCTCGTCGCGGCGCCGCGGCTCGGCGCGGCGCTCGGGCTGTCGGACCTGTGGCTGAAAAACGACAGCGCCAACCCGACGCACTCGTTCAAGGACCGGGTCGTGTCGGTGGCTCTGACCGCCGCCCGGCGCCTCGGCTTCGACACCGCCGCGTGCGCGTCAACGGGCAATCTCGCCCAGTCCGTCGCCGCGCACGCCGCCGCGGCCGGGATGCGCGCCGTCGTCGTGGTCCCCGCCGACCTCGAACGGGCGAAAGTCGTCGCGACCGCCGTGTACGGACCGACCCTCGTCGCGGTGAAGGGCACCTACGACGAGGTGAACCGCCTGTGCGGCGAAGCGGCCGGCGAGTACGGCTGGGCCTTCGTCAACGTCAACGTCCGGCCCTACTACGCCGAGGGCTCGAAGACCATCGGCTACGAGATCGCCGAGCAGCTCGGCTGGCGCCTGCCCGACCACGTCGTCGCGCCGATGGCGTCGGGGGCCATGCTCGTCAAGATCGACAAGGCGTTCGGCGAGCTGGTCGACCTCGAGCTCGTCGCGGACACGCCGTGGCGGATCTCCGGTGCGCAGGCCAGCGGCTGCGCGCCGATCGCGACCGCCCACCGCGGCGGCGCCGACACGATCCGACCGGTCGTCCCCGACACGATTGCCAAGTCCCTGGCGATCGGCGACCCTGCCGACGGCTACTACGCCCTCGACGCCGTGCGGCGGACCGGTGGCGCGATGGACGACGTGTCCGACGCCGAGATCGTCGACGCCATCGCGCTGCTCGCCCGCACGGAGGGCATCTTCACCGAGACGGCGGGCGGGGTGACCGTCGGGGTGTTGCGCAAGCTCGTCGCCCAGGGGCGCATCGAACCCGACGAGCGCACCGTCGCGGTGATCTCGGGCCATGGGCTGAAAACCCTCGACGCGCTGGGCAACGCGTATGGCCCCACGACGACGATCACGCCGACCCTCGACGAGTTCGCCGCCGCCGTGCGGCTCCAGGAGCGATGATGACCGCGACCGTCCGCATCCCCACCCCGCTGCGCACCGTCACCGGCGGACAGGCCACCGTCGAGGTGGCGGGCGACGACGTCGCCGGCGTCGTCGCGGCGCTCGACGCCGCTCATCCCGGCGTCGCCGAGCGGTTGCTCGACCACCGTGGCGCCGTCCGGCGGTTCGTCAACATCTTCGTCGACGACGAGGACATCCGCTTCGGTCAAGGGCTTGCTACCCCCGTGCGTGACGGTGCGACGGTGTCGATCATCCCCGCCGTGGCCGGGGGCTGACGCGCGCGCGGCGACGGGGCGCCGGGTGGGTACATCCAGCCCGTGACATCGACCGACGCGAGCGTGGCCACCGCCGGACTGCCCCAGGCGTTGGAAGAGCTGCGCGCCGCCGTCGCGCGAACCACCTTCGCCTTGGACCACCCCGCGCGGGCCGAGCGCGTCGCCGCGCGCGACCGGCTCGCGCGCGACCTCGACGGCCACGCCGCGCGGCTGCGCGACCTGGACGCACCGCTGCTCGTCGTCGCCGGCGGCGTCACCGGCGCCGGCAAGTCGACGTTCGTCAACACGCTGGTCGGCAAGGAGCTGCTCGCCACCGGACCGCTGCGGCCGACGACGTTCGCGCCGGCGCTGGTGTGCCATCCCGGCGACGTCGAGTGGTTTGCCGGCGACCGGGTCCTGCCGGCGCTGCCGCGCGTCGAGGGCGACGCCCCGGCCGCCGGCGGGGACAGCAGCGACGAGCTGCGGCTCGTGCGCAGCGCCGCCATCCCCCCGGGCCTGGCCGTCGTCGACGCGCCCGACGTCGACTCGGTCAGCAGCGCCAACCGCGCCCTGGCCGACCAGCTGCTCGACGCCGCGGACCTGTGGCTGTGGTTCACCACCGCCGGCAAGTACGCCGACGAGGAGTCGATGCGTTACCTGCGCCGCGCGCGGGCCCGGCGCACCGCGCTGGCGGTTGTGCTGACGCAGGTCCACGACGCCGACGTCGCCGAGGTGACAGCGGACTTCCGCGGCAAGCTCGCCGCCGAGGGCCTCGACGCGGTCCGCCTGTTCACCGTGCCGGTGACCACCATCAGCCACGGGCGGCTGCCGGGCACCGTCGCGACGGAGCTGCGCGGCTGGCTCGCGTCGCTCGGCGATGCCGCGGCGCGCCGCGCGCACCGCCTGCAGACGCTGCGCGGGGCGCTCGACGCGGTGCCCGGTGAGGTCGGCACGCTCATCGAGGCGCTCGACGACGAGGCGCGGCTGACCGCGGCCCTGGCCGGCGACGTCGACGCCGCGTACGACGACGCCCGCCGACAGTTCGCCGCCGCGCTCGACGAGGGGCTGCCGCTGCGCCAGGAGGTCGTCGCCCGCTGGGACCGCTTCGTCGGCGCCGGTCGTGCGCTGAAGCTGACCGAGGCCGCGACCGGCCAGGCGCGCGCGTGGGTGAAGTCGCTGCTCGCCAACGTCGGCGTCGGCGAGGAACAGCGCCTGGAGCGTCAGGTCCGCGTCGAGGTCGCCGACACCGTCGCGGGGCTCATCGGGCAGCTCGCCGACCTCGCCGCCGCCGAGGTCGTCGCCCGCTGGGCAGCCACGCCCGCTGGGCGGCGGCTGGTCGCCGACGCCGGCGTCGCGCCGCGGCGCAGCGACGGGCTGGATGACCGCGCCGAGACGGCCGTGCGCGACTGGCAGCGCCACGTCGCCGACCTCGTCGCGTCGGCGGGAGCGTCTCGACGCCTGCAGGCGCGGGTCGTCTCGTCGGTCGTCAGCGTCGCGGCGACCTCGGCGATCCTGCTCGCGATGGCGTCGGCCGGGATCACCGGCGCGGAGGTCGGCATCGCCGCGGCGGCCGGTGCCGCGAACCAGGGCCTGCTCGTGAAGCTGCTCGGCGAGGCCAACCTTCGCGCCCTGGTCGCCGAGGCGCGCCAGGATCTGCTCGCACGGTTCGCCGATCTCGCCACCGAGGAGCGAGCGCGGTTCACCGCGGCGCTGGCCGATGTGACGCCCGACCCGGACGAGGCGGCGGCGCTCGAGGCCGCCTGCGACCGGCTCGTCGCCGCCCGCAGCGCCGGTGGCTGACGGCCGGCTCGACCTCGCCGGGCGGCTGACCGCACTCGACGAGGTCGTCGCCCTCGCGCAGGACCGGCTCGACGACGCGCTGGTCGCCGAGGCGCGCGCCGTCACCGACACGGCGCGCGAACGCCTCGCGCGCGGCGCCCAGGCGGTCGTCGTCGCGCTCGCCGGCGGCACCGGCAGCGGCAAGTCGTCGCTGTTCAACACGCTCGCCGGGGCGCCGCTGTCGCGCGTCGGCGCGGTCCGCCCCGTGACGGCCGAGGTCACCAGTTGGGCGGTCGGCGACCCGGCCGCGACCACCGCGGTGCTCGACTGGCTCGGCGTGCGCCGCCGCCACGTCGCCGCGGCAGGGCCCGACGCGCCCGAGGGTCTGGTGCTGCTCGACCTCCCCGACCACGACTCCGTCGCGCCGGACCACCGGATCACCGTCGACCGCTTCGTCGCGCGCGTCGACGTGCTCGTGTGGGTCGTCGACCCGCTGAAGTACGCGCAGCGGGCGCTGCACGACGGCTACCTGCGCCAGCTGGCACAGCACGCGCGCGTCGTCGTCGTGGTGCTCAACCGCACCGACGAGCTCGACGCGGGCGCGCGGCGCGCGGTCCGCGACGACCTCGCGCGGCTGCTCGCCGGCGCGGGACTGCGCAAGGCGACGCTGCTCGCGACGTCCGCGCGCACCGGCGAGGGGATCGCCGAGCTGCGGGCGCTGATCGCCCGATTCGTGCGCGAACGGCGCGCGGTCGCCGAGCGCATCACCGCCGACGTATGCCGCGTCGCCGCGGCGCTGCGCGAACAGGTCGGTGACGACCGCCGCGTGTCGCTCGACGCCGACCGCCTCGCCGCGGCGCTGGCCACCGCCGCCGGCGTCGAGGCGCTCGCCGACGCCGGGGCGCGCAGCTACCGCGACGACGCCAACGACACGGGGCGCCCCCTGCTCACCGCGCGGGTGCTGCGACGCTTTCGGCAGCTGCGCGCCCCACTGCGGCGCCTGCGTACCCCGCTGCCGACCGGCGTCGAAGTGTCGCCCGTCGCCGTGCGACACGCGGTGCTCGAGCTGGTCGACACGGTGGCGCGGCGGCTGCCGCACCCGTGGCCGGCGCGGCTGGCCGCGGCGGGGCGCGGGCTCGCCGACGAGCTCCCGCTCGCCGTCGCGAAGGCGCTGGACCGCGTCGCCGTCCACGACGTCCGGCCGCGGCTGTGGTGGCGGGTGTTCGCCGTCGTCGGCACGGCGTTCGAGGCCGCGACCCTGGTCGGCGTCGTGTGGTTGTGCGCGCTGGGTGCCGTCGCGTGGCTGCAGCTCCCGGCGCCGCCGACCCCGAGGGTCGGGCAGGTGCCGTGGCCGACGCTGCTCGCGCTCGGCGGGGCGCTCGCGCTGCTCGTCACCGCGGCGCTGCGCCGGCGGCTGGCGGCCGTCGGGGCGCGGCGCCACCGCGCCCGGGTGCTGCGCCGGTTGCGCGCCGCGGTCGCGACCGCCGCCGAGGAACGGGCTCTCGCCCCGCAGCGCCGCGAACTCGCCGCCCACGACCGGCTCGCCCCGGCGCTGGCCGACGCCGGCGGCTGAGGCGGGCGGCTGACGCGGGGCAGCCCCCGCGACTGCTGCGCCCCGCCGGGCCTTGTCACGGGCGTTGCGGAAACGGTGCCGTCGGTGACAAGGCGCGGCGTGCGGGTCGCCGTGCGAGACGACTGACGCCCGGCCGACGTCTCAGCGTGTGGTGGCACACTGCCGCCATGCTGACCGCCAACGCGAAGCAGCGGCGTCTGACCGCGCTGCTCGCCAGTTACGACGACCTCGTGGTCGCCTACTCGGGCGGCGTGGACTCGTCGTTCCTGCTCGCCGTCGCGGTCGACGTCCTGGGCCCGCGCGTCACCGCCGCGACGGCCGTCAGTCCGTCGCTGCCGGCCGAGGAGCTCTCGGCGGCGCGCGACCTCGCCGCCTCGCTGGGGGTGCGTCACGTCGAGGTCGCGACCGACGAGGCGCAGCGCGCGGCGTACCGGCGCAACGACCGCGACCGCTGCTTTCACTGCAAGACGGCATTGTTCGACGCGCTCGAGCCGCTGCGCGCCCGGCTGGGCGGCGCGACGGTCGCGGTCGGCACGATCGTCGACGACCTCGGCGACCACCGCCCCGGCCAGCGCGCCGCCGCGCTGCGTGGCGTCGTCACGCCGTTGGCCGACGCCGCCCTGACCAAGACCGACGTGCGCGCGCTGGCGCGTGCGCGCGGGCTGCCGACCTGGGACAAGCCGGCGGCGGCGTGTCTCGCGAGCCGCGTGGTGTACGGGCTGGAGGTCACCCCGCGGCGGCTGGGCCGCATCGAGATGGCCGAGCGCCGGCTGCGCGAACGGCTCGGCCCGCGCGTGGACCTGCGGGTACGTGACCACGGCGAGCTGGCGCGCGTCGAGGTGTCGCCTGCCGCGATGCCGGCGGTGCTCGCTGCCGCGACGGAGCTGTGCGACGAGCTGGTCGCGCTCGGTTGGACCTACGTGACGCTGGACCTCCACGGTTTCCGGTCGGGAAGCCTCAACGCGGCGACGGCGGGGCGCGGTTCGGAATGACCGGGGCGTCGACGATCCACGGCGGTCGCGAGTCCACGATTTTGACGATGTCCATCTTCGCGTGCCACCAAGGGAGGCCATCGTGCCGGCGGGCCACGGCATCCAGGCGATCGGCTCGAGCCGGACCGGTGGCAACCCGTACGGGCCAGGACACCTCACGTCCAGCGGCGGCGACAAACCGGGGCTGTCCGACGACGAGATCACCATCGCGCGGGAGTACGGCGCCTGGTTCCACACGATTGCGGAGAAGTTGTCGGTCCAGGCCGCTTGAACCCCAGGCGCCCGGGGGTGTCCGGGCGGCCACTAAGGGCGCTGGCCGCGAGGGTCGACACTGGCGCTATGCCTGTCGTCTTTTCGCGCTGGCGCGCCCGCGGGCGCGCACTGTTCGCCGCCGCCGTCTCCGTCGCGCTGTTGACCGCGGTCGCCGGGCCCGCCGGCGCCGCGCACCGCGTTGGCTACGAGCAGGTCATCCGCCTCACCTTCCCCGTCGCGGGGCCGACGGATTACATCGACACGTACCACGCGCCGCGCGGCGGCGGGCGGGTGCACCAGGCTACCGACGTGATGGCGAAGAAGGGCCAGAAGGTCCACGCCGCGAAGCGCGGCACGATCTGCTGGATCCCCGGCATCGACGGGCCGATGCCGTCGTACGGCTACATGATCACGGTGTGCGCCAAGAACGGCCGGCGCTACAGCTACGTCCACCTCAACAACGACACGCCGGGCACCGACGACGGCAAGGGCGGACCGGAGCACGCCTACGCCAAGGGTCTGGAGCAAGGCTCTGAGGTGGTGCGCGGCCAGCTACTCGGCTGGGTCGGCGACTCCGGCAACGCGGAGGCGACCGCGCCGCACCTGCACTTCGAGATTGAGGATCCCGAACTCGACGACCCACGAATCCAACTCGACGGCTATGACCCCGAGCGGATCAACCCCTATTACTCGCTGCGGGCCGCAGAACGGCGCGGCGACTACCCGGGACAGCTCTTCCCGCGGTGACCGACGAGTTCCGCGACATCGCCCGATCGCCGCACCGCGCCGCAATCAACCGCATTGCCCGCGCCGGCAGCGCCGGCCACACCGGCGGGCTTTCGCGACGTCGACCGTGACGACCCGCCCAGCCGCGCCATCGCTGCGGTCGCCGCGACCGGCATCACATCGGGTTGGGCCGACGACCGGTTCTGCCCGAAGGCCGAGGTGACCCGCGGGCAGATGACGGCGTTCCTCGACCGCGCCCGCCGCCGCTAGCGAACCCGCCGCATCCCGGACGGCGAAGCCTTCGTCCACCGCGTTACGCTGGCCGCGGGAGGGATCCCATGGCGTACGACATCGATGCGCTCCTCGCCGCTGTCCGGCACGACCCGAAGGTCCGGGACGAGCTTCGGCGAGCGGTGCTCACCGACGACCTGCTGACGCTGCCACCGGTCGTCCAGCACCTCGAGCGCGGTCTCGACGACGTGCGCGCCACGCTGCGAGAGATGGCAGGAACGCTCGCGCAGCACCAGGCCACCATGGCGGGGCAGCAAGCGATGCTCGAGCAGCAGCAGGCCACACTCGAGCAGCAGCAGGCCACACTCGCGCAGCAGCAGGCCACACTCGCGCAGCTGCAGGACACCATGGTGGGGATCCTCAGGCTCCAGGAGCAGAACACGAAGGACATCGCGGCCCTCGTCAAGGCGGTCGGACACCTGTCGGACCGTGTGGGCTGGCTCGAGGGATGGGTGCTCGAGGAGCGCTATCGCAACCGCGCCTACGCCTACTTCCAGCGCATCGCCAAGAGCATCCACGCGCTGAGTCCGGACGAGATCCAGGATTTCGTGGGCGCCGCGGTGAAGGCTGGCCAGATCACCGAGGACGACGCCGACGAGGTTCGCTTGGCCGACGTCGTCGCGCGCGGACGCCGTGACGGCGAGGAGGTGTGGCTCGTCGCCGAGGTGTCCCACACCATCGACGCGCATGACGTGGAGCGCGCCGCGCGCAGGGCAACGGTCGTCCGTTCGACGGGTCGTGCGGCGCTCGCGATCGTCGCGGGCACGCGCACGCACGTCGATGCTGACGCGGCGATCCGCGACCTCGGCGTCTGGCGCGTCGTCAACGGGCGCGTCGACCCGCCGCCGACGGGCTGAACCGACTGGCGCCGCGCACCGAGGCGCGCCGCCGTGACCGCCCGCACCAACCGAGCCACCACCTCCCGCGACGCGCGACGAGGATCTTCTCGCCGCCTCGACGCCGGCGAGCAGGAGCTACGCGTCGCGGCGGGGCTGGGGTCGGCCGGGGTGCTCGTCGCCGGCGCCGGCGCGGGTCGGCACCAACACCTTGCGGCGGAACTCGCACACGACGGTGCCGTCCTGCTTGTAACCGATCGTCTCGACCGTGACGACGCCGCGGTCGGGCTTGGACCGCGACGCCCGCTTGTCGACGACGGTCGTCTCCGAGTAGATCGTGTCGCCGTGGAAGGTCGGGTTCGCGTGCTTGAGCGACTCGACCTCGAGGTTCGCGATCGCACGCCCCGACACGTCGGGCACGCTCTGGCCGAGCACCACCGAGTAGACGAGGTTGCCGACGACCATCGCCTTGCCGTGGGGTGTCGCCGCGGCGGCGTAGTTGTCGTCGGAGTGCAGTGGGTGCTGGTTCATCGTGATGGCGCAGAACAGGATGTCCTCGGCCTGCGTGATCGTCTTGCCGGGCCAGTGCTTGTAGACGTCGCCGACCTCGAAGTCCTCGAAGTACCGCCCGAACTGCATTCGCGCCTCCGCTGCTCTTTACGTGGATCCGACGCGCCGGAGGCTATCGGTGGTCGTTGCGCGCGGACAACGCGGGGCGACTCAGCGCAGCACCGGCAGGCGGGGATCGTCGCTGTCGATCCGGCCGGTGGCCGCGAGGATGAACCGCGTGCGCCCGAGGTTGCGCGGGCGGGGGCCGCCGAGCAGCGCCTCGAGGGTCGCCATCGTCATCCGGGCGGCGGCCGGCGTCGCCGCCGGCGGCAGGTCGAGCGCCGCGCGCAGATCGAGGTGGTGCACGACGAGCTCGACCACCCGGGTGGACAGGTAGTCGTCCAGGCGTATCGGGCCCCATATCGACGTCATGACCGTCGCCGGGTCGCGCTCGGCGGCACGCTCCGCGGAGGTGCGCCACTGCTCGGTGAACAGGGCAGGCAGCGTCTCGGCGTCGACGGCCGTCCGCCGCGTCCACCGCACGACGCGCGACGTCCGCCGCGACGGCGTCCGGGTCGTAGCGCCAGTAGCTGACCCGATCGTGGACCGCCGGCCCGTCGACCGGCTCGTCGAGGTAGGCGGCGACGCGCCCGGCGCCTCGCACCAGGTGGGCGACGAGCTGCGCGACGTCCCACGACCCCAGGGCCGGTCGCGTCCACGCCACGGTCGGCACGGTCGCGAGCGTGGCGTCGACCGCCTGCGCCTCCTCGGCGAACGCGGCGAGCTCCGGCATGACCACTGGGCTACCTCGGCGGCGGCAGGTTGAAGACCTGGCCGGGGTAGATGAGGTCGGGGTTGTCGCGGTCGGCAAGCGCCGCGTGGTTGCGTTCCACCAGCTGGTGCCAGTAGGCGGTGACCTGCTCGTCGGTGGCGGCCGCGCCCGCGGCGCGGCGCACCGTCCGCTCGGCGATCGTCCAGAACGACTCGCCGGGGCGTACCCGCCAAGTCGGCTCGACCGGCGGCGCCGGGTGTGACCGGGGCGCGGGCTCAGGCGCGGTCGCGCCGCGCCCCGCCGCGTCACGCTGGGCGGCGCCGCGCCGCGCCGCGTCGACCGCCGCGTCGACCGCCGCGGTCAGCGGCCCGTCGTGGTGCGACGGCCGCAGGCTGCGCCGGTCCTCGCCGGCGGTGTCTGCGGCCGGGTCGGCGGTGGCGGTGGCCGCCGGGCGGGGCGGGGGTGGGCCCGGCGGCGGCGCCGCGAACGCGGGTGACGGCACGAGCGTCGCCGTGGCGACGCTGACGTGCACCGCCGTGGACAGCAGCCGGCGCACCGCCGGCAGTGTCACGACGTCCGCCACGGCGACGGCCCGACGCCAGCGTGCCGCCCGCGCCAGGGCGCCGACGACGGTCACCGCGAGCAGGTAGTACGCCGCGACGAGGACCGCCAGCCGCAGCACGCCGAACGCGACGAGCACCGGATCACGGCCAGCGAGCCATTGTCCCCACGCCCCGACGTCGGTCAGCGGCGGCGCCGGCAGCACGGCACCGGCGGCGTCGGCACCCAACACGACCGCGACGAGCGCCGCCCGCCACGCGAGCAGCCGCCCTCGCGCGGTGGCCGGGCCGGCGCCCCCCGCGGCGGTCACCATCCCGGCCCCGCACCCGGACCGAGCGGCTCGGCGACCGCCACGGCGCGCGCCTGCACCGTGCCGGTCGTCGCCGCGCCCGGCAGCGCGGTCGAGAACAGCAAGCCGACGGTTCCTCGCGCGTCGACGGTGACCTGTGGGCGAGCCGCGTCGTTGGCAATGCTGACGTCAACGGCGGTGATCCGCACGGCGTCCGAGGCCCGCGCGGCCACGACAGCACCGGCGGCGGCGCGCGCCCTGCCTGGGTCGAGTATCAGCCCGCGGCAGTCGTAGAACGCGTCGCGCTCCAGGCCTGCCGTCGACGCGTCGTTCGCGGCGGCGGCGGCGACGTCGGCGAGCTCGCGTTCGCCGAGAAACAGGATGGCGAAGTCGACCGCCATCGCGGCCAGCACCACGACGACGAGCACCGCGGCTGGCATGAGCATCAGCACGCTGCCGCGCTCGTTCGTGGCGGTTCGGGCGACGCGCGCGACGTCACGCCGCGACACAGTCGGCCTCCCCCGGAACGCCGCTGCGCAACGGGTCGACGATCTCGCTGGCGGTCGCGGCGGCGGTGAACGACCCCATGCTGCCGATCCACGGCAGCGTCACCGCCGGGACGGGGTAGCGCACGGTGGCGGTCACGCGGGCGCAGCGGGTCAGCGCGCCCCGCACGGTCACCGCGGCGGGGTGGTCGCCGCGGCCGAGCGCCGCCATCGTCGACTGCGCCGCCCCGTGCCCGAGGGCGGCGGCGTCCGCGCCCGCCGGTGCTTCGACGAACGCCCGCACGGCCTCGCGTGCGGCCGTCGTCACGGCCATCTTCGCGTCGATGACGGCCCAGACGTTGGCGACCAGCAGGGTGCCGACGACGAAGACCAGCACCCCGAACGGCAGCGCCTCCAGGCCGCCGACGGCGCCAGACTCGTCGGAGAGCCGAACCCGGCCACGTCGCGGCCTCAACACGCGCCCGTGCAGACCGGACCCTCGCGGCGCACCGTGACCGTCCGGTCGATCCCCGCCGCCCCGAGCACGCGCGCGAGCGCCTCGGGCAGCAGTGCGGGGCTGTCCGCCACGACGTGGACGGTGACCGAGTCCGCCCCGACCGCCACGTCGAAGGCGCGCACGTCGCCGGCGAAGCCGCCGAGCACCGTCAACCCGTGCCCCCGCGCGGCGGCGGCGCCCCCGCCGTCGGCGCCCGAGGCCAACCGCGCCGCGTCGAAGGCCGCCGCGGAGACCGCAGAGGTCGCGAACAGGTGGACGAGCACCTGCACCGCGAGCAGCAGGAACACGAGGAACACGGCGACGCCGGCGACGGCCGATATCGCCCCGGCGCCGCGCTCGCCGCGTCCCCCGACGACGGCAAGCCGACGCACCGCCCCGGCGCCGCGCTCGCCGTGCTCGGCCACAACGGCGCGGCTGCATACCGCCCCGTCGCCTGCGGCGGCGACGCTGCCGGTCACGGCTCGCTTAGCCGCCGATGCGGTCGACGGCGCTGCCGGCCTTCTGCGCCGCGCCGTCGAAGATGCCCTTGAACGCGAGCCACATCGCTGCGCCGAGAAGGGCCATGACCAAGACGGCGATCGCCGTGGAAATCACACCCTCCCCGTCCTGATCCGCGGCGCGGGCACGCAGCTCGGCCGCGGTCATCCGTGCGGCGACGTACAGCTGGAGCAAGCGAAGCGTCATGGTGTCTCCTTTCGATCCAGGCGGTGCACTGTCGTTGTCAATGACGGTACCCCATTCCGATGGCCGTCACGTCGCGAACAGCCGCAGCGCGGTGATGAACGGCACGGCGAGGAAGACGACACCGGGCACGAGCGTCGCGACGGTGACCGGGATCCACACCTGCTGGGCACGCCGCTCGGCCAACTCGGTCAGCTGCCGTTGCACGTCGGAGCGCACGGCCCGCGCCTCCTGCGACAGCAGCCGGCCGAGGTCGGCAGCTTCGCGGTGCAGCGCGAGCACCGCCACGAGCCGGTCGAGCGCGTCGACGTGCGCGACGGCGCTCCACTCGCGCAGCGCGTCGGTGTCCGACAACCCCTGGCGCACGCGCCGCACGACGCGGGCCAGGTCGCGCGCGCAGGCCCCGCGTCCGCGCACGGCGAGCCGGTTGAGCGCCGCGGTCAACGAGTAGCCGGCGGCGAGCAGCATCGCGAGCTGCTCCGCGACGACCGGCAGCTCGAGGAAGACCCGGCGCTGCCACGCCTGCGAGGCGGCGGCGAGCCGCTGCTCGACGAGCAGGAACGCGAGCAGTGGCCCCCCGAGCAGGAACAGCAGCGCGAGGAGCACCGGCGGGCGGGCCGCCAGCACCGTCAGCGCACCGAGCCCGAAGGCCGCGAACGCGATCCCCACCTGGCGGGTGCGAAAGCCGGTGGCGTCAAGCGGCGCGTGGATCCGCGTGAGCCGCAGTTCGAGGTCCTCGCCGACGCCGAGCAGGCGTGCGAGGCGCCCGCCGACGACCCGCGACAGCGGCCCGACCGCGTCGCGGAACGACGCCGCGGACAGCACCCCGGGGCGCCCTTGGCGCGGCGCTCCGACGGCATAGGGGCGCAGCCGCTCACTCAGCGGTGCCCGCGAGAACCAGCGCAGCTCGGACAGCAGCAGCGTCGCGCCGGCCCAGCCGACGAGCGCCGACACCACCAGCAGCCGGCTCATTCGTAGAACACCCGCTCCTCCTCCGGCAGCCGCAGAAATCGCGCGGCCCACGCCCAGCAGCCGGCGACCAGCAGCAGGCCGACGACGACAGCCGCCTGGCCGAGGTCGTCCGCGTACGCCGCGCGGCCGTTGCCGATCGACACGCCGACCAGCGCCATGCCCAGCGGCACGACGAGCACGAAGGCGCGCGCGAACCGCGCACCGGCCTGCTTCGCAGCGGCGTCCTTGCGCCCGGCCAGGTCCGCGACGCGGTCCTCGACGAGGGCGGCCAGCCGGCGGTCGACATCGCTGCCGCCCATCTCGTGCGCGACGAGCAGCGTCTCGCAGACCGCGTCGGCGGTCGGGTCGGCGAGCTCACCCTTGAGGACCGCGAGGGTCCGCTCGAAGTCGGTCGACAGCAGCCACTCGCGGTGCGCCGCCGCGAATGCGGGACGCAGCTCCGCCGGCCCGCGCCGCCCGACGTCGAGCAGCGCCTGCGGGATCGACCGCCCCACCGACGTCGCCTGCAGCCGCAGCTCCTCGATCATCCGCGGCCAGGCGTCGCGGGCGCGCATGCGGCGCTGTGCGCGACGCCGGCGCGCGGCAGCGAAGGGAAACGACGCGGCGAACACCCCGGCGACCAGCGGTGGGGCGGCGCCGCCGAACACGCCGTAGGCCAGGCCGGCACCGACGACGAACAGCACGCTGGACACCGCGACGAGCTCGCTCACGCGCACGTCACCCAGACCGGCCTGCACCAGCCAGTCGCGCAGCCGGTCGCGGCGCACCGTCGAACGGGTCGGCGACGGCCCCAGCCCGATGCCGCGCCACCCGAAGGCCACGGCGGTGTATGCCAGGAACGCGCCGTAGCCGGCGAGCAGCGCCAGCGCCACGCCCGTTGCGCGGCTCATCGGGGCGCGCCTTCTCGCGGCGCGATCTCTCGCGGCGCGCGACCGGCCGCGTCGAGCAAGGCCCGAAGGTCGTAGCCGGCGTCGTCGAAGGCACGCGCCGCCCGCACCGGCACGTTGCCGGTCCAGCGCAGCGGATCGTCCCAGCGCGCGCGCGTGAAGACCTCGGTGACGGTGAAGTTGGTGCCGTCGACCCCGGCTTGCAGATCCTCGACGGCCACGACCTCGGTGACCTTGACCTCGCCGCGCCGGCGGGCGCAGTGCACGACGACGTCGACGGACTCGCTGACGAGCTGGTTCAGCGCCGACAGCGGCAGCTCGCTGGCGGTGTCGGCGAGCTGGCAGACGAAGCGGAGGCGGGTGAGTGCCTGGCGCGCCGAGCCGGCGTGGATGGTGGTGTAGCCCTTTACGCCCGACGACAGCGTCAGCAACAGCGGCAGCGCCTCGCGGTCGCGAACCTCGCCGACGATCGCGATGTCGGGGGCCATGCGCAGAAAGCCGGCGACGAGCCGGCGCAGGTCGACCGCGGGGCGGTCGCTGCGGGCCGCGCGCGTCTGCATCGACGCGACGTTGGGCAACGGCACGTCGGCCTCGAACACCTCCTCGGCGACGACCACGCGCAGCGCCGGGTCGAGCTCGGCGGCGCAGCACGACAGCAGCGTCGTCTTGCCCGAGCCCGGCGCCCCGGCGAACACCGCGGACAGCCGGGCCCGCACGCACGCCCGCAGAAAATCGGCGACCGGCACCGACAGCATGTCGCGAGCGACGAGCTCTCCCAGCGACCGGTACGCGACACCGGTGAACTTGCGGATGTTGACCACCATGTGGCCGTCGCGCCCGACGTCGCGGTGGACGATGTGCAGTCGTGCGCCGGTGTCGAGCTGCGCGTCCTGCAGCCCCTCGGCGGGGTCGAGCTTGCGGTGCGCGCCCTCGGCGTCGCCGAGGATCTTGGTGAGGATGCGCACGACGTGCTCGTCGTCGTGGAAGACCTCGTCGTGGTAGCCCGACGCGCCGACGTGGCGCTTGACGAAGATCTGATCAGGACTGTTGATCATGATCTCCCACACGTCGTCGTCGGCCAGGAGCGGCTCCAGCGGGCCGTAGCCGGCGAGGTTGCGGTACGCGCGCTCCGCCACGAGGCGGCGGTCGTTGAGGTCGAACGCGCGCAGCCCGCGCTTGTAGTCGTCGCTCCAGCGGTCGACCTCGTCGTCGACCAGCGCACGCAGCTTCGCGCGGCCGTCACCTGCCGCGACGTCCAGCGCGATCTCCTTCGCGCGGCGCTGAACGCTGCGCTCGATCTCGGCCAGCGGCGACACGGCCGGTCCGGCGCTCACGCCCCGCTCGCCTCCTGGCCGTGCCAGCTGCCCAGCGTGCCGGGCGTCACCGGGACCGGCGTCGCCGCCGCCGCGACCAGCCGCGGGCTGCGCGTCAACGTGGCGCGAAAGGCCCCGGCGAGCAGCTGGCCGAGCGGTGCCGGCAGCGCCACCCCGTCGCGCAGCGCCTCCTCGACCCGGCGGCGCGGCAGGAACACGGGTGTCGGCAGCGCGGCCGGTCCCCGTCCCGGCAACGTTGTGAGCGCGGCGACCGCCGCCGCGACCTCGGCCCGGGCGCGCAGGCCGCGCGGGGCGCAGTTGACGACCGGCACGATGCGGCCCGCGGGAACGCCGGCGTCGAGCAGGTCGACGAGCACGTGCACCAGCGCGTGGAGTCCTTTCACGCCGGCCATGCCGACGACCAGGACGGCATCGGCGGCCAGGACCGCGGTGCGCGCCATGAGGTTGCGCTCCTCGACGTCGAGCGACCCGCCTTGGTCCTCGCCCTCGAAGTCGGCGGTCACGTCGCACACGACGGTGCCGAAGGTCCGCCGCAACGAGTCGAAGGCCGCCTCGAACGACCGTGGCCGGATGGTCGCCCAGTACCGCGCGCGCCGCAGACCCAGCAGCAAGGCGTAGCCCCGTGCCGTGACGTCGTAGGTCAGGGCCGTGACCTCCGCGGCGGACGGTTCGCGACCGCGGTGCGCCTCGACGAGCTCCTGCACACCGGGCACGACGTCGCGCGCGTCGTGCAGCATCGCCTGCTCCGCGCGCAGCGCGAGGTCGGCGAGCAGCACCGGACCGGCGTCGGCATCGGCGGCCAGCTGCTGGGCGAGCGCGATCGCGGCCGTGGAGGCGCCGCTGCCGCCGGGACCGCACACCACGGCGACGCGTCCCCGTGCGGTCGGCAGCGCGCGCGGGCGCTGGCGGCGGCCGGGCGCGGCGTCGCCGCCGTCGACCATCGTCGCGGTCGCGGCGAGCACGTCGACGAGGTGCTCGCGGTCAAGGTCAGGCGGCAGGACCGCCGCAGCCCCGAGTGCGTGCCAGTCGCGGCTCGCGCGCCCGTCGTCGACGACCAGGGCGACACAGCCGGCGTCGCGCGCAGCGGCGATGAGGTCGCGGTCGACCGACGGCAGCCCGGCGTCGAGCAGCGCCGCCGAGAACACGCGCCCGCCGGTGAGGTGCGCGCGCACCTCCTCCGCCGACACGCACTTGACGAACTCGGCCGGGATCGCCGCCGAGGTCGCCCACTGGGCGACGTCGCGGAACCATGCCGACCGCGCGCGGGCGACGCCGAGGACGACGAACCGGTCGGCGCCCATCAGCGGTCGGCGGCGGCCGTCGGGGTGCAGAAGCGCTCGGGCGGCGCACCGGTCGACGCCCCGGTGGTGCGCGCCAGCGTCACCGTCCCGGCCCCAGCGGCGTGCGCCACCGCGAGCTCGTCGTCGGCGCTGGACAGCGCGACGCTCACGGTGATCGCACCCTCGGCGACCAGCGAGTCGCTCGCCTGCCCGACGCTGACGAGCGCGACGTCGGCCGCGACGACGTAGGTGCAGGCGTCGCTCCCGCTGCCGAACGTCGCGAGCACGTCGACACGCTCGCCGGCCTGCAGCCTGCCGGCGACGGCGCGCGACGCCTCGACGGCGAACGACACCGTGCGCACACCGGCATCTGCGCGCGTTGGCACCACCGCACCCTCTTGGACCAGCTCACCGGCCACCAGCGGCTCGACCACCGTCGTGTCCAGCAAAGGGACGACCTCGTCGTAGGCGCGAGCGCGCTGCGCGTCAGGCAAATCGATGGGTACGAGCATGAACGCCGTCGCGTCGATGCGGTCGCCCGGCGCGAGGTCCCGGGCCGCGACGGCGTAGCCCGTGACCGGCGGGGCCGTCGCGCTGACGTAGGCCGCGAACACCCCGACGGCGGCGACGGCGACGAGGAAGCCGCCGACCACGGCGCGGCCGTTGGGCAGCGAGCGACGACGCCGCAGCGGCCGCGGGCGCGGCGCCGCGGAGCCTCCCGTGTCGGCCGGAGCGGTGCTCAGGTCGGTCATCGCCGAACCCTCATGTGCCGTGCCTCCGCGGTCGTCGCCGCCGGCGGGCGTACTCTAGCCCGCCCGACTTCGGCCGTGCCAGGCCATCATGCGCTACACCGGGAAACCATGGAAGCGCAGGAGATCCGTGGCTGGGGACCGCCTGACGGAGACTCCTCGCCATCACATCGTGATGATGCCGAGGAGGGCAGTGAGGTCAGCGACATAGTCCCGACCGGGACCGGCGTCGAGCGCCCCCAACCCTCCGGCGGCGGCGGCGAGAAGGTCCGGCGCAGCTGGCGGTGACCACAGGATCGCGACCTCCGCCGGGTGATGATCCAACAGGTCCGCCACTGCCGGTCGGTGAGTCATCGCCTGGGCGTGCAGCTCCGCCTGACGCGAGTGCCACACCAATCCGTGCGTCCGCTGGCCTCCGATCGCGCGGCCCACCAGCTGCGCGGCCCAGGCGCGTGTGCATGGATAGTGCGCGGCCGTCGTCGACACCAGAGCGGACCTCGTGAGGCCTAGCCGCTCGAGCTCGGCGTCACGCAGGTCAATGAGGCGCACCGATTCGCGGAGCGCCACGTGGGCTTCAGACCATAGGGAAAGCAGCGCCCGCGGGATCTGGGGTGCGGGTGGCGCTGCGTCGTGCAGCGCCGACTCGAGCAGCGCCGCGAAGCTGGTGGTCGCCACGTAGACGTGGCTGCATCCTCCCTGAGGCGCGAACCGGGTGTCGCCGAGACCGGGCGCCAGTTCTGTCGCATCCGGGTGTGCGCGTTTGTACCCGCGGTGCAGCGTGGTGCCGGCGTGCCAGACGACCGTGCGCAGACCGGCATGGGGCGGCGCGCGCGGTACGGGGCAGACGGCGCTGCCGCATGGCGCAGCAGCGGTCACTCCTGGAACATGCCGCTCAGCGCATGGCGCACCGCATCGATATCACCGGCGCGAAGGCGCCGCGCCGGCACGTCGCCGTCGAGCCAGGTATTGGGCGCCTCGAACCAGTGCCATACCGCCCATCCGTCCATACCGTGTGCGACGCAACGCCGCACCAGGGTCGCCACTGCCTCATCAACGTCGAGCGCCTCATCCAGCTGCACGCTCGGGATGAGGGCCTGCCCGTCATGGGTGACCGTCACGAGCCTGCCGAGACGTCGTTGGCGGGCCGCCCACCGACGCACCGTGTCCGCGTTCTTGCCGCGCGCGGCAGCGATCGCCTCAACCGTGACGGCGGTGCCCGACGTGAGCAGCTGGGCCCTGGCGTGGTTGACCAGACGCGCGTTTTCCAAAGCGGCGTGGTCGAGTACCGGCTCGACGACCCGCGCCTGAATCGTCTCGAGCGCCGCCATAGAGGACTCCAAGCGTCCGATGTGTCTTGCTACCACTGTAGCCGGACCGACAGGACACCGCCGTCGCCGGCGTCGGTCTGCCCGTCGCCGCCTCCGCGGTCTTGGCCGCCGGCGGGCGTAGTCTGCCCGCGCGCAAGTTCGACCGTGCCAGACCATCATGCGCTACACTGGAGAACCATGGAAGCGCAGGAGATGCAGTGGCTGGGGACCGCTGAGGCGGCCCGCCACCTGGGGCTCACGCCCCGCACGCTGTACCGGCTCATCGACGAAGGGCAGCTGCCGGCCTACAAGTTCGGCCGGGTCATCCGCCTGAAGCGCAGCGACGTCGACGCGTTCGTCGAGGGGGCGCGGATCGCGCCGGGGACGCTCGAGCACCTCTACCCCGACGGCAAGAAGGACGCCTCGGTCAGCGAGGCGAGCGCCACGTAAGCCACGCGCGGGCCGTCGTCGAGCGCGACGGTCACCACGTCCGCGCCGACGGCGAGCAGCCGCCCCGCGAGCGCCTCGCCGCCGGCGGCCACGACCGCCACCGCCGGTTGCTCCGGCGCCTCGTCGGCGAGCAGCTCGGCGAGCGTCAGGTCAAGCGCCGCACCGCGGTCGTCGCCCGGTAGCCCCGCCCGCACCCCGCGGTCGGGCACGACGACCGCGATCGCGCTCGTCGCGACGTAGGTCAGAAGGCCTCCCGCGGCGGCGATGCCGCAGAAGTCGCGCCCGACGGCGACGATGGTCCCGCGGTGGGTGCGCCCGGCGGTGGTGCGCAGCGACACGGCCAGCCCCCGCTCGGCGGCGTCGCGCAGCACGGCCGACAGCCGGGCCTCCTCGCCGGCCTGGCGGCGCAGCTCGCGCTCGCGGCTGCGTTCGCGCGCGGCCTGCGCCGCGCGGGCGTCGTCGAGCAGTGTGCGCAGCGCCGCGTCGCGCGGGTCGCCTGCCGGCTCGTCGTCACGCATCGGCGAACCCTCCGTGGGTCAGGCCGTGCAGCGGTAGCCAGCCGAGGCGCAGCCGCCGCGACCGCGTCAACGCACGCGCGGGCCGCGTCCGATGTAGATGCAACCCACCGGCGTCGGGATGACGAGGAAGCGCGGGCCGAAGTCCCGTGGGTTGACGAAGGGTCCATCCTCGAGCGGTGCACGGTCGGGATCTTCGAACGGGAGCGGCGGCGGCGCCGGTGGCGGGGGAAGTGGTCGACGCCGGTCGATACGCTCGAGGACAGCAGTTTCCGCCCACTCCCTGCGCGTGCGGGCGGCGCCGCACGTGGTGCAGGTACGGCCTCCGTCGTTGACGCCCTCGCAGACGGCACACCGCCAGTGGGCGCTCATCGCGTCTCGGTGTCTTTCAGTCGCGTCAGCAGCTTGCCGATCAAGCGGCCCGACGGGGTGTCCGGAGGCGGCGGCACCGCTTCCGCGACTCGACCGACGGCCCGCAGCCCCTTGCCCTTGAGCGTGGTTGACGCCGCCGCCGCTCGCTCGCGGCGGCCCGCGCGGGGAGGGGCGGGAAGAGGCGGTCGCACCCGCATCAAGGTCGCGTGGACGTCGCCGACCGAGGGGCGGGCGACCGGGTCGACGAGCATCATCCGATCGACGTGCTCGCTGACGTCCGCCGGCAGCGTGCCGGTCGGTAGACGCAGCGTTTCACCCGCCGTCACGGCGACGCTCGGATAGCGGTAGCGCTCGTAGTCAAAGGGCGGCAGCGAACCGGTCAACAGCTCGACATAGATAAGGCCCAGCGCGAAGATGTCGGACTTCTGCGTGAGGCGGTCGGGTGGCCCAGTCTCCTGAATGTACGCCACGAGCTCCGGCGAGTAGTAGTTCATGGTTCCGACGATCTCGTCGGGCGGTGGCGGCGATCCGACTCGATATGCGCTGTCGAAGTCGATGAGCTTGGTCGTGTGACCGAACTCGGTGCGCTTGATCAGCACATTGGACGGCTTGAGGTCGCTGTGCACGATCGAAAGGTCGTGGAGAATCTTGAGGCTGTGTGCGCCACCGTCTTGAGCAGAACCAGTTGGCTCGAGAATTCGAGTTCGGCGATCTCCGGAGGGCTCCAGACTGGCGACATCGACCTTCTCGGTGACCTTGTAGTACTTGGCTCCGCAGCGGAAGAAGTCGAGGGTGACGATGAGGTTTCCACCGAAGCCCGACACCGGAGCCAGCGCCTCTTGGATCCCGCGGTGGTGCGCCTCGAACGCGGCGCAACGCGCTCGCTTGCGGGCCTTGGTCTTGGCGCTACCGGGCGCGTCGTCGTCGGGGTAGGTCGGGCTGAGGAACTCCTTGATGAAGTACTCACGCCCGTCGCGCTCGGCGAAGGTCCACTTGGACAGACCTGCGCCCACGACCTTGAAGTCCTCGAGGATGGTGTAGCCGCCGACGACGTCACCGGCCCTCATGATTGGCTCTCCTTCACGGTCTGGTAGCGCTCGTACTCGGGCTTGTAGGCGCCCCATAGCTCGTGTAACAGCGCGTCGCGTCGCTCGCGGAGCTGCTCGAGCCGTTGTTCTGCGTGCGCGACCTCTCCGTCGAGCTCGTCCAGCGGCTGGATGAAGCGGCGGCGCACCTGGTCGGCGCGGTCGGCGAACATCTCCTTGAAGCCGCCGAAATCGGCTCCGACACCCAGCAGTGCCAGCGCCGCGTCGTCGCCGGTGACCACGCCCACCTCCCTCTGCACGCCGATGCGCCAGGACTCCGTGTCGCGGGCGTCTTGCAAGGTCGACAAGAGCAGATGCTCGAAGTGCATAGGCGAGCGCACGTAGTGGAAGCACCCATCGGTTGCGGCGACCATGAGATACGGCGCCGACAGGTCGACTTGTCGGTAGTTCAGGCGGAACTCGGTGTCCGCCGAGATGGTGTTGTCCATGGGCGAGTCGTCTCTGAGGTTGTGCAGCGCGTCGCCGCCTGAGCGGATGTCGTCGGTCGTGAGCTGGCGCACGCCATCTCGTGGCTCCACGACGAAGGCACGGGAATCGCCCGCCCAGAAGACGTGCGCCAACCACGCGGCGGCCGCAGGTTCGGCGCGCTGGAGGGCGACCAGGGCCAAGGTGGTCGGCAGCGCTCGAACGAGCTTCGAGCGCAAGGCGGTGGGCGGAGCTTTCAAGTCCGCGAGTCGGGCCGTGAGCCCGTCCACGAGCGCGCGGTGCAACTCGACGGCCGTGGCTGGACCGTCAAGCTGCCACTCCGGCTCGAACAACTCGATCATGCGCTGCTCGACGACGTCGCGGGCGACGCGCGACGCGATGTACGCGCCGGTGCGGGGCCCGTCGGGGGTCTCGTAGACCGTGCCGCCGGCACCGCCCATCCCGTCCAGCGCGCCAACGAGTCCCAGGTTGGGACCGAAGCGCAGAATCGGGTCCGCGTCCTCGCCCTGACCCTCGATCTGGGCCAGGTTGAAGCGGAACGAGACCGTGGGCACGGCGCACGCGTCAGGCGTGCCGGCGCCAGCCGTCACACCGAGTTGGCGATCGAGTCGATGATCGTGCCGTAGTCGACGTCGGACAGACCCTGCCCCGCCTGCGAGGGGTGGTGGACGACGTTCTCCCAGACCCCGGAGATGTCACTCCAACCCGGGCCGTCCGGCGCGAACAGGATCAGACGCTTTGAACTCGATCCCATCGCGCCTTGCTCGTTCTCCCACAGGTCCGTCAGCGCGCTGAAGTCCTTCGGGACGCGATCACTGTACGGGGCGGGCGCACCGGCGGCGTCCAGCGGCTGCGCGGGCTGATCGGTCCACACGACGATCACCTGGCGGCGGCGGTCACCGCCGGTGGTCCAGTCGGACGCGATGGCGAGCGCCAGCGCCTCCAGGCCCGACTCGGGCGCGTCGCCGCCGCCCTGCGGCGTCAGCCCGCCGACGAAGTCAGAAAACGCCGCCTGCTCGTCGGGAAGAGAGAAAAAGGACGATTCTTCGATCGCCGCTGCCCCGTCGTGCTTGAAATCGCGGAAGCCGATGACCCGTACCCGCAGTTCGTCCACGTTCTTTGACTTCTCGGTGAGGTTGCGCTGAACATCGTCATAGAAGCGGAGCGCGTTCTCCTTCACCTTGTCGAGGATCGGGCTCATGCTGCCGGTCACGTCGATGCAGAAGGCGATGTCGACCGCGTAACGAAGCCCTTGCGAAACCATACGATCTCCTTGTCGTCCGGGCCCACCTTGCCCGCGGCGTACCGAGCGGAAACCCGCCTCGTCGAGCGATGGTTGATCCCACGCCTATGCGTCGACGTCGCGCGACGAACGAATCCAGTCGGTTCCTGCGGCGGCCTCGCCGCCGCGCCCGGGTGAACCACGGACGCCACCCGCTCGACCGCGCTCCTACATTGGGGGCGTGACCACCGTCGAGCGCCCCGTCCTCGTCGGCCGTGGTCGCGCGCTGGCGTGGGCCACGATCGGTTGGAACGCCGTCGAGGGCGTCGTCGGGATCGCCGCCGGCGTCGCGGCGGCCTCGGTGGCGCTGGTCGGGTTCGGCGTCGACTCCTACGTCGAGGTCCTCGCCGGCGGCGTCGTCGTGTGGCGGCTGAGCCGCGAACGTCACGGCGCGGCGGTCTCCGCCGCCGCCGAGCGGCGGGCGGTGCGCATCATCGCCGCGACGTTCCTGCTGCTCGCCGCCGGCGTCGGCGTGGAGTCGCTGCGCCGCCTGCTGCTCGGCGAGCGCCCCTCCGAGAGCGTGCTCGGCATCGTGTTGGCGGCCGTCTCGCTGGTCGTCATGCCGCTGCTCGCACGGGCGAAGCGCCGCGTCGCCGCCGGGTTGGACAGCCGAGCGCTGGCCGCCGACGCCACCGAGACCGACCTGTGCGCGTACCTGTCGGCGATCCTGCTGGCTGGCCTGGTGCTCAACGCGACGCTCGGCTGGTGGTGGGCCGACCCCGTGGCTGGCCTTGGCATCGTGTGGTTCGCTGGCCGCGAGGGCGTCGAGCTGCTGTCCGCCGATCACGTCGACGACTGCTGCGCATAACGAACGCGAGTTCGGGTACACCGGGGCCATGAGCGAAGACAGCGTGAAGCAGCAGGCCGACCCGCCCGGCAACACCGCGAAGGACCCCGACGACTGGGTGACCGGCGAGGAGCCGATGACCGGAGCGCAGGCGTCGTACCTGCAGACCCTGTCCGAGGAGGCCGGCGAGGCGTTCGACGGCAGCCTGAGCAAGGCCGACGCCTCCAAGCGCATCGACGAGCTGCAGGCCAAGACCGGCCGAGGGCAAGGCTCCTAGCCGTCCTCGCCCCGGCCGCGCTGCGGCGGGGCGGGTGCGTCCGCGAGCAGCGGCGCGGTGTGGAGCGTGACCGGCTCCGGGAAGCCCTTGAGGTCGACGAAGCCCAGGTCGCCGGCCGGCACGCCCGGCAGCAGCCCCGCGACGCCTGCGTCGAGCACGACCTCGCCCGGCGCGGCGAGCGCGAGCGCGCGTGACGCCAGGTTGACCGGCCGCCCGTAGTAGTCGCCCTCCTGACGCAGCACCGGGCCGTACGCGAGCGCCGCGCGGACCGGCAGTTCGTCGGCGCCGAGCGCGCCGGCCAGCGCGACGATGCTGTCGTAGCCGCGCCGCGGGTCGGCGCACACGAACATGACCTCGTCGCCGATGAACTTCACGACCTGCCCGCCGTGCTGGACCACCGCCTCGGCGGCAGCCGCCTCGAACGTGCGGACCACCGCGGCGAGCCCGGCCGGTTCCAGCCGGTTGGAAAGCCCGGTGTAGTCGACGAGGTCGACGAAGCCGACGGCCAGCTCGGCGGTGTCGGTACCGGCGGCGCCCCGCGTCCCGCTGGTGCGCGGGTCGACGGCGTCGAGGTGGTGCCAGAACAGCCGCGCCATGGCGGCCGGCACGGCGAGCAGCATCCGGTTGACGTCGATGCCGGCGCGCATGAGCTCCAGCTGGTCGACGCCGGCGGCCTCGAGGCGGTCCTCGACCTCGACGAGGAACATCGACGCCGCGGCGTCGGCGACGCGGCGCAGCGCCGAGCCGATGACGCGGGTGAACTGCAGCAGCGCGTCCTCTCCGAAGGCGGCGCGGGCCGCCTCGAATGCGGCGATCGCGGCGACGTCGTCGTCGTAGAACACCGCGTGGTTCGCCGGCGGGTCGACGAAGCCGGCGCTGCGCCAGATGCGCCGCACCAGTTGCGGGCCGCTGCCGGCGCGCGCCGCCACCGCGTCGGTCGTCAGGGTCCGCGCGCCGCGGTGGCGCACGGCGGTCCGCGCGAGCCGGCGGCGCTCGGCGTCGCTGGCCGTCGCGGCGATCTGCTCGACCGGCACGCCGAGGTCGAGCAGCAGGTGGACCGCCGCCACGCGACCGCCGGGGTCGGCGTCGCGCGTGCCGGCGTCGAGGATGCCCGCGTCGACCAGCGCCTGGAGGTGCCCGGGGCAGTCGGGGCATCCCGGGGCGCCACCGCCGCTGCGATCCATGTCGCTGCTCCGCCTCGGTTGCCGGCCCGCTGTCGGTCGTATTGGACGCGGGCGTGGGCGCCGCCGCAAGCGCGTGCCCGCGAGCGACGGCCGTTTTGGTGGCGCCGCCGCCGCGGCGTTGAATGCGCTCATGGACGTTGCGCTCGAGACCGCGGCCACCCTCGTGACGGCCTGCCGCCGCGCCGTCGACGCGGCCGCCGCGCGGCTCGCGCGCGACAGCGCGAAGGACGGCCGCATCGACGTGGAGCTGCTCGACCGCGGGCAGGTCCTCGCCTACGACCTGGCGTCGGTCGCAGGCCAGGTCACCGCCGCGCAGGAGATGCTCGCCTACGGCGAGCGCGGCGGGCTGGAGCGGCTGCTGACCGTCGCGTTCGCCGGCATGGTCGCCGCCGACCTCGCGGGGCGCATCGCCGGGCGCGAGGCGGCCTGGGACGCCGCGGCAACGCTGGCCGGTGACGACGTCGCGGCGGCGCTGCGCACGGCGCGCGACCCGGCGCTGCTCGAAGAGATCGCCGACCGGGTGGTGCGCGACGCCGACCTGCCGCGCGAGCTGTCTGAGGAACTCTCGATGGTCCGCGCGACGTTCCGCGACTTCGCCGAGGCGCGGGTCGCCCCGGTCGCCGAGCGGATCCACCGCGAGGACGCCGACATCCCCGACGAGATCATCCGCGAGCTCGCGGCGATGGGCTGTTTCGGGCTGTCGATTCCCGAGACCTACGGCGGTTTCGCTGGCGGCGACGGCGCGCAGTCCGAGAACGACCTGCTGTCGATGGTCGTGGTGACCGAGGAGCTGTCACGGGGCTCGCTCGGCGTCGCCGGCAGCCTGATCACCCGCCCGGAGATCCTGTCCAAGGCTCTGGTCAAGGGCGGCACCGACGAGCAGAAGCAGCGCTGGCTGCCGGCCATCGCCGCCGGCGAGCTGATGTGCGCGGTCGCGGTCACCGAGCCCGACTACGGCTCGGACGTCGCGTCGCTGAAGGTGACCGCGGTGCGCGACGGCGACGACTACGTCGTCAACGGCGTGAAGACCTGGTGCACCTTCGCCGGGCGCGCGAACCTGCTGATGCTGCTCGCGCGCACCGGGACGCCGCAGGACGCGCACCGCGGCCTGTCGCTGTTCGTCGTCGAGAAGCCGTCCTACCCCGGCCACGCCTTCACCCACGACGGCGAGCGGGGCGGGACGATGACCGCGCGGGCGATCGGCACGATCGGCTACCGCGGGATGCACAGCTTCGAGATCGGCTTCGACGACTACCGCGTGCCGGCGGCGAACCTCGTCGGCGGCGAGGCGCAGCTCGGGCGTGGCTTCTACCTGCAGCTCGACGCGTTCGCCAACGGCCGGCTGCAGACGGCCGCCAGGGCGCTCGGCGTCATGCAGGCGGCGTTCGAGGCGGCGATCGCCTACGCCCGCGAGCGGCAGGTGTTCGGCGTCGCGCTGGCCGACTACCAGCTGACCAAGGCGAAGCTCGCCCGGATGGCGGTGCTCATCGCGGCGTGCCGGCGCTTCGCGTACCGGGCCGCGCAGCAGCTCGGCGCCGGCGAGGGCCAGCTGGAGGCGTCGATGGTCAAGTCGCTGTCGTGCCTGGCCGCCGAGCAGCTCACGCGTGAGGCGCAGCAGATCCACGGCGGCATGGGCTACGCCGAGGAGTTCGCGGTCAGCCGCTACTTCGTCGACGCGCGGGTCCTGTCGATCTTCGAGGGCGCCGACGAGACCCTTGCCCTGCGCGTCATCGTGCGCCGCCTGCTCGAGGACGCGCTCGTCGCGGCCTGAGCGCCGGCCGCGCCGCACAATGGCGGCGTGGCGTCGGACTGGGAGACCGGGCAGCGACGCCCGCCGGCGTGGCGGGTGCCCCTGCTAGTGCTGGTCGCGCTCGCCGTGGCCGGCCCCCCCGCCGCCCCCGGCGCCGCGCGCGCCCGCGGCGGCATGACCGTGACCACCGGCGAGCAGGTGCTCGCCGCCGAGCCGCCGGCGTTGGATGTCGTCGGTGGGGAGCCGACCGACGCGGGTGGGCGCTGGCTGTGCCCGCAGGACCTGCCGGTCCGCGCCTACGGCGACGGCCTCGCGTATCCCGGCCAGCACCCGCAGCGCCCGGCGTCGACCGTCGAGCCGGCGACGTGCTACCGCGACATCGACGCCGCCGAGGCCGGCGGCTACGCGCTCGCGCCGCCGCCGCCGGACACCGCCGTCGTGTACGGGCTGTACCTGCAGGAGCCACCGGAGTCGACGCTGCGCGACTGCGCGCAAGCGGCGCGGACGCTGGGGTTTGCGGTGCCGTGCCCCGGCCAGCTGCCGCATCCGGCCGAGGGCGCGTCGTGCGCAGGCAGCGACGGGAGCTGTGTGTGGGCCAACGGTTTCGTCATCGAGCTGCGCGACTTCCCCGTGCCGGTCGGCTGGTGCGACGACTGCGACGCGCGGGTCACGATCACCGCCGTCCGCCGCGACGTCCCCCACGCCGCGTTCGCGACCTGCGCCGGCGAGGACCTACCGGCGCGCCTGCCGTCGCGTCCCGGCCGGCGGTTCGAGTCGTGCCCCACCGGTCCGCCTTGGATCCCCGGGAACGGCGGCTATCCCCACGAGGGCAACACGCTTGTGCGCTGGGCCCGCGACGGCGTCGTCTACGGCGTCAGCGTGGAGGGCGACGGACCGGCGCAGTACGCGCTGGTCTCGCGCGTCGCGAACTCGATCCTGCTCGTCGCCGGCGTCGACGGCGACCGGAGCGGGGCGCGCGACGACTGACGTCCCTCCGCCCTACGTTCGCCGGAGACGCCGTTGCCCCGGATCGGGTCGCAGCCCGGCTCAGACCTCGGTGGGCGGCAAAGCGGCTGACCCGACGGCGCACTATCCGGCCGCCGTCAACCCAGTGAGCGGACGATCGCGCCGGCCCGACGGGGGCCATGGTTCTCTTGGCCGCGTCAGCCAGCGCGCTGATGCCGCTGCCCGCACCGCTCCGTAATGGCGGGGGGCTGTCGGCGGGGCGTCGTGGCGACGCGGTGGTGCGGGCGGCTCTCCGCAAGAACGATCCGAGACGGTGCTGATCGAACCGGCCGACCTCGGGGTCACACCGCTGGGAACGCAGAGCGTCGTGACCGTCAGCGTGGCTGTCCCGTAGGGCGAGCGCGCAGGGCTACGACGGACCGAAGACGTGATGACGCTTCGTCGATCGCGCGGCTGGGTCAGGCTGGCGCCGGCCGGGAGATGTCGTTCTCCTCGGCCCATCGCACCGGCGTCACGGTGCCCGTCTCCCAGTCCGAGCGCAGCAACGCGTAGTCGACCGAGTCGACGAAGCCGCCGTCGGACAGCGGCCACGCCTGGCGGTACACCCCCTCCAGCGCGAACCCGCAGCGACGGAACACGCGGCGCATGGCGACGTTGTCCGAGCGGGTCTGGCCCTCGATGCGCCGGTGGTCGCCGAGGGCGAACACCTGCCGGCAGGTCTCGCGGATCACCGGCTCGCCCAGGCCGCGGCCACGGTGGGTGGAGCGCAGCCGGATGTCGATGGTCGGGTCGGTGTCGCGGTGCAGCTCGACGCGCACGGCGCCCACCACCTGCCCGTCGACCTCGACCCACCAGGCGGCGTCGTCGGTGCCGTACTCGGCGGCGGCGACCCGTTCCCGCGCCGCCTCGATCGTCCAGTACTGGTTAACGTGCATCGGCCAGGTGTCCGAGGCGAGGAACCGCGCCATCGCCTCGGTGTCGGCCGGGTCCCAGCGGCGGAGCGTCGGGGTCACTGTGGCAGCCTACCGGGCGCCCCAGCTGCCAGACCCTTGACAGGAGCCGCGTCCGTGACCGACGCCAACGCGACGTCCACCGCTTGGGAAATGATCCCGGTCGTCAACCCCGCGACCGGTGAGCGCATCGGCGAGATCCCCGTCGGCGGCGCCGCCGAGGTCGAGGCGGCGGTCGCCGCCGCCCACGGTGCTGGATCGCTCCAGCCCGGTCTTGAACTGCGATGTACTTATATCCTTGAGGGCCGAAAACATTGCCTCTCCGGTCAAGAGCGCATTTGTGTTTCGCAGTAGCCAGTCGAGGCGAAACTCGAAACCGGCACGCCACCGGCTGAGGTGACCCTTCATCGTATCCCGCGCTTCGGGCCAACCAGCGCATACCTTGGCCAGGGCAAGGTCCCCCTTCGAAAAGTTTCGTGCCTCCAGAATTGACCCGGTTGAAGATTTCTACCACCACGTCAACAGTCTTATCCTCCCCGGTCACCTCTTCAACGTGAAGGTCGACATTGAGCACCTGAGTGACGGCGTTCAAGCGGTTGATATACTCACGCTGACGATCAACAGTCATGGCTGGCAGGGCGGTAATCCGTGTTAGAAAAGCACCGATTCCATTTCTGTATGAGCTCTGTCACATCGACCCAGAGTGGATTATCTGCCATCTTTGCGGGGGCATAGAACTCGAACACAGCCTCTTCTATTGAAGAGAACAGACCCTTTAGCACCTCGGGCCTGCCATCAAAGAAGCGGGGCGGCCGACCTCGACAATGCCGTACAGTGTCGTCATCCGCTGCTGACCGTCGAGGAGTAGCTTCACTGATCCATCCGAGGTAGGACTGTCGCCTCGCGTGGCCGCAACGTCGGTCTTGGTCACCCATGTCAGCAGGCTTCCAACCGGTACCCTCGATAGAGCGAGTGCATCAGGCCACGGACCTGCTCCCTATTCCACACGTAGCCTCGCTGGAATTCTGGGAGCGCCATGTCCCCTGAGTCGATGAGGTCCAGGATGTTCGACACCTTCATGGCTACTCCTCAGTTGGACTTGTCTGGCAGAACTCTTCGGTCAGGTCGGCCACGACTACCGGCCCGTACTTCGGGCCGCCTGCAGCGAGAGCTGCATGTCTCTGGCCGTGGCAAAGCGTTCGTCACGAGTCGGAGCACAAGCCTGCATCCAAGAAGTCCGCCAACTCGGGGTTGAGGTCGGGGCGGATCGTTCTCGGATCGATCACCTGCTCTCCAACCATGGGCTTCGAACCCGGGTACGGATGCCGACCGTCGCAGAGGAGCTGGTAGAGCACCACGCCCACGGCGAAGAGATCGGTGGAGACGTCCCAGCGGGTCAGGTTGACGTCGGGGGCCTGGTAGGGCGGGGTTCCTGATTGGGTGTAGACGGGATCTCCGACCCGCGAGGCGATGTTGAAGTCGAGCAACTTGGCCCCGGTGCGGGTGAGCATGACGTTGAGCGGCTTGATGTCCCGGTGCACCAGGCCCTTCTCCTGGAGCGCCATCCATTCGTCGTACTCGGCCTCGGAGAGCTCGCCCTCGTGCTTCTTTCTCTCGAGTTCCTCGATCCGAGCAGAGTCGGGGTGGATGGCCACGAGGGCATCGAGGATGTCGAGGGCGACATCGACCGCCTCCCGGTCACGCAGACGGCGTTTGCCGGTGGCGTACTCATCGAGGGTCTCGCCCTCGATGTACTCGGTGATGAGGTACCAGTCGCCGGCGTTCGTCTTCCCGGCCCAAAGACCTCGACCACGTTGGGATGATGGACCTTGCGTAGGGCACCGATCTCACGGCGGACGGCGTCGTAGCCGGCGGCGTTCTCAAGAGCTTGAAGGCTCGTTCTTCGTCCTCGACCTCATCCCGCACACGGTAGACCTTCGAGAAGCCGCCTCGCCCGAGAATGTCGAGAATCTCGAAGCGGCCGTCGACGACGTCGCCCACGGCGTACTCGGCTGCCTTGGCGCCGACCGACGACCGGACCTCCGCCGGATCCGGTTCGAGAAGGACATCGCTGTCGCCGGGTCGCCTACGGCGACGCTCGTCTGCCTCGCGATCCTCGCCCAACCGGTGTTGGAGTGACTCCTGGCAGAACATGACCTTCTCGGGGCCGTCCCCGACTCGGTAGCTGAGGTCCACTTCGCCGAACTCCGCCACACCGATGGCCGCCTGCTGTTCCTTTACGCCGCCGGCGGGCTCGGGGCCAGCTCCGCCGCCCAGGCGAGCGCCTCGTCGGGCACGTCCATCTCCGGCTCTGGCCACAGCAGCTTCAGCAGGCCGTTGACCGTGTTGTTCACCGCCTTGCGGTCACGGCCGCTGAACTGGCTGCCCCAGACCAACCGGCCCTGCATGACGTCGAGCCGTGAGCTGCGACGAAGCTGGCTCCAACACTCAGCCAGGAAGTCGCTGACAAGGCCGAAGTGGGCGGTGAAGTACGAAGGGTCGAGCTTCGGGACGTCCCAGCCCGGGAGGTAGGCGTGGATGCGGTCGTGGAACGCCGTGTCGTCTCGCATCTCCTTGGGCATCGGCCCGAAGAGATGGCCTCGACGTAGCTCCTCGACGACGTCGACGTCGAAGTTGCCGACCATCACGATGCCGCCGTCGGCTCGGATGCTCTCCTTGCCCCGGCTGAACTCGCCGGACTCCATATAGCCCTTGAGGATGTTGACGCCTTCCTTGGTGTCGAACGAGACGCCCGAGACCTCGTCGAAGCAGATGACGTCGTACTGGGCGACCAGGCCGCGCCGACCCGTCCGGTTGTTCACGAACATGTTGGCGATCGTCGCCTTGCCGCCCGACACCAGATGGGCGTAGGGCGACACCTGCTGGAACAGGTGCGACTTGCCGGTGCCCCGTGGGCCGAGTTCGACAGCGTTGTAGTTGGTGACCACGAAGGGGACCATCCGAGCGATGAGCACGTCCTGTTCTCGACGGCTGAACCGCGCCGGCTCGAAGCCCACGCTGCGCAGCAGGAGGTCGCGCCACTGGTCGAGCGTGAACCGCCTCCGCCCGTGGACGAAGGTGTCGAGCGCATCGCGGGTCGACATCTGAATGGGCCGCACCGACTCGACCCGGAACGGCTGCCCGCCCGACTCCCGGGCGAGGGCGGCGATGTACTCGAGGGTGACTTCGGCGTAGAAGCCTCCGGTGAGCATCCGGTCGTGCTCGTTGACCAGCTGGTCGGAGATGTGGATGTCGTTGAGCTGCAGGCTGGGGAGCTCGGCCTTGTAGGCATCCGCCTTGGCGTCGAGCCGGGCCCGCAGCAGGTCGATGATTTTGACCTTGCCCTTCTCCCTGGCTCGCGACTTGAACAGCTCCTCGTCGCCGGCGCGCACCGTGCGCTCCTTCATCGACCGCTCGACGACGGCGAGGCCCTCGGCGATCTCGTCGGGGTCGGTGGTGGCGCAGTACCGACCGAGCAGGAACTCCCCGACGTAGGTGGGCACCGGATATTGGCCCCGGAACTGCTGGGCCAGGTCCTTGCAGGACCAGGTAGCCCTCGAACACTTCGGCGGCGAGCTGGTCGAGCTCGTCGAGGTCGGTCATCGGTTCCTCCCGACGACAACCTCGCGCTGGGCGAGGATGCGGCCGTTGTCTGCGACGAGAACCAGATGGGCGCGCTCGCCCTCGTGATCCTCGTCGGGTACCAGGAGCGACACCCTGCCCGACCCCGATGTCTCCTTCGCCTGGTCGGCAATGCTCGACTTCGGCTCGGCGGGAAGGCCACGGATGTCGGCGAGCACCTTGTCGGTGCGCCGGCCAGCTCGATGCGGCACTGGAGTCCGAGCCACTTCATCTTGGTGATCTGCGGTCCGCCCGTCGTCGCTGCGGCCACGCCGGCGGTCACCGTGAGGCGGGGAACGATGCACTCCTGGGGGCTCACGCCCCCGTGCTCGTACTCCTTGTTCGCCTCGAAGCAGGTGGCACCCGGAGCCAGCGATGCGCACGTCCGGTCCCAGAACCACGGGACGGTCGGTGTCTCCACCACGGCACCATCCTTGAGGCGGGCACAGCGACCCTTCTTCACCTCGGCCGTCGCCGGTGGAAGCTCGACCTTCTCCATCCCGCCCGGCAAGAGCACCCACCCGTGGTCTGTTACGACGTCGACCCGTCGCCAGCCGGCGTCCAGCAGCTCGCGGATGCGCCCGACGATGCGGCCGACCTCCTCGTCGAGGTAGTCCACGAGCCGGACACCAACGTCGTGACCCCGGTGGTCAATCTCACCGGCCTCGGCCCACGCCGCCCCCGAAGGATCCCCAGTCTCGGTCGGCCCGAGGACCTGCACGCCGATGTCGGACATCAGGCTCCGCAGCACCTGGATCGACGCCTTGGTGCCGGTCACAACGTTCTTTGGGTGAAGGTCGGGGCCGGCGACGAGCGTGCCCTTGGCCGTGGGGACCAGGGCGGACTTGGCGGTCTGGGTGACGGTCGGCAGCGCCGCCAAGCTGGTGGCGGCATCCACCTCCAGGCCGACTCCGGCCAGACGTTCCTGCATACGGTGAGCGATGTCGAGACGCAGGCCGTCGACGAACAGCGTGGCCGTGCCGGGCGCTACCGACGCCGGCGAACCGGGCTGGTAGGTGTGGGCATTGGCTATGGGGCCAATGGCGGCTGGAGGGCCTTGGCGCCGGTGTCGAGCCAGTGCCGGTACATCACCGCAGCGGCTACGGACACCGCTGCTCGGTCGGCGCCGTCCTCCTGGCGGCGGCGAGGGCACGCAGCACGGCGTCGTCGGTCCGCCATCCGCGATCGGCGTAGTCGGCCGTCAGAGTGTCGAAATCGCCACCCGCGAGCGGGCGGGCCGTCAGCTCGGCGAGCGCCACAAGCTGTTCGAGCGCGAAGGCGAGCGGTGCCATGTCGAGGTCGGCCCACACCGTGCGCCGGCGCCAGGCGTGCTCGCTGTCGAGGCGGGCCGCTTCCTTGCGTGCACCCTCGACGGTCAGCCCCTCGAAGTCGCGCAGGCGGCTACGTAGCTGGTCCTCGGCCATCTCGTTGTCCTGCGGCCAGACGTCGAGGTTGTCGACGATGAGCTCCTCGGGGCGTGCCTTGCGAAGCTGGTTGAGGATGCCTGGGTAGCGCTCCGGGCGTCTCGGCGAACCGCTTCCAAACGTGCGCCCACGCCCCCTTGCGGTCGCCGAGCTTGCGGGCGGCGGACACCTCGCCGTCGCCTCGGGTCGAAGCCGTAGTCCGCCTTGCATTGCTGGACGAACGCCGACCACTGGGCGTCGTCGAACCGGCGTCGGTACCCGTGTGGATCATCGAGCCACCCGAGCAGGCTGCGGACAGGATCGGGATTGACGAGATCACGGAAGTAGTCGGCATCGAGCACCTGCTTGGCCAGGCGGTCGATGCGCTCGTCGAGCAGCCGGTCAAGCGCCAGCAGCAGGGCGGCGGCGGTCTCTGCGTCATCGACGACGTGCAGGCCAAGGCCACGGACGGTGTGCGAGAGGAGCGCCCGGACCGACCAGTCCCGGCTGTTCGGATGGGAGAACCACTGGCTGCGGTATTGGAGCTCGGCGATGGGCGCCAGCTCCGCCGGACAGCTGTCGACGGCACGCAAGGCCGAGCGACGCCCGGCAGGTACACGATCGGCGTTCCCGCCGGCAGACCAGCATCAACGGTGCCGGCCACGACACAGCGGACCCAGTACCCCGGCCCCCGCCGCGCCACCGGGTCGTAGTCGCCCAGCGACACCACCGGCAGGTGCTCGGCCCGGCGGTCGACGACCGACCGCCACTGCTTGGTCTCGTCCGGCCACAGCAGTGCGATGGGCGCCTCGTAGGCGCCGGCGTTGTATGCCAGAGCGTCGGACAGCACCGCCACAATCCGGTCGAGGACGGTCTCGCTCATTTGCGGCCGGTCCGCTTCCTGGCGTCGAGCTTCTCGGCGAGCGAGAGATGCTTGTCGTTCTCACGCTCGGTGCCGTCAGGGTTCTTGCCTCGGTCCTTCTTCCAATGGATGTTGAACGGCGCTCGCAGCACACCCGCCTCGACGAAGGGGCGAACGTTCAGCCGCACCCCGTCGTTGACGTCTGGCTCCCAGCCCATCGGCTGCTCGTGGAGTTCCTTCCAGCGCACGAAGATGTCGAAGGGCTTCTCACCCTCAATGATGAGTTCGAGCTTGCGCTGCAACTCCAGCGCCGCCGACAGCCGAGCCTCAGCTCCGGCCACCGTCGCCGACTCCGGCGCGCTGGCGCTCGACCCAGTCCTGGCCGAGGTAGGTGTAGGTCAGCTTCTCCAGCATCTTGCGGTCGAGGCGGTGGTAGTTCACCAATGCTGCGAAGCCGTCACGGAGCCCGTCCCACACGTGCCACACGAACGGCCGGTTGCCGAACAGTGCGCAGTGCTGCTTGAAGAACTCGTCTCGCAACCAGTCGACGAGGTTCTTCTTCTTGCTCCCAGCCTGGTCGAGCAGCTCCTTCACCCGCGCCGGCGACCACGACTCCCCGTACGCAGCGGCGAGGACCTGCTGCACCCGATCCGCCGCCGGCGGCTCGCCGGCAACCGACGGCAAGCAGACAATCCCGTCGACGTCGGCGAACCTATCAAGATCATCCGACTCCGCCTGCTCCGGCCATCGGTAGCCGACCAGTCGACCTACAGCCACCTGCAGCGGCACTGTCGGCACCTCCGGCCGGCCCTCGAACAACCACTGCGTCGGATCACCAGACCACGGCTCCGGCAGCGGTCCCGCCTCCTCCGCGACCTTGCGCCACCGCTCAATGTCATATGGCACCTTTAACAAGGTGGCGTTCATGACCTTCAGTGATTGGTCAATCTCCCGCACGTCCTCGTTAAACTCAGCCGATGAGAGATACGCCCACAGTGCAGGGAGGTCCGACGCGTCCTTCGGCCATACGACGGCGCAGTTATTGTCAAATCTCTCACCCAGGTAGAGATAACTAGGAAGGGTTCCCATCAGACTCACGACTACTCCACGTCGACCCCATGCATCGCCTCCTTGAAGGCTGGCGATGCCGAGGCGGGCGTAGTCCGCGAGGGCGCCGAGGCCGCCCTCCCAAAGAAGCCAGTTCTCGCGTCCGCCATAAGGTCGGGTAGTCGTGACTGTTGTCAGGTGGGGAACCCACTCGGCAGACCGAGTGGGAAGTTCCCAGAATGAACGGACGAACCGCCGCGAGTCGCCGGTGCGAAGACCGTAACGACTGTCTGCGTAATCAGCGAGCCGCGAAGTGGTCCCCGTACTCACGAATGTGATGCGGGAATCCGGATTAGAGAGTTGAGCGGACTGCCGCGTGCTCAGGACTGGTGCGAACACCAGCGCGTCGCGCTTTGCACGGCCGATGCCATCCGAAGCGTCGACCGACCGTATCTCATGTTCAGGTCTAGGTTGCGTCGCCGTCAGCACGGCGAGGCAGACGTTCACGACCCAACCCGTGACGACTTCAAATGCCTGCGGGCCCAGTCGGCCAACCAAGTCGAATTTCGTCGACGTAAGGCGACTGCGTCGATATCGCTCGTACCGGGGCATGTAAAGCCAGCTCTGTGGGACAACCACGGCAGCGGTCCCGCCAGGCTGAGAGAGCTGGAGCGAACGGTCGATGAAGACCAATGCCAGGTCATGCTTGGCCTCCGCGTAGTACGCCCGCACGTGATCCGCGAGGCGATCGGTCATTTTGCCAAGGCCAAGGTATGGGACGTTCGTCACGACAAGCGTGTAAGAGCGGGACAGCAGATCGGCCGTTCGAGCGATGCTGGCAGCGTCGTTACCGAGCGCCAGTGACGCCGGGTCGACGATCTCACTTCTCGTCGCCGCCGCGACCACGGGTGCCGTCTCGTCCCAGTCGACGTCTTCGAGTGACGTTTGGAGGCCGGAGCGATCGCTGATCTCGGTGGCGCACTTTGGGTCGATCAGAGAACCGAGCGTGTCCGCGTCGCGGAACAGGACGTGCAGGCGGACCAGCGCGTTCTGGAACCGCGGGTCTTCGCCGGCGAGCGCCTTCCACTCATCCACCGACGCCTTTACCGGGATGCCGGAACAGGCGATGTTCGGTACGGGCAGCTGACGCCAGCGTCCGCCCGCCTTCCAGGCCTGGAGCGCAACCGCGAACATGGCGATCTGCACGCAGCGCGGGTCGAGCTCGAGACCAAAAAGGTTGTCGTGCAGCACCGCGTTCTGCGCGCCAATCGGGGAAAGCCCTTCTTCCTCGGCGCGCATCTGCCACAGCATCGAGAACGCTTCCACGAGGAAGTGACCCGATCCGCAGCACGGGTCCATGACGGTGACCTGGGCGACCCGGTCGGGCCATCCGTCGAAGGAGCCGGCGGCGGGGCGGCCGTCTTCGTCAAAGCGCAGGTAGTCGAAGTCCTTGATGAGCGGGCTGTCAGGATGACGGTCGGCCCACCACGCGCCGAGAGAGTTTTCGAGCAGGAAGCGCACCATGTAGTTCTCGGTGAACAACTGGGTGACTNTGCGTAGCCCGAGCCCCCGATCGGGATGCGACAGCAGCGCCCGCACTGTCCAGTCACGGTTGTTCGGATGCGAGAACCACTGGCTTCGGTACTGGAGTTCGGCGATCGGCGCGATCCCGGCCGGGCACCTGTCCACGGCCCGCAGGGCGCTGCGCCCGACTCCGGGCAGGTACACGATCGGCGCACCCACCGGCAGACCCGCGTCGACGGTACCGGCAACGACACACCGGAGCCAGTACGCCGGCCCCCGCCGTCCCGCCGGGTCGTAGTTGCCCAACGACACCACCGGCAGGCTCTCGGCGATGCGGTCGATGACGGCCTCCCATTGCTTGGTCTCGTCCGGCCAAAGCAGCGCGACGGGTGCCTCGTAGGCGCCAGCGTTGTACGCAAGCGCGTCCGACAGGGCCGCCGCGAGTCGGTCGAAGACTGTCTCACTCATGGCGCCCGGCTCGCTTCCGTGCCTCCAGCTTGGCCGCCAGCGTGAGGTGCCTGTCATTCTGCCGCTCTGTGCCGTCCCGGTTCTTGCCCGGGTCCTTCTTCCAGTGGACGTTGAACGGGGCCCGCAGCACACCCGCCTCGACGAACGGGCGGACGTTCAACCGCACCCCATCGTTCACGTCTGGCGCCCAGCCGATGGCCTGCGCGTGGAGTTCCTTCCACCGCACGAAAATGTCGAACGGCTCCTCACCCTCGATGATGCGCTCCAGCTTGCGCTGGAGCCCCAACGCTGCCGCCAAGCGCGCCTCAGCGCCGGCCACCTCGTCGCGAACTCCAGCGCGCTGACGCTCGACCCAGTCCTGGCCGAGGTACGTGTAGGTCAGCTTCTCCAGCATCTTGCGGTCGAGGCGGTGATAGTTCACCAATGCCGAGAAACCGTCACGGAGGCCGTCCCACACGTGCCACACGAACGGCCGGTTGCCGAACAGCGCGCAGTGCTGCTTGAAGAACTCATCGCGCAACCAGTCGGCGACGTTCTTCTTCGTGCTCCCCGCCTGGTCGAGTAGCTCCCTCACCCTCGCCGGCGACCACGACTCCCCGTAGGCAGTGGCGAGGACCTGCTGCACCCGATCCACCGCCGGCGGCTCGCCGGCAACCGACGGCAAGCACACAATCCCGTCGACGTCGGCGAACCCACCAAGAGCATCCGACTCCGCCTGCTCCGGCCACCGGTAACCGACCAGTCGACCTACCGCCACCTGCAGCGGCGCCGTCGAAACCTCGGGCCGGCCCTCGAACAACCACTGGGTCGGATCATCTGAGCACGGGTCGGGAAGGGGACCCGCCGCGTCGGCTGCCTCCTGCCAACGCTCGATGTCGAAGGGCACTTGCTCGAGCACGGAAGTCGCGACATCCGGCTTCCGATCAAGTCGACGCACCTCAGTCGCAAACTCGTCGCTTGAGCAGTAAGCCCAGAGTGCGGGTAGGACTGCCGGGTTGCTGGGGACTAGGGAGTAGGTATTCGCGTCGAATGGCTCGCCGGTGAATAGCGTGCATGGGAGGTTGCCCATCTTCGTCACGGACACACCTTGTTTGCCCCACACTTCTTCCCCTCGCATCGTTCCAACATCGCGAAGCCTCCCGACAGAAGTGCTCTCGACGATGACGAGGAGATTCCGTCCAGTGAATGGCGCAGTGGCCACTGACCGGCTCTGAAGTCTGCGAACGCCCGGCGGGATAGTTTGATATTCCCAATGACTACGGACGAACCGACCGGTGTCCGCGGGGCTGAGCCCCTGATAGGAGTGTGCGTAATCACCCAAGGGCTGGCCTCCGCCGCCCGCAGAGAATGTGATCCGATGGTCCGGGTTGCCCAGCTGCTCAGTCTGATCGAGAAAGGCGAGGGAAGCAGAACACAGAGCTGCTTGCTTTCCGGCAGATGGAAGATCGGCGACGTTGAGAGCAGCGATCGGGTGCCAGACGGCGCTGTCCGTGCGCGTCGACTGGACTAGCAGCGTCGCCCGAACCACTTCTCCCGTGATCTCGCGGAACGCTCCCGGGCCGAGGTCGACAACGAACTGCCAGTCGAGCGCAACCAGGTACTTCTTGCGGAGCGCTGCGTACGTCTTTAAGAAGAGATAGGTGTCTTGGCACACCATGGAGATTGAGCCGCCACGGGACAGCAACTCACGGCATCGTTCGATGAAACATGTGGCGAGATCGGCGCGTGCCTCGGGATATGAGCGCGCGAGGTGGACCGCCAACTTTGGCGACTGCCTCGACCGCCCTAGGTATGGAACGTTGGTCGTGACGAGCACGTACGAACGCGACAGGTAGTGCGCAGCCCGACCCACGGCCGCGGCATGTGCGCCGAGCACCGCGGTGGCAGGTTCCCTGCTCTCTTGGGCTGCCGCTGTCGCTAGTACGGGCGCGATGAGCTCCCACTCAACATCTTCGAACGACGTCTGCAGCCCGGTGGGATCTCGGAGCTCCGTTGCGCGTTTCGGATCGATAAGGGAACCAAGTGTGTCGGCGTCTCGGAACAAGATGTGAAGCCGCACGAGCGCGTTCTCGAGCCGCTCGTCGCCGCCAGCCAGCGCCTTCCAGTCCTCGACCGGTGCCTTCACGGGTATGCCGGAGCAGGCGATATTCGGCACGGGGAGCACTCGCCAGCCGCCGCCGGCCTTCCATGCCTGCAGCGCCACAGCGAACATGGCGATCTGGACGCAGCGGGGGTCGAGCTCGAGAGCGAAGAGGTTGTCGCGCAGCACCGCATCCTGCGCCTCAACAGCTGAGAGGCCCTCTTCCTCGGCGCGCATCTGCCACAGCATTGAAAAGGCCTCGACGAGGAAGTGGCCGGACCCGCAGCAGGGGTCCATGACGGTGACCTCGGCAACCCGATCGGGCCATCCTTCGAAGGAGCCGGCGGCGGGCCGGCCGTCGTCGTGAACGCGGAGGTAGTCGAGGCCCTTGACCAGCGGGCTGTCGGGGTGACGAGCGGCCCACCACGCGCCGAGAGAGTTCTCGAGCAGGAACCGCACCATGTAGTTCTCGGTGAACAACTGGGTGACAGGCCCGAGATCGGCGCCGCCGATCTTGCGCCCCGAGTCATTGACCTCGTCCTTCTTGTCCATCTGCCAGAACTGGTACACCCAGCCGAGGGAATCGTCCGCCGCAAAGGCGTCCGCCGGGAGGGCGTCCAGGATCTGCTCCAGGGCGTGACGACCCTCTGGCGCGAGCCGCAGTCGGACGCATGGGTCGTCGATCCGGAAGATGCCGGGGAGGATCTCAGCAGCGAACCGGGCGGCGACCGACCAGGCGTCGGGCTCGTCCAGATCCGCTGCCAGCTCCTCGCAGTCGGCAAGGGTGACCGGCGCCTTGAACGACGGGTGCAGCAACAGGTCGTTCTCGGCGAGGAACCGGGCGAAGAGCAACCGGTGCCACTGCTCATAGGCACACTCGGCAACCAGCAGCTCCCGGTCGGCGCCGAGCTGGCGCCACTTGGCCCGCAGCCCGTTGCGCAAGGACGCCTGGTTGGCGTCGAGATGATCGGGGCGGCGATCGAGGAACACCCCGAGACCCTCGATCGCAGCGCGCGAGGCGCTCTCGGCCGCCCGGCGGGCCGCGAGCACCGCGGTCTCGAGCTGCTTGCGGTGGGAGGAGGACAGGGCGCGCATCGGGGGTCAGATGATGACGGTCGTGCCGTTGGCGAGGTGGGACTGCACGCGGGCACGCAGCTCCTCCACGTAGCGATCGAGGTCTTCGCTGGTCTTGATCGTTGCCGCCGGCGCCGCGACCGAGACGCTCTCGGGTTCGAGCTGCTTGGCCGCGCGCTGACGTGCTTGATCCCGCTGATGGGCGACGAGGCTGATGCGGTCCTGCCAGGCGGTCAGGGACGTCTGGTCGAGCGCATGCAGCAGGCTGCCGCCGCTGGCCATATCGGGGTGTGACGGGGATGAGCTTGGCGTCCTTCGGGATTGCCTGGCGGTCGACGGCGTCGAGCTGAGTCCACTCGGGCGACGCCTCGAGCTCTTCGACCGCAGCGCGCTGTGCAGAGACGAGGGACTGGAGCTCGTTGCAATCACTTCGCTCCGCAGAGCGGCAGTCACCCGCTTCAACAGCGGCGTGACGGGGTTGGGTTCGTCAAGGAGCTGCCTTCCCGTTCGGATGGCGGTGATCGCCGGTTCGATCTCGCTCGCCACGGCGAGGCCATCGGCGTGGCGGACGAGGCGCTGGAGGTCGGCCCACTCGGCTTCCCGCTTGGCCCGCTGCTGGTCGGCGGCACGCCAGGCGTCGAGGTCGGTGCTCAGGCGGGTGTGGTCGTCAGCGACGGCCCGGAACCGCTGGTTGCCGCCCAGGGCAAGGAGAGCGTCCAGGTGGTCGGTATCGGGGCCTTCAGGAAGCGGCGGTGGCCCGCCGGCGCTCGGCGAGATCCTTCAGTCGCTGGAGGAGAGCGGAGATCTGAGCGCCCTCTTGCCCGGCTTCGTAGGGGATACCAGCGGCGGTCAGCAGTCCCTTCACGGCGAGTCGCTGGCTCATCGATGGCGGCTCATCCTCCTTGTAGAGAGTCACCTTGCCGATCTGGGACTGGAGCAGCTCCTTGGGGCCGCCGAGATCCTTGCCGTCGAGCGCAGCTCGATGTTGCCCGCAGCGAGCAGGGTCAACACCGCGCCGCTGATCGCGCCCTTGGGCCAGCCGCACGGCGGCCCCGCGAACCGCTTCTGCAGGTCGGCCCCCTTGGTACCGGCCGGGTCACCGCCGCCAGGACCTCCTTGCACACAGCGTTCGTCGTGGGTTCGCCGTGGTGCCCGACGGCGTCGAGCGCGCCGGGGCGCGCCGTCCCGAGCCTTGGTGACGACCTTGCCCCAGTTGGGGTTGTCGCCGGCGGAAAACTTCGGGAACAGCCGGATGAGCGACCGGCCGGCGGCGGTGTCGACCGCCTCGCGCAGGTTGGACGTGGTGACCTCCCGAGCCCTCCTGGAACACGCACCCGGGACACGGCTTCCTGGAACAGGGAGTTGAGCCGCTCGTCGTCGGTGGCCTTGCGGGTCTTCATGGCTCCTCGGCGGCCTTGCCTTCATCAGTCTGGGGAGTCGGGCGCCGGAGGGTGTCGTCGGGAGGCGGCGAAGCTGGCGAGGGTGTCCTTGATCTGGTCGGCTTCGTGCTTGGGCAGGAAGACGAAGACGATAGGGCTCGTCGCCGGCTTCGGCGGCAGCCTTCTTCACCGCCGACTCCGTGACGGACCATTCGTCCCGAATCCACACGGGGACATCGCCTTCCCCGGTGGGCGGTTCGTCCTGGCCCCAGTGGACGTCGATCTTGCGAGGCGTCTTGCTGGTTCCGTGAAACAACTTGAGCCCGCCGAGCGCGCTGTCGACAGCGGCCATGAGCCGCTCGCTGCGGAGCTGGTTCATGCGGGTGGCGTCGTCGCGGATGGCGGCGAGGCGGCTGCGGTAGTCCTTCTGCCACTCCGCCCTTCTTCGGTCTGGAGCAGGTACTCGTCGTCGATGCGCATGAGCCGGCCGTCGGCCACGAGAAGGTCGAGCATTTCGGGCGCACGCTTGCGCAGGCGTGCCCCGCCGTCGGCCAGGTCCTCGACGAGGAGGTCAGCGAGGTAGGGGGCGGTGGCGCGCAGGGCCGGTCTCGCCGCCGATGGTGCGTGCCGGGATCTGCGAGATGAGGAAGATCAACGAGCAGATGCGGGGGACTTGAGGACGCCATCAGCTCCGTCGATCCGCAGGGTGCGGATCAGCTCGTCGATCTCCTTGAGCAGCACGCCGCTCATCAACATGCCGGGTGACTGCTCCTCGTAGAGGAAGTCGGCGCCGACGACGTGGCCGACCGGCGCTTCGGCCACCTTGGCGGCCGCTTCATGGACCATGCGGAGCTGGGTGCGAGCTGGCCGCCCTTGCCGGCCTTGTCGATCGCCCGCAGGGCCATCTCCCAGAACCGGCGGCGAGTGGGCAGCAATGGTAGTCGGGCACGAGGTCGGGCTTGTCGGCTGCCTTCGGGGCGAGCTGGGTGCCGCCGAGGTGCTTGTCGATCTCACCGCTCACTGAATCGAGGGTCGACTTGAGGGCGGAGACGTGCTCAGGCTTCTTGCGCAGCACGACTTCACGCACGACGGTCTCAACGTCGGTGTCGGACAGCGCCACCGGAACCGAAAAGCGACCGGTGAGCTTCTGCAACGTCGGCGTGGCGATCAGCGCGCTGTCCCGTCGCGACGAACAGCACTTGGCTCTCGAACCGGCGAGCAGCATCCCTCGACGAGATCCTGCACCGCAAGCGCCTTCTCGCCGTCGTCGCCGATGTACTGCTGCATCTCGTCGAGCACGACGAGCACGAGCGGCAGCTTGCCGGGCTTGGTCGACTGCAACCGGAGAACGTCGTCCATGGCGTCGAACATCTCGTCCTCGGTGACGTCACGAGTCGTCGGCGGGAACTGCATCTTGAGCAGGTCCCGCACCTCCTTGGCCGAGGAGAGGCTCGAGTCCGAGCGAGGAGCGCCCCGGTGATCAGCGGCGACACGTAGAGGTCGTGGATCTCCTTCTCGTAGGTGGCCTGCTGCTTCGATTGCAGCACGGATGGCGTCAAGGTGACCGTTCTCCGCCGCCCACATTGTGAACCTGGCACGGGAAAAGTCGGCAGGAAGGCCGGCGCTCTCGAAGAGGACCGAGAGGAAGGCGAGCCGCACGGCGTCGCTTCGACCCGCGGCCAACGTCCCGCCGCCGACCACAAGCCCGAGGCGCTTGCCGGCGTTGGACAGCTCGCTCAGGTGGGCGGCCACATCGGCCGGCAGGGTGACCAGGTCACGGGCACGGTCGCCACCGGGGAGCACGAGGTCGCGCCAGAGCTGCTCGAGAACGCGGACGAGGTGTGACTTGCCGCTGCCGTAAAACCCGCTGACCCACACGGCCGGCTGCTGTGGCTGGGGCAGGTTCATGAGAAAGGTGCTGAGATCGTCTCCAGGCCACGCTCGTACTCGCCGTCGCAGACGAAGCTTCCAGCTCCCAGCGCAGAACATCCCACTGCTGGTCGTTCTCCGGCTGCATGACCTTGGCCACGCCGTCGTTGGGGATCTTGGCCTCAGTCGGGTCCCGGTAGAACAGATCTCGGTTGGTCAGGGTCATCGACCGCTCCCGTTCGCCGTTATCGGAATCGCCAAGTAGTTCCACCCATCGCGGGCGTCGAGCAGCCGGTAGCTGTTCCCCTCGTGCTCGCCTGGGAAGAAGACAAGCAGCCGGCCGGCGATGGCGTCGTTCACCGCGTTCAAGAGCGCCGAGACCTTCACCGCTGCGCCCAGCCCGAACAAGGTGCCTGTGCCGAGCAGCGCCAAGACACCGTGCGGCTCGTCGTGCGCGGCAAGGGCGGTGCGTACCTCATCGACGAGATGGGAGAAGAACGCAGGGAGGGCCGACTCGAGCAGGTCGGGGGCCTCGAAGTAGGCATCCCGGTACTCGTGGCTCGCCATCCACGTCTCGAACGACTTCGTCACGTCGACATGCGACCACGGATGGTGCTCTTCGATGGTCGCCGTCTTGAACGCCGGCAGGTACAGACGGAGACGCCGCTCGTGTTCGGGCGGGTAGACGGCCATCCAGACCCGCTGGGGCGGGGCCAAATTCTGCTGCCACGGCAACCCGACGAACTTGCGGTAGGCGTTAAGGAGGTCGTCGACGTAGCTCATAGGAGTGCGCCCTGGCCGGCGTCGAACGGTCGCAGCAGCTGGTTGAACGTGATCTCCACCACACCGCCTCCGTGGCGTAGCTCGAGCATCCCGACCTGCGACGCCGTTGCAGTCAGGTCGGTGACGTGCGAGGTCGGTTGGTCGAGCACCCGTGCCCACAACGTCTCGAAGAGGGCCTGGCCCCGCGAACCTTGCAGGTAGCCGAGCATCAGCGCGTAGGCGGTGGAGGCGGGCGTGGCATGCACCCGCGTTCTGACCTTGCTGCCTCGCTTCTCCTGACGGAGATGCCCGGCTTGGTCCCAGGAGGACGCAACGTTCCCTGCTGCAGTGCGGCGAGTGTTCTCCTTGTACGCGCCTGGAAACTTGTCCTCGATGGCTTCCTCAAAGTCGCTTGTCGTGACCACCTCGCCAGGACCCGATTCGAGGACCACTGCCGCGCTTGCCCGAAGGACCGGGTCGCGGGCAAGGGCGCAGAGGAGAGCGAGCAGCGGCTGGCCGTCGGCGTCGTGGTCCCAGAGGTCACGGAGCGCACGGAACAAGAGAGACTGCGGGTCCAGGGCGTAGAAGCGGCGGAGTTGCCGGAAGGCCCACTCCCGCCCACTCGCTGTTTCCTTGCCGAGGACGTTCCCCTCCCTCACCGCTGCTCGGTAGGCCTCAGGCGGCGCATCGGGCGGCAGTTCGGAGAGCAGGCGCTGAAGGCTAGGGACCATGATCGTCTGGCTCGTACTGGGGCCGCCCGGCATGTCGCCCCGGACGATCTCGCTGGTGGCTGGCGTGGCGGAATGAGCCTTCACGAACGTCATCGTCCGGAGCCTGTGAGTCGCTCGGACCTCCACGCCTCGACCTCGCTGCGCAACCACAGCTTGCAGCGGCCTTGGCCGAGATTGATCACTGGACGCGGCATATCCGGATAGCGACGTTGGTATGCGGACACGGTGTTTCGTTGTGCCAGACCCAGAAGCTCGGCCACCCCGTGCGCGTCGATCAGCTCTTCCGGATCCAGATGCAGCGACACGCGTCCAGCCTACAAGTGTTGACACTGACGCTCCGGCGCATTCGCCCAAGCAACGGGCAACCTACGGCTGCGTCTCGTGTCGCGTAGCGCTCAAAGCTGCGAGGCATCTGGGAGGTGCCAGCCCATTGGCCTCGACGACAAAGAGCTGGTGGCCGGTGTGGCCGTCAGCCCATCCGTTCACGACTCCTTTGCGTCGGTCTCCATCACTGACCGCCAGAATCCGGCGCGGACACCGTTCTTGGCTCCTTCGTCTTCCCAAGTTTCAACGCCGAGGCCCTCCGCTGGTGGAGCCATCAGCGAGGAACCGGAATCCTTCGTGGCCGCTCGCCGACCGACTACCGTCCCTNCGCCACGCCTCGACCTCGCTGCGCAACCACAGCTTGCAGCGGCCTTGGCCGAGATCGATCACTGGACGCGGCATATCCGGGTAGCGGCGTTGGTACGCGGACACGGTGTTGCGTTGTGCCAGACCGAGCAGTTCGGCCACTCCGTGCGCGTCGATCAGCTCTTCCGGATCCAGATGCAGCGACACCCGAGCCAGCCTACAAGTGTTGACATCCACGGTTCCCACCGTGTCGCTGACGTCAGCCGTGGAAGAGCGCTCGACCGACGGTGCCCCGGTTTACGCGAGGGCTCCCCTCCGGACCGGGACCTTGGCCGCTAGCTCGAACCACCACCGAGGCCGACGCAACCCGGAGCAGCGCCAGGGTTCGGCGACGGGAACCAGCCCGAGTTCGTGGAGCGACCGGACACCGGCAGGAGCAACCGTTCGAACAGCCCTCAGTTCCGAAATCTGCGCCCGGCGCGGCGGTGGCCGGGTTAATCCTCCTCGACTCGCTGCTCGTTCACGCTGAGGGACGCAGAGGGAGACAAGGTGATGGCTCTCGAGGACGGTGCCGACGACTACCTCACCTAACAACAGCGGTGCCGTGATCCCCGAGCTGCTCGGCGGCCGCATCCTCCTGGGCGCTTTCGGTGGTGGGGTGGGACATTGCTCAGGCGTGCATGTTGTGACTCGGCGAGGGTGGACCGCACCTGGGCGAGGGGATGATGATTGCCCGATGGGTCGTCGAGAGGTCGAGAGCGACCTGGCGCAGGCGCTTCGCCGCCTCCTGGACGCCATTGATCGAGGCGAAGTCACTGCCGACACGCCCGCCGAACGCCGCATCGTACGCCGCATCGAGGGTGCTGTCGTGGTGTTGGAGGCGACACGGCCCCGCCGGCAGTAGCTCGTACCGCTTCCCGGTGGTTCCATTACTCCCACGATTACCGCAGCCCTTCGGTTGCGGTAAGCTGTGAGTTGTCGAGGTTCACCACAGAGCGGGTGGATTCATGGACAGGGACTGCGGATGATGCGGGTGGTGGGCTACCTGCGGGTCTCGACGGCCGAGCAGGGCCGCTCGGGTCTTGGCCTCGACGCCCAGCGCTCCATGGTGGAGGCTGCCTGCACCCAGCGGGGCTGGGACCTCGTCGACGTGGTCGTCGACGCGGGCGCCTCGGGCAAGGACCTCGACCGCCCGGGCCTGCGCCGGGTCCTCGATGCCATCGCCGTCGGCGAGGTCGACGGCCTGGTCGTGGCTAAGGCCGACCGCCTGACCCGACGCCTGGCCGACCTCCTGGCCCTGGTCGAGTGGCTCGACGCCGCCGGGGCGGTGCTCGTCGCCCTCGACCTCGGTGTGGACACCTCCACGCCGGTGGGCCGGATGATGCAGCAGATGCTCGGCGTGCTGGCCGAGTTCGAACGGGAGAAGGGCAGGGAGCGCACCACCGACGCCCTGGCCGCCCTGCGGGCCAACGGCCGCCCCGTGTCGGGCCCTTCCGTCGTCGACCGCCCGGAGCTGGCCGAACGCATCGCCCGCCACCGGGCCGACGGCTGGACGTTCCAGGCCATTGCCGATGCCCTCAACGCCGACGGCGTTGCCACCCTGCGGGGCGGGTCCCAGTGGAGGGTGTCGTCGGTCCAGGCTGCTGCCGGCTATCGCCGTCCTCCAGCCCGGCGCAAGACGCCCGACCTGCCCGACATCCCCCGCCGGCGCCGAGTCCGGGCAGCGCCATGAGCGAGGAGCCGGTGGTCGCCGACTGCGCCGGCTGCGGCGAGCCCCTGGCCGCCATCTGCACCGAGTGCCTGAGGGCGGCCGCCCTGCGGGACTGGGGCGGGGTGGACCGCCATCCCGAGTCAATCTTCGACGAGCCGTGCCGGCTCTGTGGGGCCGGGCCCCCGACGTGGTGCCCGATCTGCTGGCCGGGCGAGGTGGTCGCCTACCGGCTGCACCTGGCGAAGCGGGACCCCGACAGCTACGGCCACCTCCTCGAGGGGTCAGCGTCGACGAGGACTGGTCATTTCCGAGGAGTTCGCCTCCTTCCACGGCACGCTGGGCCGGACGGCAACACGCCGGGGCGTCCGTGCCGCGCTGGGTATCCGGCGCACCAGGGACCACTTCAGCAGGGAGGCTTTGCAGCATGAGCGAACCGACAACCGAGTACGAACAAGTCCTTAGCGATGTCTTCGGGAGCGACTGGGAGATGTTCCTCGGAGCCGAGGGGATCATCGGTGGCGATGAGGACGAGACGGTCTTGGAGGACCAACGACGGGTGATAGCGCTTGCCGAGCAGCTGCATCCGCACCTTGACGACGACATGCTGAACAAGGTCGGTGATGCGTGGATGCAGTGGTTTGTCTGCGCCTCGGACCCCCCGTTCGGGAGCGACCCGAGCGACGCCTAGTCTCGAACGCTCAGAATGGCGCCCTTGACCTGTCGGTGCCGTCAGGAGCCATTTTCCGGACACTTGGGCCGGCTCCTGATCCCTCCCGCTGGGACGGCTACGGCATTGGTCAGCGCCTGCAGCACGGTGCTCCCGATGGCCGGCTCCGCCCCTCGACGACAGGGACGACCGCACCCCTACGGCTCTGCGCTGTTGGCCGTCACCATGCCCACCGTCGGCTTTGGCAAGAATTGTTCCCATGGGAAGTCAGCAATGACGGAGGAGGAGATCCTGGCCGCCAACGTCGGCCCACCCGGGGTCCTCGACGGGCCCGTGCAGCTGGCCGACTACGACCCGGCCCGGCCCAGGCCTGTTTGCCCGGGAGGCCGAGCGGATAGCCGGCGCCCTGGGCGGTGCGGTCGTCGAGCTGTTGCACGTGGGCTCGACTTCGGTGCCGGGCCTGGCCGCCAAGCCCATCATCGACATCCTCCTAGTGGTGGCCGACTCTGCCGACGAGGGGGCTTACGTCCCGGCCCTCGAGGCGGCCGGCTACCGGCTTTGCATCCGGGAGCCCCTGTGGTTCGAGCACCGGCTCTTCAAGGGCCCCGACACCGACGTCAACCTCCATGTGCTGACCCGCAGCTGCCCGGAGATCGAGCGGATAATGCGCTTCCGCGACTGGCTCCGGAGCCATCCCGAGGACCGGGCCCGCTATGAGGCGACCAAGCGGGAGCTGGCAGCGCGGACCTGGCGCTACGTCCAGAACTACGCCGACGCCAAGACCGCTCTGGTCGAGGCCATCATGGCCCGGGCCCTGGATGGGGCCCGTAGGCCGTGCGGTACGAGCGAAGTGATGCCACCCTAGGGTGGTGGCCGACCTTGCTGCGATACGTAATGGAACTATCGGCTACTGGTGGGAGTGGCCCACGGAGGACATAGGTCCCCTTACCGACGAGGGTGCGCGAGCGGGCTTCGTTCGAGAACGTCAGGGCGCGATCGAGCTCCAGCTTCTCGTCGACGACGTCGGCACAATGAGTGTTGAGCCCAGGGCCTCTCCGAGAGCTGTCGTAGGCGCGACCGAACTCGGCGGTGTCCTACTGACCGATATCGTCTCCACCACGCCGAAGATCAACCTCGGCGGCAGTCGCGTGTGCGTGGAAACGCTCATCGGTCGGACCATCATCACCGACCCCTCTGTCACGGAGGCTACGACCAGCAACGTGGCCGCACTCTCGATGCACTTCTCCGGCGACACGATGCTTGGGTGGGGCGGCTTCGACGCCGTGGAGGAATCGTTTACGACGGGCGTAGACAACAAGTTGATTGAGGCCACAGTCCGACTTAAGGCGACTCCGGACAAGACCATCTCCCTCTCGCGCACTTTGGACCTCGTCGCCTCCGCCCACTGGGCGACGACGCGGAGGTCCGAGCACGGCCGTGAGATCTCGACGGCGCTAGCACTCACCGTGCGGAGCAAGAAGGCGCCCCGTCCCTTCGCGGACCTTCTCGTATCCTTGGTCCGGACGCAGGATCTGCTCAGCGTCGTGTTCGATGGGTTCCTTGGGGTAGCCAAGGGACGAGTCGAATCGGCGACGGGTAATCGCGGGGAGTTCTGGAACGCAATCTTGATGTCCGATGCCACGGGCCCAGACCTGCGTGCTGCCGATCGGCGGAACTGGCCCTTACTCGGGCTCACCGACCTCGGCGGGTTGGTTGCCTTTCGGCGCTGGCTATCTCTGTACGAGACCCACCCCCGCGCGATGACGCCAGTCACGAATCGGGTCCGACGCGGTCGGATGAGCGACGAGGTACGGCTCCTCGAGGTCGCCTCGGCACTGGAGTACTGGGTCGCCGCGCACCGTCGAAAGGCCGCGTGGACTGGGGTCGGTGAGAGTCCAGCGGAGGCCGCCGCGTGCCGAGTTGGTGCCGAGTTCAACAGGTGGATAGGCGACTCGACGCGGTGGGCTGGTGCGTTCTGGGATCACTACAACGGCCTGAAACATGACCCGTCCTTCGATCCGGACCCGACGCTACTCAGAGTTCTCGTGGAGACCGGCTACACACTTCTCCTCTGTTGCCTGCTCAACCGCTGTGCCGCAACGAAGCGGCCGTCGATGCGGTTGCTGAACGACTACCGCCTCGAGCGATTCGGCGATCTAGCTCGGCAGTCGATCCAGTGATGGCGCTAATGATCGGCTAAGCACCGCCGAGGTGCCCATCCTTGGCGACAGACCGTCGGTCGACCGACCACAGACCGGGGTCATGGGGCGCCCGTGGCGGTTGTCGTCCATGCGGTGCCGATCGAGGTTGGGTCACCTCTCGGGCAGGTCGACCAGATCATCGCCTCATCGTCGCGCCGCCCGTGTGACAACCCACCGCTCGTAGCCTGGCTCCGTGGCCCTCCCACAGTTCGAGCCGATGCTCGCCATCACCGGAGCCATAGCAGCCAGTGGGTCGTGGGTCGTCGAGCCCAAGCTGGACGGCTGGCGGGCCGTGTCTACGTCGATGACGGTCTGTCCGTCCGCACCCGGCGCGGCCGGGTCGTCACCGAGTCGGTGCCCGAGCTGCACGGTTTGGTGGAGGCGGTACCAAGGGGCACGGTCTCGACGGGGAGCTCGTCGCTGGCCAGGGCAGGGCGTCTGACTTCTACCGACTCGGCCCCCAGATGGCTCGCCGGCGCCGGCCACCACAGGGCCTCACCTTCGTTGCATTCGACGTGCTGCACCTCGCGGACGAACGGGGGGTCTGCCGCGGGTCTGGTTGACATTCCATGTGTGGGGCGCTGCTCCGCGGAAGGATCGAAGCCATGCCCAAGAAGTTCCCACCGGAGTTCAAGCGTGACGTCGTTACCGTCGCTCGCCGGGGCGATCTGACCGTCGCCGAGGTCGCAGCCGACTTCGACATCTCACCGGAGTCGGTCAGGCGCTGGATGCGCCAGGCCGACATCGACGAGGGCGTCCGAGACGGCCTGACCACCGCCGAGCAGGCCGAGGTGGTGCAACTGCACCGGCGACAAGCGGCGCCTCGAGATGGAGAACGAGATCCTCCGTCGCGCAGCTGCCTACTTCGCCAAGGACTCGCTCCCAAAATGACCTTCCGCTGGTCTGTGACCTGGCCGCCGAGGGCATCCCGGTGCGGCTGACCTGCGAAGTGCTCGGCTTCTCGCCTCAGGCGTTCTACAAGTGGCGCTCGACCCTGCTCGGCGCGACCACGCCGACGCCCACCACCAACGCCATCGTCGACGTGCACGCCGACGATCCCGAGTTCGGCTACCGGTTCATCGCCGATGAGCTCGAGGCGGCTGGCCATCGCTGCGGCGAGCGCCGCGTGTGGCGGCTGTGCCGCCAGCAGGGGATCTGGTCGTCCACGACGAAGAAGGGCCGGCGTGCCAGCGGCAAGGTCCCAGGCCCGGCGGTGCACGACGACCTGGTCGGGCGCCAGTTCCACGCCGAGCGACCGGATGCGATCTGGCTCACCGACATCACCGAGCACCCGACGGTGGAGGGCAAGCTCTACTGCTGCGCCATCAAGGACCTGTTCTCGAACCGGATCGTCGGCTACGCCCTCGACGAGCGCATGACCGCATCCCTTGCCGTGGCCGCGCTGCGCTCGGCCATCGCCCGCCGCCAGCCACACGGGACCGTGGTCGTTCACTCTGACCGGGGTCGCAATTTCGCTCCCGAGCATTTCGCCGCCGTGCTCAAGGGAGCCGGACTCGCCGGGTCGATGGGCCGGGTCGCCGCCGCGGAGGACAACGCCGCCATGGAGTCGTTCTTCTCGCTCCTCCAGAAGAACGTCTTCGACCGCCGCCGCTGGAGGACCCGCAGCGAACTCACCTGCGAGGTCATCGTCTGGATCGAGCACACCTACAACCGGCGACGCCGTCAGCATGCTCGGCAAGCTCACGCCAGTGGAGGTTCGAGCTCGCCTTCAGCGCACCCCCTGCCTCGAGGCGGCATGATCAAGTTGTCACAACCGCCTGTCAACTGGAACTCGCGGGCAGACCCGGGTCACTGGCCTCGCCTGGGCTCAACGGCGCCACCTTCTCGAGGTCCTCAAATTGACCGGCGCTGCCTGGTGCACGGTTCCGACCTTCGACGGCGACCCCCAAGTGGTCCTCGAAGCCTGTGCTCAACATGAGCTCGAAGGTCTAGTTGCGAAACGAGCTGATGCCGTCTATCAGCCGGGTCGCCGCTCGAGGTCGTGGGTGAAGATGAAGACGGCTGATTGGCGGCACCTGCACGCCGACCGGCGTCACGAGCGAGTGCGACCATCGGAATGACCGTGGCAGTCCACTCCTGGGGTCGGAGCCCTGGACGGTATCGACGATCCAAGTTGCAACCGACTATCGCCGTCCTCCAGCCCGGCGCAAGACGCCCGACTTGCCAACCGTCCCCGCCAGCGCCGAACCCACCACTGAGCGCCGCAATTTTGACACTCCCGACATGTCTTTGCGATTGAGAGGGTTTGGTCATGCTTCCGACCGGTACGCAGGGACCGACAAGAGGTTCCTGAACCCAATAATTAACTCAACGCCGCATCTTCGCTGGTCGTGACGAACCTTGTGGAACTTGCCGGGCCGAGTCTTAGCAGGTCATGGCCAAGAAGGGTACCAGTTCGAGGAATGACGATCGCTACGGGTCGATCAACTCGACCACTGCGGTTTTGATGCCGCCGAGGGGAGCTTGGCTACAAGCAGGCGCGACGACAGTGCCATCTGCCTTCGAGGGCCCAGACGGACGAGGACAAGGACACCGGCCAAGCTCCAGGCCCAGCTGGATCACTTCGGCGCCTACTACAACAACAAGGCAGCTCAATCGGGCGCTCGGCCGGTGCACCCCGGCGCAAGCCTTCGGAGTCCGTACCTAGCAGCGCCGTCACCAAGACCGACGCCCGAGGCAGCCGAATCGTGAAAGAGCAGAAATCCTCAGGGCGTCGGATCGACCTTGCCGTGGCTGCCGTCATGAGCCACGACCGAAGCCAGCACGCCACTCGTCTTCCTCCGGAGCTACGTCCTGTAGACGTGCCCTGGTTCCTATTTAGGATTTCGTCTGCGGCCTTGACAGGGCTCCGGGCAGTAGAGGACAGCGCCCAGGGCTCCGACGCCGTCTCAGCTGGTAGGAGGAAATTTCGATTTCGGCTGATCGTGTGCGTCGGACGGGGGCGGGGTGGGGGCGCTGTCGGTTCCAGACTTTTTCAGTCGGTGATCTTGATGGTGACGTGGTGTGTTGCTACCTCGCCATTTCTGACAAATGGTTTGCCTTCCTTCAGCGCTAGTAGCTCAGCCATCACTGTTGTTCGCTCGATGAGCAGAGACCGAAGCAGTCGGACCTCGATGCCGATGGCTTCGAGCAGTTCATTGATCTGATCTCGGGTGATTGTCTTAGTTATTCCATCGATGGTCATCAGTCTGCGCTCCGTTGCTGGGGCGGGGTGGTTGGCGGTGAGGCTGTGAACTATTTCTTCTTGTTACTAATTGCTGCTTTGTGCGACAGGCGCAGCATGTGGGCTTTCATCGCATGCTCAGCACGGCGGATTTCGGCATCAGTGAGCACACCATCGGGATCGACCTCACGTTCGAAGCGCTTCATGAAAGCCTTCCGAGCCGCCGCCGTGGTGACCTTCGAGTCGTTCTGGCACCGAAGAACACGGACGAACCAGTTCGTGAGTGAAAGATCGCCCTTGAATACCATGGATCACGCAAGCGTCTCTCTCCTCTTTCAGTGGTCCAGTGTCTCTATCGACGATCTCCGTTCACTCCCCTGCGACTGCACCGACAGCGGTTCCAGCAAGGCCTCCAGCTGTCGCAACGGCGCCAGCGGAAGCGATACATCCCGGAGGCCCGAACAGTGCACCACCGACACAGCCGACGGCAGCACCAGCGGTTGCCCCGATTCCCGCGCCCGTGAGTGCACCTTCACCGACATCTTCGGCGACATCGAGCGCACCCTCACCGACATCTTTGGCGGCGTCCCGCGCACCCGCAGCATCGTCAGCACCATTGCAGCCGCCGGTCTCGGTCTCGCCAAAGGGACAGTCGATTCCGAGGAAGCTGATCCCGCTGGGGTCCACGAAGTTCGCAGGGTTGCCACCGACGTACAGGTAGGCATTGGCTTCCTGCCCGGAGGGTCCGGCTGGGGTCAGCGCCCCAGCTCGGGCTGGTAGTAGCCGCGCCCCCATCTTGTACAGCCCCGTGGCGGTGTCCTGGTACTGGCCGGTTCGGTTGGGTCAGCGGGAACGTTCGGGAAGGAGTCCTTTCGGCCAGCGCCACCATCGAATTAAGGTGAGACAGGCAAGAGGTGTTAGCAGAGCTAGCTCACCAAGCGCAATCTTCGCTGGGATCGACTCTGTCGCCAGAACTTCGCGAATTGGAGATACCGCAGTGACGACAAAGAAGGCAAGAGGACCGTAGTATAGGAGGAACGGATGAGCCTTCAAGCGGGCCTGAATCCTACGGCCCTGTTCGTCTGCCAATTCGCCTCGAGAAGGACTACTCAAATAGAATACGCCGATGTAGAGAGTTGCTAAGAATAGAGCACCTAGTGCCACTAGAAGCCAGGCCATGCTATGCGTTTTCTCGGACTGCAACGCCCAATCCCAATGCGAATACACATGCCCCCAACGCAGCAGTCGGCGCCGCTAGAATTGCAGGGGCACCACCAAAGAGTAGTGGCGTGCATCGAATGGGCAGCGATCTGGCGTGCTAGCCGGATCTGTTCACGGCTCGCTCTCTCGGCCATCAATCGTCACGCATCCAGCCACTCAATGACATCGCCGATCGTCATGCCGAATTCATCGCCGGCAACGAGAGTGTTGGTGTCGGGATCGATGATCCAGTAATTGCCGTAATCGAGCGCTTGGGCGTTGCGTCGTCGAGACTTACGACTCGAACCCTACGCAGCTTCACTAGATAACGAGCCTGGCGCTCATTGCGCGGAGACCCATTGAAATCATCCGGGGTCAAACCCTAGCTCTCGGAGGCGCCCAGCAAATCCCGGCTCCTCCGCACATCGCCGCTTCGCCTCGGCATAGGTCATGTTGTCGAAGTCGGGGGCCGAGCTGGGTGTAGCATCTGTGCTCATCGGGACAACCTCCTTTGTCTCGGTCACGCCCCCGGGTCTTGCCGCCGCGGGGGCACTTCTCTGCCACGGTACCGGTCGGAAGCCGTCCCGGCAATAGCTCGCCCATTATTTTTTTATTCTCCATCCTATGAGTCGTTTATTCTACATCGATTGAAGCTTCCGTTCCGCTCGTGCCCTCTCGCAGAATCGTTGGGCTTGATTCTTCTTCTGCTCCTCTTCGAACACCCTTCGCTTCTCAGCACTCACCTTCGCTTCCTCTCGCTCTCGTTCGAGCTTCTCCCAGTGCCGTTGCTGGTCCAGCTTCTTCTGCTCTTCCTTCATCCTTTCTGCTTCCAACCGACGTGCTTCGCACTCCTCTTCCCATGCCCTCCACTCAATCGCCTCCTCCCGAGCGATCTCTTCCTCCTTTTCCTTCGCTTCCTTCATCTGCCGCTTCTCTTCGGCTGTGTACGAAGGATGGTCGTCGTTGTAATCGTAGATCCGCATCTCACGAACCCGCTTCACCAACAGGTCTCGGTCGTGGATGAACATCTTCCATGGGCTCTGCCATGGGCGTTCCTGACCCCAACCGTGGAACGCCTCGATCATCACCCGGATGAAGGGCGCACTGAGCCCCTGCTTCTTCCAGCGGCTGAAGGCAGCGGCCAACGCCTTTTTGTTCGCCGGGTCAGGGCTGTCTCCCCAGTCCTGCTCGCCGAAGTAGAGCGCCAGGTCCCATGCCGTCCACGAGTCGGTCTCCTCGTCCGGCCGCTGGCCCCCGTGATTTCTTGCGTCCGAAACCAGTCGTAGCCGAGCCGAGCGTGGTCGCGCCGAAGCTGTCGTGTCCGAGGTAGGAGCCGTTGCGCTCGGAAAAATCCCTTCGGGATCGGTGTCTGGCTCACGAATTCCGCAAGCGGAATTGGTTTCAGGATCAGTTCGAAGGGAAGGAGAACTACCGGAGGTAGTTCGACTGGTTACTGACGGTTCGGGTCCGGCATCTGGACCCTTCAGTCCGGCATCTGGACCCTTAGAGGGTCCGGCATCTGGACCCTTAGAGGGTCCGGCATCTGGACCCTTAGAGGGTCCGGCATCTGGACCCTTAGCCATTTTACGGGATTTCCGAGCCTTTCTAATCGGCCTGGGATCTGCCCTATTTATCGAATAATAATTGGTGTCTTTCGGTCCGTCACCACCGTGCTCGATCGAGATCCGGCCCGAGGCTTCGAGCCTCTTCAGCACCTCGAACACCGTCGCTCGGCTGAGGCGCGTCTCCCAGACGATGGTCGCCACGCTCTGGAAGGCGTGGCTGAAGTGCTCTTCGGTGGTGTGAGAGTCGTTGGTGTGGTTCGCCAGGCTGATGAGCACGAGAAGATCGGAGCCCTTCTCAGGGGCGCTCTGTAGGACCCAGTCCAGCGCTTGGATGCTCATGGCCCGACCAGGGGTTGCACCAGCCGGTCGCCCTTGGGATAGTTTGGGGTCACTCGTAGCACCTTTCGTATGGGGACTTCCCGGCTGATGTGGCGTTGGTCCGAAAGGTGATCCGAGGCGATCTGGCCCCCTTGGCGGGGTCTTTTCGCGTAGCCGTTGAGCAGTGTAGTCCGCAGCGGCTCTTCGGAGTGGGAGCCGGCAACAGGCAAAGGGGTCACCGGCGTGAGGGCATGCTGATGGCCCCCTTCTCTGTCCAACCTTGGAGTTGACTCGAACCCCTCCAGTTAGTTGTCAAGCAATCCCGAGACTTGCCTTGCGTCCCCCCTCTGCTGGTATCACCAAAGGCGTGCCCGAGACCGATTATGCCGAGCTCGCCCGAGCGTCGAGATCAGCTCAGGGCCTGCCACCGCAGATAGAAGACCGTGCGGTGCTGAATCGGATCGCTCGAGTATTCCGTCAGACGCGCCAAACGAAGGTGACGCGGCGGGCGTCGTAGGTTTTCCGGCCCCGGATAGCTGGGCCGACGACGACGTGCTCGATGGCCTCTGACAAGACCGCTCGGCGCTGGTCGAGGCTCATGGCGCTCCATTCAGCCCTGAGATCGCCGTAGGCGCTCAGGACGGACCGTCGGCGGTTCACGGCTGCCACACGACTGGCAGCCTCTAGGCGAGCCGTCACGGAGCTCCGGAGGCGCGCCCACTCAGCCCGGGTGAGCTCACCCCGGTCCCACATGTCGGCCAGCTCCAAGAGCTTCGCTTCGTCGGCGCTGGTGTCGATGTGCTCGGCGTCGTCAGGCGCATTTAGCGCAGCCCGGAATTCAGCGCCGTCGAGAGCGGCAAGAACCACACCGACGACGTGCTCTTCGACGGCTTCGGCCCCAATGTAGGTGCCACCGCAGCCACCCTGGATGCCTGGCGGGCAGAAGTAGGACGGCCGACCCCGATTCGATTTTCCTGCAAGCTGTCGACCGCATTTGGCACATCGCAGTAACCCACCACTGAGCAGGTATTTGCGGCTGAAGGTGTTCTGACGTCGTCGAGGATCTTCGATAATGACCCTCAGTTGGTCCTGCACCGACCGGTCGAGAATGGGAGCCCAGACAGCGTCTCCGATAACTTCACCTTGGTGCTGACGCCGGCCTACGGTGCGCGGAGCGAGCAGGATCGACCGGAGGGAATTCGTGCGCCAAGGAGCTCCGGTGACAGTGGCAGGGCCAAAGCTGTTCAGGTCCCGGGCGATGGCCTTCAGTGGCTCTCCGGCGAGCACACGCTGAGCAGCGGTCCGGATGGCGTCGGCCTCGTGGGGAACATGGGTGATCCCGTCAGCAGCGAACCCGAACGCACGTCGACCACCATGAGGCTGGCCCGCTTCGGCGAGCTCCAATTTCTTCCGCTTGGATCTCTGAGCGATCTTCCGCACCTCCTCGCCAGCTACGGCGCCCTTGATCCTGGCCACCAAGATCCCGTCACCGGTGGAGAGGTCGACGTCTCCGCCCACCGTGGCCAGGTGGCGTAGAGCAGCAGCGTCGCACACCTCGAACAGAGTCTCTAGGTCCCGAGGAGCTCGGGCAATGCGGTCGAGGTCCCAAGCGATGACAGCGTCGACCATCCCAGCGGCGATGTCGTCGAGCATCTGGGCGTACACCGGCCGCCGACCGGCACGGGTGGCGCTGGTGTCGTTCTCGACGTAGACGGTGGCCACTGCCCAGCCCTTGCGCTCGGCCAGGGCGCGGCAGTCCTGCTCCTGGCGCGCAACACCGAGGCGCGTCTCCTCAGGGTCGCTGGAAATCCGGGTATAGATCGCTGCCCGCTGAACAGCGCCGAGCTCGCCGGGCTCGGCGGATTGACGAACCGACGTGCTGTTTCGGTGTACCTGCGCGGCGTTCGAGATGCCCATCAGTATATATACCGTACAGTTGGAGTTCTTCCGCTGCGTCACCGTGGAGGAGCTGCGCCGCCGGCTGGACGGAGGC
>JAUJMS010000009.1 GCA_030446745.1 Egibacteraceae bacterium | reverse complement strand
GATGACCGCGTCGATGCGCCGGCGCACCTTCAGCTTGCGCCAGTCCGGGCTGCGCCGCCCCGGGCGGTACAGCGACGCGGCGCGTTTGGCGATCAGCCCCTCCAGGCCGCGTTGCTCGGCCGCCGCGAACAGCGCAACGCCGTCGCGGGGGATCGCCTCGCTGCGCAGGAACGGCCCGCCCGGCACGAGCACGTCGTCCAGGCGCCGCAGCCGCTCGGTCAGCGGCAGGTCGACCAGGGCCTCGCCGTCGACGGCGAGCAGGTCGAACACGACGTAGACGACGGGAATGCGCTCGCGCCCGCGGGCGACGGCCGCGGCGTCACGCGCGTGCATCCGCTGTTGCAGGCGTTGGAACGACGGGCGACCGTCGCGGTCGAAGGCGACGACCTCACCGTCGAGCACCGCGTTGCGCGCGAGCACCCGCTCCCACAGGGCCGCGAGCTCCGGGTAGGCGGCGGTGACGTCGTTGCCGTGGCGGCTGGCGAGCACGGTGCTCCCGTCGCCCCCCGTGCCCGGCCGGCGCGCCGTGGCGACCGCACGGACGCCGTCCCACTTGACCTCGAACAGCCACGCCGGGTCGTCGAAGGCCTCGCCGCCGTCGACGGCGAGCATCGGAGTGAACGCCGGCGGCTCGTCGACGAGGTCGCCCGGGTCGTCGTCGCGGCGCACGACCAGCCACTGCGACGCGTCGTCACGGTCGGTGCGGAACAGGTGGTACTCGCCGGAGTGACGGCGACCGTGCAGGCGGAACGTCACCTTGTCGGCGGTCCACTCCAGGGCGTCGTAGCTGCCGCTGTCCCAGATGCGGACCGGGCCGGCGCCGTACTCGCCGGCCGGGATCTCGCCGGAGAACGTCATGTACTCCAGCGGGTGGTCCTCGGTCTGCACCGCCAGGTGGCGCACGCCAGGGACGTCGGGCAGCCCCTTGGGCAGCGCCCACGACGGAGCGGTGCCGTCGCGCTCCAGGCGCAGGTCGTGGTGCAGGCGGCGCGCGAGGTGGTGCTGGAGCACGAACCGCGGCGCGTCGCCCGCCGCCGCATCGCCGCCCCCGTCGGTTCCGGGCTCCGGCGTCTTGGAGAAGTCGCGCTTGCGCTGGTAGGTCGACAGCCGCTGTGCCGGCGGGGCGTCGGCCGGTGGTGGCGCGACGGCGGTGTGGCTGCCCGGACCGGGTTCCGCGTCGGGATCCATGCCGAGCGTCGCCATCGCAGCCCGCAGGTCCTGTCCGCCGGCGAGCACCGGGGCGAACAGGTCGCCGACCGCGTCGAGGCGGTCCCACACCGACGCGATGGAGAAGTCGCGCGGCTCAACGTCGCTGCCGACCTCCTCCCAGCGCAGCGGCGTGGCGACCGGCGCGCCGCGCTCGGGGCGCGGCGAGTACGTCGCCGCGATGTTCTTGCCCTCGGTGTTCATGTTGTGGTCGAGGAACACCTGGCCGCCCCGGCGTTCGACCGCCCACTCCATCGTCGTGCGCTCGGGGTCGGCACGGTTGATCAGGCGGCACACCCGCCCGACCCACTCGCGCACCTGCGCCGCGGAGTGCACCCGGTCGATCGGCACGAAGACCTGCATCCCCGTCGCGCCCGACGTCCGCGGGTAGCCGCGCAGGTCGAGCCGGTCCAGCACCGTGCGCACGAGCAGCGCCGTCTCGCGGACCATCGCGAAGGTGGCGTCGCCCATCGGGTCGAGGTCGAAGAACGCGTAATCCGGCCGGGCGATCAGGTCGACGCGGCTGTGCCATGGGTGCAGCTCGATGCAGCCGAGGTTGGCCAGCCACACCAGGCTCGCGCGGTCGCGTGCCAGTAGGTAGTCCACGGTCTTGCCGGTGTCGCGCGAGGTCACCGGTGCCGTCGCGATCCACGGGGGCGTGTACGCCGGCGCCTGCTTGGCGTAGAAGTGCGCCCCGTCCGCCCCGTCGGGCATGCGCTTGAGCGTCAGCGCCCGCCCCGCCAGGTACGGCAGCGCCCACGGCGCGGCGTTGTACCAGTAGGCGAGCAGGTCAGCCTTGGTGTAGCCCTCGGGCGCCCAGTAGAGCTTGTCGAGGTTGGAGACCTTCACGGTCACGCCGTCGACGTCGACGACCCACGCCTTGCCTTCCCGACGCGCCGGCAGCGGCTGGGGGAACTCGACGGTCACCGGCACGTCGTCGCGCACGGCGAGACCCTAAGCCATGCTGGTTGACCAAGGGGCGGCGCGGGGGTACACCGCAGACAGCGCCGACGGCCACAGGCCGCTTCCCCCGGGCGCCATGAGGAGGCCGATTCCCGATGCGCACGCTGTGGAAGGGCTCGCTGTCGTTCGGCCTGGTCACGATTCCGGTGCGCCTGTACCCGGCCACCGACGACAAGTCGGTGTCGTTCAACCAGCTGCGCGCGTCGGACCACAGCCGCATCGGCTACCAGCGCGTCGCCAAGGCCGACGGCGCGGAGGTCGCCTACGACGACATCGTCAAGGGCTACGAGTACGAGCCTGACCGCTACGTCGTGTTCGAGCCCGACGAGCTCGAGGCGCTGCGTCCCCCGTCGAGCCGCACCGTCGACATCCTGCAGTTCGTGCCGCTGGAGCAGATCGACCCGATCTACTTCCAGCGCTCGTACTACCTCGCCCCCGACCCCGCCGGCGCCAAGGCCTACGGCCTGCTGTCGCGCGCGATGCGCGACCGGTCCACCGTCGCGGTGTGCAAGATCACCCTGCGCGACAAGGAACACCTCGCGACGCTGCGGCTGCGCGACGAGATCTTCGTGCTCGAGACGATGTTCTGGCCCGACGAGATCCGCGCGCTGTCGCTGGAAGACCTCGACATCGGCGAGCTGCCCGAGCCGCGCAAGCAAGAGGTGCAGATGGCGGAGACGCTCATCGAGAACCTCACCGAGGACTTCGACCCGACCGCCTACACCGACGAGTACCGCCAGAAGGTCATGGCGGCGGTGCAGGCCAAGGTCGAGGGCCAGGAGATCACCGTCGTCGACCAGACCGGCGAGCCGGCGGCCGTCGTCGACCTCATGGAGGCGCTGCGCCAGTCCGTCGAGTCGTCCCGCAAGCGTGAGGCGTCCGACGGCGCCGCCGACGTCGAGGACGATGCGGCGCAGGACAAGCCGAAGCGCAAGTCGCCGCGCAGCAAGGCGTCGTAGTGCCGCTGTTGCTGGTCCTGGCGTTCATCGTCGTCCCGCTGCTCGAGCTCGCCGTCATCCTCCGCGTCGGCGACGCGATCGGCGTGTTCCCGACGATCGTGATCCTGCTGGGGGTGTCGGTCGGCGGGGCATGGCTGCTCAAGCGCGAGGGCCGCGGCGCGTGGCGTCGCTTCCGCGCGGCGCTGGGCTCGGGGCGCATGCCCGCCGCCGAGGTCGTCGACGGGGCGCTGGTGCTGGTCGGCGGGACGCTGCTCGTGACGCCGGGGTTCATCACCGACGCGGTCGGACTCGCCCTGATCGCGCCGCCGTCGCGTGCGCTCGTCAACCGTGCGGTGCGGGCGCGCTTCCGCTGGGCGCTCGGCCGGGGGTTGCTCGGCGGAGGACTGCTCGGCGCGGCGACGTCCGACCGGCGCAGGCCGCGGGTCGTCCGGCCGCCGGCCGACCGGAGCGCCGACCCCGTCGACGTCGAGGTGGTCAAGATCGAGCGCAACCGGCGCGGCGAGGCGGCCGGCGAGTAAGGCGCCCGCGGCGCTGCCGCGGCCACCGGCGGCGCCCCGCGGTGCTGACGGTTCGACACGCTCCGCGCCGGCTGCCCATACTCGGCGCCCATGACCGTCTCGGCCGCCTTCTTCGACCTCGACCGCACGCTGATGTCGGGCACCAGCGCCTACTACTTCGGCAAGGCGGCCTACCGCGAGGGCCTGCTTCCGTTGCCACGGCTGCTCGCCGACGGCGCGTCGAGCCTGACCTTCAAGCTGTTCGGCGCGTCCGACGAGCAGTCCGCCGCGGTGCGTGACCGCATCCTCGCGAGCGTCGCCGGCACCGAGGCCGCGACGCTGCGACGCCTTGCCCCCGCGGTGGTCGAGGAGCTGCTCGGGCGCATCCGGCCCGAGGCGCAGGCACTGCTCGACATGCACCACGAAGCGGGCCGCGACGTCTACATCATCTCCGCAAGCCCGATCGAGATCGTCGGCGAGCTCGCCAGGGCGCTGGAGATCGAGGGCGGGATGGGCACCGAGAGCGAGATCGTCGACGGCGTCTACACCGGCCGCCTGGCGGCGCCGTTCTGCTACGGCGAGGGCAAGGCGGAGCACATCCGCAAGCTCGCCGCCGAGCGCGGCTACGACCTCGCGCAGTGCTACTCGTACTCGGACTCCGCGAGCGACCTGCCGATGATGCAGCTCGTCGGCCACCCCGTCGCGGTCAACCCCGACCGCTCGATGACCGCGGTCGCGCACCGGCGCGGCTGGCCGGTCGTCGAGTTCAACCGCCAGGCGAAGCAGGTCGCGAAGGTGGGCGCGGCGGGCGGCGTGGCGGTCGCAGGAGCGGTCGGGGGGTGGCTGCTCGGCGTGCGCCACGAACGTCGCGCGCTGGCGGAGGCCGCCGCCGCGCGGCGACGTCTGCGCCTCGCGCTGCGGTGAACCGCGCCGGCATGGGGACCGGCGCGGGCATCGCAACCCGCGCCGGCATGGGGATCCGCATCCACTACAGCGACCACCTGGTGGCGCTCGTCGGCGAGGCCGCCGCCGCCGTCGCGCGGTTGCGCTTTGCCGACCCACGGCGGCTCGCCGACCTCGCAGCCTTGTCACGCCGGGCCGCTGCGCGACTGTCGGCCCGGTTGGACGCAAGTCCGCTGGACGACGCCACCGCCGACGCGATCGACGCCGGCGAGTGGACCGGTGCGGCACCGAGCCCGCCGTCGACGGCGGCGGTCGCGGGGTGGGCAGCGGCGCTACGGCTGGACCGCATGGACACGCAGGACGTTGCGGCCGTCGAGTACGCGAACCTGCTCGCCTGCCACGACGCCGAGGCGCAGCTCGCGCCGACGTTCTTCGAGCGGCCGCTGGCCGCGATCGGGACGCTGCACGGGCTCATCTGCCAGGGCCTGGTCGATCCCGCGGTCATCGGGCGACCGCGTCGAACGGCGCAGGCCGTCCACGACGGCGGGCAGGGCACGGTCGTCTACAACGCGCCCGACCCGGAGGCCGTCCCCGGGCTGCTCTCCGACCTCGCCGCCTGGCTCGCCGCGCCGGCGCAGCCTGACTCGGCGCGGCTGCGCGCCGGCGCCCACCCCGGCAGTGCCGGCCTGCCGGCCGTGGTCGTCGCCGCCGTCGTCCACGAGCGGCTGCTCGAGTGGCAGCCGTTCGAGGCCGGCAACGGGCGTGTCGCGCGGGCCGCGGCACGGCTGGTGCTGCGCGCGCGCGGCGTTGACCCGCACGGCGTGGCGGTGCTGGAACGACCGCTCGCCGAGAATCCCGCCGCGTACTACGGCGAGGTTGCGGCGACGCAGCGGCGCCGCGGCGACCTCGGCCTGTGGGTGGAACGCCACACCGAGGCACTCGTCGACGCGCTCGAGGCTGCCGCCGACGCGGTCGCGCCGGAGCCGGCGGCCGCCCCGCCGGCGACGGCGCGCGAGGCGGTCGCGTCGCTGCCTGCGGGCCGGGCGGTGACGGTCACCGACTACGCCGCGCGCATCGGCGCGACGCGCGAGACGGCGTGGGCGCAGCTGCGCGCTCTGGTGGCCGTGGGGGCGCTGCGTCGGGAGCCCGGCACCCGCGGGATGCGCTACCGGCGCGTGTGATCGCGGTGTCGCACCGAGGCGTTGGCGTCAACGGCAATCGTTGTGCGAGGATTCCCCGACCTCCTACACGGGTAGGAGCGCCCCGCGCTGCTGCGGACTGCAGCGGCGCCCACATCGTCACGAAGGACACGTCCATGAAGAAGACCCTGCTCACCGCGCTGCTTGCGGGCGTCCTGGCGCTGTCGGCAGCCGCGTGCGGCGGCGGAGCCGCCACTCCCGGCGCGAGCGAGCCCGCCGGCGGCACGACCCCGACCGAGGCCGCCAGCTAACCGCTCCCTGCGTTTGCGCTGCGGGCCGCGCCTGAATCGGGGCGCGGCCCGCGTGCGTGTTCGGGCCGGTGTCGCCTCAGCCGGGTGCGCTGCCCGCGCCTGCCGCGGCCGCGAGTGCCGTGAGGCCGTCGCTGCGGCGGACCGTCCACTCGCCGCGCAGCACCGCGGGGCGGACGGCGGCGACGGCGGCGCGGCACTGCTCGCGCAACGCCGGGACGGGGACCGCCGGACGGCGCCGCCGACCGGCGCGCAGCACTTCGACGAGCAGCGGCTGCCCGTCGAGCGCCTCGTCGGCCAGACCGACGACGTCGCCGCGCGGGTGGCGCCAGACCTGCTTGCTGCCCGGCAGCGTCGCCTTCGCAGGGTCGTCGCTGCGCTTGGCCACCGGCTGGCCGTCGATCTCGACGAGCTTGTAGACCCCACCGAGCACCGGGTCGGCGCGGCCGGGCACGATGGCGCTGCCGACCCCGTATCCGTCGATCGGCGCCCCGGCCGCTGCCAGCGCGGCGATCCTCGGCGCGTCGAGGTCGCCTGAGGCGAGGATCTCGACGGCGTGCAGGCCGGCCTCGTCCAGTTGCCGGCGCACCGCCGGAGCCAGCACCGCGAGATCGCCCGAGTCCAGGCGCACTCCCGAGACCTGCGACCCGGCGGCCGCCAGCTCGGAGGCCACGGTGATGGCGTTGGGCACGCCGCTGCCCAGCGTGTCGTAGGTGTCGACGAGCAGCACGCAGCCGTCCGGGAAGGCGCGCGCGTACGTCCGGAAGGCCTCGAGCTCGCTGGGGAACGCCATGATCCAGGCGTGCGCCTGCGTGCCCGCCACCGGCACGCCGTAGCGCCGACCGGCCGCCACGTTCGACGTCGCGGCGCAGCCGCCGACCAGCGCCGCCCGCGAGCCGGTGAGCGCCCCGTCCGGGCCGTGCGCGCGGCGGGCGCCGAACTCGAGGACCGGCGTGTCGCCGGCAGCCGCCACGACCGTCGCCGCATGGCTCGCGACCAACGACGAGTAGCAGATCCGGTTGAGCAGGAACGTCTCGACCAGCTGCCCCTGCGCCAGCGGGGCGCTCACCCGCAGCAGGGGCTGCTCGGGAAAGACCACCGTCCCCTCGGGCACGGCCCAGACGTCGCCGCCGAAGCGCAGCTGCTCCAGCCAGGCGAGAAAGGCAGCGTCGAACGCGCCGAGCCCGTCCAGGTAGGCAAGGTCGTCGCCGTCGAAGCGCAGCGCCTCGAGGTAGTCGAGGACGGGGTCGAGGCCGCACGCGACGACGACGTCGACGCCGTCGGGGGGACGGCGGAAGTACAGCTCGAAGGTCGCCGGCTCGTCGGCGCGGCCGGCGGCGTGGTAGCCGGCCGCCATCGTGAGCTCGTACAGGTCGGCCAGCAGCGCGTCGCTCACGACCGCCGGCTCACGCGGTGATGGCGTCGTCGATGACGACGAGTTCTGTGTCGGTGAAGCGGTACAGCTGCGCGGGCCGGTGCGGGCCGCGCCGCTGCCCTGGCGCTTCGGCCAGCATCCCCAGCGACAGGACCTTCTTGCGGAAGTTGCGCTTGTCGACGCTGCGGTCGAGTACCGCCTCGTAGACCGCCTGCAGCTCCGACAGCGTGAACGTGTCGGGCAGCAGGCCGTAGGCGACGTTGGAGTACGACAGCTTGCCGCGCAGTCGCTCGACGGCGCTGGTGAGAATCTCGGCGTGGTCGAACGCGAGGTGGGGGCACGCCGCGACCGGCCACCAGCGCGCCCGCTGCGCCACACCGCAGGGCCGCGGCGACAACGCGAGGTAGCTGACGGACACGACGCGGCCGCGCGGGTCGCGGGCCGGCGCGCCGAAGGTCGCGAGCTGCTCGAGGTGGCGGGGCGGCCCCAAGCCGGCGCGCTCGGCCAGTACGCGCAGGGCGGCAGCCTCGAGGTGCTCGCCGTCGCGGACCAGCGTCCCCGGCAGTGCCCAGTCGCCGGCGAACGGCGGTCGCGGCCGGCGGACGGCCAGCGCCACCGGCGTGTCGGTGGCGCGTGTCGTCTCGCCCGGGCTGCCGGCGGTGCCGCCACCGCGGGTGGCGCTGCCCGCGTCGTCGAGCGCGATGACGACGACGTCGACGGCGACGCGGTGCGACGCCGCGGGCAGCGGGCTCACGCGCCGCACTCCGCGAGCAGCGCCAGCAGCTCGTTGCCGTAGCGGTCGGCCTTGGCCGGGCCGACTCCCGGCACAGCGAGCAGCTCGGAGACGGTCGCGGGGCGCGAGCGGGCGAGCGCGACGAGTGTCCGATCGTCGAACACGACGAACGCAGGCACGGCGTCGCTGCGCGCGCGTTCACTGCCAGCGGCGCAGCTGCTCGGTCAGCTGCGGTTCGCCCCGTCACTGAAGCAAGTCCAGCACGCCCGGCGGCGACGATCGGCCGGGCTGGCCAACCTCTGGCCGCAGGCGCACGCCGTCGCCACCCCGCTGGTGCGCGCGCCGCGCCGCCTTTACGCGCAACCCCGCCGTTGCGCCCGGCCGCGCTGGTGCGCTGGCCACCGCCGCTGCGCGGAGCGCCGGCGCCGAGGTTGTAGAGCAGGCGCGACGGCCGCCGGCTGACGACGCGGTCGCCGAAGCCGGTCCGCTGGCGCGCCCACGACAGCCACAGGTGCCGGCGTGCGCGCGTGACCCCGACGTAGAACAGCCGGCGCTCCTCCTCGACCTCCGCGTCGGTGCGCGCGTGCGAGATCGGCAGCAGCCCTCCTCGAGCGCGACGAGGAACACCGCGTCGAACTCCAGCCCCTTCGCCTTGTGCAGCGTGAGCAGCGTCACCGCGCCGTCGTCACTCGCCGCCTCCGCCCTCGGCCGCGCGGCGCATCAGCAGCGCGACGACGTCCGCCAGTGTCGCGTCGGGACGCTCGGCGACCGCGCGGACCGCGACCTCGACGACCGCGCGCAGGTTGCGCCAGCGTTCCCGCGCCGCGTCACCGTCCGGCTCATGGCGGTCGTCGAAGCGAAGCTGCTCACGCAGGACGCGACGCACCTGCTCGTCGGCGCGCGGGGATGGGCGGGCACCGTGTCCTCCAGGCCCAGCGGCGCCGCCGGCGGGTTCGCCGCCGCCCCGCGCAGGACGAGCAGCGCCTGACGGACCTCGCGGCGCTCGTAGAAGCTGCCCGCCCCGCGCACGATGTAGGGCACGCCCGCGTCGCGCAGGGCCACCTCGTACGGCTCGGGACTGGCTGTTGACCCGGTAGCACACCGCGATGTCGCCCGGGGCGACGCCATCGTCGAGCAACTCGGCGATGCGCTTCACGACGCCGCGGACCTCGGCCTCGTCATCGTCGAACTCGCGGAACGCCGGTGCCGGCCCGCTGCCGAGCGTGGCGGTCAGACGCTTGCGGCGCCCTGCTGGCTTGGTCCACAACACCGCGTTGGCGAGCTCGAGCACCTCGGGCGTGGAGCGGTAGTTGCGCGTCAGCGTCACCCGTCGCGCCCCGGGGAAGTGCCGCTCGAACTCGCTGGAGGTACGCGGCGGTGGCGCCGGTGAACGAGTAGATCGTCTGGTCGTCGTCGCCGACGACGCACACCTCGTCGCGGTCGCCGAGCCACGCCCGCAGCAGCGCGAACTGCGCCGGGTTCACGTCCTGGAACTCGTCGACCGTGAAGAAGCGATAGCGGTCGCGCACCTCCGCCGCGACGTCGGGATGGTCGGTGACGGCGGCGGTCATCCGCAGCAGCATGTCCTCGTAGTCGATCTGGCCGGCGGCCGTCTTCGCTTGCTCGTAGTCGGCGTAGACCGCGGCCATGCGCCCCGACGGCAGCGGCGCGGCACGGTCGCCCGCCGCGTCGGCGTACGTCTCGGGCGTCAGGCGGCGCGCCTTCGCCCACTCGATCTCGGCGGCGAGGTCCTGAGGCGACACGCCGGCGCGCCGGGCCAGCGGTGCGAGCAGCCGCAGCTTCGACGGCGCCACTTCCGGCAACGGTCCCGCGTCCAACCGCGGCCAGAACCAGCGCAGCTGCGCCCACGCGGCCGCGTGAAACGTCGCGGCACGCACCGGCGCCGGCAGCCCGAGCGCCTGCAGGCGTGCGCGCAACTCGGCGGCGGCCTTGTCGGTGAAGGTCACCGCCAGGATCTGACCCGGCTCGGCGACGCCGCTGACGACCTGCTGGGCGATCCGGTGGGTGATCGTGCGGGTCTTGCCGGTCCCGGCGCCGGCGAGGATGCACACCGGGCCGCGCACCGCCGTCGCCGCCTCCCGCTGCGACGGGTTGAGCCCAGCCAGCACCCGCCCCGCGTCCGTCGCCTCCATCCCGCCCGAGCCTAACCCCGGGCCTTGTCACCGACGCCACCGATACCGCGACGCCGGCGACAAGGCCCGGGGGTCAGCCGAGGAGGGCGGCGAGTTCCTCGGGCGTGGTGACGGGGCGGTCGCAGGCGAAGTTGCGGCACACGTAGGCGGCGGGGCGCCCGTCGACGAGGTCGCGGCCGGCGAGCAGGGGCGGCACGTCGCTGCCCGGCGCCCCGACCGCGAGCACGCTGCCGGGGCGCCAGCGCCGGCGGTAGACGCCGAGCAGCGCCGCCGTCGCGGCGTCGTCGCGGGCGCCGAGGATGGCGACCTCCTGCGGTCCGGCGAGGTGGCGCTCGAGTCCGCGCAGCAGCTCGCCGTAGCCGGTGGGCGCCTGCTCGGCACGAGGGACGAAGCGCGCCAGCGTTCGTTCCGCACGCTCCGCGTGGGCGCCGTCGCCGGTCAGGGCGGCCAGCCGCAGGTGGACGTCGACCATCACCGACGAGCCGGCCGGCGTGGCGTTGTCCCACAGGTCCTTCGGGCGGGTCAGCAGCGTCTCGGCGTCGTCGGCGGTCGAAAAGTACGCGCCGGTGAACGACCCGTCGTCGGTGGTCTCGGCGAAGCGGGCGTCGGCGTCGGCGGCCAGCGCGCGCGCCCACGCGAACCACGCCGGGTCGCGATCGGCCTCGGCGAGGACGAGCAGCCCCTGCGCGAGGTAGGCAACGTCCTCGAGGAACGCCGGGACACTCGCGCCGGAGCGCTCCGTGTAGGTGTGCAGCAGCCGTCCGTCCACGACCGTGGTGTCGCGCAGGAACGTCGCGCAGTCGCGCGCCGCCGCGACGTAGCGCGGCTCGTCCAGGGCCGCGCCGGCCTCCGCCAAGGCGCCGATCGCCAGCCCGTTCCAGCTGGTGAGCACCTTGTCGTCGAGTCCCGGGTGGACGCGCTGCTCGCGGCGTTCGTACAGCGCGGCGCGCACGCGGTCCAAGCGCTGGGCGAACGCGGCGTCGGCCTCGTCGCGCGCCGCCGGCTCATGCAGAATCGTCGACGAGCCGAGCTCGGGATGGTGGGGGTCGACGAAGTTGCCCTCGGGCGTGACGCCGTAGAAGCGCCGGAACGTCGCCGGATCCTCGCCGGCGTGCGTGACGACCTCGTCGAACTCCGCCGCCGACCAGGTGAAGAACTTGCCCTCCACGCCCTCGGAGTCGGCGTCGGTCGCCGACCAGAAGCCCCCGGCGGGCGAGCGCATCTCGCGCAGGAGGTACTCGGCGGTCTCGGTTGCGACACGGCGGAAGCGCGGCCCGTCGCCGTCGTCGCCGAGCACCTGCGCCGCGTGGGTGTAGGCCCGTAGCAGCAGCGCGTTGTCGTAGAGCATCTTCTCGAAGTGCGGGACCAGCCACACGGCGTCGACCGAGTAGCGCGCGAAGCCGCCGGCCACGTGGTCGTAGATGCCGCCGCGCGACATGGCGGCCAGGCTCGACGTCGCCGCGGCAAGCGCCGAGCGCTCGCCCGTGCGCACGAAGTGTGCGAGCAGAAAGTCGATCGTCATCGCTTGCGGGAACTTTGGCGCCGCCCCGAAGCCGCCGAGCTCGCGGTCCCACTGCGACACCGTCGCCGCCGCGGCGCGCGCAGCGACATCCGGGCCGACGGCCCCCGCGCCGCCGAGCTCGTTGACGGCGCGCAGGTGCGCGGCGAGCCGGCTGCCGGAGGCGAGCAGGTCGTCGCGCTGGTCGCGCCAGGCGGTGTCGACCGCGCGCAGGACGTCAACGAACCCTGGCATTCCGCCGCGGGTGTCGCGTGGCCAGTACGTCCCGCCGTAGAACGGCACGCCGTCGGGCGTGAGAAACACGCTCATCGGCCAGCCGCCGTGCCCGGTCATCGCCTGCACCGCGGTCATGTAGACGCTGTCGATGTCGGGGCGTTCCTCGCGGTCGACTTTCACCGCGACGAAGCGGTCGTTGAGCTGCCGGGCGACGGTCTCGTCCTCGAACGACTCGTGAGCCATGACGTGGCACCAGTGGCACGACGAGTAGCCGACGGACAGGAACACCGGCTTGTCCTCGGCCTTCGCGCGAGCGAACGCCTCCGGCGACCACTCCTCCCAGTCGACTGGGTTGTCGGCGTGCTGGCGCAGGTAGGGACTGGAGGCGGTGGCGAGGCGGTTGGGCATGCGGGCGACGTCTCCGAAGTGGGGTGGCCGACGCTAGCAGCGGCGGCGGGACGATCCGGGCATGGCGAGGACGATGACTTTCAGCGGGGCGCGGGCAGCACTTTCGGAGATGCTCCAGCACGTCCTCGCCGGCGACGAGGGTGATCCTGACGCGCCATGGCGAGCCCGTCGCGGTCGTCATCCGACCCGACCGGCAGAGCACGCCGAGCGGACGCCGGCTTGGCAGACGCGGCTACGCTGCACGGCGTGCTGGCCAACGGCCGCCGGCGGAAGCTCGGGCGCCCGGTCGTTGACGAGGACCGCGCCGACGTGCTGGTCGCCGAGGTGCGCGCCGCGCGAGCACGCCGATAGGCCGGCACGTCGACGCGTTCGACGCACGGCTGAGCTGGCAACCGCGCTCGGCGCGGCCCATGGGCTGCGCGCCCTCGACGCCGTCCATCTCGCCACCGCGGTTGCGGCAGGGGCCGATCGCTTCCTCACCAACAACACGTCCGATTTCCCGAAGACGATCGTCGAGATCGACGTCACCTACCCGTCGGACCTCGTCGATCCAGGGCGGTGACGGCGCCGTCGGGCACGTCGTCCCCCCTCTGACGCGGTCTTGACGTAGACGAACTGGCGTTCGATGCTGGGTCTCGTGGACTTCGCCGATCTCCAGCGCTCACCGCAGGCACCGCCGACCACCGCCCCGGCCCGGCTGCCGCTCGCCGTCGAACGGGTGCGCACCTTCGACACGCCCGAGTTCCGCGGCATGACGTTCCTCGAGGTCGACGCGAAGACCGCGCTGAACCGTGTGCGCGGCATGGGCTTCTCCTGGAGCATCAACCCGTATCGGGGCTGCTCCCATGCCTGTTCCTACTGCGCAGGGGGTGAGACGCCGATCCTCATGGCCGACGGCGCTACCACAACGCTGGCCGATGTGCGCCCCGGCGACGCGGTGATCGGCACCGTCGGCGAAGGGGCGGCTCGGCGCTACACCGTCACGCGCGTGCTCGACCACTGGTCGGTGTCCAAGCCGGCGTACCGGGTCACGCTCGCGGACGGCAGCGAGCTGGTCACCAGCGGGGACCACCGTTTGTTGAGCGAGCGTGGCTGGGCGCACGTCGCCGGCGGAGCGGCGAGTTGTCGGCGACCACGGTTGTCAGCCGGCGACCGTCTGCTCGGCCCTGGCCGCTTCGCGCTCGCGTCGGCGGTCGCGGGGGCGGCCGTGAACGGCAAGGCCACGCTGCGTGTCGCCGCGATCGAACCGCTCGCGGTCGAGCTGCCGCTGTACGACATCACCACGGGGACCGGCGACTACATCGCGAACGGCGTCGTCAGCCACAACTGCTTCGCGCGCCCCACCCACGCGTACCTCAACCTGTCGCCGCTCGGCGACTTCGAGCGGACCATCGTCGTCAAGACCAACGTCGCCGAGGTGCTGCGCCGCGAGCTGGCGCGCCGGACGTGGCGTGGTGAGCACGTCGCGATGGGCACCAACACCGACCCGTACCAGCGCGCCGAAGGTCGCTACCGGCTGATGCCCGACATCGTCGGGGCGCTGGCCGACGCGCGCACGCCGTTCTCGATCCTGACCAAGGGCACGCTGATCACCCGTGACCTCGACGCGCTGCGCGCCGCCGCCGAGCTCGCCCCGGTCAGCGCGGCGTTCACCATCGGGATGCTCGACGAGGCGCTGTGGCGTGACGCCGAGCCAGGCACACCGTCGCCGCTCGCGCGGCTGGCGGCGGTGCGCGCGCTCAACGACGCCGGGATCCCGACCGGCGTGATGCTCGCGCCGATCATGCCGGGGCTCAACGACGACCCCGGCCAACTCGCCGAGCTCGTCGACCGTGCGGCCGCGGCAGGCGCGACGCACATCACGCCGATCGTGCTGCATCTGCGCCCGGGCGTCCGCGAGGTGTTCTGGCCGTGGCTGGTCGCCCGCCACCCGGAGCTCGTTGCGCGCTACGAGGCGTTGTACCGGCGCAGTGAGGCGTCGGCCGAGTACCGCAACGAGGTGTGCGCCTTTGTGGCACAACGTCGCCGCGACGCCTGGAAGCGCCATGGTCGCCCAGCCCAGCCGTCGGCCTCACCGCGGGGGCCGCGGCCGGAAGCGCGCGCCGGCCGGACGCCGCCCGAGCCGGCGCAGCTGCGCCTGCTGTAGCGCACCGCGGACCGCGAACCACGGCGGTTGGGCGACAAGGCGGCTGCGTAGACTCCCCACAGCGAACGGGAGGCCGCCCATGGGGCGTGACATCGACGTCACGGAGTTCACGCGCGAGGACCGGACCCGCTATCGGGAGAAGGTCAAGGCCAACCTCGCGGCGCTGCGCCAGCTCGTGGAGTCCGGGCGCTTCGAGACGGGCCGGCGCATGGTCGGCGTCGAGATGGAGGTCTACGTCACCGACCCGGACGGCAACGCCGCACCGATCAACGCGAAACTGCTCGACCGCATCGCCTCCGCGGACTTCCAGACCGAGCTGGCCCAGTTCAACATCGAGTTCGACCTCAAGCCGCGGCGGCTGGCGGGCCGCTGCTTCTCCGGCATCGAGGACGAGCTGCGCCGTTCGCTGGACTACGCCCACGAGCGGGCCGAGACGCTCGACGCCCGCGTCATGATCATCGGCATCCTGCCGACGCTGACCGACTTCGACGTCACCGAGCAGAACCTGTCGGCCAACCCGCGCTCCAAGGGGCTCAACGACACGATCCTGGCGCAGCGCGGCGAGGACATCCTGATCCGCATCGAGGGCGACGAGGTCTTGGAGACCACCGCCAACTCGATCGTGTTCGAGGCGGCGTGCACGTCCATGCAACTGCACCTGCAGGTCGACCCGCACGAGTTCGCGATGTACTGGAACGCCGCCCAGGTGCTGTCCGCGCCGCTGGTCGCCGCGGCGGCGAACTCGCCGTTCTTCCTCGGCAAGCAGCTGCACCACGAGACGCGCATCGCGCTGTTCGAGCAGGCCACCGACACCCGCACCGAGGAGCTCGCCACCCAGGGCGTGCGCCCCCGGGTGTGGTTCGGCGAGAAGTGGCTGCGCGAGGGGATGTTCGAGCTGTTCGACGAGAACGTGCGCTACTTCCCCGCGCTGCTGCCGCTGTGCGACGAGGAGGACCCCTTCCAGGAGCTGCGCGCCGGCAACGTCCCCCGCCTGCCCGAGCTCACGCTGCACAACGGGACGATCTATCGCTGGAACCGTCCCGTCTACGAGGTGTCGCGCGGGCGGCCGCACATGCGCATCGAGAACCGCGTCCTGCCGGCGGGACCGACGGTGCCCGACTCGGTCGCGAACACCGCCCTGTACTACGGCCTGCTCAACGGTCTCGCGTCGCGTCGCCCGCACGCGTGGGACGAGATGAGCTTCGAGACGGCGCGCGACAACTTCTTCGCCGCCTCCCGTCACGGTCTCGGCGCCAAGTTCTACTGGCCGCGCGTCAGCCGCGAGGTGCCAGCCACCGAGCTGCTGCTCCGGCACCTGTTGCCGCTCGCGCGCGACGGACTGCTGGACTGGGGCGTCGACGAGGCGGAGATCGACACCTACCTCGGCATCATCGAACAGCGGGCACTGACCGGGCAGAACGGCGCGACCTGGCAGATCTGGACCTGGCGCCGGCTCGTCGAGGAGCACGACCTCGACCGACCCGAGGCCGCGCGCGAGCTGGTCCGGCGCTACCAGAAGCTGTCGTTCGAGGGGACGCCGGTGCACACCTGGCCGCTCGAGAGCTGACGGGTGGTGCGCGCCGACCTCGATCTGTACCAGCGCTTCGACGGGTACGACGACCTCAAGCCGCTGCTCGACGGCTCGGACGAGGACGTGCTTGTCACGCTGGGCAAGCCGACCCTCGTCCGCATCCCCGGCACCGACCCGCGGCCGCGCGCGCGGCTCGTCTCCGCGCTGCTTCACGGCAACGAGGACTCGGGGTACCGGGCGGTGCTCGACGTGCTGCGCGCCGGCGGGCATTACCCGTTCGACCTGTGGGTGTTCATCGGCAACGTCCGCGCCGCCTCGCACGACGGCTGGTTCGCGCACCGCTACCTCGACGGCCAGGAGGACTTCAACCGCACCTGGGCGCTGAACGCGCCGACGACGCGGATGCGTCGCTGCGCCGACGCCGTGCTCGACGTCCTGTCGGAGACTGACCTCGACGCCGCGGTCGACATCCACAACAACACCGGCGTGAACCCGTACTACGCGATCGTCCCGGACCCCACCGACGAAGCACTCGCGCTCGCCGCGGTCGTGGCGGACACCGTCTTGCGCTGGCCGCTGCGGGCGCACACGCTCATGGAGGCCCTGTCGCCCGTCTGTCCCGCGGTGTCGATCGAGTGCGGCCTGCCGGGCCTGCCCGTCAACCACGCCTACGCGGCGGAGGCGCTGCGGCGCTTCCTCGCCCTCGCCGCGGTGCACGAGACCGGCCCGGGACCGCAGCAGATGTTCGAGATGCAACACCGCGTCGTCGTGCGACCGGAGGTGCGTTTCGCGTTCGGCGGGGCGCTCGCCGACGAGCTGGACCTCGTGCTCAACGTCGGGCTCGACGCGCACAACTTCGGGATGCTGCTGGCCGGCACGACGCTCGGCCGGGTGCACCCGGGCGCCGCCATGCCGCTGCTCGCCACGGACATGCGCGGACGCGACACCAGCGGCCGGTTCTTCGACGTTCGCCGCGACGGGGCGCTGGTCGTGACCGAGGACGTCACCCCGGTGATGTGGACGACGACCGTGCAGCAGACCCGCCGCGACTGCCTGTGCTACTTCGCCCGCCGCCGGCTGTGACCCGCGGTCACACCGTCGAGCTGTCGCTGTCCCCGCCGTGCGGCACAGCGCCGCCGATGCGCCAGCGACCGTCCTCGAGCGACAGCTGGTAGACGAGCTCCTGCGACCCGGCGTCGCCGCTGACCTCGACGAGCACCGACGCCTCGCTGCCGTCGGTGACGCACTGCCGTGAGGTGTGCCCGGTCGCCCGGCGCGCCGCCGGGAAGCTGCCGGTGATGACCTCCTCGAAGCGCTCGGGCGTGAAGCCCGAGCGGAACCCGGCCGTCGCGAAGTCCAGCGCACGGGCGAAGTCGCCGTCGCGGAAGGCGGCCAGCTGGCCGTCGATCGTCGCGTCGATCTCGGCGAGAACCGCTGGCGGGCAGGCCGTCGCGTCACCCGTCGGGGGCGCCTCCGAGGCCGCCGCCTCCGACGGTGGTGCGGACGCACGCTCGGACGGGGTGGCGGGCGGCGCCGCCGACGGGGCGGCGGAGGCTGCCGGTGGTCCCGCGGTCGTGGCCGCCCCGGGTTGCGGCGCCGCCGTCTGCCCGCCGGGCGTGCAGGCCGCGAGCGCCACGACGACCGCGACCACCGCGCCCGCGCCGCTCACTCCAGGCCCGCGAACAGCGACGACTCGGGCAGCTCGGTCGGCACCCGGCTGCGCGCGAGCTCGAAGTCCTCCCAGGGGTAGACCTCGCGCACCACCTCGTCGGGCACGCGGAACCACAGCCCGGCGGGGTCGATCTGCGTAGCGTGCGCGAGCAGCGCCGCGCTGCGCTGGCCGAGGTAGTCGCCGACCTCGACCGTCGTGGTCGTCGGGTCCTGCTCGTCCGGGTCGAAGCGGTCCAGCCACGCCGCGAACGGCGACTCGATCCCTCGCTCCTCGCAGGCGCGGTGCAGCCGCTCGAGCTTGCGGCGGCTGAACGCCCCGACGTAGTACAGCTTGGCGATCTCCCATGGCGGACCGGCGTCGGGATACGCGTCGGGGTCCGCGGCGGCGTCGAACGCCGCGACGCACACGTCGTGGGTGCGGATGTGGTCGGGGTGGGGGTAGCCGCCGCCCTCGGGATAGGTCACCAGCACGTGCGGCCGCTCTGCCCGGATGATCCGCACCAGTCGGCCGGTGACCTCGGCGGGGTCGGCGTTGTAGAAGCAGTCCGGCGACAGGCACGCGCCGTCGCCGGCGAAGTCCTCGACGTAGCCCGAGTCGGCGTAGCCGAACTCGAAGGAATCGGTGACGCCGAGAATTTCCAACGCCCGCTCGAGCTCCTCGCGGCGGATCTCGGCCATGCGCTCGCGGATCCCGGGACGGTCCATCGCCGGGTTGAGGATGTCGCCGGCACAGCCGTCGGTGCAGGTCACCACCGAAACGCGGTAGCCCTCCTTGGCGTAGCGGGCCATCGTCGCCGCACCCTTTGACGACTCGTCGTCGGGGTGGGCGTGGACGAACATCGCATGCAGGTCGGGCATCGCCCGCAAGCGTAGCGTCGGGTTCCGCGCGCAGACCGTCGCGACGGCGGTGCTGGGATGGTGGTCGCCGCTCAGGAACCGCCGGGCTGGGTGTCCCGCGCCCAGTAGGCGCGCCAGCGGTCGCGCATCGCCGTGCTGCCGGGCTGCAGGGCGAGTTCGCCGAGGTAGTCCTCGACCAGGCGCATCGCCGCCACCACGCGGTCGCGGTCGCCCTTGAGCCGGATGACGCATTCGCGCCCGGGGTACGAGCCGCACGACACGTCGGGATACTCCGCGACGATCCGGTCGAGCACCGGGTTCAGGGTCGACTCGGGGTAGTCGTGGCTGATCTCGGCGACGTGCTGGGGGACGCCCCGACCGGCGACCAGCGCCGGGGCGACGCCGCCGTCGAAAATCGCGCGCAGCTCGGACGGGACGCCCGGCAAGATGACGACGGTGGCGCCGGCGTGCTCGTTCGCGCCACCGTCGACGTCGAGCGCCACGCCCGGGACGACGCCGTTGGCGCCTGCGAGCAGGTAGGCGCCCTGCGGCACCAGCGCCATGCGGCGCATCGAGCGCTCGTGCGCCGGCGTCACCGCGATGCCGCGGGCGGCGGTCCACTCCAGGGCGCGCGTGATGCGGGCGTCGATTTCGGGCTGGACCGTCGTGGGACGCCCGAGGCTCGCGGCGACCGCGGCCAGCGTCAGGTCGTCGGGCGTCGAGCCGATTCCGCCGGAGGTGACGACCAGGCGGGGCCGGGTGCGCGCGAGCTCGGCGCGCAGCGCCTCGTCGATCGCCGTCGCGTCGTCGGGCACGGTCGTGACGCGGTCGAGCGGCACGCCCTCGGCGTGGAAACGCCCCGCCAGCCACCCGGAGTTCGTGTCCACCACGAAGCCGCCGAGGATCTCGTCGCCGATGACGATGATCGAGGCGCGCAGCGTCGGCGTCATCGGCGTCGCAGGATAGCGGCGGCCCCGGCGCTCCCCTTGCCCGCCACTACCATGGCCGCCATGCTCGCCATGTCCGACGAGGCCCGCTCCGACCTGTTCCTGTCGGCGGCGGCGTACCTGTTCGGACCCTTGCTGCTCGGCGTGGTCCTGCGCATCGTGCCGCTGACGCGTATCCCGGGGCTCGGCGACCTGGTCACCGTCCTGCTGCCGTTGGCGACCACGGTGCTGGTGCCGTGGCTGCTGATCCGCTACCGCAGGGAACGGCTGCTCGACTACGGCCTGGGCCGACCGTCGCCGGTCGTGGCGCAGGGGCTGCTCGTCGCGGCGCCCATCGTCGCGGCGTCGCTGCTCGTCACGTTCTTGCTCGCCGAAGACACGACCGGGTTGCCGGTGGTCGGCTTGGCCCGGGGCGGGACCGTCGTCGGATTCTTGCAGCGTCTCGCCTCGTGGGTCGGACTGGCGCTGCTCGCGGTCTACGGGGCGGTCAAGGCCCGCGACGCGTTCCGCTCCGACCCCCGCTACCTTCGTCCCGCCGTCGTCGAGATCGCCCGGGTGCTCGCCGTGATCGCCGCGATCGCGAGCGTGCTGCTCGCGCTCTCGAGCACGGTCAACGGCGGTCCGGCGCGGGTCGTCGCCCCGCTGGTGATCCTGCCACTCGCGGTGGCCGCGGCGGTGGCCTTGACCTACCGCGGCTTGACGCCGGGGCAGCTGACGACCCGGGCGATCCTGCTGACGCCGGTCGTGCTGCTCGCCCTCGGACCGTTCGCGCTGACGCTGAACGCGGTGAGCTTCGTCAGCGGGATTTGGACTGCGGCACTGCTCGCGGGCATCGGCCTGGTGGTCGCGGCCTTCGTCGAGGCGCGGCGTTCCGCGTGGGGCCCGCTCGGGCTCGCGCTGGCCATCGCCGCGTTCAGCGGGCTGTGAGCGGCGCGCGCGCGGCGGTTGCCGTGGCGATCGCCGTGCTGCTCGCCGTCGACGGCGCGGCGTTGGCGATGCGCGCGGTGACGACCGGCAGCACCGCGGTCGCGGTGGTGCGGGGCAGCACCGCCGTGACGGTGGCGCCCAACGCCGCCCCGCCGCCCGCCCCCCCGACCGGCCTGCCGAAGGGACCGCCGGCGCGAGACCCGGCGATCGCGCCGGCCTCGCCGCCCGCGGCCCCAGCGGCGTCGCCGTCGCCCGTCGCGGCCCCGCCATCCGTCGCGCCGCCGTCGGAGCCGGCGTCACCCGCCCGCAAACGGCGACCGGCGCGGCGCGATCGTCCGGCCTAGCGGACCCCCGCCCCGCCCGCGCCGCCACCCCGCGGCGACCCCCGCGCGCCCCCCGCCGAGCCCCCCCCCCAACCCCGCGCCGGACCGCCGCGCGGTGGCCCGCGCCCCGATCGATCCGCGCCTGTCGCCCTTCGTCGGGTTGTCCACTTGGATCGACGTGTACGACACCGACCGCACCCCCGAGGACCAGGTCGCGACCGCGGCCGCCGCGGGGGTGCAGACGCTGTTCGTCCAGAGCGGCAAGTACGACACCGCGGCGATCGCCGCGCCACGGCGGTTGGCGCGGGTCATCGACGGCGCCCACGACCGCGGCATGACCGTCATGGTCTGGTACGTCCCCGACTTCGTCGATCTGCAGCGCGACTACGACGCCGCGCGCGCCGCCATCGCGTTCACCACGCCCCGCGGCGACCGCGCCGACGCGTTCGGCCTGGACATCGAACTGGAGGACGTCGCCGACCCTGCCGAGCGCAGCCGTCGCCTGCTCGCGCTGTCCAAGGCGTTGCGGCAGTGGGCCGGCCCCGACTACCCGCTCGCCGCGATCGTGCTGCCGCCGTTGCAGCTCGACCTGCGCCCCGACTGGTGGCCGAACTTCCCCTACGCGGCGCTGCGCGACAGCTACGACGTCTACATCCCGATGAGTTACAGCTCGTTTCGCGGCACCGACGCGACGACGACGTACCGCTGGAACCTCGCCAACGTCGTCGAGATGCGCCGCCGCGCCGGCGACTCGGCGCTGCCGGTCCATCTCGCCGGCGGGATCGCCGACGACCTGCCCGAGCTCGGCGCGTTCCTGCGCGCGGTCGCCGACGCGCGGGTCCTCGGCGCGGGCCTGTACGACCTGCACACGACGCGCCCGCAGGACTGGCGCGTCCTGCGCCGGCTGCGCGTCGAACCACCCGGCTGACCGCCTGCGGCACCGCCGCCGGCCGCGCCTACGATGACCTCCAACGACCCTGCGGAGGATGCCGCGTCGCACGTCCGCCGCGGCCAGGCGCCACGCATCCCGGCGCCCGCAGCCGACCACTACGTCACCTTAAAAGACTCAGCGGCCGTGGGCGTTGCCTCTTGACCTCCTGTTCTCCTTACGCGTACCTTGTGCGCGCCCAGGCGGCAGGTGCGGGGGGTGGGGGATGGCGCGACGGCGGGCAAGCCGATCCTGGATCGCGGCGTTCGGGGCGGTGTTGATGACGCTGGGCATCTCGCCCTCCGTTTTGCCGACCGCCTCGGCAGCCACGGCGACGGAATCGTCGGTGACGATGTACAGCGACCCCGGTGACTACATCGGCGGTGGGCGCGCGCGGACGTGGTACCCGGGCAACGGCTTGGTGCGTCTGTCCGGGTCTCGGCGGGGCTTCAGCGTGGGGGCGTCCGGCGGCACTGCAGGCGGCGGGTTCGAGTTCGAGTTCGCGCCTCCCGCCGGCGAGAAGCTCGGCACTGGGCTCTACACAGGAGCGCAACGCGCCGTCTTCCGCGACGAGGGCCAGCCGGGTATCGACATCTCCGGCGATGGACGCGGGTGCAACGAGATCACCGGCTCGTTCGACATCAAGGAGCTGCGCCAGCGCGACGGGGTCATCACGCGCCTGTGGCTCACCTATGAGCAGCACTGTGAGGGTGGCATCCCCGCCACCTGGGGCGAAATCCGCATCAACATGCCGCGCCCAGCCGGCACCTTCCGCACGAGCACGAAGGCGGTGTGGTGGCCCGACCGTGACGTCGGCGGGGTTGCGACCGTTGTGCCGATCACCGTGTGGGCGGGCGGCGAGAGCAGCCTGACCGTTACCAGTGCACAGATCGTTGGGCTTGATGCTGCCGACTTCGTCAAACGCGTCGACGACTGCACCGGCGTGACGCTGGCGCCGGGAGATGCGTGTGAGATTTGGGTCCGGTCGTTGCCGATCACCGCTGGACCGCATGTCGCTGTGCTGAAGCTGGTCGACTCGACCGGCGCCGTGCGCACCACGCAGCTCGACGCGTTCGGCGTACCTGGCCGCACCCGCTTCACCATGAAGAGCGACGCCGGCGACTACATCGGCGCCGGCGGGAGCTACACCTACACGCCGACCGATTCCACGATCGGCGTCGCGGGCTCCCGCACGTACGTCGGCGGCGGCATCGACGGCGCGAACGGCGACTGGTGGTACTTCTCCTTCGACGCGCCGAGTGGGGACATCCTGGCGCCGGGGACGTACGACAAGGCCACGCGCTATCCGTTCAACGGCACCGGGGCGGGGTTGGACATCTCCGGCAACGGTCGTGGCTGCAACACCCTGACTGGCAAGTTCACGGTGACGCATGCGCGCTTCTATCCCAACGGCGGCGTGCGGTCGTTCGCTGTCGACTTCGAGCAGCACTGCGAGGGGGCGACGCCTGCGCTGCGCGGCACCCTCGAGTACCGCCTGCCCGTCGGCGACGTGACGCCGCCGGCCGCGCCGTCGAACCTGGTGGTGCAGCGCAGCGGCGGCAGGGCCACGGTCAGCTGGACCAACCCCGGCGCGACGGACTACCAGGCCACGATCGTGCGGTACGCGCAGGGCGACGTCGTCGGCCGCGCTCCCAACAGCGGGCGCTTCGCGCAAGGGTCGACCCGTACCAAGACGTCGATCAGAGGCCTTTCCGCGACGCGAGACCTGGTCGTGTGGGTGTACGCGATCGACGACGCCGGCAACGTCAGCCCGTTGGCGACCAAGCGCGTCGCCGGAACGTGATCCGCTAGCGCCGGTCGGCAGGTCGACGATCTGCAGCGCCACGACGTTGTCGCCGCGGGCGATCCCCGCGTTGAAGGCCGACCACGACACCAGCGGGCTGACCGCCCGGTAGACGTCGGCGTCGAGCGCCCGGAGGTGCTGGTCGGTCGCGTGTCCACGGTCGAGTAGGTGCTGCTGGCCGGGCACGCCGGGAGTTATCGCCGGCCCGCCAACGGCGCGGCTTCTACGGCGCGTCGGCCACGAGCGCGTCGCCGGCGGTCGTCTCCCCGTCGCGCCACTCGATCACGAACCGCGACAGGTCGACGCTCGGGGCAGTCGTCCGCGAGGAGAGGAACACGATCCGGGATCGTCCGCGCGTCGAACCGCCCGGCAGACGCTGCCCCGGCACGGCCGCCGGCCGCGCCTACGATGACCTCCAACCGACCCTGCGGAGGATGCCGCGTGGCTGAGTACCAGTACGTGATGAAGGGGCTGACCAAGGTCGTCCCGCCCAACAAGGAGATCCTGTCCAACATCTGGCTGTCGTTCTTCCCTGGCGCAAAGATCGGCGTCATCGGCCCGAACGGGGCCGGCAAGTCGACGCTGCTGCGGATCATGGCCGGCGTCGACACCGAGTTCGAGGGTGAGGCCTGGCCGGGGCACGGCGTCACGGTCGGCTACCTGCCGCAGGAGCCGCAGCTGGACCCGACCAAGGACGTCCTCGGCAACGTGCGCGACGGCATGGCCGACTCCGTCCGGCTGCTCGAACGCTTCGAGCAGCTCACCGCGGCGATGGCCGAACCGCTCGACGACGACGCGATGGCGAAGGTCTACGACGAGTTCGCCCAGGTCCAGGACGCGATCGAGGCGGCAGGGGCGTGGGACCTCGACCGGACGCTCGAGGTCGCGATGGACGCGCTGCGCGTCCCGCCGGGGGACGCCGACGTCACGACGCTGTCGGGCGGCGAGCGCCGCAGGGTGGCGCTGTGCCGCCTCCTGTTGTCGAAGCCCGACCTGCTGCTGCTCGACGAGCCGACCAACCACCTCGACGCCGAGTCCGTCGCGTGGCTGGAGCGCTTCCTGTCCGATTACGCCGGCACCGTCGTCGCGATCACCCACGATCGCTACTTCCTGGACAACGTCGCCGGCTGGATCCTCGAGCTGGACCGCGGCAAGGGCCGCCCGTTCGAGGGCAACTACTCGAGCTGGCTGGAACAGAAGCAGGCCCGCCTCGCGCAGGAGGCCAAGCAGGAGTCGGCGCGGCAGAAGACCCTAGAGCGCGAGCTGGAGTGGGTGCGCATGTCGCCGCGCGCCCGGCAGGCGAAGTCCAAGGCGCGGCTGTCGGCCTACGAGAGCCTGCTCGCGCAGGGTCCCGCCGACCGCGGAGGCACCGCCGAGATCGTCATCCCGACCGGCCCGAGGCTCGGCGACGTCGTCGTCGACGTCGAGCACCTGGTGAAGGGCTACGGCGACCGGCTGCTCATCGACGACCTGACGTTCACCCTGCCCCCCGGCGGCATCGTGGGGGTCATCGGGCCCAACGGTGCGGGCAAGACGACGACCTTTCGGATGATCGTCGGCGAGGAGAAGCCCGACGCCGGAACGCTGCGCGTGGGCGACACCGTGCAGCTCGCCTACGTCGACCAGAGCCGCGACGCCCTGGACCCCGACAAGACGGTGTTCGAGGAGATCAGCGACGGGCAGGAGACGCTGACCATCGGCACCCGCGAGGTCAACGCGCGCGCCTACTGCGCGACGTTCAACTTCAAAGGCCCCGACCAGCAGAAGAAGGTCGGGCAGTGCTCGGGCGGCGAGCGCAACCGCGTGCAGATGGCGAAGCTGCTGCGCACCGGCGGCAACCTGCTGCTGCTCGACGAGCCGACGAACGACCTCGACGTCGACACGCTGCGCGCCCTCGAGGACGCCCTGCTCGCGTTCGCCGGCTGCGCCGTCGTCATCAGCCACGACCGCTGGTTCCTCGACCGGATCGCGACGCACATCCTCGCGTTCGAGGGCGACAGCCGGGCCGTGTGGTTCCAGGGCGGCTACTCCGACTACGAGGCCGACCGCCGGCGGCGCCTCGGCGCCGAGGCCGACCAGCCCCACCGCATCAAGTACCGCCCACTCGTGCGCAAGTAGCGCCCGAAACCCCCGGCCTTGTCAGCGACGGCACCGAAAGCGCAACGCCGGTGACAGGCCCCTTGGTGGCGCGGTCCGCGCCGGCGCGGGATCGCGGTCAGCCGCGGAAGGCGAACGGCTGGCTGGCCCCTTTCGAGTCGAACTGCACCGGCGTCAGCGGCGCCGGGAACAGCGACGGACCATCGCCGATGTTGCCGCGCGTGTAGGCGTAGACGTTGTCCAGCACCCGTCAGCCGCAACGACGCCGGCAGCAGCGCCAGCGGGACGATCACGGTGATCGTGGCGCCTCGCACCGTGGCGTCGGCCAGCCGCTGGCTGGTGACGCGTTCGCCACGGCACGACTGGCGCAGCTGGGTACGGGCGGTCCCGTTGCTGAAGCGGTAGTGGTCGACGATCAACCCGTCGCAGCCGGCGCCCGACGCTGACACGAAGTAGGCGTAGCCGCTGGCGGGCGGCGCGGTCAGCGTCGTCGTCACCGTGAACGCGGTCGGGTTGCCCTCCGCGTCGAGCACCGGCGCCAACTCGACTCGTCGCAGGTCGACCGCGTCGACGCTGGCCGGCGGGGTGGCCACCCTGCCATGCGATATCCAGAAATGACGAGGCCCCCGTGGTCGGGCGGGGGCCTCGAGCGCACGTCGACGGCTTGCGGGCGGGTCCGTCTGGCGCTTGCTGTTGACCCAAGGTATGCCCGCGGCGCGGGGACTCACACCTCCCCCCGAGAAAATTTTTTCAGCGCACCGCGAAACCGAGAATCGCGGCCAGCTCTCGCACGGTCGCGCCCGCTCCCGCGTCCGCCGCTGCGTCGAGGACGGCGATCGCCGTCGGCGTGTCCAGGTCGTCACACAGCGCGGCGTGGAACGACGCGGCGAGGTCGTTGCGCGCCCCGTCGCCGCCGGCCGCGTCCTGCCAGCGCTTGAAGCCCGCGGCCGCCTCGTCCAGCGCGACGTCCGAATACGACCAGCCTTGGCGGTAGTGGTGCTCGAGCAGGTAGCGCCGCACTGCCCCGGCCTCGTACCGCTCGAGCAGGTCCGCGACGAACACGAGGTTGCCCAGCGACTTCGACATCTTGACACCATCGAGCGCCACCATCGCGACGTGCATCCACACCCGCGCGAACGGGCCCTGGCCGGTGAGCGCCTCGGCTTGCAGCATCTCGGCGGAGTGGTGCGGAAACACGAGGTCCGTCCCGCCACCGTGGATGTCGACGACCGAACCGAGCTCCTCGGAGACCATGACCGAGCACTCGATGTGCCAGCCGGGACGGCCCGGACCCCAGTCGCTGTCCCAGCGCGGTTCGCCGTCCGCCGACGGCTGCCACAGCAGAAAGTCCAGCCGCGCGCGCTTGCCCGGGGCGTCGAGGTCGCCGCCGTTCGCGGCGAACCGCGTGCGCAGCTCGGCGTCGTCGAGGCGCGACAGCTCGGCGAAGCGTCCCGACGCGGCCGTGTCGAAGTAGACCCGCCCGTCGTCGAGCGCGTACGCGTGGCCGCCGGCGACCAGCCCGCGCACGGCGTGGACGATGGCCGGCACCGTCGCGGTGGCCAACGGCACGGCGTCAGGCCGGCGGACGCCCAACCCGTCGAGGTCGCGGTCGAACCGGGCGACCTCACGGCGTCCCAACTCGAGGTAGTCCTCACCCAGTTCGCGGGCCCGGCGCAAAATGTCGTCGTCGACGTCGGTGACGTTGCGAACCGACACCACCCGATGGCCGCGGTGTTCGAGGTAGCGGGTCAGCGCGTCGAACGTCACGTAGGTGAACGCGTGGCCGAGGTGCGCCGCGTCGTACGGCGTGATCCCGCAGACGTACAGCCGGACGGTGCGCCCGGCCACGAAGTCGCGCACCGCCCGCGTGCGGGTGTCGTAGAGCCGCAGCTGCATCTCGGGACGAACCCTAGCCGCCGGACGCGTATTCCACGCCGGCCGGTCCCTTAGGTCGGACGCTCGGCGTCCCGCAAGTCAACGCCGTCTTGCGAGGACAGCGACGTGGAAGGGATGTCCTTCGGAACCGACGGCTCAGCCACTTGCTCGGGTTCGGGCTGCCGGAGCTTCGGCGGCTTCGCCGACCACGGACGCAATTTCTGGACCACGTCGCCGTAGAAGCCGTCCAACGCATCGAGAACGGACGTGACGAAGGCGCCGCGACCTTCGCCTCGTTTGGCCCCCATGGCGGTGTGACGCGCCAGACCGAACGCCTGGAGTTTTCGTTTGGCGTCCGGGACGAGCTTCGAGGGATCCGCCCGTACGTCCCGGAGCAGCTCCGACGTACTGCTTCCGCGCCCGTGGGCGACGACGACGCCATGGAAGATGCGGAAAGTCACGTCAAGGAAGCCGGAGGCGCGGCGATGCGCGGTGGGCGCCGGTGACCGCGGGCTTTGGCCTTCATCTTCAGCCACTACACGCGTCAGGTCCTCATCTGCCGCGTTTCCGCCGCATCGCTGCCGCTAGGTCACCGCGGTGATGTGTCTCCGGGCACCTGGCCAGCGCGCACGACCGACACCTTGCCGTTCGGCTCGAGGATCACAACGGCGGCGTCGTCCAGCGACAGGACGCCGCGCTGGCGCAGTCGACTGAGCAGCTCGTCGTGCGTCAGCTGCGGACCGAACGGGCTCATCCCGAGCTGGGGCTGGCCGTCGCGTAGCAGGACGCGAGGAGCGAAGTCGACGATCCGGCGCAGGCGCGGCACGCGCTGACGGATCGCTGCTACGCCGATCTGCAGCATGAGCAACGTGACGAGGGCGGTCACGCCGTGCGCGTAGGACGGCGTCGGCGACACGGCCGTGGACGACAGCAGTGTCCCGAGCGCGATCGTGACGACGACGTCAAACGCCGACATCTGCGACACCGTCCGCCGCCCGGCGATCCTCACGGCGACAAGCGTTGTGAGATAGATCGCGGCGGTGCTCGCGGCGACGAAACCGACCGTCGCCCACGACGATGTGAACCACGTGGTCACGGATGTGCTCCTTTCCGGCGGCGTCAGTCCCGTCGCCGCATGGCTGACTCCAACAGCGGTACTGGTGCGCAGCGACGCTGCGCGCGTTGCTACCGCAGCGCCGCGATCGCTGGCCGGCGTGCCAGCGCGCGAGCGGGTGAGCACGTTCGAGGCGCGGGTGGCGCAGTAGGCCAGGATCTCGTTGTCCCAGTGGCGCACGGTGCCGGCTCTAAACGTGTGGGAATGAGCGAAAGGCCCGGCCGCCTGCGCAGTCACCAGGCGGCCGAGCCGGCCGGAGCGCCCTGAAGCACCGGCCTCTTGGTGATCGGCCGCGCGGTGGCGAACAGCATAGTCATTCCGGGTGGTTTGTGGCCCCCCGGGCGGCCGCCACGACCGGCGCCCACGTCTGGCGGTGCAGCGGGCAGGGGCCGAGGCTCGCCAGCGTCGCCTTGTGTTCCGGCGACGGGTAGCCCTTGTTCGACGAGAAGCGGTAGGCGGGGAAGTCGGGGCAGTGCTCGGTCATGCGCGCGTCGCGGAAGACCTTCGCGACGATCGAGGCGGCGGCGATCGACGCCGAGCGGGCGTCGCCCCCGACGATGCGCTCGTTGGAGGTGCCGTAGCCCGCCAAGAAGTCCCACGCCCCGTCGAGCAGGCACACGTCGGGGCGTACGGGGAGGGCGTCGACGGCGCGGCGGGCAGCCAGCAGGATCGCGGCGGTCATGCCGAGGGCGTCGATCTCGGCGTTGCTCGCCGACCCGATGCCGACGCCGAGCGCGAAGTCACGGATGCGCTCGGCGAGCTCGCTGCGGCGCTGGGCGTCGAGAACCTTCGAGTCGCGCAGCTTGTACATCCGCCGGTCGCTGGGCAGGACCACTGCGGCGTAGGTGACCGGGCCCGCCCACGCCCCGCGGCCCACCTCGTCGACGCCCGCGACGACCGCCCCGTCGTCCCACCAGCGCCGCTCGTGGCGCAAGCCGGGGACGTCGGGCAACCGCCGCCGCCGGCCGTGCTTGTAGACGATGTTGCGGCGCTGGCTCGCGGGCAGCATGGCCGTCACCGTAGCGCAGCCGGCCGGCGGAACAGCGCAGCCGCCAGCCGGGTCAGGGGAGCCGTGCCCGCAGTGCGGTCAGGACCTCGCCCGGCTCGGCGTGGCGCCCCGTCGCGCGCTTCGAGTAGATCCGCTCGCCGTCGACGTCGACCTCGAAGACCCCGCCGCCGGACGGGACCAGGGTCAGCTCGTCGATGTCGTAGCCGTGCTCGCGGAGCAGCTCGGCCGCCAGACCGGCGGCCTGGTCCACGTAGCCTCAGACGTTGCAGTACTCGATGCGCACCTGCACGGGGCGCCTCCTCTCGGTCGGGCGCGACTCCTACCCGCGGGCGGCGCCGACGATGTGCCGACACCGCTGGCATTCTGCGGCGCATGGACTTGGGACTGGACGGCGCCGGCGTGCTCGTCACCGGGGCGTCGGGCGGCATCGGGTCGGCGACGGCGCGCGCGTTCGCCGCCGAGGGTGCCCGCGTCGCGGTCCACTACCACGCCCGGCGCGACGAGGCCGAGGCGCTCGCCGCGGCGCTGGGCGGCGTCGCGCTGCAGGCCGACCTGCGCGACGTGTCGGCCGTGCCCGCAGCGGTCGCCGCGCTGGGGCGGCTCGACGCCTGTGTCGCGAACGCGGGCGTGTGGCCGCGCGAGGAAACGCCCGTTGCCGAACTCGCGCTGGAGCGCTGGCGCGCCACCGTCGACGCAAACCTCACCGCGACGTTCCTCACCGCGCGGGCGTACCTGCGGCACGTCGCGGCGGCCGGGGGCGGGTCGCTGGTGATGGTCGGCTCGACCGCCGGCGTCTTTGGTGAGGCGGGCCACGCCGACTACGCGGCGGCGAAGGGCGCCATCGCGACGGGGCTGCTGCGGTCGCTGAAGAACGAGGTCGTGCGCAGCGCGCCTCCGGCCCGCGTCAACGTCGTCGCCCCTGGCTGGACGGTCTCGCCGATGACCGCCCGCGACCTCGACGAGGACACCGTCGCGCGGGTGACCGCGACGATGCCGCTGCGCAAGGTCGCCACCGCCGACGACGTCGCGCGGGCGATCGTGTGGCTGTCGTCGTCGCTGGCCGCCGGCCACGTCACCGGTGAGGTCGTGACCGTCGCCGGCGGCATGGAGGGCCGGCTGCTGTGGTGACCGGCGGCGCCACCCGCCTTGCTGCGGTGGTGAGCGGCGGCGCCACCCGCCCCGGCTGGGTACCCTCGTGCCAGCAGTGCGGCATGCGGCTGGGAGGTCCCCCGATGCGCAAGACGGTTCGGCTGTTCAGCGAGACCGGTCCCGAGGAGCGGCTCGGCAACGCGATCGCGCAGCTTCCTGCCTCGGCCCGCCGGGCGCTCGCACAGGTCGCCGACCGTGAGGACCTGCCGCTGGTCGCCGGCTCGTGGGCGACCGACTCGGGTGGGTGTCTGGTCGCCAACGTCGTCCGGTCGCTGAGCGGCGACGCGCCGACCGACAGCGATCTCACACTCGACCTGCGCGTCCTCGAGCTGCTGCCGGAGCTGTCCAGCCGCGACCTCAACCGCCTCATCGTCGCGTGGGACGAGGCGGCGGCGCAGGAAGGCCGCAGCGGCGATGGGGCGCTGCGCCGCCTCCTGCGCGGCGCGCTCGCCCGCGCCGGCGAACCGGCCGAGCCGGCCCCGGTCGAGCTGCGCCCCGTCGCAGCGGAGCCTGGCGCGACGCCGGAGGTCAGCCCTGCGGACGGGCCGCGGGTGCCGAGTCGAGCGTGACGTCGAGGGACTGTTCCTCGCCGCCGCGCACGATGTCCAGCGACACGGCGTCACCCGGCGCGTAGGAGCGGATGCGCCCCGCCAGCTCGCCCATCGACGTGACCGGCTTGCCGTCGATGGCCGTGATGATGTCGCCGCGCTGCAGGCCGGCCTCCGCGGCGGCGCTGTCGGGCGCGACGGCCACGACGAGGGCACCCTCGCGGACGCCGAGGCCGTAGAGCTCGGCGACGGTCGGGTCGACGTTCTGGCCCTGGATGCCGAGCTGCGCGTGCTCGACGAAACCCTTCTCGACGAGCTGCTCGGCGATCGGCAGCGCCGAGGCGATCGGGATCGCGAACCCGATCCCGTCGTTTGCGCCGCCGCGCGAGATGATCGCCGTGTTCACGCCGATGACCTCGCCGCGGCTGTTGACCAGCGCGCCACCGGAGTTGCCGGGGTTGATGGCCGCATCGGTCTGGATCAGGTCGACCAGCGGGGCGTCGGGGTTCGGCAGGCTGCGGTTGAGCGCGCTGACCACGCCGGCGGTGACCGACCCCTGCAGCCCGAACGGCGAGCCGATCGCGACCGCGACCTCGCCGACGCGCGGCGTACCGGTCGCGAAGGACGGCACCGGAAGGTCCGTGGCGCCCGTGACCCGCACGACGGCGAGGTCGCTGAACGCGTCGGCGCCGACCAGCTCCGCGGGGCGCGACTCGCCGTCGGGCAGCGTCACGCGGATCTGTTCGGCGCCCTCGACGACGTGGGCGTTGGTGAGGATGTGACCGTCCGCCCGCAGCACGAACCCAGACCCAGAGCCTTGGCCGCCGTTGCCGGTGACGTCGATGCGTGCGACCGACGGGGACACCGCGGCGGCGACCTCCGCGACGTCGACGACCGTGGCGCCGGCCGCGGTCGCCGGCGCAGCGGCCGTGTTCTGCGGGGCGGCGTCAGCCGTCGCGGCGGGGCGGGCACGCTCGGCCTGCTCGACCATCAGCCCGGCGAGCGGCGCGCTGACGCCGGCGGCCACGACCGCGGCGACGACGGCCGCGACGGCGGCGGCCTTCCAGTCGGCGCGGGCAGCGGCGGGCGCCTCAACAGCCGGTGCCGCCGGCGGGGGGAGGGAGGAACCCAGGCCCGTGACGGCGCCGCCGGTCGGGTCCGTCGCGGGCCTGGCGTCGACGTCCGGGTTGACCGTGGGGTGCAGCGTGGGCATCGCAGTCTCCTTCGCAACGTATGGAACAGCTCGACGGCCACGCTAGGAGGCGCTGTACCAAGCTCCGGTCGCCGTGGGGCAAAGATCTGCCCAAAGCCGGTGCGCCGCCGCGCCTCCGCGGGCAGGAACACGCCGTGACCACGACCACGCCGGCGCTGCCCGTCCTGCTCGTCGAGGACGACGACGGCATCGCGACGCCGCTGGCCGCCGCCCTGCGCAGCGACGGCCACGACGTCGTGCGCGTCGCGACGGGCGCCGACGCGCTGGCACGCGCGGCCGAAGGGGTCGGCGCGGTGGTGCTCGACCTCGGCCTGCCGGACGTCGACGGCGTCGAGGTGTGCCGCCGGCTGCGCGCGACCGCCCCCGGCACGCCGGTGCTCATGCTGACCGCTCGCACCTCCGAGGCCGACGTCGTCGTCGGCCTCGACGCCGGCGCCGACGACTACGTCACCAAGCCGTTCCGCCTGGCGGAGCTGCTCGCGCGCCTGCGCGCCCTGCTGCGCCGCGCCGCCGCGACCGATCCGCCGGCCGCCGGGGCGCGGGCTCACCGCACCGTCACCGCTCAGGACGTGCGCGTCGACGTCGATGCGCGGCGGGCGTGGCGCGGCGACGAGGAGCTGGAGCTGTCGCCCAAGGAGTTCGACCTGCTGCGGCTGCTCGTCGCCGAGGCCGGCACGGTCGTGGACCGCGAGCGCATCATGACCGAGGTGTGGGACACCAACTGGTTCGGCTCGACCAAGACGCTCGACATGCACGTGTCGTGGCTGCGGCGCAAGCTGCGTGACGACGCGGCCGACCCGCGCTACGTCACGACGGTGCGCGGCGTCGGCTTCCGCTTCGAGCCGTCGCCCCCCGGGGCGTGACGGGTGCGGCGACGGCTGCTCGGGTCGACCCTCGCCGCGGTCGGTGTGGCGCTGGTGCTGCTCGGCCTGCCGCTGGCCGTGGCGGTGCGGGCATCGCTGACGCGTAGCGCGCTCGACGTGTTGCAGGCCGAGGTCGAGCAGACCGAGGCGGTGCTCGCCCAGGAGGCGTCGTCGCCGGCGGCGACGGCTGCGATCCTCGAGTTTCTTGCCGAGCGCGGGGGCAGGCGCTACACGCTGCTCGACCGTGCGGGGCGGGTCGTCGTCGACACCGGCGCGCAACCGGCGCCCCCCGGCGCGACGGCGCTGACCCCTGACGTCGAGCTGTCGCGCAGCCGGCTCTCGGCGGCCGCGCACCGGGGGCCCACGACGCTTGCGGTCGCGATGCCGGTCGCTGTGGGTGGGGCGGGGCTCATCCTTCGCGTCGCCGACTCCGACGCGGCGCTGGACCGCCAGGTGCGCCAGGCGTGGCTGGCGATCGCCGGGCTGGCCGTCAGTGCGCTCGGGGCGGCGGCGCTGCTGGCGTTGTGGCAGGGCCGGCGCCTCGCGTCGCCGCTCGAGGAACTCGCCGGCTCGGCGCGCCGGCTGGGCGACGGTGACTTCTCCGCCCGCGCGCCGCGCAGCGGGCTGCCGGAAGCCGACGAGGTCGCCGCGGCGCTCGACACGACGGCGGCGCGGCTCGGCGCGATGCTGGAACGTAGCCGCTCGTTCGGCGCGGACGCCTCGCACCAGCTGCGGACGCCGCTGACCGCGTTGCGTCTGGACCTCGAAGCTCTCGAGGTCGCCGGCGCGGACCCGCCGCTCGTGGCGGCGGCGATGGCCGAGACCGACCGGCTCGAGGCGACGATCGACGAGTTGCTGACGCTGGCCGAGCCACCGCGCGGCGAGGAGCTCGTCGACCTCGGCCGCCTGGCGGCCGCGCGGTTGGACGCCTGGCAGTCCCTCGCCCGGTCACAGGGCCGTCGCGTGCTGCTCGACGCGGCACCTGCCGCCCCGGTGCGTGCGCGGGCCGCCGCGCTGGGCCAGTGCCTGCAGGTGCTGCTCGACAACGCGTTGGAGCACGGTGCCGGCACCATCACCGTGTCGGTGCATCCGGTCCCGGGTCCGGGGGTCCGCCTCGCCGTGGCGGACGAGGGGCCCGGCTTCCCGCCGGACGACGCGCCGGCGCCCGCGCCGAGCGCCGGCGGTCGCGGCCTGCCGTTGGCGCGGTCGCTGGTCGAGGCGGAAGGTGGGCGCCTGCTCGTCGAGCGTCCCGAGCGCGGAGCGGTCGTGTCCTTGCTGCTGCCCGCGGCGGTGACGGCATGACGCAACGGGGGCGTGGGGGAGCGGCGGCGTGAGGCGTGCGGTGGGAGCGCTGCTCGCGCTCGCGGTCGCGGCGTGCCAGCCGTTCGGCGGTCCGCCCGACGAGGCCGCGGACCCCACACCGACGGTCGTGGCGTCGCCCCGCCGCGGTGCGCCGGTGGCCGGGATGCCGCAGGCGCTGGCGGCGCTGCTCGACCGCACCGATGCCGCGGCGATCGAGTGGCAGGACGAGCCGCGGCTGGCCGAGGTCGCCGTGAAGCTCGGCGCCGACGGCCGCTGGCGCGAGGCGCGGGCGCTGTACGTCGCCGCGGACGCCGACCGGTTCCTGTCGCTGCGCGCCAGCGGTGACGGCGTCGCGCAGCAGCGCCCGACGCTGGCGACACTCGGCTTGCGCCCGGTGACCGAGGCTGGCGTCGCGTCGCTGCCGCGCCTACCCGGGCGCGTGCGCAACCCTGGCGCGCTAGCGAGCGCCGCCGGTGAGGCGCTCGCTGAGTGCGGCGTCACGGCACCGGTGCGCGACGTCCTGTACGCCACGGGGGCGCCGGTGACCTGGGACGGCAGTGCGTGGACGATGCCGCCGACGTGGAAGGCGACGTTGCGCGACCAGCGCGGCGCGGGGGCGACCGTCGACCCGGTCACCGGTGCGCCCGTCGCGAATGGCTGCCTGCGTCCTTCCGGCGGCGAGGGCGGCGCCTAGCCTCCCTGACGCCCCTCAGGTGAGCCGGCGCCAGGCCTCCAAGTCGCCGGCGTACCGCTGGCGCTTCTCGGGGTCGGCCACCCCGAGCCCTTCGCTGCGGGCATTGACCAGGACGCCGAGCTTGCCGGTGTGGGCGTTGGTGTGGATCGCGTGGGCGGCGTCGGCGACCGCGTCGAGGGGATAGGTCTGCGTCAGGATCGGGTGGATCATCCCGCGGTCGACGAGGCGGTTGGCCTCCCACGCCTCCTTGTAGTTGGCGAAGTGCGACCCGACGATGCGCTTGAGGTGCATCCACAGGTAACGGTTGTCGTACTCGTGGCTGTAGCCCGACGTCGACGCGCAGGTGACGACGGTGCCGCCCCGCTTCACCACGAACACGCTCGCGCCGAAGGTCTGCCGGCCGGGATGCTCGAAGACGATGTCGGGGTCCTCACCGCCCGTCAGCTCACGGATCCGCTTGCCGAACCGCCGCCACTCGGACGGCTGCGGCACCGGCGTCGCGTCGTCCGACCAGAACGCGTAGCCCTCGGCCTTGCGGTCGATGACGTGCTCGACGCCGAGCGAGCGCAGCAACGCGACCTTTTCCGCGCCGCCGACGACGCACACCGGGATGCCGCCGCCGTTGCGGACAAGCTGCGTCGCGAACCCGCCGAGCCCCCCGGTCGCTCCCCAGACCAGCACGACGTCGCCCTGCTTCATCCGCGCGCCGTTGGCGCTGACGAGCATCCGGTACGACGTCGCGAGCGTCAGCGACAGCGACGCCGCCTCCTCCCACGTCAGGTGCGTCGGCATCGGCATGAGCTGGTTGGCCTTGACCAGCGACAGCTGCGCCATCGCGCCGAAGTTGGTCTCGAAGCCCCAGATCCGCTGCCGCGTGTCGATCATCGAGTCGTCGTGGCCCTCCGGACCTTCCAGGTCGACGCTGTTGCAGTGCACGGTCACCCGGTCGCCGGGGCGCCAGCGCGTGACGCCCGGTCCGACCCGCACGACGACGCCGGCGGCGTCGGAGCCGACGATGTGGTAGTCGAGGTCGTGGCGCTTGGCGAGCGCCGATTCGCGGCCGTAGCGCTCCAGGAACCCGAAGGTCGACAGCGGCTCGAAGATCGACGTCCACACGGTGTTGAAGTTCAGCGCCGAGGCCATCGGCGCGATCAGCACCTCGTTCGGCCCGAGCTCCGGGACGGCGACCTCGTCGACGTGCAACGACTTTCGCGGGTCCTTCTCGTCCGACGTCATGCCGTCGAACATCCCGACCTCGTCCTTGCGCACCACCGCGGCGCGCATCGTCGCGGGCAGCGGCAGCGCGGCGATGTCGCCTGGGTCGGCCTCGGACGACAGCGCGGCGTCGAGCAGCGTGCGCAGGGTGTCGGTCATGGCAGTCCTCGATGCGAGAAGTCGGCGCGCGCAGGCTAACGGCTGGCGGGTCGTCGGCTCACATCGTGGCTGCCGTATCGCGCTGCCCGGCGGGAAGCGTGGAACGACGGCTTTCTGTCACAGCCGTCGGATACCAGAACGTGAGTCCGAGTACGGCGACAGATCGCGGCGGCCACGGCAGCGGCGACGCGGTCGACGCCGTCCTCCACGCGCTTGCGGCGCTGGACGACGCCGGCGTGCGCGCCGTGATCCGCGACGGCTGGCGCGACTGGACGACGCCGGCCGGCTGGGCGTCGCCGACGGCCTGGTCGGCGAGGTCGGCGATCCGGCCGCGCTGACGGTGGCTGGCAAGGCGTTGGGTCGGCCGGCCGGGGAAACGCAAACGGCCCCCGGCGGATCACGGAGCCGTCCTCCCTTCCCCTTGGAGGACGGTCCCGGTCACCGCCGGAGGCCGATTGACGAGGCGACGATAGGCACGCCGCCGAGGGGGGTCAACCGCGCCGTCCACAGCCGTTCCACACCCCTGGGGACAGCGGTGCGAAGACCTGCGACAACGCGATGCACCGCTGTGGACAGCGTCTGTGGACGCACTGCGGTGGGGCGCCGTCCGTCCCACCGTCACGCGGCTTTGCGCTGGTCAAGGGTGTGGATTGCAGATTTTTTCGGGCGGCCCCGCCGCCCCGTGCGCCTCGCGCACACGGCCGCTGGACGCGCTACGGCTGGTCGCCCGGCAGCGGGCCCAGGTCGGCCTCGAGCTCCGCGGCGGCTAGGCGCAGCAGCCATCGGCTCGGCTCGGCGAGCTCTTCGGCGCTGGGCAGCATCGCCGGGTCGCTCCACGCGCGGTCGAGTCCCTCGTGGCCCCGAGCCGCCACGACGGCGGCACAGAAGGCGGGGCCGACACGGACGTCGGCCGGCTTGAGGTCGAGCCCGAGCAGCTGTTCGAACGCGCGCTCGCCGGGGCCTTTCTCGGCGCGCCGGCGGCGCACCGCCTCCGTGATGCGCGCCAACGCTGGGAACTTGCCGTCCGCGGCGGCGGTCACGACCGTGTCGCTCCAGCCGTCGACGAAGGCGACCACCGCCTGGAGACGCCGCAGCGTCGCGCGTTGCGCTGTCGTCGGCTCGATGTGGAAGGTGTCGGCGGCCGCCAGAGCGTCGCGCAGCGAGTCGGCGTCCGACGGGTCGAACCCCATCCCGCCCATGCCTTCGAGCATCGCAGCCGGATCGAACTCGGCCTCGGCGGCGAAGCGGCCGATCAGGTCGGCGACGTGGGGGCGAAGCCAGCCGACGCCCGCGAACAGGCGCCGGTGCGCCGCCTCGCGCAGGGCCAGCCAGTAACCGAGCTCGGTCGGATCGAAGCCGTACTCGGCGGCGAACCGCGCGGCGCCGTCGCCGACAATGGCGACGGTGCGGGGGTCCAGCGTCGGGACGCCGAGGTCGTAGGCGGCGAGCAGCTGGCCGGCCAACCGTCCGGCGACCATGCCGGCCTGGACGCCGTAGAGCATCGCGCCCATGGCGTTCATCATCTGGGCCATGTGACCGCCGGGCAACGTGGCACCGAGCTCGGCACCCAGACCTTTGGCCAGCGCCGCGCTCATCCCGCGCGCCACGGGCTCGACGTAGACGCCGAGTCCCGCCGACGACGCCGCGGCGCGGGTCCACTCGGCGGTCGTCAGAGCGCGTGCGGGTCCGTCGACGGGGGGCAGCGTCGTGACCGCGCTCAGCCACAGCTCGGCGGCGCCGACAGCCTGGCGGAAGTCGTCGTCGTCTGTGGCCGGTGCGGTCGACGGTAGCGCGTCGGGCGGGGCGGTGAGCGACAGCGCCGTGTCCGTGGCGAGGTCCCAGTTCACCGGCCCCCCCGTCCAGGCGAGCACCTTCGCGAACTCGCGGAAGAGCGGGACGTTCTGGAACAACCGGGGGTCGAAGCCGCCGCCGAAGGGGTCGCTCATGGTTCCATGCTAGGACCGGTGGCGGCCGTAGTAGCCTCGCCCACAGCCGTCAGCCAGGGGGAGCGAGATGATCGACGACGCCGGTCTCGCGCCGGCCGCGGCCGGCACCGGCGACACGCACGGCGGCGGGCTGACGGTCGCGGTGACCGGTTCCAGCAGCCCGGTCGCCGCCGCCGTCCTCGAACGGCTCGACGCCGACCAGGCGGTCGCGCGCATCCTCGCGGTCGACTGCGACGAGCCGCAGATGCCGGTCGCCAAGCTGGTCGCGCGCACCGCCGACGTGCGCGACCCCCTGCTACCCCTCGCGCTGGACGGCGCCGACGTCGTGGTGCACCTGGGAACCACGCCGGGGCCGCAGCACGACGAGGACACGATGTTCGCCGTGAACGTCAACGGCACGCGCAACGTCCTGGTCGCAGCCGCGCGCGTGGGGGTGCGCCGGTTCGTCCACGTCTCGACCGGCGCGGTGTACGGCGCGCACCCCGGCAACACCGTGCCGCTGACCGAGGACGCGCCGCTGCGCGCGAACCCGGACTTCGGCTGGGCGTACCAACACCGGCTCGCCGAGGAGCACGTCCAGGCCTGGGCCGACGCCAACCCCGACGTGACGGTGACGATCCTGCGCCCGGCGACGACGCTCGGACCGGGCGTCGACGGCTTCGCGGCGCGCCACCTTGAGCAGCCCCGGCTGCCGGTCGTGCGCGGCCACGCGCCCCCGCTGCAGCTGCTCCACGTCGACGACCTCGCGACCGCGGTGCAACTCGCGGTCACCGGCGACCTTCGCGGCGCGTACAACGTCGCGGCCGAGGGCTGGCTGCCGGCAGCCGACCTCGCGCGCCTGCTGGGCAAGCACGTCGTCGAGGTGCCCGAGGCCGTCGCGTTCGGCGCGGCGCGACGCCTGTGGGCCCGCGGGGTTTTGACCGCACCGGCGGGGGCGCTGCACTACCTCATGCACCCGTGGGTGTTGTCGACCGAACGGCTGCGCGCGACCGGGTGGGCGCCGACGCGATCGCATCGCGAGATCGTCCGCGAGTTCGTCGCCGAGCATGCCGGCTACGTGTCGCTGGGACGCGCGCGCGTACGGCGGCGCGACGTGTACGTCGCGGTGTTCGCCACGCTCGGCGCGGTCGCCGGCCTCTTGCTGGCCGGGCGGGGGTCGCGGCGGCGCTGACGCCGGTTGCGGCGCTGTTGGGTGTACCGTCGCGCCGCCAAATCCGCGCGCCCCAGGAGGCAGCCATGGCAGACGAACGGTCCAACGTCCCACCCAGCGCAGAACCCCCGCCCGGCGGCTACGGCCACGCACCCGCGAACCGCGGCACCAACGGGGTCGCGATCGGCGCGCTCGTCCTCGGCCTGCTGTCGGTGCCGCTCGGACTCTTCGTGATCGGCGGCTTGCTGGGCCTGCTCGCGATCATCCTCGGCTTCGTCGGCGTGAAGAAGGCCAACCAGATGGCTGGCAGCGGCAAGGGCATGGCGATCACCGGCATCGTGAGCGGCTTGCTCGGTCTTGCGCTCGCGGTTGCGATCACGCTGTTCGGCGTGGCGCTGTTCAACAACCCGGAGGTGCAGCGGGAGATCCAGCGCCAGCAGGAGCTGCAGGAGACCCCGACCGGCTGAGCCGCCCCGTCGGTCAGCCGGTCGCGGCGTCCGCGTCCGCCCCGACGACGTGTGCCTGCGCCCACGCGGCGTAGGCGGGGTCGAAGTAGCGCACGCGGACCTTCTTGTACTCCTTGGTCGAGTACAGCAGGCGGTAGTCGTGCAGGCCGGTCGTGGCGCGGATGTCGGCGACCGCTTCCTCGACGCGCTCCTTCGAGGTGGCGTGGATCATCCCGAACAGCGCGTACGGCCAGTCGGGGTAGGTCGGGCGCCGGTAGCAGTGGCTGACCGCGGCGTAGCCCGCGAGCCGGAAGCCGTACTCGTCGGTCCGCTCGTCGGGGACGTTCCACACGCTCATCGCGTTCGCCCCGAAGCCGGCGCGGCGGTGGTTGAGCACCGCCGCGTAGCGGCGCATCAACCCCTCGTCGATCAGCGCGTGCGCCGCCTTGACCAGCGCGTCCTCGCTGGTGCCCAGCCGCGCCGCCATCGCGGCGAACGGCGTCGGGTCGACGGTGAGGTCCTCTTGCAGCTCGCGGACGTAGCCGACCTCCTCGGGGCTGAGGTCGGCGGCGGTGCGTGCGGTCTCGCGGTGCGCCGGCAGCGTCGTCGTCGCGGCCATCGAGCGGGTGTCGCTGACGTCGAGGTCGACGCCGATCTTGTACAGCTTCAGCGTCGGCAGGACCCGTGTCGAGCGCCCCGCGCACAGCCGGTGGACGGCGTTGACGTGGGTCTGCAGGTCCTCGTCGGGCGGCACGGCGATGGTCCACCACAGGTTGAACTCGTGGTCGCGCCGGTAGTTGTGGCTGACCCCGGGATGGCCGTTGATGATCTCGGCGGCGGCGTCGACGCGGGACTCGTCGACCGCGGTGGCCACCAGCGAGCTGCGGTAGCCGAGCTTGCGGGTGTCGAAGATCGCTGACACCTGGCGGATGATCCGCTCGTCTTTCAGCCGCTGGTAGCGCCGCAGCACCGCGTCCTCGTCGATGCCCAGCGCGTCGCCGAGCGCCGCGAACGGTCGCGGCACCAACGGGAACGCCGTCTGGATCGTGTTGAGCAGCCGCTGGTCGACCTCGTCGAGCACGACGCGACCGACGGTCTTGCTGGGCATGGACACTCCGCGTTCGGTGGGCCTCATGGTAAAGGTACGGGCGATGACCGCCCGTCTCCACGCCGCGCTGACCGCCGACCCGTTATCGGTCGACGCCGCCCACGCCTTCGCGGCTGACCCGGCTGCCGGCGCGATCGTGGTGTTCACCGGCACGGTGCGTGACACCAGCGACGACCGGCGGGTCAGCGGGCTGACCTACGAGGCGTACGCGGAGCGCGCCGGGGCGCAGCTCGACGCGCTCGCCGCCGAGGTCGCCCGGTGCTGGCCCGCGACGGCGGTGTGGCTCGAGCACCGCACCGGCGCGCTCGCCATCGGCGAAGCGTCCGTCGTCGTGGCCGTCTCCAGCGCGCACCGGCCGGAGGCGTTCGAGGCGGCACGCTGGGCCATCGACGAGCTGAAGGCCACGGTGGCGGTCTGGAAGCAGGAGCACTGGACCGACGGCGGCGCCCACTGGCCGGGGACGCCCACGTGACCGCGCGCCAGCAGTCCGGCGGACGCCACGGCGCCGGGCGCCTGCGACCGCCGTGCCGCCCCGTCGGCGCGAGGCAAGGAGCCGCGCGTGCCGCGTGACCTCGCCATCGACCTGGGGACGGCGAACACGCTGGTGTGGAGCAAGCGCCGCGGCATCGTGCTCAACGAGCCGACGGTCATCGCGCTGAACCAGCGCAACGGCGACATCCTCGCGATGGGCACGCAGGCCTACTCGATGATCGGGCGCACGCCCGGCCACATCGTCGCGGAGCGGCCCCTGCGCGGCGGTGCGATCACCGATTTCGAGACGACGGCTCGGCTGCTCAAGCTGGTGCTCCAGCGCGTCGGTGTCGGGCGCCTGTCGCGCCCGCGCGTGCTGATCTGTGTTCCGAGCGCCATCACCGCAGTGGAACGCCGCGCGGTCGTCGAGGCGGCGGAGCAGGCCGGCGCGGCCCACGCCTTCCTCATGGAGGAGCCGATGGCGGCCGCGATCGGCGCCGGCCTGCCCGTGCAGGAGCCGCTGGGCAACATGGTCGTCGACGTCGGCGGCGGCACCTCCGAGGTCGCGGTGATCAGCCTCGGCGGGATCGTGTCGTGCAAGGCGGTGCGCACCGGCGGGTTCGACATCGACGCGTCGATCCAGTCCTACATCCGCCGCGAGTACGCGGTCGCGATCGGCGAGCGGACCGCGGAGGAGCTCAAGCTCGCGATCGGGTCCGCCTACCCCCAGGCACACGAACCGAAGGCGGAGATCCGCGGTCGCGAACTGGCCACCGGCCTGCCGAAGGTCGTGCTCGTCGGCGCGGAGGAGGTCCGCACCGCGATCGACGACTGCGTCAGCGCAATCGTGTCCGCCGCTACGGACGCGCTCGCGAACTGCCCGCCGGAGCTGACGCAGGACGTCCTCGAGCAGGGGATGTGGCTGGTGGGCGGCGGGGCGCTGTTGCGCGGACTCGACGCGCGCATCGCGCAGGAGACGCAGATCAAGGTCAACGTCGTCGACCAGCCGTTGGCGTCGGTCGTCACCGGCGCCGGCACGACGATCGAGGCCTTCGACGACCTGCGCCACCTCTTCGCGGGGACATGACCCGGCACGGCGGCGTCGGAACTGCGCGGCCGCCGGTAAAGGTTGGCGCCGCGCGCGCCGATTTCTCGCAGCATGGAGCGGCGCCGGAAGAGGCGACGCCGAAGCTGGAAGGCAGGCGCAACGTGGAGCACCTCGTGCGGTTTCTCACCCCGGAGGGCCGTGAGGCCCAGCACGTCGCCGGCGCGCTCGACGACGCGTTGCGCTTCGTCGAGCGCCTGCGCAACAACGAGGAGGCCTCCGAGGTGCGGGTGTACCGCATGCAGGAGATCCCCATCGAGTTCAAGACCTACTACCGCGTCGAGCTGCGCCCCGCCGCGGGAGCGCCCGGCGACGCGCCCGCCGAGGCGCCGGCCGTCAGCGCCTCCGAGCCCGAGGCGCCCCGCCCGCCGCTGGTCGCGACGGTGTCAGCGCTGGACCACGAGCCGTCCGAGCAGGCGGGGCGTCGCCTGTTCTCGCGCAGCTGACCGACCGCCCTCCCGGCGCTGAAGGGGGTTTCACGGGTGCGCGGCAGCGCCGCCCACGGCGGCTGACCGCGCAACCCGGCTGAGCGCGCAAGCCCACGAATACACTCGGCGCATGGCCGAAGCCGGCTTGTCGACGCCGCTGCATCTGGCCGCGAGCCTGCTTGCCCTGTTCGCCGCGGTCGGCCTGGCCATCGTCGTCGTGACGCGCCCCGGCGCCGCAGGCGCCGCCCGCCGCGGCGCTCTGGACCTGCTGCTCGCCACGGGGGCCATGGCGATCGCCGTCGGCCACGGGCTGTCGGGGGCGCTGGTTTCCGGCAGCGTCGTCGCGGTGGCGTGGCTGCACGCCGGCGGGCTCGCACTCGTCGCGGTCGGCCTGTCCCCGCGTGGGCTGCGTCGCCTCGCCGGGCCGGCGGTGCTGCTGCCGGTGCCCGCCGTTCCCGTTGCCGCGGCGGTCGCGGCGGCGGCGGGCCTGTTGGGCGGTGTGCGCGGCCTCGTCGGCGGCCGCCGCACGATCCTCGTCGGCGTCGGCCTGCTCGCGTGGGGCGCGGCGGAGCCGGTCGAGCGCCTGTCGCTGACCGCCGGTGCGGCGCTGACCGTGGCCGGCGCCGCCGCGATCGGGTGGTGGCTGTGGCAGGCGAGCGCACGGGCGCTGCTCGCCAAGTTCGTCACCGCGTCGGTGGCGATCCTGCTCGCCGTCGTGGTGCTCATCGCGGGCGCCCTGAGCGACCAAGGGTCGCGCGACCTCGTCGACGACGAGCTCGACCGCCTCGACGGCCTCAGCGCCGGCATCGCGACGCAGATCGAGAGTGACTGGCTCGTCGACGCGATCAACGCCGCGGCGATCCTGCGCGGACAGGGTTCGTCGCTGCTGCGCAACCTCGCCGACCGCGGGAACGAGTCGCTCGAGCCGGTGTACGAGGCGTTCTTCCGCGGGCAGGACCAAGACTTCCTCGTCGTGCTGGACGAGGACGGGATGGTCGCCGGGTCCTACGCCCCGACCGGGCCGCTCGACGACAGCTTCCTGCTGCAGCTCAGCGGCACGACGCTGGTGGACCGGCTGCTGTCGAGCGAGGCCAACGACGCCGGCGAGTTGCTGACGATCGGCGGGCAGTTCGTCGGCGTCGGCGCGGTGGCGCTCGACGCCCCCGGCGCACGCGCCGAGACGCCGCCGCTCGGCGTCGTGCTGACCGGGCGGATCGCCGACGCGACGCGGGTCGCGGCGACCGGCGACGACGTCGCCAGCAACGTCATCCTCGCGACCGGCAACGCGTCGACGGTTGCCTCTCCTGGGGTACGCGACATCGCCACCGACGTCGTCGCGGCGGTGCGCGACGACGGCCGCGACGCCGTGCCGATCCCCGGGCGCCCGCTGTACGCGGCGGCCGCGCCGATCGAGGACCCCGGCACCGGCACGGTCGTGGGGCGCGTCGTCGCGGTCAGCGAGGCGGCGACGCTGGCCGACCTCGAACAGGATCAGGCGCGCCGGCTGTTCCTGCTCGCCCTCGTCGGCGCGCTGCTCGCCGGGGCGGTCGCGGCCCTGGTCACCCGCCGGCTCGTCGCCCCGATCCGGCGGCTGACCACGGCTGCCGCCGCGGTCAGGGAGGGCGACCTCGACGTCAACGCCGACGTCGCGAGCCGGGATGAGGTCGGGGTCCTGGGTCGCACGTTCGACGAGATGACGACGTCGCTGGCCGCGCAGTCGGCGCAGCTGCGCGACGCCGCCACGGTGCAGTCGCGGCTGCGTGCGCGGCTGGAGGCGCTCACGACGTCCATGAGTGACGCGCTCGTTGCGGTCGACCCCGACGGAAAGGTGGCGACCTTCAACCCGGCCGCCGAGCGGCTCGTCGGGCGTGCGGTCCCCGAGGTGGTCGGTCTGCCGCTCGAGCAGGTGCTCGTCGGTCGGGGGCCGGGCGGTGTGCCCGCCGCCGCCGCCCTCGGCGCGTCCGACAGCGAGCAGGTCACCGCCGTGCAGCTGCTGCTCGAACGCAGCGACGGCCGTCGCGTGCCGACGGCGGCGAGTGCCGCGCCGGTGCACGACACCACCGACGGGCAGTTCCTCGGCCGCGTGCTCGTCCTGCGCGACGTCACCCGCGAGACCGAGATCGAACGGATGAAGACGGAGTTCTTGTCCAACGTCAGCCACGAGCTGCGCACGCCGCTGACGCCGATCAAGGGCTACGCCGAGGTGCTCGCCCGGCGCGACGTCGGACCCGAGGAGACCCGCAAGTTCGCGGGCCAGATTTTGTCGTCGACCGGTCGGCTGGAGCGCATCGTCGGGATGATCGTCGACTTCGCGGCGCTCGACAGCGGGCGTGTCCAGCCGCGCCTTGAGGCGGTCGACCTGTCGTCGGTCGTGGGGGAGGTCCTCGCGCAGTGGCGCCGGCGGATACCGGACCGAGACTTCCGCCGGCGCGTCGCGAAGTCGCTGCCGGCGGTGCTCGCGGACCGTGCGATGCTCCAACGCTGCCTCGACGAGCTCATCGACAACGCCGTGAAGTTCTCGCCGGGCGGTGAGCCGATCAGCGTCGCCGCGACGCTCGAGCACGCCGACGGCAAGCCGATGGTCCGCCTGTCGGTGCGCGACCGCGGCGTCGGCATCGAGCCAACCACGGCGGCGCGCGTCTTCAGCGACTTCTACCAGGGCGACGCCAGCGAAACCCGGTTGTACGGCGGCCTCGGCCTGGGGCTGGCGTTGGTGCGCCGTATCGTCGACGGGCTCGAGGGCGACGTCGCCGTCGAGTCGCGGCTGGGGCGCGGATCGACGTTTCACTTGCTGCTGCCGGTTGCCGACACAGTCATCAGGAGCAACGGCTCGCTCGTCCGCGAAAGGCTTCCCCAGCAGCGGGCGGGTGCATAGCATGGAGTGTCATGGCCAACCGCCGCTGGCCGGTCCCCGCCCGGTCCCCGCTGCGCCGCGCAGCGGTATCGCTGGGCTGTGTCGTCGCGCTGCTCGTGACCGGCTGCTCGTCGCCGCGGCGGGCGGCGGGCGCCGCCGCCACGCTCGCCCCCGACAACCGCCTCGAGGTCGCCGGCACGGACGGCTCGTGGCAGCTGGTCGTGGCGGGTGCGACCGTTGCGGCCGGGGCGCGGGTGCGCACCGGAGCGACGCCCGCGCGGCTGCAGTTCCGCAACGGCTTCGTCGAATTGGCGCCGAACGCGGCGGCCGTCGTCGCCGCCGACCGGGTCGAGCTCACGCGCGGAGAGCTGTTGGCCAGCGGTGTCGCGGCGTCGTGGACCGACACCGAGGTCGCGGGCGACGCGACGTTCCGGCTCGCCGGTGGAGTGACGTCGCGGGTCGGTGTCTACCGCGGCGAGGTGTCGGTGCGCCGGCCGGCTCAGGACCGCGCGGTCGGGGCGCTGCGCGAGCTCGACCTCGGCGAGTTGCGCCTGCCGGCGGGCTCGCGTCCGCTGCGCTACGCCGCCACCGACCCGTGGGACCAGCAGCTGCTCGCCGGTGCCATCGCGTTCGACGGTGAGGCAGCGCGACTCGCGGGGGGCATTGACAACGAGCTCGGCACCGCTCCGCGTCCGCCCGACTTCTACGCCGCCTACGCCGACGACGCGATCGTGCCGCTGCTCGCCGAGGCGGCGGTGGTCGTACGCGGCGACGCGTTCGGTCCTCCGTCCGACAGTCTGCTGACGCTGTTCGTCACCAAGGCTGCGTCACCCGAGGGCGACGCCGATCCGGCAACCGTCCGCCAGGTCGCCGCGCTGCGTGACGCCGGAGCGCGCTGGGGTTTGGTCGCGACCGAGCTGGGCGTCTCGACCGCGGCGTTGACCGCCGCCGTCGACGCGCCGTCCCAAGAGCGCGTCGCGCTCGTCGAGCGCCGCCCCCGCCCGGCGCCGCCGTCGCCGGCGACGGTGGACGCCATGCCGCCGCCGCCGGCCGTGTCCTGCCCCGGCGTCAGCACCCCGGCGCCGGTTGCGTCAGCCGGCGGGCGCACGCTCGCCGGCGAGCCGGCCGCCGCGCCGCCGACCGTCGGGGTGGCCCCCCCGGCCGACGACGATCAACCGGCGTCGTCGGGCGGCGGCACCCGCGACGTTACGCCGCCAGACACGTCCCCCGCCCCGACCGCGCCGCGACGCGTCGCGGACCCGACGTCGCCCGGCGACGACCGCACCCGCGACGGCGGTGGCGACGGCGGTGGCGGTAACGGTGGCGGCGGCGACGACCGCACCCCCGACGGCGACGGCGACGGCGACGGCGGCGGCGGTGATGGCGGCGGCCGCAACGGCGGTGGCGACGGCGACGGCGGCGGTGGTGGCGGCGGCGACGACGACATCGACACGCCGCTGCCCGATCCCGTCGACGAGGTCGTCAACGACGTGGTCGACGAGGTCGAAGACACCGTCGACGACGTCGACCTTCCCGACGAGCCGGGGCTCGAGCCGACCGTCGAGCGGGCCGTCGAGCCGGCGACCGGTCTGCTGCCGTAGCGGCTGGCACGGGGCGGGCCGCAGGTGTCCCCCGCATAGACTGTCGCCCTCGAGGCTGCCGTCACTGGAGGATCCGCCGTGCTCACGCCCGACGAGATTGCCGCGCGCGAGTTCCTCGTGTCCGTGCGGGGCTATGACCGCGACGAGGTCCACGCGTTTCTCGCCAGGGTTGCGGAGCAGGTCGCCGCCAGCGAAGCCCGTGCCGACGAGGGCGAGCGTCGGGTCCAGCGCTTGCGTGCCGACCAGGTCACCGCACCGGCCGCGCCGGCGGTGACGCCCGAGGCGCAGCCCGCCGCGATGTTCGCCGAAATCGGCAAGGAGACCCAGCGCATCCTCGAGGCGGCGCAGGAGGCCGGGGCGCAGATTCAGCGCAAAGCACGCCACGAGGCCGACCGGGAGCTTCAGGCGGCGCGCGGGCAGGCCGCGAAGGTGATCGCCGAGGGCGAGCGGCGGCGGGAGCGCATGGAGCGCACCGTCGAGGCGCTCGAACAGGCCCGTGACGCGCTGTCCGAGCAGCTGCGTGCGGTGGGACGCACCCTCGAACAGACGTTGCGCGACCTCGCGCCGGGTCGGCCGGCGGCCAGCGTGCGCGACGCCCTCACGGCGCAGGTGCGGAGCGACGCCACGACTGGTCGGCAGCCCGCCATCGACGCGGCGCCGCCGGCGCCCGAGCCGGCGTTGGAGACCGACGAGGTCCAACCGGCAGCCGATCCGGCGGTGGCGACCGACGAGGTGCAACCGGCGTCCGATTCGGCGCTGGTGAGCAACGAGGACCAGCCAGCGCCCCGGCCCGAGCCCGCCACCGACGCGGCGCAGCCGGAGCACGAGCCCGAGCCCGAGACCAACGCTGCCGCACCGGCGGTGGAGGTTGGTGCCGCCGCGTCGGCACCGGAGCCGGAGCCCGCCGCCGACGGGGCGCCGGCGCCCGACGAAAGCCCCGCCGCCACCCCCACGGCGCCCGGCGAACGCCCAGCCGCGCCGCAGGCCGCGACGCGGCTGAGCCCGCCGGCGGGAGGGCGCGACGGCGCCCGGCGCGAGCCTCAGGGGCTGCGCGCGGCGGCGTTGTCGCCGCTGCATCCCAAGCTCGTGCGCAAGGTCAAACGCGAGCTGCAGGAGATGCAGAACATCGCGTTGGACCGGGTGCGCCGCGCCAAGGGCAAAGGCGACGCGGACGCGTTCCTGCCGCAGCCCGACGAGGCGGCCCGCCTCGGCGCGGGAGCGGGGGAGTACCTGGACCAGGCGTACCGCGCCGGCGGTGCGGCGGCCGCGACGCTCGCCGAGCGCGACCTCGGTGAGCCGGCGGCGACGCCCGACCTTGCTGGCACGTTCGCCGACGACGCCGCCGAACGCGTCCGTGCCAGCCTCGCGGCGACGCTGCGCATGGGCGTGTCGGCGTCGGAGGACGCCTCGTCGCTGGCGGACCGCATCGGCGCGGTGTTCGGGGAGCTCAAGGGCACCTCGGCCGAGGAGCTGGCGGCGACGCACCTGATCCGCGCGTACGAGCTGGGCATGCTGCGCGCCTGGCGCGCGGGCGGCGTGACCGCACGCCGCTGGGTCCTCGGCCGCGAGCCGCGCTGCCCGGAAGCACGCTGTCGCAGCAACGACCAGAGCGGCGCGCTCGGCCTCGACCAGCCGTTCCCCAGCGGGCACGACGTCCCTCCCGTGCACGTCGGCTGCACGTGCACGACGGTGCCCGTGACCGAGCCCTCGGAATGACCCCACCGGGGGCGCGTCCGCGCCCGAGGGTGCGCGACGAGCTGCGCCGACGTTGGCCGCTCGTCGCGGGCCTCACCGCCCTGCTCGCGGTGTTGTTCGCGGCGCGTATCGCGACCTTCTACACCGACGTGCTGTGGTACCGCAGCATCGGCTTCGGCGACGTGTACTGGTCGCTGCTCGCGACGAAGGCGGGCCTCGGCGTCGTTGCCGGCGTCGTCGTCACCGCGATCCTCGGCGGCAACCTCCTACTGGCGCGACGCCTCGCGCCGACCGTGCGCGTGTCGTCGCCGCAGGAGGAGGCGATCGAGCGGTACCGCGAGGCGCTCATGCCACACGCGCGGTCACTGTTGCTCGCGGTCGCCGTCGTCCTCGGCGTCCTGTCGGGCCTGTCGATGGTGAAGCGCTGGCCGGTCTACCTGCTGTGGAGTCACGCGCAGGAGTTCGGGCGTGTCGACCCCGTCTTTGGGCGCGACGTCGGCTTCTTCGTGTTCGTCCTGCCGTTCCACGCGCTGGTGAACTCGTGGCTGTTCACCGCGCTGCTGATGACGCTGGTCGCGACGGCCGCCGCTCACTACGTCTTCGGTGGGATCCGCCCCCAGTCGCCGGGCCAGCGCATCACCCCACACGCCAACGTCCACCTGTCCCTGCTGCTCGGCGCGCTGGTCGCGGTACGCGCCTGGGGCTACCGCCTCGACCAGTTCATGCTCAGCTACTCGGAGCGTGGTCAGGTCACCGGTCTGTCGTACACCGACGTCAACGCCCAGCTGCCGGCCTACCGGCTGCTGCTCGTCATCGCCGTCGTCTGCGTGGCGTTGTTCCTGGTCAACATCCGCTTCCGCGGCTGGCTGCTGCCGACGGCAGGGGTCGGCATCCTCGTCGTCGCCAGCGTCGTGCTCGCGGGCGTGTTTCCCGCCGTCGTGCAGCGGCTGCGTGTGGACCCGCAGGAGCTCGAACGCGAGCGCCCGTTCATCGCGGACAACCTCGCCGCCACGCGCTTTGCGTACGGCCTCGACGAGGTCGCGGTCGAGCAGTTCCCCGCAGAGTCGGAGCTGTCCCGTGCCGCGGTCCAGGACAACGCCGAGACGTTGACGTCGCTGCGGCTGTGGGAGCCGACCGTGGCGCTGGCCGCCTACGAGCAGCTGCAGGAGCTGCGTCCCTACTACGAGTTCCGCGACGTCGACACCGACCGCTACGTCGTCGAAGGCGCGCCGCAACAGGTGCTCGTCGCCGCCCGCGAGCTCGCGCCGCGCGACCTACCCTCGGCCACCTGGCAGAACCGCCACCTGCGCTTCACCCACGGCATCGGCATGGTGGCGTCGGCGGTCAGCACCGCCTCGCGAGACGGTCAGCCGGAGTTCCTGCTCGACGACATCCCGCCCGAGGGCGTGCCGACCCTGGAGGTCGCGAATCCACGCGTGTACTTCGGCGAAAGCCGGCCGGACGGCGAGAACCCAGCGGACTACTCGGTCGTCGGTACGCGGCAGAACGAGTTGGACTTCGTGCGCGCCGAGGGGACGCCCGAGGAGTTCCGCTACGACGGCCGCGACGGCGTCGGCGTCGGTTCCTTCGGACGGCGTCTGGCGTTTGCGTTGCGCTTCGCCGAGCCGAACATGGTGCTGTCCAACCTGCTGACCGCCGACTCGGAGGTGCTGTTCCGCCGTCAGGTGCGCGAGCGCGTGGCCGCGGTCGCCCCGTTCCTCAAACTCGACCACGACGCCTACCCGGTCGCCGCCGGCGGGCGCATCCAATGGGTCGTCGACGGTTACACGACGACCGACATGGTGCCCTACTCGGAACGGGTGGAGCTCGGCGCGCTGACCCAGGCCGAGCAGCGCCGCCTGTCCACGCGGACGGGACCGGGCGGAGTCCCGGTCGTCGAGGAGCGCAGCATCGAGCTGCCGGGCATCCAGGGTCGCGCGAACTACATCCGCAACAGTGTCAAGGCCGTGGTCGACGCCTACGACGGAACGGTGACGTTGTACGTCATCGACGAGCGCGACCCGGTCATCCGCGCGTGGCGCGCGGCGTTCCCCGGGGTGTTCCGCTCCGCGGACGAGATCGACCCGGAGCTGCGTGCCCACTTCCGCTACCCCGAGGACATGTTCCGCGTCCAGGCGGCCGTCTACGGGACGTACCACATCCCGGACCCGGCCGAGTTCTACACCAAGGAGGACGCGTGGAAGCTCCCCAACGACCCGGCCTTCGCGAGTAACCAGCTCGCCGTGCCGCCGGCGCAGCGGCGCAACCGTGTCCTGCGGCCGCTGTACCAGCTGCTGCGTCTACCGGGCGACACCGACCCCGAGTTCGCCCTGCTGCAGCCGTACACCCCGCGCGGGGAGGACCGCGACAACCTCATCGCCTACCTCGTCGCGCGCAGCGACCCCGAGCAGTACGGGCAGCTGCAGGCGCTGCTCATGCCGCCAGGCCAGACGGTCTTCGGGCCCGAGCAGGTGCAGGCGCGGATCAACCAGGACGGCGAGATCTCCCGCGAGCTGTCGCTGTTGAACCAGCGCGGCTCGGCGGTGATCTACGGCAACCTGCTCACGATCCCCATCGACGGCGCGCTGCTGTACGGCCAGGGGTTGTTCCTGCGCGCCGAGCAGTCCGAGATCCCGGAGCTGACGAAGGTCGTGTTGGTGTTCGGTGACCGCGTCGTCATGCGCGACACGCTCGCCGACGCACTCGAGGCGCTGTTCGGCGTGGCGCCCGCCGGCGTGGGCACTCCCGACGACGACGGCGCCACCGAGGCGCCGCCGTCGGACGGCGACGGCGCACCGCCGCCGTCCCCGGGCGGCGCCGACCCGCGCGTGGAGACGCTCATCGCCGACGCGCTCCAGGCCTTCGCCGACGCGGAGACGGCGCTGCGCGACGGCGACCTCGGCCGGTACCAGGAGCTGACGGCCCGCGCCCAGCAGTTGCTCGCCGAGGCCCAGGCGCTGCTCGAGGGCGGCGGGGCGCCGTCCTCGCCGGCGCCGTCGCCGTCGCCGTCCGAGGGGTGAGCCGCCGGCGCCGAAGTGGTGCCCGGCGCGTTGCGGGCGCGCCGGGGCGCGGCTAGCCTTGCCCACGCGAGGTGGAGCAGTTCGGTAGCTCGCCGGGCTCATAACCCGGAGGTCGCAGGTTCAAATCCTGCCCTCGCAACTAGCAAAACCGCAGGTCAGGGCCGGTACCGAATGGGGACCGGCCCTCACCGTTTCCTGTCTCCACCCTTTTTCCACCTCCGGGCGCGGGGACGGCCTCATTCGTCGGTTGGGGCGGCACGGGAGCGCTCCGCCTCTTCGAGCGCGAAGTAGAGGTGCGGCGCGAGCAGCGGCCGCAGGGGGCGTGCGTCCCGGTGGCCACGCTCGACCTCGAGGTACGTGCGCACCACCCACCGGGCGACGGAGCGCAGCTCGTCGTCGGTGAGGTGCCGGCGCAGCCGGCGTGTCACGCGCTCCCGGTACCGCCGTCGGCGATTGCGACCAGCGCGTCCAGCGTGTCGGCCAGCGTCCCGACGCTCACCACCGCCGCGGCACGTCAGCGGGCAGGCTCTCCGTCACCGCGCCCGTCCACTCGGGGCGTCGCGGTCATTCGTCGTCTAGCTCGCTGTCGTCGTAGTAGGCCGCGAAGACCTCTTCGGTGGGGCCGTCCATCACCAGCTCACCATCGCGCATCAGCAGCGATCGCTGGCAGAACCTCGTCACGTCGCGTTCGCTGTGCGACACGATGATCAACGTGCGCCCCTCCTCGAGCAGGCGGTCGATCTTGCGGTAGCACTTGCGCTTGAACCGCCGGTCGCCGACTGCCAGGACCTCGTCGATGAGCAGGATCGGGTGGTCCAGCTGCGCGGTGATGGCGAACCCGAGCCGCACCTTCATCCCCGACGAGTAGTGCCGCACGGGGGTGTCCAGGAAGTTGCGGATCCCCTTGCCGGCGAAGCGCACGATCGCGTCGAAGCGCTCGGCGGTCTGCTCGTGGGTCAGGCCGTGGATGGCGCCGGCCAGCCAGATGTTCTCGCGCCCCGACAGGTCTGGCGAGAACCCGGCACCCAGCTCCAGCAGCGGCGCCATCTCGCCGTTGACCGTCACCGAGCCCTCGTCCGCGATGAGCACCCCGGAGATGAGCTTGAGCAGCGTGGACTTGCCCGAGCCGTTCTCTCCCACCAGCCCGACCGTCTCGCCGTGGGCGATCGACGCGGTGACGTGGCGCACCGCCCAGAACGTGTCCTGCTCGGGCTTGGGGCGGCGCATGACGGTGTCGCGGATCCGCGCCTTGCGCTTTCGGTTGCGCAGGAACTGCACGCCGACGTTGTCGACCTCCACGGCCGGCGCGTGCGCCACTGCCGCGGTTGCCGCTGTCGCCTGTCCCGCGCTCATAGCTCCTTCAACACCGCCGGTTCCAGCTTGATGAACGTCCAGTATCCGATGATCAGCATGCCGACCGCTCCCACCACCGACGCCGTCAGTGCCGTCGTCGACGGGAACTCGCTGGGATAGAACGCCGAGCGGTACAGCGAGAAAATCCCGATCAGCGGGTTGGACTGGTACAGCAGCTTGCCCCATTCCGGCAGCCGGTCGGACTGGGTGATGCGCGACACCGGGAAGACGACGGCGGACATGTAGAACCCGACCCGCAGGATGATCCGCGTCAGCCGCTCGACGTCGCGCAGCAGAACGTTGACCGCGGACAGGAAGAACGCGAGACCGGTCAGCAGCATGATCTCGAGCAAGAACGCCACGGGGACGTAGAGCAGGTTGGGGTTCGGTGGCGCCTGCGCGATGGCGGCGACGAACGCGATGACCAGCGCGCTCATGATGAAATCGAAGGTCTTCGCCCCGACCACGCCGAGCGGGAAGATCTCGCGTGGGATCCGCACCTTGCTGATCAGCCGTGCCTGGTTCTTCAGCGCGCGCATCGACGCACCGACCGTGGAGCTCACCCACAGCCACGGCAGCACGCCCAGGATGAGAAACAGCGCGTAGTCCTCGATGCCGAACCGTGCCCGCGACAGCAAGAACGTGAACACCAGGTAGTAGACCGCGGTGAGCATCAGCGGTTCGAGCAGGGACCACAAGTAGCCGAGCACGGAGCTGCTGTACTTGACCCTGATGTCCCGGCCGACGAGCTGCCCCAGAATCTCTCGGCGGCTCCAGACAGCAGCGAGACGTGCGGTCATTCGGGTGATCGTCCTGTCAGAGGCGGAAGCGCGAAGGCTAGCGGCCACTACGCCTCCTCCCCCAACTCCAAGCGCCGCTGGCGGTAGCGCAGGGTGCTGTCGTCGGGCAGTCGCGGCCCGATGCGCAACGGCGCGATCTCCTCGGCGATCGGGGCGCGGCTGAGCGGGCACCTACCAAGGCACGACCTCGGTGGACGCGCCGAGCAGCGCCACGGGTGCGAGGAGCACGACGATGCCGCGGGCGCGCTGCGGACCCCAGTCCATGGCGATCTCGCCGGGCTGGGTCTGCACCAGGTAGACGACCTCGTCCCAGCGCGACGGTCAGCCGCTCGGGGAAGCTCCCGGGCAGCGTCGGGCGCGGTCGGCTCGGCGGTCTTCATGGGTTGCGTGGGGCGAGCGTGGCTCAGGTGGCCTCGACCGAGGCCGGTGCGGCGTGCTCGCCCTCGGCCGGAAGGTAACCCCACGCGCGGCTCAGGTCGTGCAGCTGGGGCGGGATCTGCTCGGGTTTGGGCAGCGGCGCCGGCGGCTGGATCTGCCCGGACTTGATCTTGTCCTTCCAGTCGCCCAGCCCAGGGCGGAACGTGCCGTGGTCGTGGTCGCCGTAGTCGAGCATGTCCCGCTCCCACGGCACCTCCAGGAACCGGCACACCTCCTGCGTCACCGCCTCGGGGTCGGTGGTCAGGTCCTCGTAGCGCACGACCAGGCCGTCGTAGGTGTGGCGCGCGTGCTCCAGCGCCTCGGCGTAGCGCAGGACGGTGCGGATGTTGCCCTCCGCGCTGTCCTGGCCCTTGCGCGCGTCGTCGCGGGAGGCCGCGATGGCAGCCGGGTGGCGCAGCAGGAAGATGAAGCGCGCGTCGGGCCAGCACTCGCGGATGCGGTCGGTGATGTAGACGTCGCTGGGGGTCTTGTTCACCAGGTGCTGCTTGCCGCTGGCGTCGAGCGCGCGATGCAGCACACGGTCCCACAGCAGGTACTCCAGGTGCCGGTCGTCCAGACCGATCGCGTCGAGCGCCTTGGCGGGGTGGCCTTCCTTGACGCTGACGGTGATGTCGCGCAGGTGCAGCTCGTGCGGCGAGTGGATCTGCGAGTGGCTGTCGAGGATGACGCGCAGCAGTGTGGATCCGGAGCGGACCGTCGACAGGATGAACGCCGGCGCGGTGACGAGGCGCTCGCCCGACGGGCGGCGGCGTGGGGGGCGCTGCGTCTTGGGGCCGGGGGAGCCGGCCTTGGTGGCGCCGTTGGCGGGCGCGGCGCCCTTGCCGGTCGGTGCGCCGGCCTTCTGGAGCTGATATCCCGTGGCGCGCACGAGCACGCCGTTGACCGCCTGCTTCCAATTCATGTCGCCGAGTCTAGGTCAGCCTCGCGGCGCCGTCGCCGGGGCTCCGATCAGCGTCCGAGGGGCTCTCGCCGCCCCCCGCAAGGCGTTCTTCGTGCCGGTCCGGACCGTTGATTCCGCTGCCCGGCCGCAAGATCTTCGCGGTGGCGTCCTGGCGCACCCGGAACCGCAGCCGCCTGCCGTCGGCGTCCTTGACGACCAGTTCGTCGTAGAAGCCGGCGAAGTTCACCACGGCGGTCACCGCCCACGCCCCCGGCCGCAGGGCAGCTCCCGCGGCAGCGTTCGCGGGATCAATCGCCACCTGCGTGAAGGCGATCATCGTCAGTCCCCCCTGCGCATCGTCAGTGGGGTCCAGTCGCGTCTGCGTGGTGCTCGCGACCAGGAACGTCGCTCCGTCCTTGCGCGACCGGAGCAGGACCTGAATCGCCGGCTCGGCGTTGTCGGCGGTGGCATCGCGCACGTCGTCGGGCAGGCAACTGGCGAGGTCGGGCGGCGGCGCCCACAGGATCCGCTCGCCGTGACGTACGAACCGCAGCGGTGTGTCGTCGGCGCTCATCCTCGCCTCGACGCGCACCGCGATGTTGTCGCCGTCCTCAACCAGCGCACCCGTCGCCACCGGCCGCAGCTGACGCTCGAACGCTGCCATCGCGATGACGGCGGTCTCGTCCCTGTGGCGCAACAGATACGAGCGCATGCGCTGCGCGAAACCGAGGTGGTCGTCGACCCAGTCGCCGTAGCGCTCGACGGCGATCTTGCGGATCTCGGTGTACAGCTCGTGGCGGTACTCGGGGTCGTGGCGCAGGAAGTTGCCCGCGCGGACGCGCTTGAGGATCTTGCCGCGGTACCAGTGCGCCAGCAGCTGCTGCCGGGACTCACCGGGCTCCGTGTGCCGCTCGACGAGGTCGAGGACCTCGCGGACGTTGCCGTAGTAGGCCGCGGGATCGAACCGGCCGATCGACGCGTTGGTCTTGTCGTCGCGGACTATCCAGTAGTAACAGGGGTAGTCCGACAGCACGGAGATCCGCTCGGTGTGCAGGAACGCGTGCACGACGAACACGTGGTCCTCCAGCCGCCGGCGCCCCTCCGGGAAGCGGATGTCGTGCTCGGCGAGGAACGAGCGGCGGAACAGCTTGTGGGGACTGAGCAGGGCCAGCAGGAACGGCGAGCGCTCCAGACTCTCCGCGTGGCGGTTGATGTGGAACAGCACACGCGGAACCTGCTTGCCGTTGCTCACCACCTTGCCGACGACGACGTCGGCGTCGTCGGCGACGGCCATGGCGTAGAGCCGCTCCAGCGCCTCGTGGCCCAGGTAGTCGTCGTTGTCGACGAAGTAGACGTACTCCCCTGATGCCGCGTCCATCCCGACGTTGCGCGGGCGCCCCGGCCACCCGGAGTTGGGCATGTGGATGACGTTGACGTGGTCGTGCTCGGCGGCCAGCTTGTCGAGCCGTGCCGGCGTGTCGTCCGTCGACCCGTCGTCGACGAAGAAGACCTCGTACTCGTCGGTGGGCAGGGACTGATCCAGCAGCGAGCGGATGCAGTCGTCGATGTAGTTGCCCGGGTTGTACACGGGCACGACGACGCTGACTTTGATCACGGCGTCACGATAACGCAGGTGCTGCGGCGCCCCGATAGGGTGCCCGCCATGCCTGTCGAGACCACCGCCATCGAAGGGCTGCTCGTCGTGCGCTGGGACACCCACGGCGACGACCGCGGCTTCTTCCGCCAGACCTACCAGCGCCACGAGATCGAGGAGGCGCTGGGGCGCCAGATCAACTTCGTCCAGGGCAACCACTCGCGGTCAGGTCCCGGCGTGCTTCGCGGCTTTCACGCCGAGCCGTGGGACAAGCTGGTGTACGCCGCCAACGGGCGGGTTCTCGCGGTGATCGCCGACATCCGCCCCGACTCCCGCACGTTTGCGCAGACGCTGTCGTTCCACCTGGGCGACCCGCCCGGCGAGCGCATTCGCCTGTTCATCACGGAGGGGCTGGCCAACTCGTTCATGGCCGAGGGAGACGGTGTCGCGGACTACCTCTACGACGTCGGCGACTACTGGCGTCCGGACGTCACGAAGCGCTCGGTGGCCTGGGACGACCCCGACCTCGCGGTCCAGTGGCCGGTGTCGGACCCGACGCTGTCAGCCGCGGACCAGGCCAACCCGACGCTGCGCCAGATGTTCCCGCATCACCCGCGCTGGTCCTCCAGCTGAGCGAGGAACCGGTCGAGGCCCTCCTCCCACGGGCGCAAAGAGTCCAGCCCGAGCAGGTTCGCCTTGGTGTTCTCCAGCACGCTGTTGGCGGGGCGCGGGGCGGGGGCGCCGAACTGCTCGGTGGTGATCGGGAGGACCTGCACGGCGATGTCGGCGCGGTCGAATGCGGCGCGGGCGAACTCGAACCAGGTGCACGAGCCGCTGCCGGTGCGGTGGTACGTGCCGTAGGCGCCGGTGCCGACCAGCTCCGCGATCGACTGCGCCAGGTCGTCGGCGAACGTCGGGCAGCCACGCTGGTCGTTGACCACGGACACCTGATCACGCTCCCGCCCGAGGCGCAGCATCGTGGAGAGGAAGTTGCCGCCGTGGCGCCCGTGCAGCCAGGACGTGCGCACGATGTAGTGGCGGTCCAGCGTGTCGCGGACGAGCTGCTCCCCCGCGTCCTTCGTGCGTCCGTACACGGACGCCGGCGCGGTCGCGTCGAACTCGGTGTACGGGCGCGACAGCGTCCCGTCGAACACGTAATCGGTGGACATGTGCACCAGCGTCGTGCCGAGCTCCCGGCACGCCAGCGCGAGGTGCCACGCTCCGGCCGCGTTCACCCCCCACGCCGGGGCGGGGTCGTCCTCGCACGCGTCGACCGCCGTGTAGGCGGCCGCGTTGATGACCAGCGCCGGCTGCTCGGCTTGCAGGCGCGCCATCACCGTCCGCGCGTCGGTGATGTCCAGGTCGGCCGATGTCAGCGGGACGAGCTCAACCTCGCCGACGCTGAACACCGCCGACACCTCGCGGCCCAGCTGCCCGCCGGCTCCGGTGACGACGACCTTCACTTCACCGGCAGTCCCTGGCGCTGCGTCGCCCCCCGCTGCTTCAGCGGGCGCCACCACGCCTCGTTCCCCCGGTACCAGGAGATGGTCCGCTCCAGCGCCTCGTCGAACGTCACCGACGGCTTCCAGCCCAGGTCGCGGACGCGGGAGGCGTCCACGGAGTAGCGCAGGTCATGCCCGGGGCGGTCGGCGACGTGTCGGATCATCTCCTCGCCGAAGCCGAAGTGCTCCAGGATGCGCATCGTCAGGTCGCGGTTGGTCATCTCGTTGCCGGCGCCGACGTTGTAGATGGAGCCCTGCTCGCCCTCGGTCAGCACCAGCCACTGGGCGGCGGCGTTGTCGATGACGTACGTCCAGTCGCGGACGTTCTCGCCCGTGCCGTACAGCGGGACCGGCTCGCCGTCCATCAGGTTGGTGATGAACAGCGGGATGACCTTCTCGGGGAAGTGGTACGGCCCGAAGTTGTTCGTCGTCCGCGTGATGGTGATCGGGTAGCCGTAGGTCTCGGCGTAGGCGCGCGCGAGCAGGTCAGCACTGGCCTTGGACGCCGAGTACGGCGAGTTCGGCTCGAGCTTGTCGCCTTCGCGGAAGCTGCCGGGTTCGCGGATCGACCCGTACGTCTCGTCGGTGGAGATGTGCAGAAAGCGCGGGATCTGCGACCGCATCGCGGCCTCGAACAGCGTGTTCGCGCCGACGAAGTTCGTCAGCAGGAACGGGCGGCTGCCGGTGATCGAGCGGTCGACGTGGCTCTCGGCGGCGAAGTTCACCACCGCGTCGTGACCCGGCAGGACGTCGGCGAGCAGCGCAGCGTCGTCGATGTCGCCCTGGACGAACGCGTACCGCGGGTCGTCGTGGAAATCGGCGAGGTTCGCGGGGTTGCCGGCGTAGGCCAGCAGGTCGAAGTTCGTGACCGTGACGTCGTCGTTGTCGGCAAGCACCTGCCGGATGAAGTTGGTGCCGATGAACCCGCACCCGCCGGTGACGAAGACGCGCATCACGCGAGGCCGATCCGCGAGTGGTCGCCGAGCATCAGCCGGTACGCGCGGGGTTTGCGCGGCTCCCTGCCCACCGTCACCTGCTTCCCGATCAGGGAGTCCTCGATGCGGCTGATGTCACGGATGACGGTCTCCTCCAGCACGATGGAGTGCTCGATCTCGGTGTCGGAGATCTCGCACGAGTGGTAGATCGACGTGTACGGCCCGACGAAGGTGTTCTCCAGCCGGGTGTTCTTCCCAATGATCGCGGGGCCGCGGACATGGCTGTTGATCAGCTCCGCACCTTCCTCGACGACCACGCGACCCTGGACCTCGCTGTCGGCGTCCAATGACCCCGACACCCGCGGCTCGAGCGAGTCGAGCACGATCCGGTTCGCCTCGAGCATGTCGTACAACTTGCCGGTGTCCTTCCACCAGCCGGTGACGATCGTCGACTGCACCGGGTCGCCGGCGTCGATCAGCCACTGGATCGCGTCGGTGATCTCCAGCTCACCGCGGCCGCTCGGCTCGATGGAGCGCGACGCGTCGAGGATGCGCGACGAGAACAGGTAGACGCCCACCAGCGCGAGGTCCGACACCGGCTCCTTGGGCTTCTCCACCAGCCGCACGACATGCCCGGCGTCGTCGAGCTCGGCGACGCCGAAGCGCTCCGGATCGCGCACGCGGGCCAGCAGGATCTGCGCCGCCGACGGCTCGCGTCGGAACTGCTCGACGAAGTCCGTGATGCCGCCGGCGATGAGGTTGTCGCCCAGGTACATGACGAAGTCGTCGTCGGCCAGGTAGTCGGCGGCGGTGAGCACGGCGTGGGCCAGTCCCAGCGGCTCGGGCTGGTGGATGTAGGTGACGTCGATGTCAAACTGGCTGCCGTCGCCGACGTGCGCGCGGATCTCGTCCTGGGTCTCGCCCACGATGATCCCCACGTCGGTCACGCCGGCGTCGCGGATCGCCTCGAGGCCGAACTCCAGGATCGGCTTGTTCGCCACGGGGACGAGCTGCTTCGCGCTGGTGTGGGTGATGGGGCGAAGACGGGTGCCGGCGCCGCCGGACAGAACCAGGGCCTTCACGACGAGGAGCTCCTTGGTGGATCGTTGTGGACATTGTGACCGAGCAGCTACGGCGTCTGGGACTCGAAAATGTGCAGGTAGTAGTCGCAGGCGGCATCGTCGGGTCCTGCGACCATGACCCGCTCGTAGGCGTCGAACCGATCGTCGCGACGCACCAGCCGGTCGACGGTGTAGTGCGGGTTCACCGTGTCAGGGTTCTTGCTGGACAGCACGATGAACCGCGGTTGCATCTCCAGGGCCCGGTTCGCGCGCTCCGCCGCCGGCGTCGGTCCCAGCTCCTGCAGCCGCGGGTCGTTCAGGCCGAACAGGTCGTGGGCGAAGCCGCCGGCGTAGAACGGCAGAACGCCGGCGTCGCCGATGACGTAGACGTCACCGGGCTGCAGGCGCTGTGCCAGCCACTCGCCGCCCTGCTGGCGCGCGACGTGCTTGCAGGACATGTACTCGTGGGTCTGGCGGTTGGTGAAGCCGACGTTGCCGGGCATCACCACCACCATGAGGCCCGCGACGGCGAGCGTCGTCGCCGCCGGCCGCAGCCACGCCGCCCTGCCGTCACCCAGCGCGAGCAGTGATGCCGCGCCCGCCCCGGCTAGCAGCGCGACCGGGGGGAAGATCGGCAGCAGCAGCCGGCTGAACAGGTTCACGCTGTCCAGGAACGTCAGTGACGCCACGAGGTAGACCGCTGCAGGCGCCGCCAGCAGCCGCGCGCGCGGCGGCACCACCAGGAAGCCGAGCACCGCCAGCGGCCACAGTGGCGCGGTCTCGAGCAGGAACTTGATCGTCACCTCGGCGAACTCGCCCGTGCCGCTCTTGTAGATCACCGAGTTGGGCAGCATGTGCCGGTAGAGCGCCCACCGCAGCGCCTGCAGCAGCAGTTGTGACAGCAGCGGGAGTCCGGCAAGCCAGACCAGACGACCCAGCGTCCGCCGGCGGCGCGCGGCGTCGAGCAGCCCGCCGATCTCGGAGAAGAACGCCAGCGCCCCGGCGATCGCGAGGCCCTCCGGCCGGATCCACGGCAGCAGCGCGAGCAGCACACCCACCCACACGGCGGACCCGCCACCCGGGCGGGCGAGGATCAATGCCGACGCGGTGATCACCAGCGCCATCGGCAGGGTCTCGAGCCCGCCGACGGTCCAGTAGGCAAGCCCGGGCGACGCGGCGACGAGCAACGCGGCGGCACTGGCGGCGAAGCGGCCGAGGACTGCCCGCCCCGCCCACCACACCGTCACGATCAGCCCGAGCCCCGACGCCACCCCGGCTGCCCGCGCGAACAGCAGCCCGTTGCCGCCCAGCCAGTACACGAACGCCTCGGCGAAGACGTACAGCGGATTGCTGAAGCCCTCAACCGCGTCACCCCCGGGGTTCCACACGGGCCCGAAGCCGTCGGCGAAGTTCCGCGCGTAGCGCAGCGAGATGTAGGCGTCGTCGGTGACGAACTCGCGCACGACGTAGAGCAGGACGCTGAACAGCACGGCGGCCGCCGCGAGCGCGGCGACCGCTGCTGGTTCAAAACGCGCCGGGTCTGGGTCCGGCCGGGGATGGGTGCGCATCGCCCCCGTTCTAGCGCGGGCGGGCGTTCCTAGAACGTCAGCAGGCGGCGTGCCCCACCGGTAGCAGTCCAGCCGCACGTCGCTGTAGGTGCGCAGCTCGACCTTGCCGCCGATGTTCGGCAGGATCGCCTCGGGGTCGCTGATCGACCGGCTCCTTACCGGGTGGGACCGTCGCAGGGCGACCCCGACCGATTAGACCGGTGGCGGCCATCCCGGCCGCCAGTCCGAGCCCGACGATGACCAGCGGCGTCTCGACAGCGTTCCAGCCGGATGGACGGAGCCGTTGCCGCACGAGTCGCTCGCCGACGTACCCGACCACCATGAGCACCCCAAGACGCCGAGGCCCTGAGCGGATTTCCGACTCGGTCGCCTGGCAACGACGGCCGTCGAGACGCCTTGCCCGACCAGCATCATCACCGGGGCGGACAGGGCGGTTCCCATGATGATCGAGTCGCGTGCAATCGCGTCTCGACGCCCGCGCAGCCAGGGCAAGTCATAGGCGTGGCCGCGCCGCAGCGCAACCGCCATGCCGGCCAGGCCAGCGGCGAGCTGGACAGCCGATACACCGACGAGCAGGCGGCGGTGATCCATGGAACAACATCGTCTTTGGGCCAACGGGAAAGTTCTCAGCCCCTCATTCGAAGACATCAAAGGTGTCGCGAAGCAGGAAGAAGTCACGGGTGAGCGACAACACGAGCACGCTTGCGAGCAGACGTAGCCCGACCATGCAACGGCCGTGTTGCTCGGTCGGCCGCTCGCGCCTCGGCCCAGCCGTTCGGTCATTGGCGCAATGACGAGCCCGTAGAGCAGGTAGAGCAGCGCAACAGCGCGACGCTTACGCGTGGTGGCACGTAGCGGAAGTACTCGTAGTTTTGACCGTCGAGTACCACTGGGCCGGCGATGATCAGCAAGAAGGTTCCGTAGGCGAGTCCTTTCGCGAAGCCGTTCCAGGGCATCCAGCGGCGCACGATGAGGTAGAGAATCGCGCCGGCTACACCGTAAAAGGCGCCCTCGATGGCGAGTGACAGCGTGCCGTCAGCGGTTATACGGCCGACCTCGGCACCAGCGTGCGTGGGGACGCCGTTGTAGGAAGGGTTCATCAATCGCACCACGTACATGACGACACGCGATCCAAGCCCAGCGATAGCACCCGCGACGATGCCGGCGAGCAACCCGGCCACGACGAGGCGCACTGTATGTGCGACGATGCGCCAAAGTCGTGATCGCCTCACTGGGCACACGCCCCGCCTCCATTCCGCAGCCACCAAGGCTTCCGTCTGATCGTCACAAGCGTAGTGGACGCGGTAGTCGGCTCGAGGACGGCGAAGGTGCGCAGCAAGACGCTATGGTCACAGACCACCCCGACAGCGTGCGGGTCTGGCCGAGTGACGAGGGGACGGGTATGGTCCTGCTCTCGGCTGTGGCGTAGACGACGGGCAGCCGCCAGTTCTCTCCCGTCGGGCCAACGGCAGCAGGGAGACTTGGATGCGGCAAGCGACGGGGGTACTCGCAGCGCTCGCCGTACTCGTGCTCGTGGCGGGTGCGGCGGGATTGGCCGGGTACACGGTCGACAAGACGCGCACGGAAGACCTGCGCGATATGTTGCGCGAGGCCGACAGGCTCGCGACCCAGCCTCCCAGCGACGACTTCGTATCGTACTTCAGGATGCACGGCGGCTTGGCGGCGGCCGCCGGCGTGGACTCCTGCAGCCCCTTCGCGATCCGGATGACGCAGCGCTTCCTGCCTGAAGGGTGGCGGTTCAACTCAGACGACGTGGCCGCGATACAAGCCGGTCGTCGCGTCACAGCACTACGGCTCGAGGCCGGCGAGTTCGGAACGCCCACCTGGAATTGCTGACCGGCCCTCGTCAGCCGCCGGGATGAGCGCCTGCCGCTGCTCCGCCCTGCATCGCTCACAGCGCGAACGCTGCCGTTATCCGCCGCGCCGCCGCTGGGCTCCGCGCAGGGCAAAGAGCGCGCCGGACAGCGTGACCGCCAGCAGTGGCCACATCCACTGGCCCTCCGGGCTCAATGGCGACGGAAATCCCCACATGATGTTCCACCACAGCAGCGCGCCGCCGGGCAAGGCCAACGCGACCGCCAGACCGTACAAACTCGTCTTGCGACGCGGGCTTCGACGGGCAAGGAGGGCGAACGTCGCGCTGAACGCGACGAGGGCAGCGGGGATCGCGTTGACGTATCCCCAGAAGCCGATCACGCCTACCGATCCCATCCCGTCGAATACTGCGCCCGCGATCACGGCGACGACGGCCGCGACGACCACGCCGACCAACGCGGCAGCAACGAGTCGCGCAGTCATCTCAGGGACCTTTCGCAGCGGAAGCCCCGCAGCGGAACGCAGCGATCACCACCCGCCCAGCGTACCCACGGCCGTCGTCGTCGCCCCTGCGGGCGGCCACCGCATTGCGGTCGCTGACGGAGCAGCAATCATGGCTGAACGATGCGACGGACCACCAGACGCCAGGGACGGCTCGCGGCGGCGATCGCGCTGCTGCTGCTCGCCGTCGGCTGCGGCGGCGGGAGCGGCGGCGAACCCGCGGCGATACCGCCGGCCCAGGATCCCGGGCTGGTCCACGTGCACGGTCTCGCGCTGGACCCGGCGTCCGACGACGCGCTGTACGCCGCCACGCACACGGGACTGTTCCACGTCGAGGGCGACAGGATCGAACGCGTCGGCACGGCGGTCCACGACCTCATGGGCTTCACCGTCGCCGGACCCAACGACTTCCTCGCGAGCGGCCACCCCGACCTGCGTGTCGAGCGGCTGCAGGTGCCTGGCAAGCCGCCGCTGCTTGGCCTCGTGCAGTCCGACGACGCCCAGCGGTGGGACAGCGTGTCGCTGCTCGGCGAGGTCGACTTCCACGCGCTCGAGGCCGCCCACGGGCTGGTCTACGGGCTGGACTCGACGAGCGGGCGGCTCCTCGTCAGTGGCGACCGCCAGGAGTGGGAGACCCGCTCGCAGATCCAGCTCATCGACTTCGCGGTCAGCCCCAACGACCCGGAGCTGATCGTGGGCACCGGGGAGCGCGGCTTGGTGCGCAGCGACGACGGTGGACGCACGTGGGACGAGCTCAACGCCGACCCGTACGTCTTCCTCAGCTGGGCCGACTCCGGGCTGTATGCGGTGACGCCGGACGGGCGGGTCGCGGTCAGCACGGACGCCGGCGAGACGTTCGCGCCACGCGGCACGCTTGAGGGTCAGCCGGAGGCGCTGCTCGCCACCGACGACCGCGTGCTCGCGGCGGTCGCCGGCGTCGGGATCGTCGAGTCAACCGACGGTGGCGAGACGTTCGAGCTGCGCGTCGCCGGCGGGCAAGACGGTGACGCCGGACACTGATGCAGGCAGCGACGTGCGTCGCGCCTATCGGTTGAGGGCGTAGATCGCGGTGTGGGCGACCTGCATGATCGCGGTGTCGCCGCAGAGGATGAGGGCGTCGTAGTGGACCCAGCCGTTGCCGTTGCGGTCGTAGCGGTCGGTCACGATGCCGCGCGCGGACAGCCGCGCCGGGACACTGGCAGGGGCGAGCAGCTGGCACGTGCTGGCCGTGTGGATCCAGGGGCCGACGGCCACGTTGCGGAACAGCACGGCGTTGACCAGCCGCAGCAGGAGGCCGGGGTGGACGAGGCCGCGGTCGCGGTACAGCGTGAGCGGCTCGGTGACCGCGTCGAGGTAACGCAGATTCGTCTCGTCGTCGATCCACTCCTCCACGGTGCCGAGCGGTCCGAGCCGCAGGGTCTCGGCGCTTGCCGGCGGCGGGTCCGGCGGCAGCGCGGTGACGGGGTAGCTGGCGATGTCCGGCGAGAGGCGTGGCCCGGGACCGTGTGCCTGCGCGGTCGCTCGGGTGGTCCGGTCAGGCCCGGCGAGGGTCAGCGTGTACGACCCGTCGCCGGTCGGTTCCGCCTCGATGAGCACGTCGTCGCCGTCGTAGACGGGGCGCCGAAAGCGCACGTCCAGTCGCCCGCCCGTCAACCATTGCTCCGCCCAGGCGGCGACGAGCGGGTGGGTCAGGTACGCGAACAGTTCGACCCCGGGAACGAGGGCGCCGGCGAAACCGAACCGGCGCGCGACCGCGTCGTCGTGGATCTCGTTGTCGGCGTCGGGGTCGATGTTGCGGGCACGGACCCGGTACGGCGCGAGCGCGGTCATGCCGCAGTCTCGCAGGACGCCGTGTCCCCGCAGGTGGACGATGCGCTCTCGTCGCGGGGGTGGTTCCGTCGAACCGCGACCGCAGCTGTGTCGTTCCACCGCAGCGGAGCGGGCTCGATCGTCCGCGGTGACGGTTTGCCCAGGGATCGACGCGGGGAGCAGGGAACGGCCTTGCCGCGGCGCGCATGCGCCCGCCGATGCGATCACGAAAGGTTGCTGCGCGGATGCGCATGTCACGGCCTGACACCCCGAGTCTTCGGCGGCTCCGTGGGGCCGGCATGCTGCTCGGCGTCGGGTTGGGCGGCTTCTTCGACGGCATCGTCCTGCATCAGGTGTTCCAGCTGCACCACATGCTCAGCAACACCGGCGCCGATCGCATCGGCCTCGCGACGTATCGGGTGACCACCGTCGAAGGCCTCGAGACGAACACGTTGTGGGACGGTCTGTTCCACGTCGGCACCTACGTCTTCGTGCTCGCCGGCCTCATCGGTCTGTGGCGACGGTGGCCGCAGGGCTATGCCGCCCGGCCTCCGGGCACGCTGCTGTTCGGTTCGCTCCTCGCCGGGTGGGGTCTGTTCAACCTCGTCGAGGGCGTCGTCGACCACCACATCCTGGCGATCCACCACGTCTACGCCGGCGAGTTGCAGCTGCTGTGGGACCTCGTCTTCCTTGCGGCGGGCGGGGCACTGCTCGTCGGCGGGTACGCGCTGACGCGCCGCGCGATCGACGGCCGCGACTGAACCGGCGACGGTTCCGTTACCGCGCGCCGTGGTGGCGGTCTACCGTTGTCGCATGTGCCGAAGCATTCAGCAGCTGCGCGGGGCGGATCCGCCCGCGACCGACGCCGAGATGCGCGACGCCGCCCTGCAGTACGTCCGCAAGATCAGTGGCTACCGCTTCCCGTCGCGGGCCAACGAGGAAGCCTTCGCCGCGGCGGTCGACGAGATCGCCGCAGCGACGCGCCGGCTGCTCACCGGATTGACGGTGGTCGAAGGATCCAAGCCGGCCGTCCCGGTCCAGCGGCGCCTCACTTCCTGAGGCGACGGCACGCGCACATGGGCGGGTCTCCCGCGTTCAGCGCGCGTCGCGCTGCGCCAACCGCCAGCCGACGACCCCGACCAGGGAGAAGCCGACCGCGTTGACGACCCCGTGGGTGCGCGCCATGTCGGGGATGGACAGCGCCGGCGTCCCGAGGTTCGCGCCGGCGGCCCACTGCACCGCGAGCAGCATCGGCGCGAGCACGCTGACCGACGACACGGCCAGCGCCACGGCTGCCGGGCGGCGCAGCTGCGGCACGACGTGGCGGACGGTAACCCAGGCCAGCAACCACAAGCCGAACGTCAGGAGCGCCGCGCCGCCGATCTGCAACGCCCCGACGAGGGTGAAGCCTGCCGCCACGACCGGCGGGGCGACCACCGTCGCGGTCGCAGCCACGACCGCGAGTACGCGATCGGGCAGCCGGCGCAGCGCGCACCCCGCGAGCAGCGACGACGTGAAGCCGGCGTAGTGGAAGTGCACCGCCGTCAGCTGAACGAAGGGCGCCGCGAAGCCGGCGGCTCGAGGTCGGCCCGGTCCATGACGAGCCACGCCGCCCCGACGGCGAGGTACACCGCAGCCGCGGGCCAGACGACGGCGCGCAGCCTGCGGTGGTGTGACCACCACGACCAGATGGCGACGAGCGCACCGGTGGCCGTCGCGAGCAGCCACGGCACGGCGAGCACCGTGGCGAGCGCGCCGCGCTCGACGAGCAGCGCCGGCGCCACGAAGGCACCCGCCGCCAGTGCAATCGCCGCGGTGCCTGACCGGGCGGCGGGATGGAGCGGCACCGCAGCGGGCACGACGACCAGCACGCCGAGCAACAACATGGCGTCCACGAGGGTGAGCAGGCCGCCGCCGCGCGCGCCGACGGCGACGGTCGCCGCCCAGCTGACCGCGCCGACCGCCGGCGCGGCCCAACCGCGAACGGCCACCAGGCCAGCCCTCGGGGCGATGCCGTCGCGAATCGCGCACACGCCCCGTCACTCCTGTGTCGCGCGGCCGAGCGTGCGCGCCAGGTCCTCGATGCGGCTGCCGGCCTTGGCGGGCGAGCCGGCGTCGAACGGCGGCTGCGGGTCGTATTCGATGATGAGCTGGATCGCCTTGGCGACGTCGTCGCCCGCGAGCAGGGCAGCCAGCTGCAGTGCCATGTCGATCCCTGCCGACACACCCGCCGCCGTGATGACCTTGCCACGCCGCACGACGCGCTCGGCGACGGGCACCGCCCCGAGGTCTCGCAGCAGGTCGACCGCGGCGTAGTGGGTCGTCGCCGGGACGCCGCTGAGCACACCCGCAGCCGCGAGTACCAACGAGCCGGTGCACACCGAGGTCGTCCACGTGCTGGTCTGGTGCGCGTCGTGCAGCCACCGGGCCACGCCATCGTCTTCCAGCAGCTCGCGGACGCCGGGGCCGCCCGGGACGACGACGACGTCAGGCGCGGCGATCTCGTGCAAGGCCACGTCAGCGGTCAGCGCGAGGCGGCCGTCGCTGGTGCGGACGGGGCCGGGCGTCGTGCTCGCGAACACCACGCGCGCCCCTGGGACACGGGTGAGGACTTCGTACGGCCCGATCGCGTCGAGCGCGGTCAGGCCGGGGAACAGCAGGAAGGCGATATCCAGCGCTGCGCGGAGCTCATGGGATCAACAGCACCTTGCCGCTGGTCTTGCCGGCCTCGATGTAGCGGTGGGCGTCCGCCGCCTCGGCGAGCGGCCACGTGCGGTCGATGCGCACGTCCAGCTGCCCGGCGGACATCGAGGTGAACAGGTCGCCGGCGCGCTCGGTCAGCTCCTCGCGGTCGGCGATGTAGGCGCCGAGGCTCGGGCGCGTGAGAAACAGGGACCCCTTGCGGTTGAGGACCTGCGGGTCCAACGGTGGCACTGGACCGCTCGACTGGCCGAACAGGACCAGATAGCCCCGCGGCCGCAGGCACTCCAGGCTGCGGTCGAACGTGTCGGCCCCCACCGAGTCGTAGACGACGTCGACACCGGTGCCCCCCGTCAGCTCCGCCACCGCGTCGGCGACGTCGACCTCGCGGTACAGGATGACCGCGTCCGCGCCGGCGTCCAGCACGCGGCGTCGCTTGTCCTGACTGCCGGCCGTCCCGAAGACCCGCGCCCCGCGGCGCTTGGCGATCTGGACGAGCAGGTTGCCGACGCCCCCGCGGCGGCGTGGACCAGCGCCGTGTGACCCTCGCGCAGCGGGAACGTGCTCGTGGCGAGGTAGTGGGCGGTCATGCCCTGCAGCATCACCGCCGCCGCGGCAGGCAGCTCGACGTCGTCGGGCACAGTGACCAGCTGGTCCGCGGCGACGACGACCTGCTCGGCGTAGGAGCCGGGCTGCGTCGCCCAGGCGACCCGGTCGCCCTCCGTGAGCCCTGCCACCTCCGCCCCGACGGCGTCGACCACGCCGGCGCCTTCGCTGCCGGGCGTGAACGGGACGGGGACCGCGTACTGGCCGCTGCGTTGGTACGTGTCGATGAAGTTGAGTCCCGCAGCGGCGACGCGGATCGGACCTGCCCGTGTGCGGGCTGCGGGTCGGCGACGTCTTCGACCGCCATGACGTCCGGTCCGCCCACCGCACGGGCCACCACCGCCCTCATCGCCGCCCACCCGTCGCGTGCCGTCGCCGGACGAGGTCATGATCGCACGCGCGACGGTGCCGCCCGTCACCCGGCGGCCGCACCCCCACGGTCGGTCAGGCGTTAGCCTGACCAAGCCGCCGAGCGCCGTCGTAGCGGCCGGACAGGGGAACGCAGCCGTGCCGTACGTGGGGCGCTTCACGTTGAGCGACATGGTGTCGTGCGGCGCCGCGCTGCGGCGCTTCGGCGCGGACGCCCGTTGCATGGAAGACGTCGCGCAACGGGTCGTCGGCTATCTCTACGACGAGCTGCGCGACCCGGCGACCGGGGAGCGCGACTGCGCGCTGGTCCGGCTGTTCAAGACCCACGCCTACGGACGGCTGCCTGCGCCGGCGCGCCGGTTCGCCGAGCGGGCCGCCGGCGACGCGTCGCCGGGCCTCGCGACGACCTGCCTCACATTGCTCGCGACGCGAGGCGACGCCCCCGCCTGGAACGACCGGGCGGCGTCGACGGGCCACCAGGCGGTGCCGCTGCCGAGCGAGCACATCGTGTCGAGCTTTCCGATGATCGCGCAGCTGATCGGCCAGTTCGGCCTGCCGGTCGGCTCGGTCATCGAGCCCGACCCCGAGGTCATCCTCGAGCTGGACGAGAAGGCCTACAACGTCTTCTACGTCGCCGACGCGGTCGGCAGCCCGCACATCCCAGCGCAGGGCGACTTCGTCCTGCGCTACGGCATCGCATCGGTGCTCGGCTTCGGCGGCATGCTGCCGTCCGGCGAGCTGTTCGCGGTGGTGATGTTCGCTCGCACCGCCATCCCGGCCGAGACGGCTGACCTGTTCCGGACGCTCGCGCTCGCGGTGAAGGTGGCGCTGCTGCCGTTCGTGAACGGCCCGATCTTCGCCGAGGAGCTGCGCGACGGCGACGACGACGGCACCGCAACCGCCGCATGGCGCGAGCCGGCGCGCACGCGAACCTCGGTCGTCGAGCAGCTGCTGGAGGTGCAGGAGCGCGTCGCCGCCGAGCAGGCGCGCCACCTGGAGCAGGCGCACGAGCAGCAGCACCGGCGGGCGGCGCAGCTGCTCGGGCTGGCCGACGCGGCGATCGCGATCAACAGCTCCCTGTCGCTCGACGCGATCATGCACGCGGTGACCGAGCAAGCGCGTGCCATCGTCGGGACGCACCAGTCGATCACCAGCACGACGATCGACCAGAACTGGGCGCAGGCGATCACCGCCGTCTCGCTGTCGGAGCAGTACGCCCAGTGGCGCGACTACGACGCGCCGCCCGACGGTTCGGGGATCTACGCGCTGGTCTGCGAGACGAACCGGCCGCTGCGCCTGACGCACGCGGAGCTGGAATCGCATCCTCGCTGGCGCGGCGTCGGTTCGGAGGCGGACCGCCACCCCCCGATGCGCGGCTGGCTCGCCGCGCCGCTGGTGTCACGCGACGGTCGCAACCTCGGCCTGATCCAGCTGTCGGACAAGCTCGACGGCGACGAGTTCACCGCCGAGGACGAGGCGATCCTCGTCCAACTCGCGCAGATGGCGTCGATCACCATCGAGAACGCGAGGATGTTCCACCACGAGCACCAGGTCGCGGTCGCCTTGCAGCGCAGCCTGCTGCCGCAAGATCTCCCGCAGTTCCGCGACGTCGAGGTCGCCGCGCGGTACTTCGCCGGGGCTGCTGGCGTCGACGTCGGCGGCGACTGGTACGACGTCTTCGCGCTGCGCGACGGCGGGATCGCCATGGTGCTCGGCGACGTCGCGGGCCGCGGCATCCAGGCGGCCTCCGTGATGGGACAGCTGCGGATGGCGGTGCGGGCCTACGCGCTGGAGGAGATGACGACCACGGGCGTCGTCGAGCGAGTCGACCGCCTGCTGCAAAGTCTCCGGCTGGTCGAGTTCGCCACGCTCGCGTACGCGGTGTGGGCCCCTGGGTCTGACATGTTGCGGCTGGTCCTGGCCGGCCACCCGCCGCCGCTGCTGGTCGACCCCGACGGTGCGGTCGCCATTCCGCCGACGGTCGCGTCGGTCCCGCTCGGCGCCGTCGCCGACGCCGTGTTCGAGGAGACGACGCTGCGGGTGGAGCCCGGCTCGACGGTGCTGCTGTACTCCGACGGGTTGATCGAGAGCCGTACGGCGTCACTCGATGTGGGGATGCGCCGGCTGGAGCGCGTGGTGCGGGACGGGCCGTCGGCGCTGGACGCCCTCTGCGACCACGTGCTCGCCGCCGTCGTGGATCCCGACAACGCCGACGACGCGACGCTGCTTGCGGTCAGGCTTTGCGCTGACGCCGACGCTCCGCCCTCGCCGCCTGGCGCTGGCCCTTCGTGAGCCGCGCCGCGACGGGGTATGGGTAGCGGACCTCGAGCGCGCGCTCCTTTTGCCGCCAGCGGACGTCGGCGGCGCGGCGCCTCCCGCTGATCTCCAGGTACCGCCGCATCTTGCCGACCGGCGGCCGCGAGCGCCCGGCGGTCAACGGGTAGCCGTAGGCTTCCAGCATCCGGCCGGCGACACGCTCCATGAGCGCGATCTCCCACGGCTCCAGCTCGTCGACCCACTGGCTCACGGCCGCGGTCGTCACCTCACCGCGGGTGCGGGTGTGCCACGTCTTCTTGTCCGGCACCGCTTCGTCGGCGACCCGCGACGGCTCGAGCATCGCCTCGTCGAACGTCTCGCCGAGGAACTCGCACAGGCGCTGCAGCTCGCCACGCGGGTCGGCGACGAGGTGTTCGTACTGCAGCTCGTAGTACTGGTCCGGGCGCAGGTTGCTCTGCGCCCAGCGCCCCTTCTGAATGGCTTCGACCCACTTCGCCATCGCCGCGATCGACCCGTGCTTCCACCACGGCATGCGCTTGAGCGAGGCAACGCACGCGCGTCCGTCGCGGATGATGTGGACGAGCTGCGCGTCGGGGAACATCGCGAGGATCGCCTCGGGATGCTGGATGTAGGCGGGTCGCTTGTCGCCCCAGCGCGGCTTGCCGAAGCGCCGCGCGTACTCGCGCAGCACGATGCCCATCGCCGAGCCGATGGTGGGCGGCCCATTGACGATGCGCCTTGTGACCTTCGCGCCGTCGAGCCCGAGGTCGTGGAACTTGCGCTTGCGCTTGTCGACGATCGCCCGCGCGAGCTTCCGCCGGTTCTTGCGCCGGCTGAGGTCGCCGAAGCGTTCGCGGCGCCGGTACAGCGTTTCGATGAACCGCGTCTCCGGCGGGATCGCGATGCGCGGGTGTGAGTGGAGCATCAGCTGCAGCAGCGTCGTGCCGGAGCGCGCGCAGCCCATGATGAACACGGGGCGGTCCGGCCCCGCGGCGACGTCGGCATCGTCGACCGCTGTCGCCGCGGCCTCGGCGTCGGCGTCGGGGGGCAGCTGCTGCGCCTGCGGCATCGCGTCCACCTTGGATCGTGTCGTGTGCCGGAGCACGGTGGGCTCTCCTGCGGCCGGCAACGCCGCGTCGGCGGCACGCTACCAAGCGCCGGTCGTCTCCCACGGTGACGCGCCGCCGGACAGCAGCCGCTCGTCCAGGCGGGTGAGGCGCCGGTAGCCGACGAGCCGCCCGAGCGACACCGCGACCGTCTCGCGGGCGAGCCGGCGCAACGCCGAGCCGCTGACGCCGCCGGCCTCGGCAGGCGACACGCGGGGGCGCAGTCCCGCTTCACGGGCGATCGCGGTGATGCGGTAGGAGTGCCACGGGTCGCTGACGAGGAGCACCTCGCGCGCCCCCGCCTTGCGCAGCAGGCGCGCCGCGGCGGTCAGCGACTCGTAGGTACTCGCGCCCTGCGTCTCCAGGCGCAGCGCGCTCTTGGGCACGTCGCGCCGCTGGAGGTACAGATCCGACGCCGACGCTTCGCTGAAGCGGTCACCCGGTTGCCGACCGCCGGTGACCCAGACCACGGGGGCGAGGTCGTCGTGATACAGGTCGGCGGCGTGGTCCAGCCGCGCGCGCAGCGCCGGGGACGGGCGGCCGTCGTACTGGGCGGCGCCGAGCACGACGATCGCGTCGGTGCGCTGGGCGTCCTCGGCGCGCGGCGCGTGCCACTCCTGCGCGCCGGTCAGCGCGAGGTAGCCGGCGACGAGCACGCCCAGCAGCGCGACCGCGCGCCCGACCGTCCGCACGCCTGCGCCCTCCTCCCGTCGGCGACAAGGACCGTACCGCGCGACGGGTAGCATCGGACGTTGCCGCCGCAGCCGCTGGAGACGTGTTGCCTTCGCCCGCCGCCGACCGCATCCGCATCACGTTCACCACCCCACAGGCCGTCCCCGCCACCACCGGCGTGCTGTGGCGCCCCGCCGCCGACTCCGGGCGCTGCGGCGTCGTGCTCGCCCACGGCGCCGGTTCCGATCTCGACCATCCCGCGTTGTGCGCCGTGGCGGCGGCCGTCGCGGCGGCCGGCTGGCCGGTGCTCACGTTCAACTTCGCCTACGCCGAGGCGCGGCGCCGGCGCCCCGACCCGCTGCCGCGTCTGCGGGCCGCGTTGCTCGACGCGGTCGCGGCGGCGCGCGACGCCGTCGGCGACCGGCCGTTGGTCCTCGGCGGGCGGTCGCTGGGCGGGCGCGTCGCGAGCCTTGCGGCCGCCGACGGCCAGCCGTGCGCCGGGTTGGTGCTGTTGAGCTACCCGCTGCACCCGGCCGGTCGCCCCGACACGTTGCGCGTCGCCCACTGGCCGCACCTGACCGTGCCGGTGCTGTTCGTCTCGGGCACCCGCGACCGGCTGTGCGACCCTGCGCTGCTCGCGCGCGAGCGGGCGGCCCTGAGCGCCGCCGACGTCACCGTGCATTGGGTCGCCGGCGCGGACCACAGCTTCGGCCTCCGCCGCAGCGACGGGCGCACGACCGAGCAGGCGTACGCCGACGCCGCCGCCGCGGTCACCGGCTGGCTCGACCGCCTGCCGGCGTCGCGCCCCGTGCCTGTCACCCCCGACCGCGCAGGCGACATCCCGGCGCAGGCGGCGGCGCGATGACGCGCGCGAACCTCGTGCGCTTCGGCGTGCTGGCGGGCATCTGGGGCTCGAGCTTCCTGCTCATCAAGTTCGCGCTCGCCGGGATGACGCCGACCCAACTCGTCCTCGGCCGGCTGCTCGCCGGCTCGGCGGTCCTGCTCGTCATCGTCGCGGTTCGCCGCGAACCGCTGCCGCGGGCGCCAAGCCTGTGGGGCCACCTCGTCGTCATGGGCGTCATTGCGAACCTGTTGCCGTTCTTTCTGTTCGCGTGGGGCGAGCAGCGCGTCACCTCCGGCATGGCGGGGGTGCTCAACGGCACGACACCGCTGTTCACCCTCGGTGTCGCGTTGCTCGCGCTGCCCGAGGAGCGCTGGTCGCCGGCGCGTGCTGCGGGCCTGGTCCTCGGCTTCGTCGGCGTCGTCGTCGTCGTCGGTCCGTGGAACATCGACCAGCGGGCCAACGCCGTGACCGGCCAGCTGGCGTGTCTCGGGGCGGCCGTGTGCTACGGCTTCGCGCTGGTCTACACCCGGCGGTACCTGATCGACCGCGGCTTCCCGCCGCTGGCGCTGTCGGCGGCGCAGCTGCTCGCCGCGACGCTCATGCTCGCCGTCGTGGCGCCCTTCGTGGCAGCCGATCCAGTCAGGCTCACGCCGCTCGTTCTCGGCAGCGTCGTGGCGCTCGGGGCCGTCGGGACCGGGCTTGCGTACCTGCTGTTCTACCGGCTGATCGGCGACACCGGCGCGACGACCGCGTCGATGGTCACCTACCTGATCCCGATCGTCGCGGTCTTCCTCGGCGTCGTCGTGCAGGACGACCCGGTGACCTGGAACCTGTTCGTCGGCGCCGCCGTGGTGCTGTTCGGCGCCGCGGTCGCCGAGGGCCGGTTCCGCACCCGCCCCACCATTGACGCGCCGGTTGCGCCGCTGCCGGAGGCGGCGCGTCGGTGACCGACGCGCTGGCGCTGCTCGACTACCGGCGCCGGGTGGCCACGCTGTACGCCGAGATCCGCGCCGGCCGGGACCGCGACGCCGCCGCCGCCCACGCGCACTGGCGCGCCGTGCGCGACCAGCTGTTCGCCGGCCATCCGTGCTCGGCGCTCGACGCGGCGCAGCGTGAGGCGTTCACCGGGCTGCGCTACTACGCCTATGACCCGGCGTTCGCGCTGGCCGCGGCGGTCGACACCGACGTCGCGCCCGACCGGTGCGAGATCGCCACCAGCGGCTCGACGACGATGGCGTTCGAGCGGGTCGGGGTCGTCAGCTTGCCGTTCGGCACGCTCGACGTGTTCTGGCTCGACGCGTACGGCGGCGGGCTGTTCCTGCCGTTTCGCGACGCGACCGCCGGCGACACGACCTACGGCGGAGGGCGGTACCTGCTCGACACCGTCAAGGGCGCCGACCTCGGTTCCGCCGGTGCGCAGCTGGTGCTCGACTTCAACTTCGCCTACGCGCCATCGTGTGCCTACAACCCGGCGTGGAGCTGCCCGTTGGCGCCACCAGGCAACCGTGTCGACGTGCGGATCGAGGCGGGCGAGCGCGTCTATCCGGGATGAGTCGGCGCCACGCTGGGCAGCGCCTCGGCGGCGAGCAGGCCCGCGAGGCGCTCGATGTCGCCGCCGAGCGGTCGGTCGGCCCCGACGGGGTCCACGACCTCCGCCAACCACCGCGCGAGCGGCACCAGGCCCGCGGCCGGCGTGTCGCCACGCAAGGCCCACGCCTGCCGGACGACGAGCAGCTCGCACGCGACGACGTCACGGACCAGCGCCTCGATCCGGCGCAGCCGCTCGGCGGCGTCGAAGGCGAACGTCATCGCGTCCTCCTGACCGAGGGACGTGTCGACGAGCCCGACGCTCGGCGCGGCCAGGCGGTGCAGCGCGGAGACCGACGCGACGACGCGTTTGTGGACGACGACGAGCCCGCAGGCGGGAGGTGGCGCCCCGACCAGCTGGTCGGCGAGCCCGCTGAAGCGGTTATCGAGGAGGCGGTGCACCCGCTGGCCGGCGAGCTCAGCGCCGCGCACGAGCGCCAGCGCGAGCGCGTCCATGCCGGCGGTCAACTCCACCGCGTGGACCCCGCCGGTCGACAGGAAGCGACCGTCGACGAAGGCGGGGGAGTCGGTGACCGCCGTCACCGCGCGCGCGACGTCCTCGCCGAAGCGCAGCAACGTCCGCTCGAGCGCCGCGTGGACCTGCGGGACGACGCGAAACGACACCGGCGCCTGTGCCGCGCCGGAGCGCGCGGGACGCGCCGCGGCGTCGCCGACCAACGCGCGCAGCCGGGCGAGGACCTCGTCGAGGACCGGGTCGCCGGCGAGCCGGCCGACCGCGGCGTCGTAGGGGTCAAGCGGCGCGCGCAGCGCGTCGATCGAGCACGCGGCGCCGGTCAGCAGCTGTCGCGCGGCGACCGTGGCGGTGCGCCGACGCGCGACCGCGAGCGCGACCGCGCCGGGCGCTCCGGCGAGCAGCGCGATGCCCTCCTTGCGCGCCGGTTCGTACGGGGCGACCCCGCGGGCGGCCAGCGCCGCGGCGGCCGGTTCGACGCCGTCGCCGCTGAGCACCCAGCCGACACCGAGCAGCGTCTGGAAGGCGTGCGACAGCGGGATCACCTCACCGGCGCCGGCGATGCCATGGCGCGGGATCGCGGGCACGAAGCCGTCGTTGAGCCGGTCGGCCAGAAAGGTGCACAACGCCGGCGTCACGCCGGCGCAGCCCGACAGCAGGTTGACCAGCCGGACGGCGACGAGGGCACGAGCCTCGGGGCGCGGCAGGTACGGCGGCCCGCCGACGGCGCGTCCGAGCAGCAGACTGCGGTCGTGGCCACCGCCGGTGGGCGCGACGTCGCGGTGGCGCAAGAAGCCGGTGCCGGTCGTCACCCCATACACCCGGGCGCCGCCGTCGAGCGCGGCGACCATCGCGGCCCGCGCCGACCCCACGGCGGCCAGCAGCTCCGCCGTGAGCGTGACCGGCTCCTCGGCGAAGGCGATGCGCTCCACGGCGCCGACGTCGAGGTCGGCGGCGGCGCGGATCGTGACCATGCGGTGCCTCCCCGGACGGCTTCGCTACGGTAGACAACCACCGATGATCACCTTCACCGGCGTCACGAAGCGGTTCCGCGACGGAACCACCGCGGTCGACGACCTCAACCTCGAGGTCCCCGCGGGCGAGGTCGTGGTGCTCGTCGGTCCGTCCGGGTGCGGCAAGACCACGACCCTGCGGATGGTCAACCGGATGGTCGAGCCGAGCAACGGCACGATCACCGTCGACGGGCGCGACATCATGTCGGTTCCGGCGCCGCAGCTGCGTCGCGGGATCGGCTACGTGATCCAGCAGGTCGGGTTGTTCCCGCACCGCACCGTCGCCGCGAACATCGCGACGGTGCCGGCGCTGGTCGGCTGGGACAAGGCGCGGGTGCGGGCGCGGGTCGACGAGCTGATCGCCACCGTCGGCCTGCCCGCCGGCGTCGCCGACCGTTACCCACACCAGCTGTCGGGCGGGCAGCGCCAGCGCGTCGGCGTGGCGCGGGCGCTTGCCGTCGACCCGCCGATCATGCTCATGGACGAGCCGTTCGGCGCCGTCGACCCGATCGTGCGCGCCAACCTCCAAGACGAGTTCCTGCGCCTGCAAGCCGAGGTCCGCAAAACGATCGTGTTCGTCACCCACGACATCGACGAGGCGATCACGATGGGCGACCGCATCGCGATCTTCAGTCAGGGCGGCGTGCTGGAGCAGTACGCCGCCCCCGAGCAGCTGCTCGCCGACCCCGCGAACGCCTTTGTCGCAGACTTCTTGGGTGCCGAGCGAGGGCTGAAGCGGCTCGCGCTCATCCCCGTCAGCGAGGTCACCGCCGAGCCGGGCCCGGTCGTATCGCCCGACGACGACGGCGCCACGGCCGAGCGGGTCGCGCGGGCCCACGGCAGCGACTGGGTGGTGGTCGTCGCGCCCGACGGCCGCCTGCGCGGCTGGGCGTCGCTGCACGAGCTGGAGCCCACAACCCGGATGGGCGACGCCACGGTGCGGCCGTTCGCGCTGCAGGTCAACGACACCGACTCGCTGCGCGCGGCGCTGAACGCGATGGTGACCTCACGCACGGGGGTCGCCGTGCGCGTCGACGCGACCGGGGTCTACGAGGGGATCCTCACCCAGGAGCTGATCTCCAAGGAGATCTTGTGACCGCTGCTCTCGCGGCCGCGTTCTTCCGCTGGGACTGGATCGGCAGTCACCTCGACGACATCCAGTCGCGCCTCACCGAGCACGTCGTGCTCACCGTCGTGCCGGTCGCCATCGGCTTCGTGCTCGCGTTCCCGCTCGCGCTGGCGGCGGTGCGCTGGCCGCGGCTGTACGGGCCGCTGCTCGGCGTCACCGGTGTGCTGTTCACGATCCCGTCGTTGGCGCTGTTCGTGCTGCTGCTGCCGTTCACCGGCCTGTCGCGCGCCACCGCCGTCATCGGGCTGACGACGTACACGCTGCTGATCCTCGTCCGCAACACCGTCGAGGGGATCAACGGCGTGCCGCGCGACGTGCGCGAGGCGGCCGAGGCGATGGGCTACACGCGGCTGCGCCGGCTGCTGCGAGTCGAGCTGCCGCTCGCCGTGCCGGTCATCCTCGCCGGCGTGCGGATCGCGACGGTGACCACGATCGGCCTGGTGACGATCACGGCCGTGATCGGCCAGGGTGGCCTCGGGCAGCTGTTCATCGACGGCTTCATCCGTCGCTTCCCGACGCCGCTGATCGTCGGGTTGGTCCTGTCGATCGTGCTCGCCGTCGCCGCCGACCTGTCGCTGCTTGCCGCGCAGCGCTGGTGGACGCCGTGGTCACGGGCCGGGAACTAACGCCGTGGCGTTCTTCCTCGAGGTGCTCGCCTGGTTCCCCGACCACTGGTCGGGCACCACCGGCGTGGCGCGCCGCGTCGCCCAGCACGTCGGCTACTCGTCGGCCGCGTCGCTGCTTGCGGTCGCCATCGCGCTGCCGCTCGGTCTCGCCGTCGGCCACACCGGCAAGGGTGGGCAGTTGGCCATCAACGTCGCCAACGTCGGCCGCGCGATCCCGTCGTTCGGCATCGTGATCCTCGCGTTCATCCTCGCCGGCATCAACCTCGTGCCCGTGATGGTCGCCTTGGTGGCGCTGGCGATCCCGCCGATCGTCACGAACACCTACGTCGGCATCCGCTCGGTCGACCCGGAGGTGCGCGACGCCGCCGAAGGCATGGGCATGACGGGCTGGCAGGTGCTGCGCCGCGTCGAGCTGCCCGTCGCCATGCCGCTGGTCATGGCCGGCGTGCGCACCGCCACGGTCCAGGTCGTCGCGACCGCCACGCTCGCCGCCTTCATCGGCCTCGGCGGACTCGGCCGCTACATCTTCGACGGGCTGCAGGTGCGCGACAGCGTCCGCGTCGTCGCCGGGGCGCTGCTCGTCGCGGCCCTGTCGCTGCTGACCGAACTGCTGCTCGCCGCCCTCCAACGCACGGTCGTGCCCCGCGGTCTGCGCGACCGGGCCGCGGCCGAGACGACGCGCGCCAAGACGTCGGCCGCGGCAGTCTGAGGTCGCGCTCGTTGTCGCGGCTCTCTACGCTGCGACAATCCTCGTTCTCGGAAAGGCTCGACCCATGCATGGAAGCATCCGGTTGGTCACGTTCGGCTGGCTGTGCGTCGCGGCGCTGCTGCTGAGCGCGTGCGCGACGTCCGGCGGCGGTGACCCGCTGGCGCAGCCCAGCGGCGCCCCCGCCAGCGACACGGTCACCACCAGCGAGCCGGCCGGCAGCGAGCCGGCCGACGCGGCAGGCGGCACCGTCGTCGTCGGCTCGGCGAACTTCCCGGAGCAGCTGATCCTGGCGAACATGTACGCCGACGTGCTGGAGGACGCCGGGGTCACCGTCGAGCGGCGCCTGAACCTCGGGTCGCGCGAGGTGATCTTCCCGGCGCTGGAAAGCGGCGAGATCGACCTGCTGCCCGAGTACCTCGGCGCGCTCCACGCCTTCCTCGGCGAAGGCGAGGAGGAGCCGATCACCGACACCCAAGAGCTGCGCTCGGCGCTCGAGGAGGAGCTTCCCGAGGGCATCGTCCTGCTCGAGTCGTCGGCGGCGCAGGACCAGGACGCGCTCGCGGTGACCAAGGAGACCGCCGAGAAGTTCGACCTGCAGACGGTCTCGGACCTGGCCCCGGTCGCGGACATGCTGACCCTCGGCGGGCCCGCCGAGACCGCGGAGCGCTACGTCGGCGTCCCTGGCCTCAAGGAGGTCTACGGCGTGGAGTTCGGCGAGTTCCGCGCGCTCGACGCCGGCGGACCGCTGACCACGGAGGCGCTCAACAGCGGCCAGATCGACGTTGGCCGCGTGTTCTCCACCCAGGGCGTCATCGCCGCGAACGACTGGGTGGTGCTCGAGGAGGACAAGCCGCTGGTGCCGTCGGAGAACATCACGCCGGTCATCCGCGAGGAGGTGCTCACCGACGAGATCCGCGCCGCGCTCAACGAGCTGTCGGCGACGCTGACGACCGAGGAGCTCACCGCGCTCAACCGGCGCGTCGAGGTCGACAAGGACGACCCCGACCAGGTCGCCCGCGACTACCTCACCGAGAAGGGACTGATCGGCGGCTGACCGTCAGCTGCGCGAGCGCCCCGGCCCCAGCCAGAACGCGGCGTCGTCGCAGGCCCGCGGCGCTGCGGTCCAGAACTGGTTGGCGGGGTCGGTGCGGACCGCGTCGAGGCAGGCGGCGAGGTCCTGCGCCCCCCGCCGGCCCGCCACCGCGACGGGCCACCACTCGCCCTGTGCGGCCTTGCGGTACAGGTGCCAGCGCCCCCGGTCGGTGACCCGCAGCTGAAACAGCGGGCGGGCCGCGGCGTCGCCGCGGCGGTCGGCGCCGGGGACGACGTGCTCGACGGTCACGCGGTTGCGCCACACGCGCCAGCGCAGCACCTCGAGCGGATAGTGCCGGCGGCGCCACGTCTCCAGCGACGCGTCGAGGTCACGCACGGCGGCGGGGTCGGTCTGCGTCGACGCCGGACCGAGCGCCGCCACGCCGGCCGCGCCGCCCTCTGCCCAGGCGTCGGCGAGCAGGCGCAACCGTCGCGGCGCGACGCCTGCCCGTTCGGCGAGCTCGGCGAAGCGCCGCTCGCCGCGTCCCCGCACGCGGTGCGCTCGGCGGGCGAGCCGCGCGAGGCGGCGGTCGCTGAGCGCCGCGAGCGGGTCGGGGGTCACGGCGAAGAGTCTGGCGCGGTGGGGCCCGTGGCGCCAGCGGTCCCCGCGGGCGCGACGCGGCGCAGCGCCCCGATCAGGCCAGGGTCCGCGACGGCGAGCGCTTCGTGCCACGGGAACCAGCGCACGTGCCGGCTCTCGCCCGGCGGCGGCGCCGGGTCGGCGTCGCCTGCGTCGAGCAGATAGCGCAGGTCCAGGTGGGTGTGGCCGCGCGGACCGGGATGGACGTCGACGGAGACGACCTGCGGGCCGCCGCCGGGGTGGCGCACCAGCAGGCCGGTCTCCTCGTAGACCTCACGGACGGCGGCATCGGGCGGCGTCTCGCCGTCCTCGACGTGGCCGCCGGGCTGCAACCACAGTCCCAGGCGCTTGTGGCGGTGCAGCACCGTGCCGCGCGGCCCGACGACGACCGCCGACGCAGTGACGTGGACGGGGTCGGCGAACTCGTCGAACGGCGACGAGAGGCGCCGCAGCTCGGTGAGCATTCGTGCCTGCGAGCGGGCCTCGCGGTCGTCGACCGGCACGAGGGCGGCGACGGCACGGCGGACGGACTCGACCCGGGGGTCGCCCCCGCTCCGGCGTGTCATGCCGGCGTGCGGCGTCAGTCCGCTGGCGTGACGTAGATCGACGCGGCGATCGCGGCGGGAACGACGACGCGGTCGGCGTCGGTCTCGGCGAGCACCTCGCCGGCGTCGAGCTTGAACGCGGCGCTCACTCCTGGGCGCAGGCTGTGCTCACGCAGGAAGCGCATCGCGCCGACGTCACCCTGCAGCCGCTCGGAGATGCGGCGCACCGTTGCCCGCGTGCCGTCTCTCGCCGCGGCGGCCATGGACACGAGCACCGCGCCGTCGGGCGCCGCCGGCGCGAGCCCTGGGATCGGGTTGCCGTGGGGGCACGTCGAGGGTGAGTTCAGCAGCGCGACCAGACGCTGCTCCACCGCGTCGGAGATGACGTGCTCCCAGCGGCACGCCTCGTTGTGAACCTGTTCCCACTCCAGCCCGATGATGTCGGTGAGCAGCAGCTCGGCGAGCCGGTGTTTGCGCATGACGGCCATCGCGAGGACGCGTCCCTGCTCGGACAGCTCCAGGGTGCGGTTGTCCGCGACGTGGACGAGCCCGTCGTGCTCGAGGCGGGCGACCGTCTCGGACACCGCCGGCGCCGACAGCCCGAGCCGTTCCACCAGCCGCGCCCGGATCGGGGTGATCCCCTCCTCCTCGAGCTCCCAGACCGTGCGCAGGTACATCTCGGTCGCGTCGATCAGCGACGTGGTCACCCGGCCTCCTCACGGTCGCGGTCATGCTAACCGACGTGAGAACCCTTCTCAGCGGCGTTTCCGGTGCCGGGGGAGGGGAAGGCCACCTCGGTGCCGGCGATCACCGCTCTCTACGTCGACTTCCAGGACCGGGCGTGCTACCGGGCCTGGCGCTGGCTGTCGCTGCTGCCCGAGCGCGCCGACGTCGAGGTGCGGCCGTACTCGCTGGACTGCGAGGACGACGAGCCGTGCAACCCGTGGGACCGAACGACGCCGAGCTGGTCGATCGAGCTGCTTGCCCTCGGCGAGCTGGCCCGCGAGACGGGGCGCGCGGTGCACGAGTGCTTCGTCGACGCGGCGTTCGCGGCGGTGCACGACTCGGGTGCCGACCTGCGCTCGATGGAGGGCTGGCTCGAGATCGGCGCCGAGGTGGGGCTTGACCTCGCCGCGTACGCCGAGGACAGCGACCGCTGGCGGGCCGAGGTGGGGTTGTGGCACCAGGAGGCCGAGGACGAGCTCGGCATCACCGGGGTCCCGAGCTTGCTGTTCGACAGTGGCCGCGCGCTGTTCGTGAAGCTCGACGAGGACGTCGTCGACGCCGCGTCGGCGCGCCGGCTGCTCGACGACCTCACGGACCTCGCCGCCCAACCGGTCGGCGAGGTGCGCCGTCCCGGCTGACGTAGCCTTGGTCGACCGCCGTCCGAGAGGGGAACGCCGTGGCCACCGACCACCGCTCGACGCTGGCGGAGTACGCCGCGAAGCTCGCCGAGGTAAAGGAGTACCTTTGACCTCGACGCCAAGCGTCGGCGCCTGACCGAGCTGCAGGCGCGCGCCTCCGCGCCGGACCTGTGGAACGACCCGGCGGGGGCGCAGCGGGTCATGGGCGAGCTCGCCGCGGTCGAGGACGACCTGCGCGTCTACGACGACTTCGCGCAGCGCCTGTCCGACCTCGCGGTGCTCAACGACCTCGCCCGCGAGGAGGACGACGAGGCGACCGCCACGGAGGTCGCTGACGGCCTTGCCGCGCTGCGGTCGACGCTGGCCGACCTCGAGGTCCGGGTGCTGCTGTCGGGCGAGCACGACGCGCGCGACGCCGTGGTGACCGTGCACGCGGGGGCGGGCGGCACCGACAGCCAGGACTGGGCGCAGATGTTGCTGCGGATGGTGCTGCGCTGGGCGGAGCGGCGCGGGTTCAAGGTGGACCTCCACGACGAGCAGGAGGGCGAGGAGGCGGGGATCCGCTCGGCGACGTTCAGCGTCCACGGAACCCGCGCCTACGGCCTGCTCCACGGCGAGCGGGGCGTGCACCGCCTCGTGCGCATCAGCCCGTTCGACGCGCAGGCCCGCCGCCACACCGCCTTCGCGTCGATCGACGTCATCCCGCTGCTCGACGATGTCGACGACGAGGTCGTCATCGCGGAGGACGACCTGCGCGTCGACGTCTACCGCTCCTCCGGGCCCGGTGGTCAGGGCGTGAACACGACCGACTCGGCGGTGCGGTTGACCCACTTGCCGACCGGCATCGTGGTGTCCTGCCAGAACGAGCGCAGCCAGCTGCAGAACAAGGCCACTGCGATGACGCTGCTGAAGGCGAAGCTCGCCGAGCTCGAGCGCGAGCGCCGGGAGGCGGAGCTCGCCGCGGTCCGCGGCGAGCAGCGCGACGTGGCGTGGGGCAGCCAGATCCGCTCCTACGTCCTGCACCCGTACCAGCTCGTCAAGGACCACCGCACGGGCGAGGAGACCGGTAACACGTCGGCGGTACTCGACGGGGCGCTGGACGACTTCATCGCCGCGTACCTGCAGGAGAAGGCGCGCGGCGCGGCGCCCGCCGCCGCCGACGCCGCGGCGGGATAGCGCCGGCGTGCCGCGCTCGCTGCTTGACAGCGTCGACCTGCGGGCGCTGCGGGGGCTGACGACCGGCGGGGCGGCGTCGTGGGCGGCGTGCCTGGTCGACGCCGGCGTCGCGCAGCTGGACCCGGGCGACCCCGGCTGGGGCGACCGCGACCGGATCGTCGCCACCGCCGGCACGACCGTCGCGTTGGAGCGACGGCTGCAGGCCGCCGGCTGGCGGTCCGGGCAGGGCTACGTCGGCGCGGCGACGGGCGGTCAGGCGCTGGGCCTGGCCTTCGGCGCGGGCGTCGCAAGCGCGCTGGACGGCGCCGTATGGCGGGCGTGGTGCCTGCTCGACGAGGATGCCTGCGACGACGGCGGGGTCTGGGAGGTCGCGCGCGCGGCCGCCGACACCGCCGCCGATACGGTCGGCGCGCTCGTCGCGGGCGCCGCCACGGCGGCGTTGTGGCGGGCCTCCGGTTGGGCCGTGCGCACCGTGCCCGACGACGAGCCCGTGCGTCTGCTGGGCGCGCTGGACCACGCGCTGGCGGTGCGCGGCCAGCCGTCCGTGGTGCTCGCGCAGCCGCGGTGAACGACCTGTCGGGCGCGCTCGCCGCCGCGGCGGCCGACCGCGTCGTGGTCACCGGCCGCGATCCCGGCCGGCTGAGCGCGTTGCTCGCGGGGGCCGGCGTCGCCGCCGTCACCGCCCCGGGCGAGGTCACCCGCACGGCCGTGGCCGCGGGCGTCGCGCTGGGCGGCCGCACGGCGATCGTGCTGGTCCACACGACCTGGGTCGCCCCCCCGGGCAGCCTTCCCGTCCTCGTCGCGACCGCGGCCCGCCCGGTGGCCCACGCGGCGCTGACAGACGGCTGGCCGGTGCTACGGCCGGCCCGCCCCGACGACGTCGCGCCCGTGGTCGCGGCAGCGCCGCGGGCGGTGCTGCTCCTGACCGCGACCGCGGCCTTCCACGACCTCGCCCCGCCGGCGACCACGGCGCCCCGGACGTGGCGGCGGGGGACCGCAGCCACCCTCGTCGCCGCCGGCGCGGCGACGGCGACGATGCTGGCCGCCGCGCGCATGCTCGCCGGCCGGGGGGTTCCGACGTCGGCCGTCGAGCTGCCGGTGCTCACACGCCGGCAGCACGCGGCGTTGCTCGACGACGACGCCCTGCTCGTCGGCCCACCCGCCGCCGCGGCCGCGTTGGACGACGGGCGCTGGCCAGACGCGTTGCGGCGTGTCGAGACCGCCGGCATGGCTCCGCGCCAGGTCATGGACGCGGTGCTGGCGCACGTCAGCGTCGCCGGCTGAGTGCCGGATCACCGACGCCGGTTGGCGGTGGCGCCAACAGGGTGGCGGCGGATGCCCGTGTTAGGCTCGACGACGTTGACGCCCGCGTTCGCGCGGGCGCTTGCGTTCGTGGCGGGCCCAGCCGCACGGGCCAGCCCTACGACCGCAAGCGCCGACAGCCGGAGGCCGCCGTGATCCGACTCGACAACGTCACCAAGACCTACAAGCGCACCGTCGTCGCGCTGCGCGACATCTCCCTGGAAATTCTCAAGGGCGAGTTCGTCTTTCTCGTCGGCTCCTCAGGCTCGGGCAAGTCGACGTTCATCAAGCTGCTGCTCAAGGACGAGAACCCCGACCGCGGCGACATCTACGTCGCCGGCAAGCGGCTCAACGAGCTCAAGCCGTGGCGCGTCCCGACGCTCCGCCGTGAGCTGGGTTGCGTTTTCCAGGACTTCAAGCTGCTGGAGAACAAGACCGTCGCCGAGAACGTCGCGTTCGCGCTGGAGGTGATCGGCAAGCCGCGCCACACCATCCAGCGCACCGTCCCCGAGGTGCTCGACCTCGTCGGCCTGTCGCACAAGCTCGACGCCAGGCCCGACGAGCTGTCCGGCGGCGAACAGCAGCGCGTGTCCATCGCCCGGGCCTTCGTCAACCGGCCCCGCATCCTGCTGTGTGACGAGCCGACCGGGAACCTCGACCCGACGACCAGCGTCGGGATCATGAAACTGCTCGACCGCATCAACCGCACCGGCACGACCGTCATCATGGCGACGCACGACCAGCACATCGTCGACTCCATGCGGCGGCGGGTCGTCGAGCTGCAGGACGGCGCCCTCGTGCGTGACCAGACGCGGGGGGTGTACGGCTATGGGGCCTAGGTGGCGCTACCTGTCGTACGAGGCCGTCATCGGCCTGCGCCGCAACCTGCTCATGACCCTGGCGACGGTGGTCACCGTCACCGTCAGCCTCGCGCTGCTGGGCGCGGGCGTGTTGACCCAGGTGCAGGTCAACAAGGCGCAGCGGATCTTGTTCGGCCAGGTCGAGGTGTCGATCTTCCTCGAGGAAACCATCTCGGAGGACCAGCGTCGGTCGCTGCAGGACGCCCTGAGCGAACACCCGCTGGTCGAGGAGACCATCTTCGAGTCCAAACAGCAGGCCTTCGCCAACGCCAAGGAGATCTTCGCCAACGAGCCCGAGGTGATCCAGGCGCTGCAGCCCGACGACCTGCCGGCGTCGTTCCGCGTGCGGATGACCGACCCCGAGCAGTTCGACGTCATCGCGACGCAGTTCTCCAGCTATCCGGGCATCGAGGAGGTCGTCGACCAACGCGACGTGCTCAAGCGCTTCTTCGCCATCATGCGCCTGGTGCGCACCGGGGCGCTGGCCGTCGCGGGGCTGCAGCTCATCGCCGCCGCGGCGTTGATCTCCAACACCATCCGCATCACCGCCTTCGCCCGCCGCGAGCAGACCGCGATCATGAAGCTCGTCGGCGCCACGAACTGGTACATCCGCCTGCCCTTCATCGTCGAGGGCCTCGTCGCGGGCGTCGTGGGCGCCGTCATCGCCGGCGGCTTGCTGCTGCTCGGCGACGTGCTGCTGCTGTCGCGCATCAAGAGCGAGATCCGGTTCTTCCCCTTCATCAGCACGAGCGACGTGGCCTTGACGATCCCGCTGCTGGTCATCGCCGGTGCGCTCGTCGCGACCGTCGCCTCGTGGTTGTCGCTGCGCCGCTTCCTCGACGTCTGACGCGGCGGGGTCGTCACAGTCAAGGCGGCCCGCGTGCGTGCCGAACCTGTGACTGCTGTGACAAGAGTGGCCAACGTGGGCGCAGGGGTCTATGGTTATGCGGATGATGAAGTGGGACCGCGCGTTCGCGCGCCAACTGGTCATGACGCTGTGCGTCGTCGGCGTGCTGTTGCCCGCCCCGGTGGGGGCGGCGCCGAACCCGGAAGTCGACCTCGACGAGGTCAACGACCAGCTCGACGACGCCCGCGACGGTCTGCGCGAGGTCGAGGAGGACACCGCCGTCGAGCTCGCGGACCTCGCGGCGGTCGAAGCCCGCCGCCGCGACCTCGACGGGCAGCTCGCCGCCCTCGAGGGTGAGCTGGCCGCGGCGCAGGCGACCGTCGAGCGGACCCAGGCGGATCTCGCCACGACGACCCAGCGCCTTGTCGCCACGGAGGACGAGCTTGCCGCGACGCGCCGGCGCCTGGCCGACCAGCGCAAGGTTTTCGTCCAGCGGGCGCGCGCGTCGTACATGTACGGCGGGGCGGCCGCGTACTCGACCTTCGTCGTCGAGGTCGACGACGTCGCGGAGTTCCAGCGCGGGATGAAGTACGCGCGCGCCCTGCTCGACCAAGACAAGGAGCAGGTCGAGATCATCACGGGGCTGTCGCGGCGCATCGAGCGCAGCACCGCCGAGTTCGCTGCCCTGCAGGACAAACACGCCGCGCAGCAGGCGGTCGCCGCGAAGGAGCGCGACGCGGTGGCCACGCTGATCGCCGAGCAGCAAGCGCTTGCGCGCGCCGCCGAGGCGGAGGCGGACACGCACCGCCGGCTGCTCGCCCAGCTCGAGGACGACCGCGACTCCTATCTCGTCATGGTCGACGAGCTCGAGGCGCAGAGCGACCAGATCGAGGCCGAACTGCGCCAGCGCGCGGAGGAGCAGGCCGCGCAGCGGGCCGCCGAGGAGCGCGCGGCGGCCGAGGCGGCCGCCGCGGCGGAGGCCGCCGAGGCGCAGGCGCAAGCGCAGGCCGAGGCAGAAGCCGCCGAAGCCGCGGCCGCAGCCGAAGCCGAAGCCGCAGCCGAAGCCGAAGCTGAAGCCGCCGCGGCCGCCGCGGAGGCCGAGGCGCAGGAACAGGCGAAGGCCGCGGCGCAGGAACAGGCGAAAGCCGCAGCGGAAGCCGAAGCCGCAGCCGAAGCCGCCGCGGCCGCCGCGGAGGCCGAGGCGCAGGAACAGGCGAAGGCCAAGGCGCAGGAACAGGCGAAGGCCGAGGCGCAGGAACAGGCGAAGGCCGCGGCGCAGGCCGACGCCGCGGCGGAGCGCGAGGCCGCGGAGCGTCGACGGCGCGAGGCGGCTGCCGCCCGCGCCGCCGAGCGCCGCGCGGCCGCACGCCGCGCTGCCGAACCGGCCCAGGCGGAGCCACCACCCGCCCCCGAAGCCGAGACAGAGGTGGCCGCGGCGCCCGCCGAGGGCGCGACGACCGAAGCGGCGCCGGCCAGCAAGCCGGCCACGTCGACCGCGGCGTTCCTGTGGCCCGCCGACGGCCCGAAGACCAGCGACTACGGCTGGCGGACACACCCCGTCTTCGGCACCCGCCGCTTCCACGCCGGCATCGACATCGGCGCCGGCGACGGTGCGCCCATCGTCGCGGTCGCCGACGCGACGGTGGTCTCCGCGGGGGAGCGCGGCGGCTACGGCAACACGGTCGTGCTCGACCACGGCGACGGTCTCGCGACGCTGTACGCCCACCAGTCCAGCGTCGCGGTGAGCGCCGGCGACACGGTCTCGCGCGGCGAGGTGATCGGCTACGTCGGGTCCACCGGCTACTCCACCGGACCGCATCTCCACTTTGAGGTCAGGGTCAACGGCGAGCCGCGTGAGCCGATGGCGTACTTCTAAGGTTTCGCAAAGCCGCGCCGCCGCAGAGGCGTCGCCGCGGGCGGCGTGGCACGCTTGACCTCATGCTCCAGCGTCTGACCGCCATCTCATGTGCCGTCGTCCTGCTCGCGGGCGTCGCCACCGCCGCCTACAACGAGGGGGTCGCCGACGGCGGCGTCGGTGTCGTGTCAAGCGGCGGGGACGCCGGGCGCCGGACCCGCGTGGTCGACGAGGTCTTCGCGAAAGTTGACGCGGGGGCGGTCGAGCGACCCGACGACGACGAGCTCGTCGAGGGCGCGGTCAACGGCCTGCTCGAGGCGCTCGGCGACCCGTACGCCCAGTACTACGACGCGGAGGCGTTCAGCGCGTTCAACGACCTGCTCGACGGCGAGTTCTCGGGCGTCGGGCTGGTGCTCGAAGAGAAGCCGGCCGGGGTCACCGTGGTCACCGTGCTCGAAGGCGCGCCGGCCGAGCGCGCCGGTGTCGAGGTCGGTGAGCGCATCGTCAGCGTCGACGGCAAGGACGTGCGCGACCTTCCCATCGACGTCATCGTCGACCGCGTCAAAGGCGACGCCGGCACCGAGGTCACGCTCGGGCTGGCGGGTGGCCGTGCCGGCCGGCGTGAGATCACGCTGACCCGCGAGCGCATCGACGTGCCGAACCTCGAGTCGCGGTTGCTCGACGACGGCAGCGGCTACGTCAAGCTGCTGCAGTTCTCCAACGACTCGGGTGAGCGGGTGCGCAAGGCGGTCGACGAGCTCGTCGACTCGGGCGCGCGCGGAATCGTCCTGGACCTGCGCGGCAACCCTGGTGGCCTGCTGTCCGAGGCGGTCAGCGTTGCGAGTGTCTTCATCGAGGACGGCGCCATCGTCAGCGTGCGCGAACGCGAGGCCGAGCGCGAGACGCTGACGGCCCGCGGCGACGCGCTCGAGTCCCTGCCACTGGTCGTGCTCGTCGACAACAGCTCGGCCAGCGCCAGCGAGATCGTCGCGGGCGCGGTGCAGGACGCCGGCCGCGGGACGATCGTGGGCCAGACGACGTTCGGCAAGGGCACCGTGCAGACGATCGAACGCCTGGACGCCGGCGGCGGCGTGAAGTTCACCACCGCCGAGTACTTCACCCCGTCCGGGGACTCGATCGAGGGTGTCGGCGTCAAGCCGGACGAGGTCGTCGAGGGCGCCGACGCGCAGCTGTCCGCCGCGCAGCGGGTGCTGCGCGCCATGCTCGTGAGGGCACCCGCCGGGTAACGTCGCGCCCATGCGCAAGAAGGGCGAGGACACGATCGCCGTGAACCGCCGCGCGCGGTTCGACTACGAGATCACCGACACCGTCGAGGCGGGTCTTGTGCTGACCGGTACGGAGGTCAAGTCGCTGCGGGCGGGCAAGGCGTCGATCGTCGAGGCGTTCGCGACGGTGCGGGGCGGCGAGGCCTGGCTGGTGCAGGCCCACATCCCCGAGTACGCGTTCGGCAACCGCGCCAACCACGACCCGACCCGGCAGCGCAAGCTGCTGGTTCACCGGCGGGAACTCGACGACATGGCGGCGTTCATCCGCGAACAGGGCCGCACGCTCGTGCCGATGCGGCTGTACTGGAAGGACGGTCGAGCCAAGCTGCTCGTCGGCCTCGCGACCGGCAAGGCGCACCACGACAAGCGCGCGGACCTCGCCAAACGCGACGCCGACCGCCAGATCAGCCGGGCGCTGAAGGAGCGGTCGAAAGGCTGACTGGGTACAGTGGCCGTTGGGTCCGCTGACAACTGCATCCGCGACCCTTTCGGGGATGACTGGCTTCGACAGGTGTCGGTCGATCCCGGGAGCGCGAGCCGAGGACGCCTGGTCACCTCGTAAAACTGCCCTGGCAACCTTCTAGGTGCCGAAGACAACTTCGCCCTGGCGGCCTAACTAAGCCGCCTGTCCGCCCTCACTTGCCTGGAGTGAGGGGTCGGGCATCGCATCCAGGCTCCACCTGACCGTCGCCGCCACAGGCGGTCGGGGACACTTTTGTGGCGTACGGCTGCCACGCGGTTCGGTCCGAGGCCGGGCAGCCCGACAATGCATCGGAACCTACGCTCGTAGGGCTTTCGGAGTCGAGGCATCTGGACCCGGGTTCGACTCCCGGCATCTCCACCGTGTGCGTTGCCTGGACCGAATCGGCGGGATATTGCCGATTGCGTCCAGGCAACGTGCGTTACGCCGCCCCGTCGCTAGCCTGCGGGGCGTGGATCCCTCGACGCGACGCCTGACCGAGTTCAGCCACGGCGCCGGGTGAGCCTGCAAGCTCGCCCCCGGCGAGCTGGCGCAGGTCCTGCGCTCCCTGACCCCCGCAACCGCACCGGAGCTGCTCGTCGGCGCCGACACCGGCGACGACGCCGCGGTATGGCGCCTGACGCCCGACCGCGCCCTCGTCGCGACCGCTGACTTCATCACGCCGATCGTGGACGACGCGCGGATGTGGGGGCGGATCGCTGCGACGAACGCCGCGTCGGACGTCTACGCGATGGGTGGCCGGCCGCTGTTCGGCTTGAACCTGGTGTGCTGGAACGCCGACGAGCTCAGCACCGCCCTGCTGTCCGAGGTCCTCGCCGGGGCGGCGCAGGCGGCGGCCGACGGCGGCTGGGTCGTCGTCGGCGGCCACACCGTCGACGACCCGGAGCCGAAGTTCGGGCTCGCGGTCGTCGGTGAGGTCCACCCTGATCGCATCCTCGCCAACACCGGCCTGCGCGCGGGCGACGAGCTGGTGTTGACGAAACCGCTCGGCGTCGGCGTGGTGGCGACCGCCGTGAAGCGCGGCGAAGCGGCCGACGATGTCGTCGCGGCGGCGGTCGCGGCGATGCGGCGGTCCACCGCGGCCGCCGCCGCGGCGGCGCTGGCGGCGGGCGCCACCGGCGCGACCGACGTCACCGGGTTCGGCCTGCTCGGCCACCTGCGGCGGATGGCGGAGGCGTCCCGTGTCGACGCGGTCGTGGACAGCGCTGCCGTCCCGCTGCTGCCGGGCGCCCGCGACCTCGCGGCCGCCGGCATCGTGCCCGGCGGTACCCAGCGCAACCTGGCGTGGGTGCGCGATCGCCTCGACGCGGGCGCCGTCGACGCGACGACGGTCGCGCTGCTCGCGGACCCGCAGACGTCCGGCGGCCTGCTGTTCGGCGCCGCCCCGGACGCCGCGGCGGACGCCGTCGAGAGTTTGCGCGCCAGCGGCCACGTCGCGGCCGTCGTCGGCCGAGTCGCCCCAGGCAACGGCCGAGTGCGCGTGCTGTAACCGCGGCGAAACGCCGCAGGAACGGTCGAGAAACGGCCGTCGGTCACCGTCTCGTCGTTGCGCGACGCCCGTCGCGAGCGAGGAGGACGAAAGACGATGACCTTCGACACCGGCGACACCGCGTGGGTGCTGACCGCCGCGGCGGTGGTGCTGTTCATGACCCCGGGGCTGGCGCTGTTCTACGCCGGCATGGTCCGCGCGAAGCACGCCTTGGCGATGCTCATGCAGAACGTGTTCGCGATGGGGCTGATCACCGTGCTGTGGGTGCTGGTCGGCTGCAGCCTGGCGTTCGGCACCGACGTCGGGGGCGCCGGACTGCTCGGTGGTCTCGACCTTGTCGGGCTGCGCGGGCTGGTCGACGCCCCGGTGCCCGGCTTCGAGGCGTTGACGATCCCGCCGCTGCTGTTCGTCGGCTACCAGATGATGTTCGCGGTGATCACCCCCGCGCTGATCACCGGTGCCACCGCGGACCGGCTGCGCTTCGGCGCGTACGCCGCCTTCGTCGGCGCGTGGTCACTAGTGGTCTACGCGCCGGTGGCGCACTGGGTCTTCAGCCCGTCGGGGTGGCTGTACCGCCTTGGCGCCCTCGACTTCGCCGGCGGGACGGTCGTCCACGTCAACGCCGGCGCTGCCGCGCTCGCCCTCGTGCTCGTCGTGGGCCGTCGCCGCGGTGTCGCGGGCGAGGCCATGCCGGCGCACTCGCTGCCGTTGACGCTGCTCGGCACCGGCATCCTGTGGTTCGGCTGGTTCGGGTTCAACGCGGGCTCGGCGCTGGGGGCCAACGCCGTCGCTGCGGTGGCGCTCGTCAACACCCAGGTCGCGGCGGCGGCCGGCATGCTCGGATGGCTCGCGCTGGAACGCGCGCGAACGGGCTCGGCCACGACCCTCGGCGCGGCGTCCGGGGCGGTCGCCGGCCTCGTGGCGATCACGCCGGCCGCGGCGTTCGTCGGGCCGCTCGCCGCGATCGCGATCGGCGCCGCCGCCGGCGGGCTGTGCCTGCTCGGGGTGCGGCTCAAGCACCGTTTCCGCTACGACGACGCGCTCGACGTCGTCGGCGTGCACCTCGTGGGTGGTGTGGTCGGCTCGCTGCTGCTCGGCGTCTTCGCGCAACGCACGTCGCTCGGCGTCGGCGCCGACGGACTGCTGTTCGGTGGCGGCGTCGCGCTGCTCGGCAGGCAGCTGGTCGCGGTCGCGGCGACCTTCGCCTACGCCTTCGGGATGTCGCTGATCCTCGCCAAGGCGGTCGACGCGGTCGTCGGCCTGCGCGTGCCCGCCGACGACGAGCTCGCCGGCCTCGACGTCAGCCTCCACGGCGAGCGCGCCTACCACGACACCGACGCGTCGACGGGGCGCGCAGCGCCCGTGGCTAGCATGGCGGTCCCCAGCAAGGAGTGACCGCCGCGTGACGCGCGCCCGCATCCAGGGCCAGCTCGACCTCGACCAGGCGACCTACGACGCCCTCGTGGCCCACGCGCGCAGCGACTTCCCGTACGAGGTGTGCGGGCTGCTCGCGGGCGACGGGGGGCGCGTCGTCAAGCACTACGAGATCCCCAACGCCGCTCGCTCCATGACCTTCTACACGATGGAGCCCAAGGCGCTGCTCCACGCCATGAACGAGATGGACGACGCCGGCTGGGACCTGCTCGCGATCTACCACAGCCACACCCACACCGAGGCGTTCCCCTCGGCGACCGACGTCGAGCTGGCCTTCTACCCCGACGCGGTCTACCTCGTCGTGTCGCTGCAGGACGCCGACGCTCCGGTGATCCGCGGCTTCGACATCGTCGACGGCACGATCGTCGAGCGCGTCGTCTACGTCGACGGCCTACAGGCTCCGGTCGGCAGCCGATAACCTCGGCGGCACCCGTCGTTGAAAGGAGCCGCCGGCATGGCCATCGAGGTCCGCGTTCCGACCGTCCTGCGCAAGCACACCGGCGGCGAGCGCAAGGTGACCGGTTCGGGCGCGACGCTGCGCGAGCTGGTCGACGACCTCGAGACCCGCAACGCCGGCCTGCGCGGAGCGCTCGTCGGCGACGACGGGTCGCTGCACCGCTTCATCAACGTCTACGTCAACGACGAGGACGTGCGCTACCTCGGTGGCATCAACACGCCGCTCGACGACGGCGACAGCGTGTCGATCCTGCCGGCCGTCGCGGGCGGCTGATGCTCGCCGGCGACATCAGCCAGGCGGTGGGCGACACCCCGTTGGTCGGCCTGCCGTCGCTGTCGCCCCCCGGCTACGCGCTCTACCTCAAGCTCGAGGGCCACAACCCGACGGGCTCGGTGAAGGACCGCGTCGCGAAGTACCTCATCGAGTCTGCCGAGCGGGACGGCCGGCTGACGCCCGGCAGCCGCGTGCTCGAGCCGACCTCGGGCAACACCGGCATCGCGCTCGCCGCGATCTGCGCGCCGAAGGGCTACAAGCTGACCTGCGTCATGCCGCGCAACACCTCCGAGGAGCGCCGCGCGCTGCTCGCGCTGTACGGCGCCGACATCGTGTTCAGCCCCGCCAGCGAGGGCTCCAACGGGGCGGTGCGGGTCGCCACGGAGCTCGCCGCCGACGACCCTGACGTCTACATGCCGTTCCAGTACGGCAACCCGGCGAACCCCCAGGCGCACTACGAGACGACGGGCCCGGAGATCCTGCGCGACCTGCCGACGGTCAACGCACTCGTCGCGGGGCTCGGCACCGGCGGGACGCTGACCGGCGCCGGCCGGCGGCTGAAGGAACACGACCCCGCCATCAAGGTCTTCGCCGCCGAGCCGGAGTACGGCGACCTGGTCTACGGCCTGCGCAACCTCGACGAGGGGTTCGTGCCGCCGGTGTTCGACGAGCGGGTGCTCGACGGGCGCATCAAGATCGACTCGCGCAAGGCCCTGGGTGCGACGCGCGACCTCGTCGCCGCCGAGGGCGTGTTCGCCGGCGTGTCGACCGGTGCCGCGCTGGCCGTCGCGCTGCGCGTGTGCACCCCGCGGCGACTGCCGGAGGGCTCCAACGTCGTCGTCGTGTCACCCGACGGCGGGTGGAAGTACCTGTCCACCGGCGCGTACGCGGCCGGCGACCTCGAGGAGATCGCCGCGCGGCTGCAAGACACCCTCTGGGCCTGACGCCGCCGCCACCGCGGTCGTCGAACGCCCCGCCACTACACTCCCGCGCATGTCGACCGCGCCGCAGCGGCTGCACCCGTCCGCGCACGACCCGCGACCCATCGGCGTGTTCGACTCCGGCGTCGGCGGGCTGACCGTCGCGCGGGCGCTGATGGACCTGTTGCCCGACGAGCGCATCGTCTACTTCGGCGACACCGCGCGTGGCCCGTACGGTCCCCGCGACCTCGGTCAGGTGCGCGACTTCACCGCCGAGATCGTCGCGTGGCTCGCCGCGCAGGACACCAAGCTCGTCGTCGCCGCCTGCAACACCGCGACCGCCGCCGCGCTCGATCCGGCCGACCCGCGCCCGCTGCGCTGGCCGCTGCCGGTCGTCGGGGTGATCACCCCAGCGGTCGACGCGGCGGTCCGCGCGACGCGCAACGGCCGCGTCGGCGTCGTCGGCACCGAGGGGACGATCGCCTCGGGCGCCTACGACCGCGCGGTCGCCACGGCCGCTCCGGACGTCGAGCTGGTCGCCCGGGCGTGCCCCCGCTTCGTCGAGCTGGTCGAGACGGGGCGCACGACCGACGCCGAGGTGCTCGACGTCGCGTCCGGCTATCTCGCGCCGCTGGTCGCCGCGGGCGTCGACACGCTCATCCTCGGCTGCACCCACTATCCGCTGCTCACCGGGGTGCTGTCCTACGTCATGGGCCCCGACGTCGTGCTCGTGTCCTCCGCCGAGGAGACCGCGCGGCGGGTGTTCGCAGCACTCGTCGACCAGCATCTGCTCGCCCACGACCGCGCGGTCGAGCACCGCTTCGTCGCGAGTGGCGACGGCACGACGTTCGCGCGGCTCGCTGCACGCTTCCTCGGCCCGCGGTTGTCCGACGTCGACGTCGAGCCGCTCGGCTGGAAAGCGTCCGCGTGACCCTCGCGCTGACCGTGCTCGGGTGCTCCGGCACCCACCCGGGACCGCAGCGGATGTGCTCGTCGTACCTCGTCGAACACGACGGGTACCGGCTGCTCGTCGACTGCGGCAACGGCTCCCTGAGCAACCTGACCCGCCGCTGCGACGTCGCCGACGTCGACGCCGTCGTGCTGAGCCACCTGCATCCGGACCACTTCGCCGACCTCTACGGCCTGTACTACGCCCTGCGGTTCCACCGCGACGGGGCGCGGGCGGTGCCGGTGTACGCACCGGCGGGCGCACCGGCGTTCATCGGCCGGCTGCTCGACGACCTCGACACCTTCACGGCGACCTGCCGGTTCACGCCGGCACAGGCCGGTGACGTGCTGCGGCTCGGACCGCTGACCGTGAGGCTGTTCGCCGCGGCGCACCCGGTCGACACGCTGGCGCTGCGGATCGAGGCCGCCGGCACGGTGCTCGCGTACAGCGCCGACAGCGCCCCGACGCCGGCGCTCAGCGACGCCGCGCGCGACGCCGACCTGTTCCTGTGCGACGCGACGTGGCTGGAACGCCAACGGCCGCTCCCGAGCGCGGTGCACATGACCGCCGAGGAGGCGGGGCGCCAGGCCGGCGACGCGGGTGCGAAGCGTCTGGTGCTCACGCACCTGTGGCCGACCAATGACCCGGCGGAGAGCGCCGCCGAGGCCGCGCGCGCCTACGTCGGCGCGGTCACGGTGGCCGCGGACCTCGACGAGTTCGTGCTGTGACGTCGCGCGTCGACGGCCGCGCGGCGGACGAGCTGCGTCGGGTGACCATCGAGACCGGCGTCCAGGAGTTCGCCGAGGGTTCGGCGCTCATCGCGGTCGGTCGCACCCGCGTCCTGTGCGCCGCCAGCGCCGACACGACGGTGCCGCGCTGGATGAAAGGCACCGGTCGAGGGTGGGTGACCGCCGAGTACGCGATGCTGCCGCGCGCGACGAGCGAGCGCACCCCCCGCGAGTCGACCCGCGGTCGCGTCGGCGGGCGAACCCACGAGATCCAGCGGCTGATCGGCCGCGCCCTGCGCAGCGTCGTCGACCTCGACGAGCTCGGCGAGATCACCATCCAAGTCGACTGCGACGTCCTCCAGGCCGACGGCGGCACCCGCACGGCCGCGATCACCGGTGCGTGGGTCGCGCTGTCGCTGGCGCTCGACGCGACCGTCGCGTCCGGAGTGCGGTCGGCGCGCCCGCGGCTCGACCCCCTCGCCGCCGTCAGCGTCGGCATCGTCGACGGCCGCCCGCTGCTCGACCTGTGCTACGTCGAGGACAACGGGGCGGACGTCGACATGAACGTCGTCATGGCGGGCGACGGCCGCTTCGTCGAGCTGCAGGGCACCGCGGAGCACGCCCCGTTCACCCGGGCGCAGGCCGACGCGCTGCTCGACCTCGCCGCCGCCGGCTGCGCCCAGCTGTTCGCCGTGCAGCGCGCGGCGGTGGCGCCGTGACCGCGCGGCTGGTGCTCGCCACGACCAACGCCGGCAAGCTCGTCGAGCTGCGCCGCATCCTCGCGACCGACCCTCGACTCGCCGGCGTCGAGGTGTTGTCGGCAGCCGACGTCGCGTTGCCCGACGTGGACGAGGACGGCAAGACGTTCGCCGACAACGCGCTGCGCAAGGCCCGCTCCGGGGTGGTCGCGTGCGGGCTGGCGTGCGTCGCCGACGACAGCGGGCTGGTCGTGGACGGGCTCGGCGGCGAGCCTGGCGTGCGCTCGGCGCGCTACGCCGGGCGGCACGGCGACGACGCCGCCAACCTCGCGCTGGTGCTCGAGCGGATGGCCGGGGTCACCGACCGGGCGGCGAGCTTCGTGTGCGTCGCGGCGCTCGTCGCGCCCGACGGCCGCGAGTGGACGGCGGAGGGGACGCTCCAGGGCGTGCTGGTCGACGCTCCCCGCGGCGATCACGGCTTCGGCTACGACCCGATCTTCCAGCCGCTCGGGTCGGCGCTGACGACCGCCGAGATGCTGCCCGAGCAGAAAGACGCGATCTCGCACCGCGGCAAGGCGTTCCGCGCGATCGCCGCGGCCATCGCGGAGCTGGCGAGCGGGCAGCCCGCGGCGCCGTAGCGGCCGGTGCTAGTCGCTGCCGCCGATGTCGACGGCGTACGCCTCGAACATCAGGTCGGCGCCGCGCTGCCGGTGCCGACCGAGCAGCGCGAGCAGCGCCAGCGCAGCCTCCCGTCCCGCCGTCGGGTTGCCGGGGAGGGCGGCGGCGACCGCCTCGGCAGACGCGTCGATCGCCCGGTGCTCCGCGGACAGGACGTGGCAGGCGTGGTCGAGGCGCGGCGCGCGGCAGCGCACCTGCGCGAACAGTCCGCTGTCCGCCTCCGTGGCGGTCACGTGTTCGGTGAACGCGGCGCGTAGCGCGGTGAGTGCGGCGCCGGCGGTGTCGGCCCACGCCCGCTCGCGGCCCGGGGCAGGGGCCGCGATCGCCTGCTCGAACGCGACGAGCGCCGCGTGCAGCCCCTCGCGTCGCTCGCGGACCACCGCGACGGTGGCGTCGGGTGCGGCGGCGTCCGCGTCCGCGGCGTCAGCCACGCCAACCGTCCGCGGGCGCGGCGTCGTCGGACTCGGGCAGCACGAGGTCCCAGCGGTCGCGGCAGTCCTCGCAGCGGTACGCCACGACGTCGCCGGGCTCGAACTCGGCGTCGGGCGGCGGAACGCTGATCAGGTGGCACACCCCGCCGCAGTCAACGCAGACGATCGTCGGCTCCGCGCGCATCGACGGCAGCGTAGCTGCGCCGCGTTGCCGAATCGGTGCCATGGCCGCTTGACACGGCTCGAACCCGAGTCCGACGTTCAGATGGAACGCCGGCGCCCCGACCACCGCGTCGCCCGCCATGCCAACCATGCGACTATCGCGCCGGCGACCGCAAGAACCGCCAGCACGCTGACCACCAGGGGCGCGGTGGAATAGTGGTCGTAGACGACCGCTGGGACGTTGAGCGCGCTCAAAATCGCCCAGTAGGCGCTCCAGCCAGCTGCCGTTATGGCGACCGCGAGCCACAACCAATCGCGAGCACGGGTCATGGCTCATCACTCCTGTACTTCGCCGAGTGTGATTGACGCAGACGGTCGTCGGCGGGCGCGCAGCAACACCAGCGTAGCCCCGCGCCTTGTGCTCGCGGTTGCGCTTTCGGTGCCGCCGGTGACGAGCCCCGCGGTCGGTGGAGTCCGACCCGGCGAATCGCGGTCATCGCGGCAGGAGATGGCGGCCCCCGTGTCGAAGCAGGGCGCAAGCGACGCTGCCTTGCACGAGGAGGCGGCGACGGCGTCACGCGATCTGGAGGGGACGACGATGCGAAGCAAGCGATTTCTGCCGACGCTCGCGGCCATCGGCTGCGCGATCGGGCTGGTAGCCGGTCCGGCAGGTGCGGCGCCCGCGGTGGCCATCGACGCCGTGAACGTCGCTGGCGGCACGGCGACGGTGAGCGGCACGGCCGCGTTCGCACCCATCACCGCGCCGCAGTCGGTCGCGGCCGACGCGACCCACAGCGACTTCGCCGACCCCGCGGTCGCCGACGCGGCGGGCATCGCCCTGACCGACGCGAAGCTGCAGCCCGTCGACGGGGGCGTGCGCTTCGTCTGGCAGCTAAGAGCATGCCGGCGCAGGTGCCGCCGGAGGGCGTGCGGTACACCTGGGCGTTCAAGATCGGCGAGACGCAGTACCAGCTGCAGGGCAAGAGCTCGAACCTTGCGAGCACACGACCGCCGAGGACCCGGTCAACCACCTCAAGCAGACCGGCCGGGAGTTCTTCCAGCTGCGCGGCGCGTGTGTCGCCAACTATGTCGGTGACCCGGCGCCCTCCTCGGTGTCGGGCTGCTACCACCTCGCGTTCCTGAAGGGCAAGTTCGACACCGCCGCGAAGACCGTGTCGATCGACCTGCCGTACGAGACTCGCGACTCGATCGGGCGCGTCGTGGCGAAGGACTTCAAGCCGGGCGTGACCATCGACCCCAATAAGACGGCGGGCATGTCGATCACCGCGGCGTTCCAGGCGGTCGTGTCCAACACGTCGACCTCGGAGTTCATCAACGGCTGGGCGCCGTTTGCCACCGCCCCGCGCGTCGACCTGGCGGTCGGCCGTGCCAACGCCGACCCGGCAGGGTTGGAGTACACCCCGGCGACGTTGGACGGCAGCAGCTTCAGCGGCACGGTGACGGGGCTGACGCCGACGACGAACACGGTGTTCGCGCGCACCTGCTTCGGCGCCGAGTGCTCGTTCACCAAGCTGACGCCCGCGAGCTGACCACGCACCGCGACGACGCCCGGGGCCTGCGCGGCCCAGGGCGACGTGCGTTCGACCGAAAGGCGCTCCGGCATGACCGCACGGCTGCGACTGTTCGCCCTGGCCGGGGTGCTGCTTGCCTCGGTCGCCACGGCCGCCGCTGCGGCACCGACGGCGGTCCTCGGGCAGCCCGCGAGAGTCGACGCCGCCGGCCTCAAGACCGAGCGGCAGAGCTATCCCACGACCGACGCGCTCGGGGCGCCGCTCGAGGACACGGCGTGGCGGGTCGTGCGCGGCTCGGGCAACTGCTGCGAGAACTACCTGAGCGCGACGCCCGACGGTCGCCTGCT